>ONTS01000010.1 GCA_900320845.1 uncultured Prevotellaceae bacterium | reverse complement strand
GATATGCTCCGTTTTTCAAGGCCATTCCATGGTCATTTTCATGACTGAATGGATGGATTCCGACGTCCTAAACTGGGTGGGAATGCTCCGATTTCGCCAGGCAAAGAGCGAGTAGCGTATTCCTTGTCCTTGGTAAGCGGGAATATAGATGGAATATAGAGGTTGTTTTTCCCACAGATACACGCGCGAAGAGTAGTCTTCGGTGTGGAAATATGCGAATGTTGCCGACAGAATGAGCCACGATGTTGGCGCATAGGTGGCTTGTTGGCTTGCCATCCATCCGAAGCTGCGCTCCGTGAGCTGGTAATGGCTGACATCTACCTGTGTACGCATGTCCACTGCCTTCAGCTTATACGTTGCATTCAGTCTGCCCCGATGCTCTTGCCGCCACCACAGCTGATTCTTCTGCGATGGTGTTATCTGCCGTGCCTTGAAGCGATAGCGTGCAAAGAGCGATACACCGTTCAGCTTATAGGTGGCTTGTATGAGGTTGTCAATACATTTCGATGCCCCTTTCGCCTGATATTTGTCCCATGCGAAGTATGCATAGTCTGTATAAGCCATCAGGGACAGGCGTGCTGAGGGTTGCCATTGGGCATTTACATACACGCCACTTTCGTTTTTTACACTGCCTCCCTCGTTGAATGCTTCGGCATGCAGGGCGTTGTACTTGTATGCATAGAAGCGTTGGCTGACATTTATTTGCAAATTGCTCAATGGACGCCACAGCAGATGGTTGAGTGTGGCGAGTGCTCCATCTTTGTCTATTGCCGTTTCGCCTGCCACCGAGAACTTGTGTGAGCGGTAGCTGTAGTCCACACTATAGTTGCTGAAGGTGTCACCGGTGGGGTAGTATTTGCGATAGATCTGCCGCTTGTCAGGGCTCAGCGGCTTGTTCAGCTTGTCGTAGACGGCATTGATGCCAAACACGAAACCTTTCTTGGTGTCAAAGGTGAGGTGTCCGCCTACGATGGTCTCGTGGGCGTTGTGCTTCTTTTGCATTTCCAGGCTCGTGCGGTGGTAGCCAGAGTTTAGAATGGTCTGTATCTTCTTTCCGTCTTTAGACAATGTGGCGTCGATGGCGCGCGACGAGGCAAAGGCAGTAAGCTCAAAGTGTCTGCTCAGTGCCACTGTGGCAGCAGCGCCTTGCAGGAAATTGTACTGCATCTTCGAGGCGTGAGGCGAGATGGCGGCCGTAGAGCGTGTGATGACATTCTGTTGGGTGAGTTTTCCCAACGAAAAGTTACTGTTGAATGTCAGACCCTGTCCCAACCGTATGCGATAGTGTCCTACTATGGCATGTTTCAGTCTGCCGATGTTTTTTATCTGGGCATAGATGGCATAGTGGTCGTAGCCCTTTTCGTTGCCGTGCTTGAATAATGGCTCGCCATTGTCGTTGGCACCGATGATGCCTGCCGACAGCTTGTCGCCGTACTTGAAGGTGTAGCGTAGCGAATGGGCGTAACGCGCACCGAGATAACCATACTCGTCGCCCTTACGGGTGTAGAATGGTATCTTGCCGGTGGCTACGATGTCGTGAGTGCCGTTTCGTAGGGCCTTACCCAGGCTAAAAGTGTCGCGCTCGGGCACTTCGTCGAAGGTGAAACATAAGTTGAGCAGGTCGCGTGTCTCACTGTCTATGGCAGGTATCATAGCCAATGAGCCCACACTGCGAAGAGGAGCATAGTGGTACAAATACTCACATAGCTTCTCAACCTGCAAGTCTGTGAGGAATGGGAGGGCCTCAAAGTCCTCGCGGGTAGCTTCGTTGATATTCTTCGGATGCTGCAAAAGATATATCAGACGCTCCGTAATATCTTCAATGCTACCTGACTCCAACTCCTCTTCAGTGGCGAGGGTGTTGAAGTAGCGTTCAAGAATGTCTTCAGACTGAGCCAATGCAGCTATACAGCACTGACCAAGCAGAAAGAATAGCACAATGCTTCTTTTCATGGCACTTTACCTGAGTGCTCGTTGGACACCGATGTTTGTTAGTGTGGGTCAGATTTTGTTTACTCTTCGAGTGTGGCGTCCGCCCTCAAAGTCGGTTGAGAGGAATGTGTCAACAATGCGGTCGGCTGTGGCTTCGTCAACAAAGCGTGCGGGGAGCACCAGCACATTGGCATCATTGTGAGCACGTGTCAGACCTGCTACTTCTACATTCCATGCCAGTCCGGCCCGAATGCCGGCATGCTTGTTCAGTGTTATAGCCATACCTTCGCCGCTACCACAAAGAGCAATGCCTCGGCATACTTCGCCTTTCGCCATGCCACATGCCAGAGCGTGGGCAAAGTCGGGATAGTCTACGCTATCTTCGCTATCTGTGCCGTAGTCTTTCACGGTCATGCCGCGGCTGCGGAGCATGTCGGCAATGTGTTTTTTCATCTCTACGCCGGCATGATCGGATGCCATACCTATAACATTGTTATAGCAAGCAGCCTGCTTACCCTTGAGCCAAGACTGCACTTCCTTAGCAACGTGCTCTGCGGTGAAGCCCAATTTCTCGTCCAGCACCTTATAGGGAGCCGAGAAACCGAAGCTCTGCATACCGAATACGTAGCCGTCAGTGCCTACCAGTCCGCGCAGGGTGACAGGCAGACCGGCTGTGAGGCCAAACTTCTTGGCACCATGGGGAAGTACGCTCTCCTGATAGTCGGCAGACTGACGGCGGAACAAGCCCTCAGAGGGAACACTGACGATGCGCACACCGAGTCCTTCCTTACGCAACAGGGCTGCTGCTGCTATCAACGTGGACACCTCAGAACCGCTGGCAACGAGGATGACGTCGTACTGCTCATCGCTGCCCGACACGATATAGGCACCGCGTTCAACCTGGACATAGTTGTTGCCGGCAGGTAATGAGGGGATGCCCTGGCGCGACAATATCAGCGCTGTTGGCGTTGCGGTGTTCTCCATAGCCAGACGCCAGCACACTGTTGTCTCGTCGGCATCTGCAGGACGGAACACGCGTACGGAATCTTCGCCATGGTGGTTGCGCAACTGTTCCATGAGTCGTATCTGAGCCTCTTGTTCTACAGGCTCGTGGGTGGGACCATCTTCGCCTACGCGGAATGCATCGTGGGTCCATATAAACTTGATGGGCACCTTCATCAATGCTGCCATGCGCACGGCGGGTTTCATATAGTCAGAGAATACAAAGAATGTGCCGCATGCAGGTACCACGCCGCCATGCAGACTCATGCCTATGCAGATACATGCCATAGCCAGTTCGCTGACACCTGCTTGCAGGAATGCGCCGCTGAAGTCGTCGGCAGTGAAGTGGGTGGTTTGCTTCAGGAATCCGTCGGTCTTGTCGCTGTTGGACAAGTCGGCAGAAGAGCATACCATGTTGGGTACCTGTTGTGCCAGTTGCGAGAGGCATGTTGCCGAAGCTGCGCGTGTGGCGCTGTCAGCCTTTTGTACCACCTTGGTCCAATCTACTACGGGTGCACGGTTCTCGTCGAACCATTCAGCCTTCATGCGAGCCTGCTCAGGATGTGTTGCTGCCCATGCAGCCTCAGCTTCGCGACGTATCTTCACCTCTTTGAGCAATGCCTCGTGACGAGCGGCATACAAAGCCTCTGTCTCCGGGAAGATGGTGAAGGGCTCCTCGGGGTTGCCGCCCAGGTTGCGCACCGTATAGGTATATGCATCGCCGCCTAATGGTGCACCATGTGTCTTGATGCTGTGTTCATAACTACTTCCGTCGGCTTGCAGGGCACCCTTGCCCATGATAGTTCTGCCGATGATGAGTGTGGGAGAGCCTTTGTGCTGACATGCCTCGTCGAGGGCCTTGCGAATGGCATCAGCATCGTTGCCGTCGATGTCTATCACATGCCAGCCCCATGCACGGTATTTGGCTGCTGTGTCTTCCTGCATCACTACGTTGCATTCGGTAGACAGCTGAATGTCGTTGGCATCGTAGAACATGATGAGGTTGTCCAGTTTCAGCGTACCAGCAATGCGTCCTGCTGCCTGACTGATTTCCTCTTGCACACCACCATCGGAGATATAGGCATATATCTTGTGCTGCATCACCTCATGTCCGAGTCGTGCCTCCAGGAATTTCTCTGCTATGGCAGCGCCGACAGCAAAGGTATGTCCTTGTCCGAGTGGCCCGCTGGTGTTCTCAATGCCGCGCATCACGTCGCGTTCGGGGTGTCCTGGTGTAGGAGAATCCCACTGACGGAACTGCTGTAGTTCGTCGAGGGTGAAGCGTCCCTGCAATGCCAGGGCAGAATATAGCATGGGCGACATGTGTCCCGGGTCGAGAAAGAAACGGTCGCGTCCGCTCCAAGTCGGGTCGGAGGGGTCGTACACAAGGTATTCTGAGAAAAGAACATTGATGAAGTCGGCTCCTCCCATGGCACCACCAGGGTGTCCGGAGTTGGCACGTTCTACCATGGAGACCGCTAAGATTCGGATGTTGTCAGCTGCACGCTGAAGAGTGGATATACTATTCATAGTTAATGGCTTATGTATGTTATGCAATTGTTGCTGAATGTGGATAAGATGATAATCTTTGAGATTGCATTGTCTGTGTTCTTGTTGTCTGGGAGTGTGTTGGTCATGTAATGTTTACTTCACCACTACTTTCCGACCGTCTTTCAGGTAGATGCCTTTCTGTACTGGTGCTGTAGTCAGTCTTCTGCCGTCGAGGGTGTGCCATGATGCTGTCTGGCTCTTATCTCCACGTTCATCCCTTATGTTTCCTATGCCGCTGGTGGTCTTGTCGCGCAGGAAGGTGAATGTTATAGCTTGGTTTTCTTCCTTGATGTCTATCAGAGCCCAGTCCTGTTTGTTCGATGTGTAGACAGGATAGTTCACCGTATCGTCCTCGCGTGTAAGGGATGTGCGTTTGGAAGTGCCGGGATAGGGGTCGCCGGCGTGCTGATTGTTGTAGTCGGCCGAGGTTACCTTTCCGTCTTCTCCTGTGCCCCAGGGCATCACCTTTCCTTTGTTATACGATGTACCGATGAGTCCGTCTGCCGGAACGAGCGTCATGCGAGGAGAACCTAAAATATTGTTCACAGTGTTGGTACCAAGTGGATAGATTGAGAAAGCGGTGGAATCATAGTTGACGTGGAAGACAATCAATCCATTTCCATAGTGGCGGTAGTTCCATCCATTTTTCTGTATGTTTTCGATGATGAAGTATTCGCAGTTGGTATCGTCGTTGGTGTTGCGTATGCGGAAAGCCTTTCCGCCCATGTCAATAGGCAACAGGGTAATGGTGGTGTCGGATGTAAGCTCTTCTATATCCATCCAGCCCATGGCCTCGCGTTCCCATGCAGTATAAGCACATGGTGCCCAGCCGTTACGAAGGTTCTCACCGCCGTCCATCAGACTCCAGTACTCCAATGCTTGGTTGTCCTGTTGCGATTCAGTAACAGTGGGATAGAAATCGGGCAGACCCATACAGTGAGAGAATTCGTGGCAGAACATGCCGATACCATTGACGCGATAGAGCGGTTCAGAGGTAAACACACCAGGATAACCATTGAGCTCGGCATTGACGCCATAACGGCTAGTACGCAAGTTTTCACTTATAGCATGGTCTACGATACCAGATTTAGGCCAGATACAGTCGGTTGAGTTGCCTGATATGTTGGCACTGTAGCCGGCATAGATGACATAGATGAGGTCAATAACACCATCATTGTTCGCATCGTAGTCTTTAAAGTCTATACTATCTTGCATGGCTTCGCAAACATGTTTGATCAACAGATCCATCCTGTCGTTACGGCCGGCACCGTAAGTAACAAGGGGACCAGGTAGGGTCACGGGACCATAAAGATCGAAGTCTGGTGAGAACTGACCGAAGCTGCAGTCAGTGAAATACTTCTTCACACTGCCGGTGTTAAGACTTTCGGCATTGCCGAGTTCTCGCTGAGTGGGTTCCATACTATTGAGGTATTGCTCAAAGGTTGCACGGGGATTGGTTACGCTGAATTTCTGATCCTGAAACTGTGCCATTACAACCAGCACCTTCGGGCTACCTGTGTGAGGGAAAAATGTGGCATCGGTTATCACTGGTTCACGCCGACGTGCGTCTGCCTTAGCTTTCATCTGGGCGCGATGCAACATTGGGGTGCGTTGCTGGGCACTTACCAATGCTCGTTCGTTTATCGTACGCAGGCTCTTCTCGTGTGCCAGCTGCGTTGTAGGCTTGAAATTCCCTGCTTCGTCGACTGTAGCTACATAGTAGGCAGTGCCTTGCTGAAAGAGCAATACGCCATCGGTGGTCTCCGACCAGTTGAAATGTTCGTCACCATAGAGGACGACGGTGAGCTTGGTGCCGTCGGGCTGGATGATGGTGGTGGGAATGGAAATGGCTTTTGATGCCCACATCATCGTGGAAACGGCAAGAAACAAGATGAGCAATACTTTTCTCATGGGTAGTGAATATTATGTTTTGTTGTTTTTATCAAAATAGTATTGACCTTTTTTCTTTGTCTGTCTGCCGAACTCTATGGCGTGGACAGGGCAGTAGTGATAACAGGCAAAGCATGTCAGACAGCGGTCTGTGTGCAGCCATCGTGGCGTGCCGTCTTCCTGTTGCTGCATGTTGTGTGTCGGACATACTTCCACACAGCGTCCACAGCGCAGACACCTCTCTTGGCGTACATGGAACTTGTAGTCTGTGATGAGCTTGCGGTGGAAGAAGTTGCCAATGATGCGTGTGTTGATACTAGGCCATCTGCCACGCACCTCCTCCTTGAGTCCCGTCTGCCGCTTGATGATGAGCGGCAACCATTGGTGCAGACACGATGCGCTGTGCGCTTTCTTTGCATTTTCTTTTTCCTCCGTGTCCACGTCCATGAATGGCAGACCTACATACGTCTCGGGCATGATGAGCGAGAAGGTGCTCTGCAGCATCATCCCTTTCTCTTCCAGCAGCTCGCGCAGTATGTCCATAGTCAGGCCGATGTTGTCGCCCGCCGTGCAGAGGGCATAGACGAAATGCGATGGGGTAGAGGTGATGTGCAGTTGCTGTATAAACAGTCTTACTATGGAAGGCAGCTGCCATCCGTGCACGGGAAAGCAGAAGCCGATGCGCTCATCGGCATCCAGCACATAGTCGTAGCGTTGCTCATTCACAGCAGCAGCGATGTCTACCAGCGACTCTTGCGTGGCATCAGCAACCTGTCGGGCTGCCCAAAGGGTGTTGCCTGTGGCGGAGAAGTAGAATATCATGGTTTGACGTCGGTTTGTTGAGGGTTAAGTACCAACGTGTCGGAAGTCGTTTCCACCTTCGTGGTAGAGTCGGGGACGTACATCACGTCGCCCCTCACCATCTTTCCAGATACGTGAGGGCGGATGATATGACAAGATGCCAGCGAACCGATGCCCACTGCGAGGCCAGCGACGCTTGCTGCCATGCCAAGTCGGCGCCGACGGCGTATCTCTTTCGTCAGGTCGGACAGCTCTTGTTCGCAACGAGGACAGCTGCCAGAGCACTCACCCTTGTGCGTGCACTCTGATGGATGGTAGTCTATACCATTGGCTGCGGCAATACGTTTGCGGATGTCCTTCAGCGTGTTGCATATTTTGCGGCCTTGTGTCATTGTATTTGTTTTTTGTGCTCAGTAATTTCTGTGATATACGTAAAGTTGTCAAAGCGTGTGAAGCCCATTTCGCGCAGTCTGCGCCTGCTCTGCTGTCGGTCTTCCTTCGTGTTGTAGCCGGCAATGAGTGGCAGTCGCAGCACACAACGGTCTTGCATGTTGTGACGGGCTAGGCATTGCAGGTTGCGCAGCAGCCGCGTCTGGCTATGGCGCGTGTATGCCTCGTAGATGTCTGCATCCATGTCCTTCACGTCAATGATGAATTCGTCGACGTAGGGCAGCATCTTCGTCAGTGCTTTTGTCGGAGCATTCAGGCACGTTTCCATCGTAATGTGCCACGGGTCGGTCAGCAGCTGACAGAAGTCGGCAATGAAGTCGGCTTGCAGCAGGGGCTCGCCGCCACCGAATGTCACTCCGCCGTTGGTGGCAAGGTAATAGATCTCGTCCTGTCTTGCCACTTCAAACAACTCTTCGGGTGTCATCCGCAAGGCGATGCCGTCTTTTTTGCGACATTGCGGGTTGAGACAATAACGACACCGCAACGGACATCCGTGGAACGCAACAAGCGTAGTAACACCCTGCCCGTCAATAGCTATGCGATGGCGGGCTATGCCTATCAGCGGTGCTGCCGCTGTGGTGGGGACAATGGTCCCGGTAGGGGAGTCAATGATAGATGCCATGCCGGGAAAGTATGTCTTGTAAAAGACAATCAATCTTCAAAATGCAAAGGTAATAATCCTTTGCTGAATGCCAAAAGTTGAACGCTTAAAAGGCGCAGTCTTCCTATGTCGTTACCCCTTCCACATGCCTGTTCCCTTTCGCTTCCCCTGTCGCCTTTTCTCATTGAGGTACAGTCAGCTGTCATATCGTCTGTCTGCATGCCAATGCCGCCGGTATAGCCACCCTATCGGTGTCCTTTCGGAAAACGAACGGGAGACCGTTACAAACCAAAATCACTGAAATTGGTAACCAAAATCACTGAAATTGCTCTGCAACAGTAGCCTGCCACTCGCCAATTGTAGGCCGTGCCTTCCCAAGTATTGGCCAACTGCTTACCAAAACAACTTGTTTTGGTCGATAATCGGGCTTTGATAACAGTGTGAAAGTTGCACAATTGTAATGCAAGTATTGCCCGTTTGCAGACTGTAGGTTCTGCGAATGGTACACGCGTCGGCTACGGTGCAAGTGGCGTAAGCGACAAAAATCGGCTTTCACATGTTTTAATCTTGAATTATTGTAGTTTTAAATCAAATCATCTAAAACAAATTCATATGACCTGCCACAACAATGCGTAAATAATTTGCCTAAATCAATGATGATATCCCCCATACGGGCACAACTGGTAGCTGGTCGGATGCAAATCACATTAGTTGCAGTCGTTGTACCTGTAGTTGCATCTTTTCGAAGATGTTGAGATGTATAGGTGTCAGTGGCAGACGCAATGTGTTTTGTGTGTAACCCATGATATGTAGCAGGGCTTTGATGCCAGCGGGGTTGCCATCGGCAAAGAGCAGCTTGTATAGGTCGTGGAAGCGTTGGTTCATGGCTTCGGCTTCGGTCTCTTTGCCTTCCTTGAATAGGGTGAGCATATGTTTGAACTGCCGGGGCAATGCATTTCCTATGACAGAAATGACACCCGATGCTCCTTCGCGCATCATATCGAGGGTGAGTGCGTCATCGCCGCTGAGTACGGTGAAGTGTTGCGGCTTGGCAGCGAGGATGGCTTTTATCTGTTCCATGTTGCCGCTCGCCTCCTTAATGGCGGTGATGTTGGGGCAATCGGTGGCGAGCTTCAGCGTGGTTTCGGCACTGATATTGACTCCTGTACGCGATGGCACATTGTAGAGAATGACGGGCTTCGGTGAGGCTTGCGCTATGGCTCTGAAGTGCTGATAGAGTCCTTCCTGGTTGGGCTTATTGTAGAAGGGTGCTACGCTGAGCACTGCGCAGAAGTCGTCGAGTGATGTGTGTGTCAGTTCATCGATGACGTTGGCTGTGCAGTTTCCTCCGCATCCTATGACAAGCGGCAGACGTCCTTGCACTGTGTCGACAATGCATCGGCACACATCAGCTTTCTCCTGTATAGTGAGGCAGGGTGCTTCGGAAGTGGTGCCAAGAGCGACAAGGAAGTCGACACCATTGTCTATTTGGTAGTTCACGAGACGTTGCAGGGCAGGATAGTCCACACTGCCGTCGGCAAGGAAGGGCGTGACGAGAGCAATGCCCAGTCCGTTGAGCTGTGAAGGGGTATGATTCATGGTATTGATGTTTGCGTGTGAGGGGTCATATTGTCATAGCCGACATGTTCCAAGAACAGCGCGTGCGCCGGCATGCTGTCGCCTGCCTGTGTGCGTTGGCGTCCGTTGACGATGTCGGTGAACTGTTGCAGGGTAGTCTTTCCTCGTCCTACATCGACGAGTGTGCCTACTACAGCGCGTACCATGTTGCGCAGGAAACGGTTGGCAGTGATACGGAAATACCATTGCTGTCCGTCTATGGCAAGCCATTGCGCCTCGCTGACATGGCAGAGGGTGTTGTTCACATCGCTGCCGCTCTTGCAGAATGCTCCGAAGTCGGACACTGTGAGTAGGGTAGCGGCGGCGGCGTTCATGGCTTCCATGTTGAGTGGACGGTGCAGTTGTAACGACTGATGCCGAAGGAACGGCTGCTTGCCGAGGTGCACATAGTAGTGGTACGTGCGACTGGTGGCGCTGAAGCGTGCATGCCATTCGTTGTCGACAGGCGAGGCGAAGGTTGCGGCAATGTCGTGGGGCAGTAGCCGGTTGAGTTTGTACACCAGCTGCGATACCTCCAAGGCACAAGGGGTATCGAAATGTATGGGCATCTGTCGGGCATGCACTCCGGTGTCAGTGCGTCCGGCACCAGTGACGGCAACGTCGTGGCGCAGCATGGTGGAGAGTGCCTCTTCCACCGTCTGCTGCACGCTACGGGCGTTGGGCTGACGTTGCCAGCCGTGGTATGCCGTGCCGTCGAAACATAGGTCGAGGTGCCAGCGTGTTGTGAGTGTGGGGACGATGTCCATAGGGTAAGGGGTGACTGCTGTTATCCGACTTGGCTGCCGGGAGCTACGTTGTCTGAGGTGGTGAGCGGAACGAGGCGGCCGTCGGCATCTTCTGCCGAGAGAATCATGCCTTGGCTCTCGATGCCCATGATCTTGCGTGGTGCGAGGTTGGCAACGAAGAGAACTTGCTTGCCGATGAGGTCTTCGGGCTTGCAGTACTTCGCAATGCCGCTGAGTATGGTGCGCGGCTGTGATGTGCCATCATCGAGGGTGAACTGCAGCAGCTTGGTAGATTTCTCCACCTTGAAGCATTCCTTGACTGTCGCTACGCGTATGTCGGTCTTGGCAAAGGTGTCGAAGTCTACTACGGGTGCTATAGGTTTGGGTCCGGCTGCCGCTGCTTGTGCTGCTGCCGCCTGCTGTTCGTGCTCGCGACGGCTGGCTGCCAGCTTCTCCAACTGGAAGTTGATGGCGTCGTCGTCAATCTTCTCGAACAGCAATGCAGGTTCGCCGAGCTGCCAGCCTTCTTTCAGCAGACAACTGTTGCCGAGCTGTTCCCATTCGGGTGCCTCGAGGGTGAGCATATGCAGCAGATGTTCGGAGGAGAAAGGCAGGAAGGGACGGAAGGCAATGGCGAGGTTGGCAGTGATCTGTAGGCAGATGTTGAGCACTGTCTCCACACGCTGCGGGTCGGTCTTCCACTGTTTCCATGGCTCGTTCTCGGTAATGTAGCGGTTGCCGAGGCGTGCCAGCGACATGGCTTCGAACTGTGCGTCGCGCAGTTTGAAGTTGTCCATGAGCTGTTCGATGCGTGTGCGTACGGTGCTCATCTCCTCCAAGGCAGCCTTATCGCAGTCGGTGAGGGCATCTTCGTGCTGCGGAGGCACTACGCCGTTGAAGTATTTCTTGGTGAGTTGCAAGGCGCGGTTGACGAAGTTGCCGTAGACGGCTACCAGCTCGTTGTTGTGACGGTCTTGGAAGTCGTGCCATGTAAAGTTGTTGTCCTTGGTCTCTGGTGCGTTAGCGGTGAGTACATAACGCAATGTGTCTTGCTTACCAGGCATCTCCTTGAGGTATTCGTCGAGCCACACTGCCCAGTTACGTGAGGTGGATATCTTGTCGTCTTCCAGGTTGAGGAACTCGTTGGCGGGCACGGCGTCGGGCAAGATGTAGCCTCCGTGTGCATGTAGCATGGTAGGGAACACGATGCAGTGGAAGACAATGTTGTCCTTGCCGATGAAGTGTACGAGTCGTGTGCTTTCATCTTTCCACCATGTCTCCCATGTGTCGGGAAGCAGTTCCTTGGTGTTGGATATGTATCCTATGGGAGCATCGAACCACACATAGAGAACTTTGCCTTCGGCTCCCTTGATAGGAACGGGGATACCCCAGTCCAAATCGCGTGTCATGGCGCGTGGCTGAAGCTGCATGTCGAGCCACGACTTACATTGTCCGTAGACGTTGGGACGCCATTCAGTGTGCTCTTTCAGTATCCATTGCTCAAGGAATGCCTGATACTCGTTGAGGGGGAGATACCAGTTGGTGGTGTCTCTCAGCTCAGGCTTGGCACCGCTGATGGTTGACTTGGGATTGATGAGCTGTGTGGGGTCGAGGTCTTTGCCGCACTTCTCGCACTGGTCGCCATAGGCGTTGGCATTATGACAGTGGGGACACTCGCCTGTGATGTATCTGTCGGCGAGGAACTGCTTGGCCTCCGGGTCGTAGTACTGCTTCGTCGTCTGCTCGGTGAGCTTGCCGCTGTCGTATAGGTGTCGGAAAAAATCGGCAGCCATCTGGTGGTGTGTTGCCGATGTGGTGCGGCTGTAAATGTCGAAAGAGATACCGAACTCCTCGAATGACTCTTTGATAAGGTTGTGGTATCTGTCTACGATATGCTGGGGTGTGGTATGTTCTTTCTTTGCCCTGAGGGTGATGGGCACTCCGTGCTCGTCGCTGCCGCCAATGAACAGCACGTCTTGGTGGCGTGCACGGAGATAGCGTACATAGATGTCGGCAGGAATATATACACCTGCGAGGTGTCCTATATGGATGCCGCCGTTGGCATAGGGAAGGGCTGTAGTGACAAGGGTGCGAGAGAATTGCTTAGTCATAATCGAATGATGGTTGTTACGTGATGAATACATGCCTACTGAGGCACGCTGTTACAGTATAGAGGTTAGGGCATTTTTGTCTTGTATAGCCGTTCGCGCACATCGTTGAGTGCTATCACCCAGTCAGTGTCGAGCGAGAAGCGTGTGATGTGCTGCAGGCTGTTGACATAAGCCATGATGAACTCTTTGTCCTGATCGAAGAAACGTGCGTTTTCCAGACTGCTCTGCTGGAATAGTTGCATGATACGCTGGCGCTCCTTTTTCTTCTTACTGTTCTTAGCAAGCTGCTGGGTGTAGAGATTTACGAAGTCGTAGAGTGCGAAAGCTTGATAGTCGAGCACCGTAACGCTGCTGTCAGGCATCAGCTCTTGTGTTTTGCGAAGCATATACTCCAGCGCATCGACTTTAAACTGTGCCACCTTTCGCACATCGATGGATAATTCGCGATTATCAGCAGTCTTCTTAGAAAGACGCATTACTTCTTTATACACTTCTTGCGCTGACATGGGCATGGCGCAGAAGAGGAAAGAGATGAGAAGGGTGAATAGGGGTTTCATGTTGTTAAAAGTTTAGTGTTTCTTGTTGTTTCAATGTGTGTGATTGTATGTAGCGATGATGTTTCTTTGTCTATGTGGCACCTGTTATGCGCTTGCTGTTTCGTCGTGCAAAGTCCGACCATCCCTTGTAGTGTGTGTGCGACTGCGGGGCCTGTTGTTGCAGGAAGTGACAGTAGGCTGCTGCCAAAGCATCAGTGGCATCCATAAAGTGAGGCATGGAATCTTTGTCGAGGTGTAACATTCTGCGCAACATGTCAGCCACCTGTTCTTTGGAGGCGCGTCCCTGTCCGGTGATGGCCATCTTAATCTTCATGGGCGCATATTCGTGTATGGGGACACCACGTTCGATGGCGGCTGCTATGGCAACACCTTGCGCACGTCCCAACTTGAGCATCGACTGAATGTTCTTGCCGAAGAAAGGTGCTTCGATAGCCATCTCGTCAGGCAGAAACTCCTTGATGATGCCTGTAACACGCTCGAAGATACGTCCCAGTCGAAGGTAGGGGTCATTCTCTTTACGCATGTCAATGACACCCATCGCCACCATCTCCGCCTTATTTCCTACAATACGAAGTATGCCGTAACCCATCACGTTGGTGCCTGGGTCGACGCCGAGGATGATTTTTTCTTTAGGTTTCTGGGGTGTCATTGCATGAATGGGTTGGCATTGATTTCGTCACTGATGGTCGATATCGGACCATGTCCGGGATAGATGATGGTGGCAGGAGGCAACTTGCGCAACTTATGCAGACTCTGTGTGAGTTGCATCATGCTTCCGCCATGCAGGTCGGTGCGTCCTACGGAAAAGCGGAAAAGCGTGTCGCCTGTGAAAGCGATGTTTTCCTCTTTGCTATAGAATACTACTGAGCCTTTAGAGTGCCCGGGTGTGGTGATGATGTACAGTGTGTGCGAGCCAAAGCAGACAGGTGTGTCTTCTGTCAGGAAATGCTCTGCCAACGGATAGGTCTCGTTGAGCGTCAGGCCATAGAAATGTGCTGCCTGTCGAGGCAGATTTTCCATGAGTCCGTGATCTGCCTCGGCATATTCGGGCAACAGATGATAGGTATCGTAGATGAACGGAGTGCCGAAGTTGTGGTCGAGATGTGCGTGTGTAGCAAGCAGATGGACGGGAGTGAGCTGTGTATCGCTGATATATTGTGCTATGGCACGACGTTCTTCGTCGTAAAATGCACCACAATCGATGATGACACACTTGCCGCTCTCATCGGAAACGATGTAGCAGTTCTCGTCTAACATGTTGCATGTGAAAGTCTTTACTGTTAGCATGACAAGAGATAGGGTGGGGAACTTACATGGGTAGGTACAATATGTGTTTCTGTTTGAACCATGGGTTGTCGAACCATTGGCTGATGTCCGCCACCTCGATGATGTTCTTGTAGGGTGCCGCTTCGGCTTGTATGTCGCCGCCTTTCAGCGCAATGATGCCGTTGGGTATGGCATTGCGTTGCTTGTGGCTGATGTTTTTCTTCAACATCCGCGCCGTGTCGGGTAAAGGCATCACCCCACGGGTGACGATGAAGTCATATTTTCCTTTCTCCTCTTCGCCACGAATCTGCTCGGCTTGCACGTTGTCTAAACCTATGGCGCTTGTCACCTCGTTGACAACACGAATCTTTTTGCCTGTTCCGTCGATGAGCTTGAAGCGACATTCGGGAAATAGTATGGCAAGCGGTATGCCTGGAAAGCCTCCGCCAGTTCCGAAGTCAAGAATATCGGTTGAAGGAGTGAAGTGGATAAAACGGGCTATTGACAGGGAGTGGAGCACATGATGGAGGAACAAATTGTCGATGTCCTTACGTGAAATGACATTAATCTTCTCGTTCCACTCACGATAGATTGGGCCGAGAGCTTGAAGACGTTCGGTCTGCTCCTCTGTCAGCTGAGGAAAATAATGTTGTATGTTTTCCATATTTGTGGCAGTCCTTTCGCGCGTATTGTTTAATTTGGTTTCGTCTATCTTGCAAAGGTAAGGCTTCTTCTGCAAAATGAAAGGAAAATGGTGGGCTATTTATCAAGTACTATTATGGTGATAAGGACCAGAGAGACTTGCTGAAAAGTGCATTCCTTAATAGAGCTGCCTATATCAGACAACTAGCGAAAAAATTATCAAGTAGGCATTAGATATCTGCATACACTTCGTTGATGCGCCTATCTTTGCCATCAAACTCCATGATATGTATGCTTGTAGCCTCTTCCTTGAGGCATGGTTCTCCTTCGTTGTTATAATAGAAAGCAATGCTGTACGTACCACCACTAAGTGTTAAGCCTACACGTTTTTCCGAAAAACGTTCGTCAATGATTGGTTGAGTTGATTTTTTTGCGTATCCACCTCCAACTTCTAGTGCTACTTCATCCAGTAGAGTTTCATACTCGGCATTGGTCATTTTTCTTACCAACTCATCAAGGTTTCTCTTCTTCTTCTTCTTCTTCTTACCCATTCTACTGCCTCTTCTTCTCTACAAGTATTACTTCATACTCATGCTCCCTTATACGAACTGTGCCGCTTGGTATAGGTATCTTCTCTAATTCATCAGTTGTAGTTAGTTCATCAAGAAAGAAATCACCAACCTTACAACCTATAACATCCGCAATCCTACGCAGTGTACTCAATCGTGGGTTAGCACCTGTCGATAGTGTCTGCGAGAGTGTTCGAATATAATGCCAAGTGCGTTCGCTAGCTCGCCCATACGCCACCCTTTTTCTTTAATCCTTTTCTTAACTTCCATATCAATGTAGTTCAAACGATGAAAAACTTTTGCGCAAAGATATGTTTTTTTTGATATATACTGACTTATACCATATATATATTATAAGATACATATAGTGAAAAGTATGCTACGAAGTAAGACTTCTACTGAATATATTATCATAAACATAAAAAAGTTGCAAAAAATGGATATATGAAAAAACACTTAATTTTACGGTGTAAGTAAGAAACAATAATGTTAAACCTAAAAAATTAAGAGCAATGAAAACAAGAAAGACAGACAGCGTACTAGAGATATTTCTTTAAAGAGAAGTATGGCGCTTTTTCATCGGCATTGCTTGAGCGACGGCATTGGCAGATGATTGTCTGTCAGCGTGCGAACAAGCGTTTGCCGACGATGATGTCTATCTCCTTCTCCATGCGTGGAATATTGACGATGCGATAGTTGGAATAGTCGGGATGGAGCACGACAAGGTGCATGGCGCTGATGTGAAGTCCGTAATTTTTTTCCAACATATAGCGGTATAGGTTCTGTTGGAGGCAGTAGTGGATGTATGTGGTGTCAGTAAGGTGCTCCAATCCGTTGATACCGCTGTCCCATTTGTTGTGTTGTGTCGGTTCGATCTTATTGCTTCGTTTCCAGTCAAATATCTCGTACGTACCATCTGTCTTCGAGCACAAAAGGTCAATAGTGCCTGCCATGCGCGTCTCAATGTCGTAGACAGCCCATTCAGTGCGGAATGGTTGATAGCCGATGGTGTTGTGGAAGTTCTTAAACATCTGCCACTCGCGTGAAATGTCACACTCTTTGTCCTCGTGAACATAGTTGCCTTGGTATTGCAGGTGGCATTGTGTCTGCGGCGGCTTCTGAGTGTTGAGAAAGTCTTCTATCTGTTTGTGCAGATGTGTGCCGAGTTGTGCCGCCATACGTCCCTTGCATTCCCATTGTTCGCGTAGCTTGGCGGCTTGTGTTTCATTGCCGTAGCACTTGCGCATACTCCAGTGTTGAGCATCGAACTTCTTGAAGAATGATGCTACAACGGTGGAAACAGGTGTCATCTCGCCTGCACCGTCAACGCTGTATATATGTTCTACCTCTTCAAAATGTATTTTATTGTCTTGAGGGAAGGTTAATGTTGAGTTATCAAGATTGTTGCGTGTATAGCTCATATAGTTTATAGGTGTAAATGGTGGATTTTGTGTGCTTCTGCGAACGATAAGTCACGTGCGAGTATCATTGTCATGAACAAGATTTCGTGGGCTATTCTATTGCTAACGTTGATGCAAAGGTAATCATTTCCTGTGGAAGATAAGAATGGGAGTAGACAGAGAATCTGTGTGAAGATATAACAACAAAAAAAGTCAGGCTCAATGAGCCTGACTTTTGTTTTGATTTTGTCGCGGATTACTCTG
Organism: uncultured Prevotellaceae bacterium; assembly: GCA_900320845.1. Lineage (GTDB taxonomy): Bacteria > Bacteroidota > Bacteroidia > Bacteroidales > Bacteroidaceae > Prevotella. The sequence goes on along the minus strand of ONTS01000010.1, from coordinate 51,172 downwards.
CAACTTCTTCTGCAACTTCTTCAACAACTTCTGCAGAGTCTTCAACCATAGTGGTGTCTTCAACTACAGCAGAGGTGTCAACCTGTGTGGTGTCAGCTTCAGGAGCAGGAGCTGCTTCTTTCTTGTCACATGATACGGTTGCGAAGGAGATAGCTGCGAAAGCTACAACTGCGAAAAATAACTTTTTCATTTTCTTTTTTCTTTAAGCTTGTTAAACAATCATTGTTTACTAAAACGATGCAAAGATAAATACATTGCTTTCATTCGTGCAAAATTTTTTTCAACTTTTTTTTGCTCTTTTGTGTAACTTTTTTGCAATGCGTTGGTTCTCAGTGTGTTTCAAAAGTTAAAAATTTCAAAGAAACCAGTGGGTTTTTGCCGATAAAGAGCTCTTATGGTCATATTTGGGTATTTTTGAAATGCATTGTTTTGCAGCATATCTTTAACAGTAGTTAGTGCAGTCTCGGGGGTATTGTTTTCTTCGCTTAGATGACACAGCCACACGTTGCGCAACTTAGCTGAACAGCATTCACCGATGAGGCGTGCTGTCTCGTTGTTGGACAGGTGCCCAGTTGGTCCCGTTATGCGTTGCTTGAGGAAGTAGGGATAGCGCCCGTGCAGTAGCATCTGCGGGTCGTAGTTGGCTTCTACAACTAGATGCTCCACGCCTTGCAGGTGCTCGATGATGGTGGGGGTAATGTGTCCGATGTCTGTCACCAGGCAGAAAACGCTGCCTTCGTATTCTATGCGGTAGCCTGTATTGGTGTGGCTGTCATGTGGTACATCAAAGGGGGTGATATGGAAAGCTCCAAGATCGAAAGGTATGTTGTGCCTGATATGGTGCACATGTGGTGTGTTGATCTTTGCTGACAGGCGTCGGTTGTTGTCTATTGCGTTGTGCACTTTGCTTGTGGCATGCACGTCTATGTGCCATGTCTGGCTTATTGCGCCTGCAGCCTTCACATGGTCGATGTGGTCGTGGGTAAGAAGAAGGTTGTGTATGTGTGTGGCATTGATGCCATAGTTGTCGAAATAGGTGCGTAGTTTGCGTAGGTCTATGCCGGCATCAATCATCAATATGTTGTCATCGGCGCATAGCAGATAGCAGTTGCCGCTGCTTCCGCTACCGAAGGAGATAAACTTGAGCATTATATATATAATATGGTGTAAGGGTTGCTATGGTGTTCTGATGTCAGAAGGGCATTCCCACTGCAAAATGGAAGTGGAAGTCCCGGCTCAAGCGTGGATGGAGCAAGGGGAAATGCTCACGAGAGTTTTCATAAACAGGGTTCACAGCTTTCATTCCCATGTCGAAACGCAGGATGAAATAGTCGAAGTTGAAGCGGAATCCAATGCCGTATGCGGCTGCCAGTTGTTTATAGAACTTGTCCAGTCGGAACTGTCCTCCTTCCTGTTCGTCATAGTGATGCCATGTCCAGATGTTTCCAGCGTCTATGAAAGCAGCTCCGTCCAGCTTCCAGAATAGGTGTGTGCGGTATTCCAGACTGATGTCAAGCTTGATGTCTCCTGTCTGGTTGATGAAGTCTATGCGTCCGTCCTTGCCCTTGAAGGAACCGGGTCCTAGACGTCGCACTCCCCATCCGCGAACGCTGTTGGCACCGCCGGCGAAGTACCGTTTCTCGAAAGGTAACACATGACTGTTGCCGTAGGGCCATGCCAGACCTATGGCGGTATGCAGCACCAGTGTATTATTGTTGTTGAAGCGGAAGAAGTGGGTGTTGTCTATGTCCGTCTTGGCATATTGTGCGTATGCAATGTTGAACACAGCATATTGTCCTTGTTCGTTTTTCTTACCATGGAAGAGTCGTGAGCCCAGCGAGAGCAGGTTTCCGGCGGTCTCGATATTGAAGCGCAACACGTTGCTTGGGGTGCTGTAGGTGAAACCGAAGCCGGTCTTCATGATGAACAAGTCCTCGTAGTTGTAGCGCAGTATGGCGTTGCGGTTGCTCACACTGTCAAGGTAGTTGTGCTTGAACGTGTCGGATATCCACGGCATGTAGATATAGTTGAGGTCAAGCAGGTCTACACGATAGCTGATGGGGTGCGACTCGTTGTCCCATCTGTAGCGCCATGTGGTGGCAAACACGCGTCGGTGGAACTCAGGGCGTTGCTGCATGTTGAAGTTTACGGCCACTGTCGATGTCCCGTTGGTGAGCTGGCGCGTACGTTTGGAGAGGAAAGGCACTACGAGTCGTGGAAAGGTGAGCTGCACTTCGGCACCATATTCTTCGTAGTCTTTGTTCTTGTAGCCTTCCAGTCCTGTTATTGCCTCGAATGCTGCTCTCAGACTGATGCTCAGTCGTTCGCCGCCGCGGAAGAGGTTACGGTTCTCGTATGTCAGCGTGGCGGCTGCTCCCAGGTCGCCTGCGGTGTTGGTGCCTTCGGGTTGGAAGCTTATGCTGTTGGGTTTGTGTGTTTCTATTTGTATACTGGCATCAAGTAAGGTAGTGTCGGGCACCTCTGTGATGTTGATACCCGTGTATTTTACATTAGGAAGGCGGGCGAAACGGCTGTATGTTTTTTTCTGGGCAGTGTTGCTATAAAGCTGACCTTGCTCTATGATAGTGTTTTCTTCAATAACATGTCTGCGCAGACGTATGCGCTCACTGCCCATGCTGAAGTGGCTGACGTTTCTGATGTGGTAGCGCGGATGCAGTTGCGGCTCGTCGTTGTCAGTCTGTTGATAGGGTAGTAGGTGCAGGGTGAGTGCCACCATGCTACTGCCTCTGATGCTATCGGCATCGTAGACGATGTATTCTTGGTGGAAACGGTAATAGCCGTTGTCCTGCAGGAATGTGGTGATACGTTTTCGCTCCGTTTCCAGCAGATTCACCGTCAGCGGCTGACCGACGTGCAACCCATCTTCCAGCACATGGTGCTTGTCGAGTATTTGGCGTATGCTGTCATCGTGGATGATGTGGCGAATGTCGTTGATGAAGTATTGCTTGCCTGGCCGTAGATAGTAGTCCACATTAACCCTCTTGCCTTTCTTTGTCACGTTGACATCCACCTGTGCCCCCATATATCCTTTGTTCTGCAGTGCACTGCGCAATATGTCTGCCGTCTGCACAGTGCGTGCGGAGTCGTATAGCACAGGCGGCTCGCCTAGATTGCGCAGGGTGCGGTTGACCCATCGCGAACTGTCGCGGCCCGACAGCGAATAGATGGCAAGTGGCACGCGCGCCAAAGAGAACCATTTCACGTTGGGCTTTGGCTGCAGGTAGGCATTCAGCGAACTAGTGTTAGCCCTCTTGTTGTCGCTGTGCAGCTTCACACTGTTGAGTAGATATTCGCCATCAGGCACATACTTGCTCGTGGAGCAGGATGCCAACAAGCACAACAATACACATATCGACAGCCCTGTGCGACATAGACGTGACAATAGTATGTGTGTGTGAATGTTGGTGTGGTGCATGACGGCAATACATATTACACTCCATCAACGGCTTTTCCTTGGTAGAGCACCGCCGTAGAGCTTGTGGAAAATGGCATCAGGCAGATAGGATGCCAGCTGATGCTTTCGATTTGGCGCAACAAATTTCGTAGAAACTGCTGACAATACAAAATGAACGCCCCATTTTGTATTGTCAGCCTCGTTATATGTCACAAGTCTTGTATGGGGTATAATATATATAAAAGGTTTATTTAAGCAAATATGGTTGAGGTGTGTTGTGCTATATTAGTCGCAAAAAAAAGAATCATCCTCCACACTGGTGACATTTTGTGTGGAGGATGATTTGTTGTTATTGCCAGTTTTACTGCTGTTGGTGTTAAGCAATTATGCAGCCTTTTTGGTATTAGATTTCTTGGTGGTAGTCTTTTTGGTTGAAGATTTCTTCTCTGTTGTTGATTTCTTGGCTGCTGGCTTTTTCTTCTCAGTTGTTGCCTTCTTAGCAGCAGTCTTCTTTTCGGTTGTCGACTTCTTAGCAGTAGTCTTCTTATCCGTTGTTGTCGACTTCTTGGCAGCAGTCTTCTTCTCGGTTGATGTCGACTTCTTAGCAGTAGTCTTCTTCTCGGTTGATGTCGACTTCTTAGCAGCAGTCTTCTTCTCGGTTGTAGCTTTCTTGGCAGGAGTCTTCTTCTCGGTTGATGTCGACTTCTTGGCAGCAGTCTTCTTCTCGGTTGTAGCTTTCTTAGCAGCAGTCTTCTTCTCAGTTGTCGACTTCTTAGCAGTAGTATTCTTCTCCGTTGTCGACTTCTTATCTGCAGGTTTCTTCTCCGTTGTCGACTTCTTGGCCGCAGGTTTCTTCTCTTCATTTGTGGTTGTCTTCTTAGCTACAGATTTCTTATCCGTAGCTGATGTAGAAGGTTTTGATTCGGGCTTAGTGGTTGTCGGTCTTTTTACGTCCTTTGCCTTGTTGGCAGTAGAGTTGACAAAGCATTTTAGACATTCTTCCTTGCCACTAGCTTTGGCCTTGGCAACGGTGGTGGCAATGATGTCACCCGTGCATGCTGACAAACCACTGCAGTCTTGTCTCTTGTGATACTTCACTGAATACTTGCCTGTGCAGATGTACACAGTGCCTGAAGATTGCGCTGAAACTTGGATGCTTCCTGCCACGAAGGCGAAGAGCATCATGATGGTCTTGGTAAATGAATGGTGTTTCATGTGTAATGGTATTTATGTTATTATTTACAATTTTGTAGTATGCTTTTGTTATGAAACCCTCACGAGATCAGAGAGTACGGTGTCGCTGACGAACAGCGCATTTCGTGTGAGTCGTAGATAGTTGTTTTCTGTTGTGAGCCATCCTCGTTCTATCCACGGCTGTGCTTCTTTCATTAGAGTGTCAACAAATGCCTGCGGAAAGGTCTCTTCCAAGCTTATGAGCGGCAGACCTTCAGTCGTGCGCAGCGTGGTGGTTATCAGGTCGTTGAAATGAGTGTCGATGTCTATGTTTTCTTCCTCGTATGGTGTCTGCGCGTGGAGCGTTAGTTCTATATATTGTCGTATGTCGCTTGTGTTCCATCGCCTTGTGGCTTTGTCGTACGAGTGCGCTGCAGCTCCAATACCTATATATGGGATGTCTTGCCAATAGGAGGTGTTGTGGCGAGCTCGACGGTTGGGCAGAGCAAAGTTACTTATCTCATAATGGTCGTAGCCGGTTTCAGTGAGGGCATCAGCGAGTTGATAATAGAGTGTGCGGCATTGTTCCTCCTCCAGCTCCTTCACTTCTCCGCGTTGCAGACTGTTCCATAGCGGCGTGCCTTCTTCGTAAGTCAGGCAGTAAGCCGATATGTGTGGTACCTGTAGAGCGAGCGCCTGTTGGATGTCTTTATGCCAATCAGCTTCTGTCTGCTGAGGAAAACCATATATCAGGTCGATGCTGATGTTGTCAATGCCCGTTGCTTTCAGATGGCGTACAGCATTGTTCACTTGTTGTGCCGTATGTCGGCGGTGGAGCCATCGCAGCCGTTCGTCGTTGAAAGTCTGAACGCCGAGGCTCACCCTGTTGATGCCTATCTCTTTTAATATGGCTGCCAGCTGTGGCGTCACATCATCCGGATTGCACTCTAGGGTAATTTCTTCCACATCGTCCAGTAATCTGTCGTATAGAAAATGCCTGCTGATGCTGTCGAAGATGTTGTGTAACAATATGTCGGACAATGTTGATGGTGTTCCTCCGCCGAGGTATATGGTACTGATGCCGCCATGTTTCCGCGCTTCCTCACTGCGCGTCTGCATCTCTTTATCGAGTGCTGCGACATAATCTGTCATCCATTCTTTTTGAGTGGTGGAGCAGAAGGCGCAATAGATGCAACGATGTCTGCAGAACGGAATATGAATGTAAAGACCGGTCATGTGGCAGCAGTTATCATTATGCAAAGATAACAATCCCTTGGCGAAAAAGTGTGCTCTCGTCCCTATTTTTTTCTTTTTTACGTATTTTCCAACCCTTTGCCTAATGTCATTATTTTTGTTGTCTCCGTTACGAAGTCCCCACACTGCATGCCTCGTTTTTGATCCGCTTTGCCATGATGAACTGATGATGGACGGCCGAAATTGACGTCCACATTCCACTATTTTTGCAAATCGTTTTGTCGGAGAATAAGAAAAGTGTACCTTTACACCCCAAATGAGTACACAATCACATTTAAAAAATAAAACAATTAAGGAATGAAAGTCTATCAGACCAACGAAATCAAAAACATTGCCTTGATAGGCAGTGCGGGTAGCGGCAAGACTACACTTACCGAGAGTATGTTGTTTGAAGGCGGCGTCATAAAACGCCGTGGTACCGTAGAACAAAAGAACACTGTCAGCGACTATTTCCCTGTGGAGCAGGAGTATGGCTATTCCGTATTCCCCACAGTCTTCCATGTGGAATGCAACAATAAGAAGCTGAACATCATCGACTGTCCGGGGTCCGACGACTTTGTAGGCGGTGCCATTACCGCTCTGAATGTCTGCGACCAGGCGGTGATCCTCGTCAACGGACAATATGGTCCCGAGGTAGGTACACAGAATGCCTTCCGCAATACCGACAAACTGCAGAAGCCCGTTATCTTCGCCATCAATCGCCTTGATGTCGACAACTGCGACTTTGATGTAGTGATGGCCAACATGCGTGAAAGCTTCGGCCCGAAATGTACCATCGTACAGTATCCTATAGCCACTGGTGGCGGTTTCAACGCTATCATCGACGTGCTGCTGATGAAGAAACTGTCATGGGGAGCCGACGGCGGTAAAGCTACCATAGAAGACATCCCTGCCGAAGAACAAGATAAGGCTAACGAACTGCGTGCAGCTCTCATCGAGGCAGCAGCCGAAAACGATGAGACACTGATGGAGAAATTCTTCAACGAGGAAGCCCTGTCCGAGGATGAGATTCGTGAAGGATTGCGCAAGGGCCTCATCGAGCGCAGTGTATTCCCCGTTATGTGTGTATGCGCCAGCAAGAATATGGGTGTAGGCCGCCTCATGGAGTTTCTGAGTAACGTGGTTCCTTTCGTTACCGAGATGCCACAGGTTAGCGATGCAAGTGGAAACGAAGTGAAGGCCGACAGCGACGGTTCCACCTCACTCTTCTTCTTCAAGACTGGTATGGAACCCCACATCGGTGAAGTGAGCTACTTCAAGGTGATGAGCGGTACCGCCAAGCCCGGCGATGACCTCAATAACTCCGACCGCGGATCGAAAGAACGCCTCGGTCAGCTTTATGCTTGCGCCGGTGCAAATCGTGTGACTGTCGACGAACTGAAGGCTGGTGACATAGGATGCACTGTGAAGCTGAAAGACGTAAAGACTGGCAATACACTGAATGCGAAAGACGTGGACCGCACATTCGACTTCATCAAATATCCTAACTCCAAGTACTCACGCGCCATTAAGGCTGTCAATGAAGCTGACACCGAAAAAATGATGGCTGCTCTGCAGAAGATGCGTCAGGAAGATCCTACGTGGGTTGTAGAACTCTCGAAGGAGCTGAAACAGACCATTGTTCATGGTCAGGGCGAGTTCCACCTCCGTACACTGAAGTGGCGTATGGAGAACAACGAAAAGATACAAGTGGAATACATCGAGCCGAAGATTCCGTATCGTGAGACCATCACCAAGGCTTCACGTGCCGACTATCGTCACAAGAAGCAGTCGGGTGGTGCCGGCCAGTTCGGTGAAGTACACCTTATTGTTGAACCTTACACCGAAGGCATGCCCGATCCCGTGGTTTACAAGTTCGGTGGTCAGGAGTTTAAGATGAACATCAAGAGCAAGGAAGAAATCGACCTGGAATGGGGCGGCAAACTCGTATTCCTCAACTCTGTAGTAGGTGGTGCCATCGACCTGCGTTTCATGCCTGCCATCCTCAAGGGTGTCATGGAGCGTATGGAGCAAGGACCTCTAACTGGTAGCTATGCCCGCGACGTACGCGTTGTGGTTTACGATGGTAAGATGCACCCGGTAGACTCCAACGAGCTCTCGTTCATGCTTGCAGCCCGTAATGCCTTTTCCATGGCGTTTAAGGAGGCAGGACCTAAGGTTCTCGAACCCATCTACGACCTGGAAGTTCTCGTTCCTGCCGACTACATGGGTGATGTGATGAGCGACCTGCAGGGCCGCCGCGCTATCATCATGGGTATGGACAGCGAAGCTGGATACCAGAAGCTGTCTGCCAAGATTCCTCTCAAGGAATTGGCAAGCTACTCCATCGCCTTGAGCTCGCTCACTGGTGGTCGCGCTTCGTTCACTACCAAGTTTGCAAGTTATGAACTTGTGCCCAACGATATCCAGCAGGATCTCATCAAGCAGCACGAGGCAGAACTCGCAGAAGAAGACTAATCACATGTATCAAATCATGTTTTAAAGCTATGAAAGGCGTGTGCCCGTGGAGATGACAGCTTCTGTTGTCTGGCAGGGCACACCCTTTTTTCTACGTCTATTCAAGTATAACCTATTTTGCTGCCATAGCATGAGAACAACACGTTTACGCATTTCCCTTCTTGCAGTGTGTCTGTTTACACTGTTGTCGTTCACCGTAAAAGCACAAAACGATGATAAACAATGGTTCGGATACATGGACATCTATGCAGGACCACGCATCGGAGTAGTAGGTTCCAACATGACCAAACTCAATGGCGACTTCCTCTTCGGTCCCAGTATAGGAGGATTCTTCGAAGTGCACTTCACTGACAAGCTGGCTGCCAGCTTTGACTTGAACTACACTTACGAAGGTACCAACAACGCCAAGTGCAGTTCCTTCAGCAATGGACCCGAAGGTACCACCGACATCAGTATGCATATGCTGAACTCTGACTACAGATGCCGCTACTACCTGATGCGAAACTTTAACGTGGCTGCAGGTGTACACCTGATGCGTGTTCTGAAGGCGTATGGCAAGATTGATGGAAAGAGCGAAAAGCTGCATAAGTATATACGACGCGGCAATATTTCTATTCCGTTCTCTGCCGAATACAATTTAGGACCTTGGGCAATAGAGGCATCGTATTATCTGCCTCTGCGCAAATGGGACAGAAAAAATGAAAACATCCTAGATGAAGCATGCACCAATAAATTCTCAGTGACATTGGCATACAAACTGCAGGTGTTCTAGATAAGACGAGAAACTCATATGGCCACACATACAAGCTTCGGGCAGCGGAATACTCTATAGTTCCGCTGCCCGAAGTGTTGTTACTACCTCCATAATCATGGCCTGTATGAGAGATAAAAGCGGTATTGTCGCTAACCAATATCACTGATATTGTCTTCTCATAGTTCTCGTTTCGCAATATCATTAGGTAACAGTTGCGATGCAAGGTCGTCGAGGTTGGTGACCAAAGTCGTCGAGCTTGGTATGTCGGTGAGCTGTAGTTGTGCTCCCATCATGTAAGTTATGTAGTGTTAACCCTGCAGCCTTTGTCGTACCGCCTCAAAAAGGAGTATGGCGGTGCTTACCGACACGTTGAGCGAGTCGAGTTGTCCGAGCATGGGGATACGGATGTGTATGTCGGCAGCTTGACGCCACATGTCGGTGAGCCCTTTGTCTTCCGTGCCCATGACAATGGCTGTGGCGCAGCGCATGTCAGTATCGTAATAGGGCAGCGATTCTTGCAGCTGGGCAGAGAGTATCTGTATCTTTCTTTCCTTGAGAAAGGCGATACACTCTTCTGAGGTGCAGGTCACCGTGGGAACGATGAACACAGCTCCTATAGAACTCCTGATGATGTTGGGGTTGTAGATGTCGGTCAGTGGGTCGCAGATGATCACCGCATCAGCCTTCGCTGCTTCGGCACTGCGCAGTATGGCACCTATGTTTCCGGGCTTCTCTACACTCTCTGCCACTACTATCAATGCGTTGTCGGGCAGCTGAAGTTGCTGTAGCGTTATCGTCCGTTTCTCTACGATGGCGATGATGCCTTCGGTGTTGTCTCTGTATGCCACCTTTTGGTATAGTGCGGGTGTCAGCTCATAGTGTTGGCGTGCTTGCACCGAGGCTGCTATGCGCTGTGCTTCGGGCATTTTCTCAAGCAGGGTAGTGCAGGTGAAGAGCTGTTGTATGTCATGGCCGTTGTTTGCGCAGTGCATGATTTCGCGTAAACCTTCTACTACGAAACAACCCGTGGCTCGACGTTCAGAGGCCTTTTGCTGTAGCAGTAGTAACTGACGGATATGGGGATTGTGATGACTGGAGAGAAACATGATGGACAATGGGCTATGATGTGGGATTGTTTTATATTGAATAACAGAAAAGTTGTATATTTGTAGCGATTAAGTATTCCTTAATATATATATTGTATTATGACATTAGATTTTATTCTTCGTATAGTATGTGGCAGCTTGTTGGGCGGTGTTATAGGTCTTGAGCGGGAATACCGTGCCAAGGAGGCAGGCTTCCGCACCCATTTTCTCGTTGCCTTGGGCAGCACCCTGTTCATGTTGGTGTCTCAATATGGTTTTGCCGATGTGTTGTCGCAGCATGGTATAGGGCTCGACCCGGCACGTGTAGCAGCTCAAGTCGTATCGGGCATTGGCTTTATCGGTGCCGGTACCATCATCTTTCAGCGCAATGTGGTGCGTGGTCTTACCACAGCAGCCGGCTTATGGTCGACAGCAGCTATAGGCTTAGCTATCGGAGGTGGCATGTGGTGGCTCGGCATCGTTGCCACCGTGTTGGTGTTGATAGGCTTAGAGCTTACCCATTTCATCACTACCCGTGTCGGCAGGCGTTCCTGGCATGTGAAGATGTCGGCTCCGACGCCCGAGGATTTCAATGTTGTCATGGCACGTCTGCGCGAGCATGGAGCCATGATAGATTCGTATAGCATGACGGAGCGTCAGGGCTCGGACTGCATCTTTTATATCGTAGAGATGGAACTTGAGGTGAGGCGGCACAACTATCGTGAAGGAGCAGCTTCTTTGTTGAACGATTTGGAAGGTGTTGTTGTGGAACTGGTGGAGTAACGCTCGCTACAACTCCTTGCCAGTGTAGAGCTGGTAGTATTTCCCTTTCTTTTCTATGAGCTCGGTATGTGTGCCTTGCTCAATGATGTGACCGTGTTCCAGCACTATGATGCTGTCGGCATTGTGCACGGTAGACAATCGGTGTGCTATGACGAATGTGGTGCGTCCTGCCATAAGTGTGTCCATACCTTGCTGTACAATGCGTTCGGTGTGCGTGTCTATGCTACTTGTGGCTTCGTCGAGAATGAGCACCATGGGATTGGCTACTGCCACTCTCGCTATGGCCAGCAGTTGTCGTTCGCCTTGGCTGAGGTTGCCTCCGTTGGCGGTGATGATGGTGTCGTAGCCATGGCTGAGACGCAGGATGAAGCCTTCAGCTCCTACCAATCTCGCTGCTTGTCGGCACTCTTCGTCTGTTGCCTGCAGCCGTCCGTAGCGTATATTCTCCATCACTGTGTCGCTGAAGAGCGATGTCTCCTGCAACACGATGCTCATGGTGCCGCGCAGTGACGATTTTCTGATGCTGTTGATGGGTATGCCGTCGTAGAGCAGCTCACCTTGCCACGTGTCGTAGAAGCGGTTGATGAGGTTGATGATGGTTGTCTTGCCTGCTCCGGTTCCTCCCACGAACGCTATCTTCTGTCCAGGTGAGGTATTGATGCAGATGTCGTGTAGTATCTGGCGGTCTTTCTGGTATCCGAAGTCAACATGTCGGAAGTCGACATTGCCCTCCACCTTTCGTGTCGTGCCGTCGGATAGGTTCCACATCTGAAGCCCTTTTACGTCGGGTCTCGTCGTCACTGTGCCTTCATCTACCTCAGGCGTCTCGTCGCGCAGCGCATAGATGCGCTCGGCACCGACGGAAGCGTTTAGAATGCTGTTGATTTGCTGACTGATATGGCTGATGGGTTGTGTGAAGTTTTTGTTGAGAGTCAGGAAGCTGATAAGTGTTCCGAGTGTCAGTGCGCCCGGATAGTGCAAGGCTATCCATGCACCGAGACAGCCGATGAGTACGTAGCCCACCAGTCCCAGGTTGCCATTGACGGGCATGACGATGTTGGCTGTGCGGTTGGCTGCACAACTGGCAGAACGAAGATGCTCGTTGAGAACCTCAAACTGTCGGATAGCCTCTTCTTCATGGCAGAACACCTTTATCTCTTTTTGTCCGCTCACCATCTCTTCGATGTATGCATTCAGTTTGCCGAGTGTTGCCTGTTGGTCGCGGAAGTGCAAGCGCGAACGGTTGCCGAGCTTACGACTGACGCCAAATATCACCATGGCCATGACAAGCGACATGAGTGTGAGCGGAATGTTGAGCACTATCATGGATATCAGTGTGGCAACGATGGTGATGAGCGAGCTCAGTACCGATGGCAGGCTCTGTCCAAGTGCCTGCCGCAGTGAGTCGACATCGTTGATCAACACCGACATGATGTCGCCGTGGGGGCGTTTGTCGAAGTAAGCAAGCGGCAGCTGCTGCATACGGGTGAAAAGTGACTGTCGCAGATGAAGCATCATGCCCTGACTGACGCCTATCATCAGACGATTGTAGGTGTACGAACAAACTACACCTGCAATGAGTACAGCGCCCAGTGTACACAATGCCTTTGCCAGCGGAGAGAAGTCGGGCGAAGCAGAGCCGGTGAGCAGCAGTATGTAGTCGTCGATGAGGGTGCGGGTGAAGAGTGTTGATACGATGGTTGTCGTTGATGCGACAATGATGCACACGATGACAACGAGCAGTGTCCAATAATAATGTGCTGTCACCTCTTTCGTTAACCGCCACAATGCCGACGTGTTGCGCTTGCCCGTCCCTTGTTGTGCTGCCGAGGGCATGGATGTCCGACGCGACGGACTGAACATATCGCCTCTCATGCATCCCCTCCTTTCTTCATAGAGTCGAAGTCGCCAGTGGGCTGACTCTGAAGTTCGCATATCTCTTTATATAAAGTACACGACTTGAGCAGCTCCTCATACGACCCTATGCCTACTATGCCTCCGTTGTCCATGACAATGATGCGCTTGCAGTGTTGCACAGTGCTTATACGTTGTGCGATGATGAGCTTTGTGATGCCATTCAGCTGTTCGCGTACTGCTGTCTGAATGCTTCTGTCGGTCTGCGTGTCACAAGCGCTGGTGGCATCGTCGAGGATGAGTATGCGTGGCTGCTTGAGCAGGGCACGTGCAATGCACAGGCGTTGGCGTTGTCCGCCCGAGAGGTTGGTGCCGCCTTGTTCGATGTAGGTGTCAAAGCCTTTGGGCATTTCGTTGATAAAGTCTTCAGCCTGTGCTATACGGCATGCCCTTCGGCAGTCGACTATCGTAGCAGAGGCATTACCCCAACGCAGATTGTCAAGGATGGTGCCGCTGAAAAGACGGTTTTGCTGCTGCACGTATGCAATATTGCTTCGCAAGGCAGACAACGTATAGCTACCTATGTCTGCTCCGCCTACAACGATGGAGCCGCTGCTGATGTCGTAGAGGCGACACAATACCATGGCGAGGGTGGACTTTCCGCTACCGGTGCCGCCGATGATGCCTATTGTCTCGCCAGATTCAATATGGAAGCTGATGTTGAATAGGGCGGATTTTCTGCTTCCTGCCGTGGCCTTTTCGCCACATGAGTGGTAATTGAAACGTACACGGTCGAAGGTTATGCTGCCATCCGCCATAGTGTCCAGCCCTGTTGCGTTGTCATCGATAGAGGGTGGGTGGGTAATCATCTCAGCCACACGTCGTGCGCTGGTTACACTTTGTGTCAGCATGACGAAGACCATGGAGAGCATCATGAGTGCTGTGAGTATCGACATGACGTATGTGAAGAGCGATGCCAGCTCACCTGTCGTGAGCGAGCCGCCGACGATGAAGTGTGCACCCCACCACGACAAGGCAATGATGCATGCATAGACGATAAAGTTCATCAACGGGTGGTTGAGTGCCATGAGACTCTCTGCTCGTAGGTACAGTCTGTAGAGTTGTTGTGCTGCCTTGCTAAACTTAAGTGTCTCGTAGTCCTCGCGCACAAAGGCTTTAACTAAACGTATGGCAGAAACATTCTCCTGCACTCGACCGTTGAGGCTGTCGTATTGCTCAAAAACGAGGGCGAAAAGTTTGGCTACGCGTCGGATGATGCAGAAGAGGCATACGGCAAGGATGACGGTAGCAGCAATAAAGATGAGTGAAAGTCTGGCATCGATGATGACGCACATAACGATGCTGAGCAACAGGCGATAGGGAGCGCGCACACTGATGCGCAACATCTGTCCGTAGGCGTTCTGCAGGTTTTGCACATCGGTCGTCATTCGTGTGATGATGCCTGGGGTGGAGTAGTGGTCGATGTCTACAAAGGCATAGCGTTGCAGCGAACGATATAAGGCATTGCGAATGTTGTGGGCAAATCCTGTTGAGGCTTTTGCTGCACAACGTGCTGCTAAGATACCGAAGAGCAAACTCGCCGCCGCCATCAGCAACATCAGTCCGCCATAACGATAGGTGGTGCTCATGTCGCCTTTGCTGATGCCGTTGTCTATCAGCAGGGCTGTCATATAGGGTATCAGCACATCCATCACCACTTCAAGTGATGTGAAAAGCGGAGTGAGCAGCGAAACGTGCTTGTAAACTCCGACTTGTCGCAATAATACCTTTATCATAATGGCATTGTGTGAATAAATAAGAAAAGAGGAGAAACTCAAGTCTCCTCTTTTTTAATGGTTGTTATATGAGGCAGATGTGCATGGTGGTGCTGAGGCGCTTGGTCATCATAATCTGCTATAGACGATGCTAATCTTCATTCCTTTATTATATATGCGTGTGCTGGTCAGCGACATGTCGTGTCTCACACGATAGAGGGTTGGAATGCTTTGTCCTGTCGTCGACGAGATGGTGTTGGCATAGGTCGCCGTAACGGGAATGACAGCCAGCTTGTTCCAGTTGGGATGTTTTTGTGTCCACTGCGGGTCTTTTGCCATACCATTGCGCTTCATGTTGGCCATGTGGGTTACAATGGAACTTATGTTGTCAAAGGTGTAGGTGTTGGCGTCATGTGTGGTCGTCTTCGCAGTGTTGAAGGTGGAGAGGAATGAAAGCTTGTTATCGGTTATGAGGTTGTTCTCGAAGAACGACTTGACGCTGTCTACTGGTAGGATGAGCAACGTCTGCGGCATGCCCAGTGTGTAATGGTTAGTGGCCAGGTTATTGGAGCGTTCCAATGTTATCTTTGCCGAGTTGATAGTGTCGTTGCTATGTGATGCTATAATGTCATCGATGGGCAATGTCAGTTGCGTGATGAGTGCTGCGGGGGTCTTGAGGTAAGTGTACTCAGTGTCCTTAGTCAGTTCTTTCAGCTTTTCAAGATCATTGTATACCGTTGTTGTCTGAAGCACCTCGTCGGTCGCGGCAAAGGTAAGGGTGCCTTTGTAAACAGAGTCGTTGTACTCATAGCGGAAGTATACGTTGATTTGGCTGCTGGTGATGTATGCCATGGAACCTATGCCACCTGCCCACTGGTAGTAGAAACCGGGAGCAATGTTGTGGATAAACTGATAGGAGTTGCGGTAGAAGGCAGGTGTCTCGTAGTAGTTGGTCAGCAGATAGGTGCCATAGTTGTTGTATTGGCGCCCATTTTTGTCAGTATAAGCCTGGTTGAGGGGGATGTGAATGTAGTTGACATATTTGTCACCACTCTTTTCGCTGTCGCTTACTGCCTGATTGGAAAGAGTGTAGGTCTTTGTTGTCGTCAGTCCGTTTTCTCTCAACAATCCTTTCACTTCTGGGTCGAAAGAGGAGTAATAGGGTGTGGCTTCTTTCATGGGTGTACCCATTTCGCTAAGCTTGAGCTTCATCACGGCAAGGGAGTCGCCGAAGAAAGAGTTGCAGAATAATCGTATCTCGCATGAGTCGGCAATAATCTTTCCGTCGTGGCGACTTACGATGCTGTCCTCTTCAGGGAAGACATAATCTTCCAATATTCCATACTGTGCCATGAAGTGCGACGTGATGTTCGTTCCTGTTTCAGGGTCGGACACTCGTCCAAGGTAACCCGTGTTGGAACGTCCCAGCACAGAGTCGATGGCAATGGTCGACGCGGTGATGTCGAAAGTGTCGGCAAAGACGTACAGACGGTCGTCATCATCGGTAAGGGAGTTGCCTATATAGTCGGTGTTCTCATCGCAGGAGAGAAAGCAGAGGGGTGACAGGATTAAAAAGAGTAATTTTTTCATTGCTGTGCTATATTGTGCCTGAGCTGCAAAAGATGTTATCATGTTTTAGTTGCTCAGTGTAGTTCGTGACTAAGCGTCATACGCTTAACGATGAATGTGGTAGAAAAATTGTATGATTGATAGAAATAATGTTGTTTTCGGGCGTTGTTATCCTATAGTTTATGGATGTCAATGTAGGCTTTCCTATGCCGTCGGCCAACTATTGATATCTTCTTCATGCTGCAGGGTTGTGATGGAGATGCTGTATTTTCAGAATTGCTCAAACAGTTGCTGGCAAGCTTTGTGCATGTCGTTGGACTGCTTCACTTGTGCAATGGGCTTGTTCTGCTGCTTGGCATAGAGTGCCAATGCGCTGTCGGCAGCTAGTTCGGTCAGTGCTATGCCATTGCTGTAGTCGATGGCAAGCTTGCCTAACTCTTTCATGTCGAACGGTGTCTGATAAGGATCCAACAGGTTATTGTCAATGTCGTCGGTGCAAATCACATCGCGTGCATTGTCGCTCAGCTCTGCCTGCATATCTTTGTCGTAGATGATGTTTACCACCGACGTGTTTTCGTACACGGGCTCTTCGCAGAACAAGGTCTTCAGGTAGAAGGGTATCATACCTGTCAGCCAGCCGTGACATACGATGTGGTCGGGCATCCATCTCAGTTTCTTCACTGTCTCTAAGACACCTCGGCAGAAGAAGATGGCGCGTTCGGCATTGATCGTATTGTCGTTGAGGATGTCTTCGATAGGCATACCGCGACGGGAGAAGTAGTCTTCATTGTCGATGAAGTATACCTGGATGCGGGTACCGGGAATGGAGGCGACTTTTATAATCAGTGGGTGGTCGGTGTCGTTGATGATGAGGTTCATTCCTGACAGGCGGATAACCTCGTGCAGCTGGCACCGGCGTTCGTTGATGATGCCCCACTTGGGCATAAACACTCTCACCTCGTAACCTTCGTCCTGAATACCTTCTGGCAAATGTCTGCCAAGAATTGACAATGGTGTCTCAGGAACGAACGGGGTGATTTCTTGGGTGATGTATAGTACTTTCTTTGTCATAATCAGTTTGCTGATATTGCTACATCTTTACGGTGGTACAGTCGTATGTGTGGTCTTTAGTTTACAGTTTTCAGGCCTGCATAATGTAAGATTGGCTGTACTGGTGAGCTCTTATAGCATTAAAAACCTGTCCAGGTCTGTCTCCATATCTTATGGGTTATCTCATCCCATTTTACAATTGTGGCGGCAAAGAAGTCGGCCACATATCCGTTCAGCATTTTCTGCGCTTCTTTGGGCGACTCGTTCACAAGGTTCATGTAGCTCTGTTCTACCCATGGCAGTTCACGTAAGCCTTTGGCGATGAAATAATCACGTGCGGGTTCTATCATCTTGCGATAGGTTCCCCATCTCACTGTTGCCAGTCTGTTGGCCTTACGGTAGTGCCACAGTGCTGCGTCGTCGCGCTCACTGTGTTGTCCGCACACCTCAAGTTTGTCGGGCAGTGATGTTGTGCCGCAGAAGATGGGGAAGCGGGGGCTCTCGCCCGGGTTGTCAAGTGCCACCCATGCCACGCCTCCTACAGCGTCGGGCAGCCATGAGCGGAGTTGTATGACGGTGCTGTAAGCACACCAGGGCACACTCACGGTGCGTATGTTCTTCATGGTGGAGTCTCCCATGGCGTAGTACATCTCTATTTCGTCAGGGCGCATCCACGGATTGCTCACGGGCGATACCACACTGTCGGCAGGTTCAGTCTGACCTTCTTTCTTCTTAGGCTTTATCTTATGACGTCCACTGAGGTTTTGCGGTGTGCCTTCGTAGTAGCTGCCCAGCAGGCGCATCACTTGTTCCACGCTCACGGGTTTGTCGGGTTTCACGCTCAGCGGCAGGTCTTCCACATCGTTGCGCAGTCCCAGTGAGGGTGCCAAGGTGTTGAGGATGAAGTATTCACGTACACTGTAGTTCTTCACCTCTTTCTGATAGTTGCCTCCACTGTATGCGCGCCAGAAACTGAATTCACTTTTGCCGTCCCACAGGCCCATGCGTTTTGCAACGTCAAACACGTTGTCGGATGCCATGTAGCGGTCGGGGTTGTTCAGGTCGAGGGTGCTGATGCGACAGATGTTGGCTGATACGGAAACCTCGTCATCGGGGATGCGTACGGCAGCCCAGACGCCGCCTATCTTCTTCTCGCCCTCACCGAAGACTTCAAAAATCCATACTTCGTCCTTGTCGGCAATGGTAAGACATTCGCCGCTGTCGCCATATCCATATTGCTTGATGAGTTCGCCCATCAGTCTGATGGCTTGTCGGGCTGTGGTGCAACGCTCAAGTGCTATGCGTTCAAGTTCTTCAATCATGAACATACCTTTCTTGTTGCGCAGTTCTTTGCGTCCGGTAATGGTCGTCTCTCCCATAGCAAGCTGCTTCTCGTTCATGCTTGGATAGGCGGTGTCGAGGTAGCGGTAGGTGTGGCTCACCTGTGGAATGTGACCTTTGACATACATTTTGGTGCTGTCTGTAGCCGCTTGTGTGTGCATGCGTCCTTCGTAGATGGCCGTGGTGGCTCCAGGTTTGTGGTCGCGAGCGGGCACCATTGTCATCCATGTGCGATACCAAGAGTCGCATGTGTGTGAGGTGATGACACTGCCGTCGGTGGAAGCCTTCTTGCCTACCATGATGCTGGTACACGACTGTCCCTCCATCTCAGGGTATTGTTCGGTAGCTTCGCCATGATGTGTGTGCTGTTGGGCTTGAATTGGAGCAAATACCGCAAATAATAAGGTGAGAGCGCTCACTGCGGTCTTTCTTGCAAAAAAGGATATGTGCATGTGTTATCGTTATGTCTGGTTATACTTCACATTATACATGGCAAAGGTACAAAATAATGACAAAACAGACAATATTTTCTTGTTTAAAATTACTTTGTGCGAAAAAAGCAAATAATTCATGCGCACTAATTTTTCAGATGATAAATAAACCCTATCTTTGCCCCACGGAATAACGAACAATTCAAAAATACCAATTAACTCAATTTTCTAACATCATGGCAACAATCAAACCATTCAAGGGTATTCGCCCTCCCAAGCAGTATGTAGAACAAGTGGAAAGCCGTCCTTATGACGTGCTCGACAGTGACGAGGCACGCGCAGAGGCTGGCGACAACCCCATGAGTCTGTATCGCATCATCAAACCTGAAATCAACTTCGAGCCCGGCACATCAGAGTACGACCCACGTGTGTACGAAAAGGCAGCCGAAAACTTCCAGATGTTCCAAGACAAAGGGTGGCTCGTACAGGATGACAAAGAACAGTACTACATCTATGCACAGACCATGAATGGTAAGACACAATACGGATTGGTTGTCGGCGCTTTTGTTAACGACTACCTCACGGGTGTCATCAAGAAGCACGAGCTCACTCGCCGCGAC
Organism: uncultured Prevotellaceae bacterium; assembly: GCA_900320845.1. Classification (GTDB taxonomy): domain Bacteria; phylum Bacteroidota; class Bacteroidia; order Bacteroidales; family Bacteroidaceae; genus Prevotella. The sequence continues at coordinate 31,611 of ONTS01000010.1, read as the reverse complement.
AAGGAAGAAGACCGCATGAAGCATGTACGCGTGAACAACGCAAACATCGAGCCGGTATTCTTCGCTTATCCAGACAATAAAGTGCTCAACGACCTCATCATGCGTTACGCACAAACTGAACCTGAGTACGACTTCATCGCTCCTATTGACGGCTTCGGACACAAGCTGTGGGTCATCAGTGACGACAACGACATCAAGACTATCACTGACGAATTTGCCAAGATGCCTGCCCTCTACATCGCCGACGGTCACCACCGCTCAGCAGCAGCAGCCCTCGTAGGTGCAGAGAAGGCACAGCAGAACCCCAACCACCGCGGCGATGAGGAATACAACTACTTCATGGCTGTTTGCTTCCAGGCAAGCCAGCTCACCATCCTCGACTACAACCGTGTGGTGAAAGACCTCAACGGTCTCACTTCAGAGCAGTTCCTAGAGGCTCTGCGCAAGAACTTCGACGTGGAAGATATGGGCACCGACATCTACAAGCCCGCCAAGCTGCACGAGTTCTCACTCTATCTCGACCAGCATTGGTTCAAGCTCACAGCTAAAGACGGCACCTACGACAACAACGATCCTATCGGGGTGCTCGATGTTGATATCTCATCACGTCTCATTCTCGACGAGATTCTGAAGATTGGTGACTTGCGTTCCAGCAACCGTATCGACTTCGTTGGTGGCTTGCGTGGCTTGGAAGAGCTGAAGCGTCGCGTAGACAATGGCGAGATGCGTGCTGCATTGGCACTCTATCCAGTCTCAATGCAGCAGATCATGGACATCGCCGACAGTGGTAAGATCATGCCCCCGAAGGCTACATGGTTTGAGCCTAAACTGCGCTCAGGTCTCGTAATCCACAAACTGGTGTAACGCTATAAGTCCCGACACGTGAAACGACGTATCTTATTTCTCTCCTTAGTACTGGCGGTAGGGCTGCTAACCTATGCCATCACATGCAGCCAGTCGTCCGACACGACACCCATTAGACACTATAAGGAGGTGAACTATCCATCGCCTAATGTTGACAGCACGGCGCGTAATGAGGTGATTGGTGTCATCTTGCACCACACTGCCGAGCCCACCATTGAGCGCTCGCTTCAGGTGCTGACCTCGCCCTCGCGAAAAGTGAGCACTCATGTGTGCATAGATACCGACGGCACACGCTACATCATGGCAAAGCCAGAACAGGTGGCTTGGCATGCAGGCGCTTCTATTCTTAACGGAAGAGAGCGCTGCAACACATTCTGCATCGGCATAGAGTTCCAAGGCAATACGGTAGAGGCACCCCTCACCGAGGACCAGATGTACAGTGCTATAGAATACTTGCTGCCCATCATGCGACAATACAACATTCCGTTGGAAAACGTCGTCACTCACGAGATGGTGCGAAGGGCGTATAAGGCAAAGTATCCCAACAGCCGTGTCTACGACAAAGTGGACATCACACAGGCAGAATACCATCGTTTCATGCCCTTGCTAAAAGCAGCATATCAAAATTATTGATAACCTATCCGTTAACAATAAAACATAAATTAAAACTCATAATTCAAAACTCATAATTCAACAAAACAATGAAAGTACTCATAGCTACTGAAAAGCCCTTTGCTCCTGTTGCTGTAGAGGGTATCCGTAAGGAACTCGAAGGTGCCGGTCACGAACTCGTCATCCTCGAAAAGTACACCGAGAAAGCTCAGCTTCTCGACGCTGTCAAGGACGCTGACGCCATGATTATCCGTTCAGACAAGGTTGATGCCGAAGTTCTCGACGCCGCCAATCAGCTGAAGGTTGTTGTTCGTGCCGGTGCCGGTTTTGACAACATCGATTTGCAGGCAGCTACTGCCCACAACGTTGTGGCTGAGAATACTCCCGGACAAAACGCAAATGCCGTAGCAGAACTTGTGATGGGTCTGCTCGTCTTTGCTGTTCGCAACTTCTACAATGGTAAGGCAGGTACCGAACTGCTCGGTAAGAAGCTTGGTTTGCTGGCTTTCGGTAATGTAGGTCGCAACGTGGCACGCATCGCCAAAGGCTTTGGCATGGATGTATATGCTTACGATGCATACTGCCCCGCGGCTGTTATCGAAGAGGCTGGCGTACACGCTGTTGCTAACCAAGAAGCTCTCTTTGAAACTTGTGACGTGGTATCACTCCACATCCCTGCTACTCCTGAGACAAAGCAGAGCATCAACTATGCGCTCGTAGGCAAGATGAAGAAGGGCGGTATACTCGTCAACACAGCACGCAAGGAAGTCATCAATGAGCCCGAACTCATCAAACTCATGCAGGAACGCGAAGACCTGAAGTTCGTCACCGACATCATGCCCGATGCCAATGAAGAGTTCTGCAAGTTCGAAGCACGCTACTTCTCAACTCCGAAGAAAATGGGTGCCCAGACAGCCGAGGCCAACATCAATGCCGGTATTGCCGCTGCCAAGCAGATCAACGCTTACTTCGCTACAGGCGACACACGCTTCCAGGTGAATAAGTAAAGCGACAGACAACTGATCAGCCACACGGCTGAACAGAATAAACAGGGAGACATCTTCATCAGAGGTGTCTCCCTGCTTTGTGTTGGTTTCTGCTTTCATGAAAAAGGAAAACGATGACACGATCATTGCCCCTCCCGAGCAATGCAACAAAGCCGCATTTGGTATCCCGTTCAGGAATGTTCAGAGACCAATCTCGTCGACTTTGCTCTGCAATCTCGTCGACTTTGCCCTGCAAGTGTTGTCTTTACGTTTTCTGAACGAATCACGATGAAACAGCAAAATCAGTGATATTGGTAACCAAAATCACTGATTTTGCTGCTCGGTCATGCTCTGTTTCCTTCCGCTATCTACCTCTTTCACTTGGTGACTGCCGCTTATGGCAGCAGCAATTCTTTTCGCTGTGCGTAGGTGTAGGTATTGTCGGATGTCTTTTTTCAGTCTGTAGCACGCCCAGTATATCAATCTGCTGTCGTCGCGACAGCTCGCCGGGATTGGAGCCGGGCTTGCCCTCGGGCACATCCATGCCATGGCGTGCGTAGAGCTGCTGCCAGTAGGGTGCTATGGTGCCTTCGGTGGTGCGGAAGGTCATGCCGATGGGGGAGAAGAGAGGCTGTCCGAGGCTGTCGACGTAGCTGTTGAGCACCAGTTCGCTGCAGTAGACGGCTTCGTTGTCGGGCAGGTAGAGCGAGTCGTAGGCTTGTCCGCAATAATCCAGTGCGTGTTGCAGTGTTGTCGCAGTGTCGAAGGGCATGTTGATGCGTCCCACGACAATGACATCTTCCCTATGCAGCGTTATGAAGCTGTCCAATGGCAGTGTGCGCACACCTTTCTCGGGCACGGATTCAAGGATGCGGATGGTGTCTTTCTTTGTGTTGAGGCACATGGCCACATGGTCGATGCCCAAGTTGTCGTAGCCTTGTGTGACGGCAGTGATGACATTACCTTGCCAGGGAGCCACAAAAAACAGGTCGGCACAGCGCAATGCTTCTGTGCCGATGGTTTGTGCCGGGCAGCAGAGTGCACCTGCAGCACATGCGATGATGAGTAGCAGCCTGCGAAGGAGAATCATCGTGCGGGCGGCGATTGTCAGATACGGTTGAGCACCTTCTCTATCAGTGTATCGATAGTGTTTTTGTACTCGGTGTTCATCTCCTGCGCATAGCGGTTTGCAATGACCATACAGCAGGTCATGGCGCGGTGTCCGAGCAGCGAGGCGAGTCCTGCCACGGCACTCGACTCCATCTCAAAGTTACACACCTTCATGCCATCGTATTCGAATGATTCAACCTTCTCGTTCTGGTTAGGGTCTGCCAGTGGTATGCGCAGCTCACGTCCCTGAGGTCCGTAGAATCCACCGCAAGAGATGGTGTAGCCTCTCACCATGTCGTCGCCGGCTATCTGGTCGATGAGTCGCTGGTCGGCAATGGCTACATAGGGAGCACCCTTGATGGGATCCCATGCCATGTGGCGCTTGAAGGCTTCTTCCATCTGTAGGTCGCATACGTCGTTGCGGCCGGCATAGTAGTTGAGCAGTCCGTCAAATCCGATGCTCTTCACGCTGGCAATGAATGTGCCTATGGGTGTGTAGGGCTGCAGTCCGCCGCAAGTGCCGATGCGTACCATGGTCAGCGTACGATGCTCGTCTTTCTCCTCGCGTGTAACGTAGTCGATGTTGGCGAGGGTGTCGAGCTCGTTGACAACGATGTCGATATTGTCGCAGCCTATGCCGTGGCTCAGGCAGGTGATACGTTTACCTTTATATGTTCCGGTAATGGTGTGGAACTCGCGGCTCGACACCTCCATTTCGCGGCTGTCGAAGTGTGCGGCAACAGTATCTACACGTCCTGGGTCACCGACCATTACAATGCGGTCAGCTAAAAATTCTGGCTTCAGATGAAGATGGAAACAACTTCCATCTTCATTGATAATCATTTCGGATGGCGCAAAGTATTTCTTCATAACAAGTTGATATGGTTAAGTGGTTTGAACTCTTTTGTTGTGTGTCCGATGGCAGTGGGGGAGATTCCCTCTGACAATCGTTCCTATTTTATATATAGAATGCGCTTGGATAGCAACATTATAATTTGCAAATGTAGCAATTATTTGACTGTTAAACGAGTGATATCCTACTTTTTTTGTCTGTGGTACGTTGCTTGGCAGAAAATTGCTACATTTGTCCCTGTATGCAGAACGACGAATATACAACCATCGACGGACAGGTAGCAGAAGGCTACTACACAGAGAAACGCAGTAAGTTTCTTGCCTTTGCGCATCATGTGCAGAGTGTAGACGAGGTGAAGGTCTTGCTAGCCGACTATCGCAAGCGATACTACGATGCGCGGCATGTGTGCTATGCCTATGCCCTCGGTCCTGATGCCTCCGAGACCCGCGCCAACGACGACGGCGAACCCTCCTCGACGGCAGGCAAACCCATCCTCGGGCAGATTGTGTCGCATGGTCTAACCGACGTGCTTGTGGTAGTGGTGCGCTACTATGGCGGTGTCAACCTCGGCACGGGCGGACTCATCGTAGCCTACCGCACGGCAGCTGCCGAGGCATTGGACAATGCTAAGAAGGTTGTGAGGCAGGTGGAAGAGCAGGTGACCGTACGATTCGTCTACGAGCAGATGAACAGTGTCATGCGTGTGGTGAAGGACATGCAGCCGCGCATTGTAGATCAGCAGTTCGACAACAGCTGCCTCCTCACACTCAGCATACGGAAAAGCGAGGCGGAACAGCTCAGAAAAAGACTGAACGATGCCTTGAGATGAGCGAGAAGGGATGAGCGAGAAGGGGAGCGGCGAGCCGCTTGCAAGTTCTGACAGGCATCGTAGGAGCATTCCTTCTCCGAAGCCGTAGCCTAATAGTGATACGCACTTTCGGAGAAAGTATATTCCGACTCGCAATGTATAATGAAGAATGAATGGAAGGCATTTCAAGCTGGAAGATAACTAGGGCAACGACTTCACGCTCTCACCACTATTAGTACGCCACATTTCAATGATTGTATCTGTGTCCGACTGTTTTATTCGCTATCCCTCTGCCGGCAACCGAAGATTGTGTACCTTTGTTTAAGTTATCAATGTTTTCTGCTAAAAACAAAGAAACGAAAAAGGCTGAAACTCGCCATCGGAGTTTTCAGCCTTTATTTAATTCAACAGATAATATTTAGCGGACAATAATTGTCATAATTATTTGTTGTTGAGTTGTTATTTTCATTTTACAATATATTTCTTTCCATTCTTTATATAGATGCCACTATTTGTCGGTTTGCCTGTCAGCTGCTTTCCGTCAATTGTGAAGTATTGTTGATCTGTCGTGAGATTATCTTTATTTATATCATCAATGCCTGTCGTAAGGTCTTCAACGATGTTAAATTCGTTCCAGACATCAGCACCACGGTAGGCATTACCGCTACCGACAGGCACATGGAGTGTACATTTCCATTTATCTATTCCTTTAAAAGTATTATAAGAAATACCAGGAGGAATGGTTCTGTAGCAATAAATGTTGGTAAGATTTATACAATAGTCAAAGCCCTTAACCTGGTAGTCTTCACTATCAAATGTAAAAGATAAAGATATTAGCCCCTGAATATAGGACGTGCTTCCTAATGTCGAGCTGCTTTTGATATTAAGGTGTGTGATTTCTTTACCATCGCTGCTAAATAGTCTTTTTGCCACAGCCAGAGGACCATAATCATAACCCCAGACATCAACTTTAAGCCATGTATCTATATCTTCAACAATTACTTTCTTTAAATTCGAGCCGGAAAAGGAATAGTATCCGCTAATTCTTTGTAAACTTTTGGGAATAGTAATTGTGTTCAAATATTTACTATTAGCAAAAGCATGCACATCGGCTATATCAGTCACAGTATTAGGGATGGTATAGTGCTCGTCAGTTTTTCCAGGAGGATACATAATTATACTTGTGAGGTATCTATTAAAAAGAACACCATCAAGAGAATTATAAACAGGATTATCCTTTGCAACATTAATTTCCTTCAGTTTTACACAATTATAGAACGCATCGGCTCCAATGCTTGTGACGGAATTTGGGATGGTGACGGATGTCAGGCCTGTGCAGCCAGAGAACGCACCGGCTCCAATGCTTGTGACAGAGTTTGGGATGGTGACGGACGTGAGGCCTGTGCAGCCAGAGAATTTACAACTTATTGTATTTCAATTGATTTTGTTTTAAATGGTAGAAAAGTGATTGCATGGATTCTTTGGATAGTGAAAATGATAAAGTTTTAACGTTTTTAACTTTATAAAACCACACAAGAGGTGCGAATGTGCAATTATGGAGGAATGTTATTCTGAATAATCAAATTTGTTTTGCAATTATATGTCATGTCCTAATAATACGCATAACCTCAAAAACATTAACATAATACAAAGCGAGAGATTTTTGCGTTTTCAGGAACTTTTAAATCGATTTTTGTTAAATTTGGTTGAATTTCTGAGATTTTTTCTCATTTTATATAGTCCATATCAATAATTAATTGTATCTTTGCACAAAAATATTGAGATATGCTTACAAATTTTACGGTCAAGAACTATCGATCCTTCAAACAGGAACGTACGTTCAGCTTGGAGGCAAGTTCCATTAAGGAACATAAAGACTCTGTCATTAACAAGGGTAAGTATAGTTTACTTCCGCTGGCAGTTTTTTATGGTGCGAATTCTGGTGGCAAGAGTAATCTCATTCAAGCCATATCTACAATGCGTAGTATGGTTAGGCGCTCTGTGCGCCTAAATGAAGGAGATGCGCTACCTTATGATCCTTTTGCATTGGATGACAACTCGGACTCGAAACCTACGTTGTTTGAGATACAGTTTATAAAAGATGAGGTACTTTATCGCTATGGTTTTGAATACGACAAAACCGACATCATCTCAGAGTGGCTTTATGAGAAGCGGTTTGGCGAGAAAGAGTACGAACTTTTTATGCGCTCGAGAGACATCATTGAAGTGTCAGCGAAAAGATTCCCTGAAGGTCAAGGAAAAGAGGATTTGACCAACTCGAATCGTCTCTTCCTGTCACTTGTTGCTCAGCTAAAGGGCGAAAAGTCCAATTCGATAATGGGCTGGTTTGGTGAATGCAATGTACTATCAGGAATCGACAGCGAAGGTTACGAAGCCTTTACGCTCAGAATGTTTTTGGAACATTTGAATGGAGCAGACCAAGCTCAAGAGTTTTTCAAGACCCTGCAACTGGGCTTTACTCGTTTCTCGGTCAAGAAGGTCGATATTCCCAAAGAGGCTTTGGATAGTGCCCCCAAGTCGATAAGGTCACAATTGGAAAAAGACATAGCCACTGGTAGTTTTATCGAACCGATAACTACTCATAATGTCTATGATGAGAATGGATTTGTGATTGGTGAGCGTAATTTCCACAAGAACCAGATGGAGTCAGAGGGGACAAAGAAAGTGATAGAGATTTCCGGGCCTATTTTCGATACGTTGAATGAGGGCAAGACGCTGATCGTGGATGAACTGGATGCAATATTGCACCCGCTTCTTACTCGCAATATCGTTCTCTTGTTTATGGATCCAGAGAAGAACAGGCATGGAGCACAGCTGATTTTCGCTACACATGACACCAACCTTCTCGATTTGGACATCATTCGCCGTGACCAGATATGGTTTGCAGAGAAGAACAAGGTGGAGTCAACCGACATCTATTCGCTTGTGGAATTCAAGGATGAGGACGGGAAGAAAGTGCGCAATGACCGTGACATCAAGCGTGACTATATTCGTGGACGTTATGGTGCTATACCTTTCATTGGAAAATAGAGTGCAGCTATGGGATATTCGAGAAAAGAAGAAATCGCGAAGCTAAGACGGGAACGTAAAGAAGCTAAGGCTGCAAAGAAACGCAAGGAGAACATTCGTGAGAAGCTCGTGCGTTTTCTGATAGTGTGTGAAGGCACTAAGACCGAGCCGCACTACTTTGAGGCTCTAATCAAGAACTATATCTCAACTGTTCGTGAGGTAACGATTGAAGGCGAAGGCAGGGCAACGGTTGCTTTGGTTGGCAGGACTTTAGAAATAAAGCAGGAACTGGAGCGCAAAAACGCAATGTCTTTTGACCGCGTGTGGGTCGTTTTTGATAAGGATGACTTTGAAGACTTCAACGAAGCCATCAAAAAAGCCCATAAGTTGGGCTTCCACAGTGCTTGGACGAACGAAGCCTTTGAACTATGGTACTACCTGCACTTTGAATACCTTGATACAGGCATCAGCCGCTCTGCCTATATTGAGAAACTCGAAGAATCTTTTAGAAACAGAATGGGTGACGAGACTTTTAAGTATCGGAAAGGCAACCCTGATATATACAGCCTACTCCAGCAGTATGGCCGCGAGGATCTGGCCAAGCGCTTTGCCAAGCAGCTACGTGCATTATACACTGGCACCGACTATGCAACCCATAAGCCTTGCACGATGGTTGACAAGTTAGTGGAGGAACTTGAGCACCCGGAATTATTGTTAATAAAGAAATAAAGGAGGATAGAAGATATGTGGGCAGATAATGAGACAAATGAAGACCTGTTGGGCTATCAAGTTCATGCAGACCTTCTGAAAGAGGTGGTTCTTGATTCAACCATGCTCCCAATTACCATAGGAATATTCGGTGATTGGGGTTCAGGGAAGAGCAGTCTGATGCTCTTGATGAAAGAGGGCATTGACCAATGGATGAAAGAAGAAGCCAATAAAAAGGAAAAAGTTGCTCAGATACAGTTTAACAGTTGGCAGTTTGAAAACTATGAAGACACTAAGCTCACACTGATAGAAACCGTACTGACAGCGATAGAAAAAGACCTAAAGAAGAAGCAAGGCGTCATTAAAAACGGAGTTGACTTCTTGAAGAAAATCAAATTCTTGAAGTTTGGTGTGTTCTTTTTGAAGAAGATCGGACAGCAGGTTGTACCCGAAGAACTACTTAAACTTCTGCCCACAAAGGAAGAATGGAAAAAGAAACTTACCGATGACGACGCGAAGTTGCTGATAGAGGAAGTGAGCAAAGGGAATGCTACAAAGTTTATAGAGCGATTCAGAGAGGATTTCGAGAAAATAGTGGTTGGTGCAGATTATCGCTCCGTAATTGTCTATATTGATGATCTTGACAGATGTGAACCTTCAAGGATTATCCAGTGTCTTGAAGTCGTAAAACTGTTCGTGAATGTAAAACGGACTGCGTTCGTGATTGGAGCAGATGAAAGAATCATAGAACATGCTATTGAGGAACGTTACAATCACAAAATAGAGAAGAAGACGATTTCCAGCCCGTATTCTGATTATATGGAGAAGCTAATTCAGTTACCATACAGAATACCACGTTTGTCATATTCAGAACAAGAAACCTATATAACGCTGTTGCTATGCAGCAAAATAGAAGATGAAATTCAATTCAAGACCATACACCAGAAGTTTCTTGATTTCAGAAAGAAGGATAAGCATTCCAAGTATAATTTAACTAGCATTCGTCAAGACAACAAGAAGTTGGACTTTGGCGAAGTTGAAGGCTTGTTGCCTATTTTGCCCATCATGACAAAGTTCCTGAACGGCAATCCCCGACAATTGAAGAGATTCCTCAATACATTCGATATGCGTATGAGGATGGCTAAGGTTGCAGGTTTTGAGGGTATTAAGCCAGAAGTGCTTGTGAAACTCATGGTTCTGGAATATAACAGCGTGCTTAGAGAGAACATTGATGACTTATATAGTCGTCAGAAAAGCAATGGGGTTGTGGGTGATATGGCTGATGTGGAGAAACTATCAAAGGCGGGAAGATTGACAAGCGAGAGTTGGACAACACTATGGAATAAACCAGAAGCCATGTTGTGGTTGGCTGCTCCCCCATCACTTGCCAATGTGAACTTACAGGATTATTTTTGGATTTCACGAGAGGCTTTGAAGGTGGAAACCCCTGTGGAAAACAAGGTGTCGAACATCGTGAGAGCTGCATACATTCGACTAAAGAAAAATCAGACCGTGAAAGCCATGAAGAGTGCTCTTGTTGGTGAAATAAGAAACTTCACCAGAGAAGAGAAGGATATGATGGTTATGCTATTGCATCAGGAACTTGCCGAGGATATCAATTCTGGAGTAATAACCCGATTCTTGAATGCTGACGAGAATTGCGAGATGGTTTCATCACTCTCTCTGTTAAAAATGCTGTTTGAAGGCATTGAAACATCAAAACTACCAGCCACATACGCACAGTTTCTGAAAAGAATGAAAGGAAAGGCAGACTGTAAAAAGTATGTCGAAGATATGGAAAAAGGTACAAGTCTTAAAAATGCTTTGAAATAATGGGAACATCACAATCACATTCGCTTAAGACAACGCCCCAATGGTCAGCGGCCAAGAAAGCTATGACTAGTGTAATTAAGGATCATGGCAATGCACAAAAGCAATCACGACTGATGACTGCTTTTGGAACAGCTGTCGGTGACGGCTTGTACAGAGGAGGCAACAGAGGCGGTGGTGGCTCGTTTGGCCAGGCTGGTTCTCGTGCCTTGGGAAATGTCGTTCAATTCATTTCGGATGTCAGGTCTTTAGGCATTGGCGGTGCTATCGACAGCTTAGGACTGCCACTGGAAGAGCAGCCTCAGACTCCCAGAGAGTTGATAAGAGTCATATGTGGACTGACTTCAGCAGATTCGGATGCTCTACACGATGATGAAGCCGCAGTGGAAGCACAAGAGAAACTGCTCTCCATGATTTTTGAACAATGCGACAGCCTGGCAGATATTGAGACACTGCTTCAGCAAGCTGACGAAGATACAATTGACGGTTGGATACTTGATTTTGAGGTTGAGTATATCATGGAATATATGGGAGGCCTCTTCCAAAGCCACATTTTTGATAAGAATGCTACCCCGGAGACTGTATGTAATGAGATAAAACAGTGGCTGCGTTCGGAACTGGATAATCGTTTGGCTGATGAGATGCACCACATTAATGTTTTCTCTCCAGAAGGGAAAGCCTATATTGATACGTTAACCGCAAGAATCCTGGATATATGGCAGTAGTAGAGGTAAATATCAGTTATCAGCATAGTGCAGATCCCGCAAAGTTTGGGCAGTATAGCCTTTCGCTTACGGACAATGCCAGTCAGACACAGGACGTTGAATTGAAATTCAATTTTGATGATTTGTGGCGTATTGCCCGCGATACATCATCAGTGGCATTTGACTTTCTTGTGTTTGCGATGTCGGTTTACAATGCAGACAGGGCTGTGAGCCGTGCTAAGTATTCGGAAGAGGGATGGAAAAGGAACATCCATTTGAGAGTGCCGGTAGTGAATGTCGCTGCGATGGAAAGAGGATTGGAGAGCTTCCGTAGTGCAGTTGATTTTTTGACTGGGGATATATGGAATTTTGAGTTTGTTCAAGCAGCTCCTTATAACTATGCACCACCTCGCATACAGTTTGAGAATCTTCAGGACTATGATAGAGTGTCGCTATTCTCTGGTGGATTAGATTCTTTGATTGGGTTTATAGATGGTTGTGTACAGTTGCCGGCTGGCAAGAAAGTGCTGCTAATCTCACATGCTGAACTTGGCAAAGAAGGCAAAGACCAAACAAGAATCCTAAGACGATGCGAGCACAACGGGTTGTTTAATGGTCAATATGATAGAGCATTTATCAGTGCAGGACTAAAACTGCATAGAGGAAATACGTTGGAAACCGAAGCAACGTTCCGTGCAAGATCGATACTATTTTTTGCGGCAGGGATTTATTGTGCGAGTGCAATCTCCCCTAATAAGTCTTTGATGATTCCTGAGAACGGAACCATTTCGTTGAATATACCATTAGATAAGGGTAGAAGAAGCGCCTGTAGTACTAGGACAACGCACCCGGTGTTCTTGCGTAGATTACAATCAGCTTTGAATTCCATTGGAATACAGAACACATTAGAGAATCCCTATCAGCTGAAATCAAAAAAGGATATGGTTTATGATTGCTGCCAGGATGCAGCACGTAAGAGAGCGTTAGTGCTTTTATGCTCTGAGTCGTGCTCTTGTGCCAAGCGTTCCCATAAACGTTATTGGAATCGGAGGAACGTGCTGCACTGTGGGGCTTGTTTGCCTTGCATGTATAGAAGAGTGTCCTTGTCAGGTGTAGATGAGTTGAGAAATGAACAGTATGGGCTGGACGTATTTACTCCAGCAGAGATTCAGATTACCCGTTCGGATATCAAACGAAACCGAGACTTCAAATCACTTCTCTACTTTTTGAGGAATCGTTGCAGACGAAAGGTTATAGAAACGGAACTGATTGCCAATGGTATTACAGGAAAAGCAGAGGTGGAGGCTTATACGGACTTTGTAATACATTCGTATGACCAAGTAAAAGACTGGATTCGGACAAATGCCAATGCGGATATAAGGCAACGAGCAGGAATATGATAGATACACATTGCCATTTTGACATGATACCCCATCCCGAGGCGTTTTTGAGGCAACGAGAACAAGCCGGGGATATTGTGATTGGCATGACTAATCTGCCATCGCATTTTAAGATGGGGTTCCCGCACGTGAAAGGATATAAACATATCCGATTAGCTTTGGGACTGCACCCTTTGTTGGCATCGGAAAATAAGAACGAGTTGCCATTGTTTAATCGTCTTCTTGACCAAACATCCTATATAGGAGAAATCGGACTGGATTTCTCAAAAGAAGGATTACCAACAAGGGATGATCAAGTTACCATATTGAGAAAGTTACTGGAAAAGTTAGAAGGCAAGAAGAAAATCATCAGCGTTCATTCAAGGAAGGCCGAAAAGGAACTGTTCAATCTTTTGTGTGAGTACAACATTAATAATGTAATTTTCCACTGGTATTCTGGCCCCATTGACTTAATACCTTCCATCATTGCCAAAGGTTACTATTTTTCTGTCAATGAAGCCATGACTGTATCAAAGAATGGCCAAAATATTATTGATAGAATTCCACGAGACAGAATCCTTACAGAATCAGATGCTCCATACAATAACAAAGCAAACATTAGTAAAACACTTATCAATCTGGCAATGTCAGAAGATGTAATAAACTACAATTTTAAAAAACTGATTGCGAAAATTAGAAATTCAAATTGACTATTCAATATTTGTATGTTATATCACTACACATCAGTACAAGCTTTAGAAGGCATATTAAGAGAATCTCCTTCTGAAAAGGGATTATGTTTTTGGGCTTCAAGATATGATTGTTTTGGAGATAAGGAAGAATATAAAATAGGTGTTGAAACCATTAAAGCACTTTTGCCTAAGGTAGAGAACAAATTGCAGTCCGATAGACGAGTCGCTTCTTCCTTTGATTGGAATAGCATAAAAGAGAATATAATGTTGCCCATGCCTTATGTCATATCATTAACAAAGCGATGTGACAATGATCATATGTGGGAGAATTACGCAGACCATGGACATGGTGTGGTTTTAGAACTCGACAAACAAAGGAAGTCTCATTTGAGAGTATGCCACACATGATTATGCTTAAACCGTGTATATATAAAGGCAGAGTATCAGATAAAGAATTGTTTAAGGAGATAGAAACTGAGTATTTTAATGGTGCATTCGGTATGCTTACTGGGCCTAAAAAAGAATTTGCCTTTGGACTATTAAAGGATTATCCACAAGTTTTTGTGAAACTTATTGCGATGTATTTGCTTGGCTATGTTGCTCCAAGAATAAAAGAAAAGAAATATTATCGAGAAGAAGAGGTTCGTGTTATTATTCCTTCGCAACGACCAAGTTCAGAGGTTTTGTTCATGCTCGACCAACTCAAAGAGGCTAAAATACTGGATATAAACATAGATGATATGGTGCAAATGGTTAATGATGAGAAGCGTCGAGAAAAGAGCGGTGGTGAATCTATTTATTTCAGGGAACTGTATCTTCCCGATACAGTTCTAACCAAGGTTTATTTAAAGGATCATTAGTGTCCACTAAAAAATGGACGAGTTAAAAATTAAATAAATTAGGTTCACTTGAACCGCTTCGGTCTTTGTCATTTTTGAATATAGTTTTGTCAAAGAGATCTCTCAGATGCGTTGTGTCAGTGAGTGACATGCTGAGGATTTGCAGTACCTCATAGGTGCTTCTCTCCACGTGCATATCATGCTGCACAATGGCGACGAGACAGTAGGCATAGATGGCAGAATAAATCTGTATTCTGACAGCGTTTTCGGTAGCACCCAAAAATTTTTTGATTTTGAGATGCTGCTTGAGCCATTTGAAGAAAAGCTCTATCTGCCAACGGTTCTTATAGAGGTCTGCAACCTGATGGGCTGTCAGTTCCGTAGCATTGGTCAGGAACATAAGCTCACGATCTTGCTCCTCATCATAGAATCGCACCAGTCTGAGGTGCTCCGGATAGCCTTTCTGACTGCCATAAACGGTCAGTTCTATCATAGCGTCGGTCAGGATGTCCTTGGGTAGCCTTCGCCTCCATCTGACACACTTGTACTGCAAGTTGTTCTTGGCTCTTACAACAAAGAAAGACTCCGCACGATGTATCCGGTAGAGTTCCTTGAAGTTGTTGTAACCACGGTCAAAGATGTAGTAAGCACCTGCTTCTAAGGGGATTTCCTTCATCGCCTTGGAATCATGGACTGATGCCGTGGTGATGTGAAAGAAGGTAGGTATCTGAGTCTCCAAATCATACAGGGTATGTATCTTGATACCGCCCTTATGCTTGCGGAACTTAGCCCACCAGAATACATCAAGGCATAGCGAGATTGTCGTGGAATCAAAAGCATAGACGTTGCCGTCAAGCTTGAAGATGTCCGTTTCCATTTTACGCCTGGCCTCACCCACAAGGTAGTAGGCATACTCCTCGAAGATTTGATAGTCACGGTTTGTATTGGCTTTGCTCAGATTACTTCTGGTCACTTGCTTACCAAGTCCGAGATGATAGCATTTCTGACGATGCGCCTCTATGATGGTTATTAAGTCACGCAGACTCTCGCGGTTTCCCAGTTGACCAAACATCAGTGTCAGTAGCTGGTTCCAGCAGCTAAAATGTTTGACATACTTGTCGCCACCATACTTGCGGACGAGATAATTGAAGTGATTCCTGTCAAGGAAATCAATCAATTGAGCGAAAACGTATTTTGAATGATTCATGCCGTCTGTTTATTATATAACGGCTGAAAATCAAAATCAAATCCGTTGACTCGAAAAGTCTCTGCAACTAACTATATTTCAATCATCTCAAAGACCGCTTAGCGATTTTAAGTGGACAGTAATGATTTTAGTGTACTAAAAAGTCTGGTATTTTCACATATCCATCTTCGTTCTGAATTTTATTTCCCCACATGTATAGCGACTTTATTCGCTCAATAAATTGTTCTTTAGATTGAGGTAATCCAAATACTATTGTTATATTAGCACGTTCAAAGTAAATTCCTCCGAAATCCCATTCCGAATTAAACAAATGCCACAGTTCTTCTTTAGTGTATGTTCTCATTTTAGTTTCCGATTCGGCTGCCTCAAGTTTTATGATGTCCTCATTTGTATTTGCTTTTTTGTCAGTGTTGATAGGGAGAACATAAATGTTATTAAAAAATAGGTCTGTTTCTGCAATTGATCGTAATGGCCTGTTACTTATACGATACAAGTATAATGGTTTGCCGAAATCAAATTCTACCATATTATTATGTGTAGATATCATTTCTTTTTGCTTTATCTTGAGTTTCTTACTTCCATTGTAGATGCTCCCATCTTGAAGATTTACACCATAGTAGCTCTCACCTAATTCCTTATTCGGTTTTTCAGAGAATTGTATAACATCCTTAAATAGTTTGCCATAATCAAAATCTCTTTTTCTACGGGGCATTATAATTTTGGAAAATTGAATACTATTGTCAATGCTTTTTAATTTTACCCAGCCTTTATTTTCCAGTTGTTCTTGCTTGTGATTATTGCTACTCTTAATTGCACTTCTATGCTTTCGATCGTCCATTTGTTTTCGCCATTCTTCCAAATCCTCTGTTACGTACAATTCATCAGAGCACTTTGTAGAAATAAAATCATTAAGGAAATTAAAAGAAGGAATACCTTCACCATAAACACACCCACCATCGTAATAAAAAAATATCTTTCCCATACCCGCATTTCTCATTGTTAACGGGAATAAATCACAAATGCCTTCTCCCCTAAATAAATCCATTATTTTCATGGGATCTAAGTTCCCACTTTCTTTATTTTCATCTCCCGTTTCTTTGTTAAGAGTAAAGGATTCAAAAGTCATATTGTTAAAGTTATAATTGATTACTACTTTTTGTTTATTATGCTCTTTTTTATAAGTCCAATTACCTACTGGTATATTCGAAATAAATTGTCCATTAAGAGTTCTAACTCCAGGCCAACTTGAGCTATTCATTTCGTAGCAGGAATAATCTCCATTGAGTTCTCCTTTTTTATAATTACATTTTATGTTGATATGGCTAAGCTCAGTGTTAAATTCATATTCAGATAAACCATCTTTATTTCCACTATTATAGCGTATGATGACAGTGTTAGTACCCTGAACGAGGGCACTGGATTCGTGTTCAATCCACTTCCCATGCATCTTGTCGTTAATAAATTGACCTTTGATTGTGCAAATAGAATTCTTCCCAAACCTTCCTAAAACTCTCCATATAAAATCTCCCTCATAAATTCTTTTATTCTCTCCTTGGCGATATGTATATTTGGCCTCTCCACCTTTAAAGGAACCAGAATATACTGCTAATTTGTTTGGATTGCTTATCTGAAATGGTATTTGTTTTTGGGCTCTGCATATAGCGACAATCCCCAATAATGTAATAAGTAAGGATATTTTCTTCATAGTTGTTATTGTTTTGGGTTATTATTTTTTATAAATTGTCTATCATTCCATTCCATTCCATTCCTTAATTCATTATCAACTATTAGGATAAGTTGATATTATTCTCTTTAATCTTTGCCAGTATTCCTTTAAGATATTTCATAATGAAGTTCTTAAAACTATCCATGTTTATTATATCTCGTAAAAGTTCTTCTGGTTTGTCATTATAATAAATCCACTCCCAGCCAAATGGATGATTTCTCCTTGCATTATGACAATTAAATATAAAAGACTTCAAGTCAACATAGTGTTGATCAACATACTTTTCGCCAGGTAAGCCTATATATACAAAGAACTTGTGAGTGTGATATTTCTCAAATACAATTGAAAGTTCCCAGTCTCCTTTACGAAATGCAATATACATATATGTTGCATCTCCAAAGTGTACTTCAGTTTGAAGATTGAGATCTGAAGCTATTGTTTGTGCCGCGTTTTCTATTATTTTTTCTGCATCAGATTTTTTCCAGCGATCAACATAATTTTTGTCAATGTTATCTTTCACTTCATTGATGGTAGAGTCAATGTAATTTATCAGTGAATTTACTTCATCGCGTTTGCGGGTAAGTATTTCTAATGCGGTTTGATTATCGGTATCGTGTCCAATTCCTAAGGCGTTTTTCAAGTTTTCGTTCATGTCTTTATTCATTTTTTTGTTTATGTCTCTTATGTCAAATTCTCCTTCCAAATAGTCAACATACTCTTTTACGGCATGTAAGAGATATGTGTCCTTTTGACGAATCTCTGGTAAGATGTTCATTTTTAACCACTCAAGTATGTCATCGCGAAATGAGAGGTTCACATATCGAGTTTCAAAGTCCTCTTTATATTCACCCCACGATTGTTCATCAGGTTCTTCACCAGTACGAGAGAGATAAACGACATAGATATGTTCGGAGGAAAAGCCATCATCTTTGGTGCGTTGTATGTAGCGGGAAAGTTGTTCTTCCTGGTCTTGCGCATTATAGACTTTATTTTCCACGATGACAGCATAACCAGTTTTTTGATCCCGTATCCACAAATCTATTCTTGCCTTTTCTTGTGTTATGATGGGATTGATTAATTCAATGCGTTCGAAAGTTTTGTCCTTTGCCCTCTTACGGATATAGTCAAGTAGCGATTGTAAGATTTCATATTCACCACTCACAGGATTTTTGCATTGTAAAAGCTTGCACAAGATGCGACTATGTGCATTTTCGTCTATATGTAGCTCATCAATAACATTAATGTGATAGGGTAATTGTTGTTTAAGCTCAGTGTATTTTCTATAGAAATCATCACTGAATCGTAGACATTTGATAATGTTGTCTTCTTTCATTGTTATTTTTTTAATTGTTATGTTTTTTAGTTGTCATTTTATCAAAATAGTGTAACAGTTCCCATGTGTTATCTTCCCCGGTGTGGGCTATTGTCTGTCGGATAACATTGATAGGATTATAAGTCTGCTTCATGTCAGCTTCTGTTATTTCCGGTTCTACACGAATGCTGGCGACGGATGTGGCACCACCCCTTAATTCGCCATAGATGTCATATTGCTCCGCTTCTTCTAAAGGAACAATTTTGTCCTTGATATCGTTCACCTCCAGTAGATAGCCTTCGCCTTTTGGGCTTACAACGACAGTGCCAGTGGCTCTGTACATGCCAACATATCCGCTACCGCCACGATAGAACAAGAAAACAATATCTCCTTTATTTACCTGCCGCAATCGTTGCGTCCTCCAATCTTCACCATATTCGAATAGTGAGAGTAAGGCGTTTCCAGTATCATCACGCTCTTCAAGAGATTTGCTTTGCGTCTCAGGGGCCCATGCGTTGAAATGCCAACACTGCACATTGCCCTTCTCATATTCTTCCCAGATAGTCTGAAGGGCATTATTGTTGAAACTGATATTATTGTTATTGTCTTCGATGGACACATGCTGTTCTTGGATATCTTCATTGACTTTCGGCCTGACATCATTCTTGTCAGCTTCATAATAACAGGCATTAAAGACATCTTTTATACTGACTGCATCTACTCCCGTGTCATTTAGCAAATCATCGCGGAGCAGCTTTGTTATAGCAGCATATTTTGATGTTGCATTATCATAGGTTTCACAATCTTCTTTGGCTTGCTTCAATAGTCCCGCAAGTTCAGATAGTATGTCTTTATTGACCACAAAAATAAGACTGCGCATGCTTTCCTCAATCTTATTGAAATCATTCAGACTTTTACAAGCCCACATCTTACGAATGAAATCCGTATAACATTGTTGTTTGTACTGAAACAATTGGATGTTTTTGTCTTTTTCTTCCTCATCTTTTGTCTGTCCGTTAAGGAGCACGAGCGTAACCAATGCTGAGACGGCTACCCCTACAAACGCAGTGATAAGATTGGGGCCAACGGCATTGTCATATCTGTAATTGAAGTAACTGGCAATGGCGACCAAGACAAATATAGTTATAAAAACTATTAACATGTATTTAAAAACTTTGTTCATAATGCTTTTGTGATTTAGTCCAACTTTTCAATAATAAAATCTTTTGGTATGAGCCCTGATTTCTTTAAGTCAAATCCATACTGTCGCATGTACTGCTCTCTTAGTTCCGTTGCTTATCTGTATCCAGTACCATCACATTTTGAACAGGGCTCCTTACCGCTATAGTGACATCCCATGTGCCCCATACCTTGACACACCGTGCAGGTTCTGTTCGTTATTCCCTTTCCTTTGCAGGACGTACACTTAACTGCCCTGACAAGATATTGTTTACTCACCCAACCATTGTCTTCTGCCATGCAGGGCCAGGGCAAGGTGCCCTCTATATGTATAAAGCCGTTCATTTCGCGTCCGTCGCCAAAGACAATGTCGCCCTTGAACAGCTGAAATTTTGCGGAATTGTTAATATCTTTCAAGCATCGAGCAGCTCCAGAATTTTTTACGAGCCCATATTTAACTCCTGGACCTTTTCGAACATTGACATTGTTGCCTATGCAACGATAGAATACGGTTTGTGCACGCATTGTGCCGATTTGCATCATCGTCAGAACGATGAGAAAGAGTAGTTTTTTCATAATTTATAGTGTTACACATTAGGAATTACTCGATTGATTTTATACGATTGTCCTGCTTTTACAAGTTCAAGCTTGACTTGATAAACAAAGTCATCTGGATTTACTTTGATGGTTTCGTCTGAGCACCCCCAATAGTGAGTTATCAGAAAAGTGTTGGGTGCTACACATTCAATAGTTCTTTTTAGCATAATGTCTGCTGTATCCCTATAATCATAAAAAAAATACCAGCTAGCCATGATTTCTTCTTCATAAATGTCATATGGGTATAAATCCACTAAATCCTTTTGGGCCCTTGCAGTAGTATGTTTTCGTACCCAAGCATCGAGTTTGTCTCTATCCTCATCAGAGCTATTCATTAGATAATACACGTTCAGATAGAAATTTTCTATCCATTCTTTCTGCCTCTTTACTTCTGGGTCGTCATCATCAATTTGTGATGCCGATTCCTTTTGTGTTTCTGCTTTCTGCGCTCCTGCGTTGCACCCGTATAGTGCGAGTGTTGACAAGCATAGCGACATTGCGATTAAATACGTTCTCCTCATAGTTGTTATTATTCGAGATGTTTGTACTGTTAGTAAGATTATTCACGCACCAAAGAGGCGTAGGACCTGTATTTTTACATGTCCACGAATCTTAGGTATCGCCAAACACCTTCCACGAATGAACTGTAATCGTACAATGTCCCACGCAGTTGTGATATGACGGAGAAAGGCATAGCTTTCTCGTACATATACAATCTGGTGAGCGCATTGATAACAGTGAGTCCGCGTGGAGAGATGAAATTGGCGATTTCAAGATTCGGACTGCCATTATTTACGCATGTCGTCAACGGCTCGCGCCTGACAACTGTTGGCAAAGTTAGACAATCTTCGTGGAAATCCTTGAATATCTTTTGACTTTTTTGACTTTGTCTTTCCCCATCGCACCTCGGCAATACGAGCGAGCTCAATTGCTCTCGGCTTGTCGCCGGTTCTCTCCATGGCATAGCTCAAGCGATTTTTGCTTCGCAAGCATGAATGGAATATATTCATATGGCTTATCGAAAACGTGCATGATGAGGGATTTTTTTCGGGCAAAGAAAACAAAGACCTCCGCCAACTGGTGGCAGAGGTCTGAGAAAATGTGAAGCCTTTCAACCTGAGTGTTCTAATGCCCAATTCTGATTTGAAGTTTTTTCGTTTTTTCAATTTGCCTACACCAATGTGGTGTAACCCGCTCTATGCTAAAGGCTTTCCGAGGTGTAAGCGTTTTTTCGTCGCTTACACCGCTTACACCATACCTAACGCGCGTAACATTTGCGGAACCAACAGCTTGCAATCAGGCAACACTTGTATTACAATTGGGCAACTTTCACACTGTAATCATACCCCGATTACGGACCAAAACAAGTTGTTTTGGTCCGTAATCGGGAAACAGTTGCAAAGGCACGGACTACTGTTGCGAGTGCAGGGGCTACTGTTGCGAGTGCAGGGGCTACTGTTGCGAGTGCAAGGGCTCCTGTTGCAGAGCAATTTCGGTGATTTAGCTATGTAACAGGTGTATGATCGTGTTGCCGGAGTTGTCTGTTTTACAGCTGGGTGTAGGAAAGTGCAGGCGGTGTAAGCGACGAAAAAACGCTTACGCCTCGTAACCGTCATGTGTACAGCATCTTATCTGGCTTGGTGTAAGCGTGTAGGGAAAATGAGAAGAATGTGATATAGAGGAGAGAGTGGATTATGATTTAGAGGGTTGGAGCTCTAGGCATTTCCTGCTTATCCCCATTACATCGGCAGCCTGTCATGCCGGGTGCATGACAGGCTGTCGGTGTTGCTGTAGTGACGATGCTCTCGTGTGGAGTGGGGGAGTGTTGTCACTGTGCACGGTAGAAGCTATGGCCGTTCCACTTCCATGTGGTGGTGGATTGATAGCCTGGGCGTACGCGTGTTTGTACAATGTCTTTGCCTTGTTGTGGCAGTTTAAGGAAGGAGTGTGTGGTGTTGTTGCGCACCCATGTTAGCCATGTGTCCCAGTCTTCTTTCTCGCGGAAGGTAAGCGTCTCGCCTGCGGGTGTTTTTCCCCAGTAGCATTTTGTGGTGCTGTTGTATCCACGATCTGGGTCGTTGATGCCATACATGCGGTCGATGCCGAGGTCTTCCGCATTGATCCACTCCATCTTGCCAGTAGCATTGTGGTACAGGTAGAATTGTATGCCATCACATTGCCCGTTGGAGGGCACGCCATCATAGTAGGTGACTTGGTTGATGGCTACAAGCTTGTTTTTGCCGTTGGCGCAGTTCCAGTAGCATACTTCGAAGAAGCCATGGTCATCACTGGCATCCAAGTCTCTATAGTCATAGCGCATGTATCCATTTTTGGCATCTACTAAGACTTCCCTTCCAGGATCCTGAGGGCGATGTTTCTTGTAGTTCTGCCATGCGTTGTATATATGTTGCTCGCATTCGCTGTCTTCTTCGTCTCCGGGGGCGGTGACCAGACGGTCAACAAAGTGTACGATGTTGGGCGCAGAGGCTTTCTTCTTCATCTGCGCCGTAGCATTGACGGTGCCTATCAGTAAAACAGATACGAGCAACCAATATGATTTTTTTTTCATGGCAATCCTCTTTAATGTTATACTCTGTTAGTCTTTCTTGAGCAGGTCGCGAATCTCTGTCAGGAGCTTCTCTTCATTGCTTGGCTCTGCAGGAGCTTCGGGCTCTTCTTCCTTCTTCTTAGAAACCTTGTTGATGGCTTTGATGAACATGAAGATGCAGAAAGCAATGATGATGAAGTCGACAATGTTCTGGATGAATGTTCCATACTTGACTTCTGCGCCGTTTATGGTGCAGCTCAGCTCTGTGAAGTTGTTGCCGACGATGGTACCGATGATAGGCATCAATACGTTGTCGACCAACGATGTGATGATTTTGCCGAATGCGCCGCCGATGATAACACCGATAGCCATGTCCAATACATTGCCTTTCATGGCAAATTCCTTAAACTCTTTGAAAAATGATCCCATAGTGTTAAGTTGTATAGAATTTTAATAATATTATTGTTTGCAAAGTTAGTTCGTTTTTGTATCTTTGCAGCAATCAAAGCAGAAAATGTTTTCGGATGGGAGTGTCTTAACGGCAAATGAGCATAATTTCCAGAAAAAACTAACCCCAGATAGACCGAATATATCGACAATTAAATAAAATAACCCTTTAAATCCAAATTAAACAACATGATTAAAATCGGTATCAATGGCTTTGGCCGTATCGGCCGCTTTGTTTTCCGTTCAGCCATGGAAGATGCAAACAAGAACGACGTTCAGGTAGTAGGTATTAATGACCTGCTTTCTGTAGACTACATGGCGTACATGCTCAAGTATGACACCATGCACGGAATCTTCCCCGGCACTGTGGAGGCAGACATGGAGAAGAGCGAACTCATCGTGAACGGACAGCGTATCCGCGTCACTGCAGAGAAAGATCCCGCCAACCTGAAGTGGGACGAGGTCGGAGCTGAGTACGTTGTAGAATCTACCGGACTCTTCCTCGCTATGGACAAGGCAGAGAAGCACCTGCAGGCCGGTGCCAAATATGTGGTGTTGTCTGCTCCTTCAAAGAAGGGTGAAGACGGACGTCAGGCTGACATGTTCGTATGTGGTGTGAACACCGATAAGTATGCTGGTCAGCAAATTGTGTCTAACGCTTCTTGCACTACCAACTGTCTGGCTCCCATCGCTAAGGTGTTGAACGATAAGTTCGGTATTGAGACTGGCTTGATGACTACCGTGCACTCTACCACTGCTACTCAGAAGACTGTTGACGGTCCTTCAGCAAAGGACTGGCGTGGCGGTCGTGCAGCCTCTGGCAACATCATCCCCTCATCTACCGGTGCAGCTAAGGCTGTAGGTAAGGTTATTCCCGAGCTCGACGGCAAGCTGACAGGTATCTCCATGCGTGTGCCCACACTGGACGTTTCTGTTGTCGACCTCACCGTAAACCTGAAGAACCCCGCAACCAAGGAGGACATCTGCAAGGCTATGAAGGAAGCTTCTGAAGGCGAACTGAAGGGCATCCTCGGCTATACAGACGAAATGGTAGTGAGCAGCGACTTCTTGGGCGACCCACGTACATCTATCTTTGATGCTGAAGCCGGTGTATATCTCACAGACAAGTTCGTCAAAGTGGTTTCATGGTATGACAACGAGATCGGATACTCTCACAAGGTAATAGATCTGATTAAGATTATGAAGAAGCACAACGGATAAACTACCAACTAAATTTATACAAATATTATGAAAGACTTGAAAGGAACTAAAACCGAAAAGAACTTACTGGAAGCTTTTGCCGGCGAGTCGCAGGCACGTAACAAGTACAGCTATTGGGCAGCTAAAGCAAAGAAGGATGGCTATCAGCAGATTGCAGCGATCTTTGAAGAAACTGCTAACAACGAGAAGGAGCATGCCAAGATGTGGTTCAAGCTTCTCGAAGGCGGTAGCATCCGTCCTACTATCGAGAACCTCGAGGCTGCCGCCAACGGTGAAAACTACGAGTGGACCGACATGTATGACCGCATGGCACGTGAAGCCGAGGAAGAAGGCTTCACTGAAATAGCCGCAAAGTTCCGTGGTGTGATAGCTATCGAGCGCGAACACGAAGCACGCTATCGTAAGCTCCTCGCCAACATCAACGACCGTGTTGTTTTCTCACGCGAAGGCGACAGCATCTGGCAGTGCCGCAACTGTGGACACATTGTTGTCGGCAAGGACGCACCCGAAATCTGCCCCGTTTGCGATCATCCGCAGGCTTACTTCGAGTTGAAGGCAAACAACTATTGATGTTAGCCATCAATACATAAGCAACAGCGCCACTTCATCTGAATGGAGTGGCGCTGTTTTTAGTATGATGTGACTATAGCCTTCGGCTTAGTAAGCGAAGAGGGGATAGTCCTTCATTGTTGCGTTCACCTTTTCACGCACCTTTGCGATTACGTTCTCGTCTTCGGGAGCGTTAAGCACCTCTTCGATGAGGTCTGCGATGAGAGGCATCATGTCTTCCTTGACGCCACGTGTGGTGATAGCGGGAGTGCCGAGGCGGATACCAGAGGTCTGGAATGCGCTGCGAGTGTCGAACGGAACCATGTTCTTGTTTACGGTAATGTCGGCTGCTACGAGAGCATTCTCTGCCACCTTACCAGTGAGGTCGGGATATTTCGAACGCAGGTCAACGAGCATGGAGTGGTTGTCTGTACCACCGCTGACGATGCCGAAGCCACGTTTTACGAGCTCTTCAGCCAGTACGGCAGCATTCTTCTTCACCTGCTTAGCCCACTCTTTGAACTCGGGCTGCAGTGCCTCGCCGAAGGCGACAGCCTTAGCAGCGATGACGTGCTCCAGCGGACCACCCTGCTGTCCGGGGAAGACAGCACTGTTGAGCAGCTGGCTCATCATCTTGGTAACGCCCTTCGGAGTCTTCAAGCCCCAAGGATTCTCAAAGTCCTTACCCATAAGGATGATACCGCCACGCGGACCACGCAGTGTCTTGTGAGTAGTGGAGGTTACGATGTGGGCATACTTAACAGGGTTATCTAGCAGACCGGCAGCGATGAGACCTGCGGGATGTGCCATGTCTACCATGAGCAAGGCTCCAACCTTATCTGCTATCTCGCGCATACGCTTGTAGTCCCATTCGCGGCTGTATGCACTGCCACCGCCGATGATGAGCTTGGGCTTGTGTTCCAGTGCCAGCTTCTCCATTTCGTCGTAGTCTACACGACCGGTCTCGCGGTTGAGGTTGTAGCCCACGGGATGATAGAGTATGCCTGAGGTGTTGACAGCAGAACCGTGTGAGAGGTGTCCGCCGTGGTCAAGGTTCATGCCCATGAAAGTGTCACCGGGTTTCAGCACTGCCAGCAGCACAGCAGCATTGGCCTGTGCTCCAGAGTGAGGCTGAACGTTGGCATATTCTGCACCAAACAGCTTGCAGATGCGCTCGATGGCAAGTGTCTCCACTTGGTCTACCACCTGGCAGCCGCCATAGTAACGCTTGCCGGGATAACCTTCAGCATATTTGTTGGTGAGATAGGAGCCCATGGCTGCCATCACCTGATCACTGACGAAGTTCTCAGAGGCAATGAGTTCCATACCTTTCAGCTGACGCTGATGTTCTTTTTCGATAAGGTCGAAAATAACTTGGTCTTTAATCATGGATTGTTGAAAATTTAAAATGGGTATTACGTTAATAAATATATGTGTTGTCGTTTCAATTCTGGAAGAGCATTCGCAGTGCTTCTTCCACCTTTCTCACTCCGTGTACGCGTATCTTGCGTGGCTGGTGGGGTAGGGCTGTCATGTTGTATTTCGGGATGATGATATCGGTGAATCCCAGTTTTTCTGCCTCTGCTATGCGTTGGTCTACTCTGCCAATGGCTCTCACCTCGCCACTCAGTCCTACTTCGCCAGCCATGCACCATCCCTGAGCCACTGCCATGTCGACATTGCTTGAGAAGATGGCAGCGATGACACTCAGGTCCATTGCCATATCTGCCAGTCGCAGCCCGCCGGCAATGTTGATGAATACATCCTTCTGTGGCAGTTTGAAGCCCATACGCTTCTCTAATACTGCCAGCAGCATGTTGAGGCGTCGTTGGTCGAAGCCTGTTGCCGAGCGCTGCGGTGTGCCGTAGGCGGCTGTAGAAACCAGTGCCTGCGTCTCAAGCAGGAACGGACGGACGCCCTCTATGGCAGCGCTGATGGCTATACCCGACAGTCCTTCGTGCTCGTCGTTGAGCAGAAGCTCCGAGGGATTACTCACCTGTCGCAGTCCGTTGCCTAGCATTTCGTAGATGCCCATCTCCGAAGTAGAGCCGAAGCGGTTCTTTGTGGAACGCAGCAGACGGTACAGGTGTTGCCTGTCGCCCTCAAATTGAAGCACTGTGTCGACGATATGCTCCAATACCTTAGGTCCTGCCAGAGAACCTTCTTTATTGATATGTCCTATGATGATGACCGGAATGCCGCTGCTTTTGGCAAAGCGTAGCAGTGCCTGGGCACATTCTTTCACCTGTGCCACGCTGCCGGGACTACTGTCGATGGTGTCGGTGGCAATGGTCTGTATGGAGTCGACGATAAGTAGCTGGGGTTTTACCTCTTCAATGGTGTTGAAGATGGTTTCCAGCGATGTGTCGCACAGCAACACTGGGTCGCTCTGCTCATCGTGTTCTATGCGTTCGGCACGCAGTTTCAGCTGATGAGCACTCTCCTCACCGCTCACATAGAGCACACGTAGCGAGGCGAGGTGCAACACCGTTTGCAGTATCAGGGTACTCTTGCCTATGCCTGGGTCGCCGCCGAGCAGTACGATGGAGCCAGGTACCAGTCCACCGCCTAACACGCGGTTCAGCTCGGCATCCCCCATGTCTATGCGTGAGGTCTCTTGCAGGGGTACATCGCGCAGACGCTGATACTTAGCTCCCACTGATGGCTCCTGACTGCGTACCGTTGTAGCAGCACGACGCGCCGCCTGACTGCCGCTGTCGGAAGCCACGCGAATTTCCTTGAACGTGTTCCATGCACCGCAGGAGGGACATTTGCCAAGCCATTTGCTGGAGTCAAAGCCGCAGGAGGAACAAACGTAGGCTGTTTTGTCTTTCGCCATGAGAGGGATACTTTGCTATTAGTCTACAAAAGTATGGAGTTTTCTTTTATTTGCATAAAATAATATGTGAAAAACACTAACTTTGCCACATGAATCGAAAATGGCAATACTTTCTTGCGGCACTTATTGTCGTTCTACTCGGTGCTGCAGCCTTCTTTTTCCTGCATCAAGATGGTGCGGAACAAGACTCCGATGCTGCTGCATCCGGCACAGACAATGCTCCTTATGGCGTTCGCTGGCAGGGGGTTACCGCCTCTACACGGGCGCAACTCACCATCGCCGTGCTCCCAACCATGGACTGTTTGCCCATAGCGTTGGCTTACGAAAAGGGCTGGTTTGAGAACCATGGCGTGCGTGTCAACCTCCTTTGCCTCAATGCGCAGATGGATGTTGACACCGCCTTGATAGGAGGTAGCGCTCAGGTGGCTTTCACCGACATTATACGTGCCGAACGGATGAAGAAGAAAGGTATACAGCTCGACTACCTCATCAGTACCAATACCCATTGGACACTGGTGGCAAACAAGAATGCGCGTCTCACCAACATCTCCCAGCTGGGCGACAAGATGGTGGCCATGGCTCGCTATTCCGCCACTGATCATCTCACTGACATCATGACCAAGCAGGCGAAGGCCAAGAATACTATCTTCCGTGTGCAGGTCAACGATGTGCAGGTAAGACTGAAGATGCTCCTTACAGGTGCAATGGATGCAGCATGGATGGCTGAGCCACAGACTACACAGGCATTGGCAAGGGGGCATAAAGTGCTCAATGTCGCTACCCAATCCACCCAGCCTCTGGGAGTCATCGTAAGTCGCATGGGCGATGTCTACAAACCCGACTTCAGCAAATGGACAGCATCTTTTATAAAGGCATACAACCAAGCCATCGACTCCATCAACCAATACGGCGTGACACACTATGCCGACGTGTGCTGTCGGCTGACCAAGGTGCCTAAAGATTTGGTGGCAAAGATTCCGAATCAGCACTACCGCCATGCCACTAAGCCTTCGGAAACCTCCGGAAAGGAATAACCTTTATCCAATTACGCTTATGCTTCCCTCTCAATTTCTCGCGCTTCAACGCCATATTGACGCCGGTCAGCTCCACCAAGCAGTTGACACAGCTCACCAAATCATCGAGCGCTTTTCTTCACTGGCTGCTTATAGCGAGCCGTTGCACAACATCAGCGTGCAGTTGCAGCTCATGACGGACGCACTTCTCAATGGCTATGAGGACGAACAGCGCAACAACTTCTACCAACAGCTCACCATGCAGTTACATCATCTGGCAAAGGATATGCAGATGCAGTGGTATCGTCACTACGAGCCAGCCATAGTGGGCTACTGGGCGCAGGCAAAGACCATCAAGGGCGATGCCGACAGCGTGAGGCAGAAGCTGGAGCACTTTGTGGCACGGCAGGCAGTAGGAGCGTTGGACCTCCCGTTCTTCTCCGGCGACAATGCCGATGGCACTGGCAATGCTACCGAACATTTCCAATATCTCAATAAGCTCTTCCTCCGTCTGTGGCTCTCGCGGCAATGGAAACAGCAAGAAGAAGAACAGTTTGTTCAGCTCATGCTCTCGCCTACCATAGAAATCATCGACAGTTGTGTCATGGTCAGCGCCCTCACGCTCTCGCTTATCATGATTTACGACGAGCATAAAACCAACACGCTGCGCAGTGTCTATTATCAAGCTACCGACGAGAATCTTCGGCAGCGTGCCCTTGTAGGCTGGTTGCTGGCATCGCCACCCACCAGACAGAAGCAAAAGGAGGACGTAGAGCCAGACGAAACCATGCGACAGCAGATGCTGGAGACGCAAATGCAGATATTCTACTGCGTGTCTACAGAAGAAGATAACCGTAAAATACAAAAGGATATCATCCCCACATTGCTCAAGCATAGTCCCATCATCATGCAAGATGGTATCCTGACAGAACGCGACGAGGACGACGACCTTAACGACATACTCAACCCGCAGGCTGATGAAGAACGTATGGAGGAGATGGAGGCAAGCATGCAGAAGATGATGAACATGCAACAAGAGGGCGTCGACGTATTCTTCGGAGGCTTCTCCAAAATGAAACATTTCCCGTTCTTCCACGATATGGCGGTATGGTTTATGCCCTTCACGTACGACCATCCCGCCCTGCAGCAGCTGAAGGGAAACGACGAAAAGGAAACACAGCTCATTCAGAGCCTGCTCAAACGCGGACCGTTCTGCGACAGCGACAAATATTCCTTCGCTTTTGTACTACGGCAGACCATACGCAACCTGCCTGGCAACATGATGGAGGCACTGGAAACAGCAGACCTCGGCATGGAGAATCCCATGGAAGGCGAAAAGAATACCCCTTCCTTCATACGCCGTATGTATCTGCAGAATCTATACCGCTTCTTCCAACTCCATCGCGACCATCACCTGTTCCAAACACCCCTCTCACCTCAGGCTGTGGAAAACACTGCCAAGGCTCTGCTCGTCCATCGTCTCACTGAAAGCGATGCCGCCGCAATGACATCACTGGCAGTATTTCTCTATCGTAGGAAGCAATATGAGGCCCTTATAGCCTTGGTGGAGCAGGCTGCGACGACACTCGATGCCGAAACACAACTGTTCTATGCCCTCGCCCTGCAGCATCAGGGACAGATGAGCGACAGCATACCTGTATTGAGAGAGGTATTGCAACGCATGCCCGACTCTGTTCGTGGGCAGAGTGCTCTCGCCAGAGCCCTGTTGCACGAAGGAAAATACCAGGAGGCCAGTCCGCTCTACGATATTTTGCATAGCCAAAAACCCGACAGCATCGCCTATGCGTTGCGTCTGACGCTGTGCCTCCTCGAGCAACAACGCGAGGAGGAGGCGCTGAAGGTGGTCTACGAACAGAGCTTCCGCTATCCCGATCATGCTGATGTGCAACGCATGTTGGGCTGGACGATGCTGCACTGTCAGCGTTCAGAGCAGGCAATACAGGCGTTGCAGCCCCTTATGTCGTCAAAAGATAAGACTCCAAACGATATGTTGTACATGGCATACAGCCTTTGGGCACAAAACAAGAGGGGAGAGGCCATCCCCCTGCTGATGGACTATGCCACCGTCACAGCGCACAAAGACAATATGTCGCCACGCCAAAAGCTGGAAGAGACGCTCAACATGTCGGCATCCATGCTGGCAAAGTATCGAATCGATGCTGTGGAACGACAACTCATCATTGACGAAACAGTAAGACGCCTTACCCCGACAAGCCCCGAAGGCACCGACTACACCATTATATAATATACGCGCGCGCGAGGAACGAAAAGGAGCGAAAACGTGAGTTTTAGACAAAATGATATATTTTGTCCTTTTCTTCTGACCTATGTTATCTCCCTTCTGTCTTTTGTCTTATCTATGTCCTTCTGTCGTCAAAATGCATAAACTACTGCAAAATGGTGGTAAGAATGGCAGGAAATGACGTTTTTTTGTTAATGATTCTTAAATGTAACATATGCGCACCAAGGTTTCGGAATGTACTGTCTACTTTTGCACCCGAAATACTATTTAATGGTTGATACTGTTATGCAGATTC
>ONTS01000012.1 GCA_900320845.1 uncultured Prevotellaceae bacterium | reverse complement strand
TTCCACCCGTCCGGCAATAGCTCAGCCTCGCCCTGACAAAAACACCTCAACTTCTACCCGTCCGGCAATAGCTCAGCCTCGCCCTGACAAAAACACCTCAACTTCTACCCGTCCGGCAATAGCTCAGCCCCGCCCTGACAAAAACACCTCAACTTCCACCCGTCCGGCAATAGCTCAGCCCCGCCCTGACAAAAACACCTCAACTTCTACCCGTCCGGCAGTGAGTCGTCCTCGTCCTAAAACCAATAATGCCACCTCCACTCGTCCGGCTCCGACATCAACGGAGCGCAAGACTACCGACGTTGTCAACTGACGAGACATTGCTGCGTAAGCGTTCAAACAGCGAATAGCACTACATAGAAGTCCATATAGGGTCTGGATGCTGTCAATGCGTTTCCAGATCCTATTTTATATACGTATTAGACTCGTGCCGCTGTCCTCTATTTACACCTTGATGTGCGCAGAAAGCAAGAAAAAAGCCTAATTATTGGCAGCCGATGGAGAATAGTAGTTACCTTTGCATCAATAGGCTATTGTCATTTACCTCTAGTAGATTATGAAAATATTTACCGCCAGTCAGATTTCCGAGATTGAACACTATACTATGGAGCACGAGCCCATCCATCCCATCGACCTGATGGAGCGTGCCGCCACTACCGTAGTACAAACCATTACAGCTGAATACAGCACGCAGACGCCCGTCGTTGTCTTTGCCGGTCCTGGCAATAACGGAGGCGATGCACTGGCAGTAGCACGACAGCTCGCCGACAAAGGCTATGATGTAGAGGTGTTCCTGTTCAACGTGTCGGGTAAGATTTCGGAAGAGTGTGACATCAACCGTCAGCGTCTGCGCGACAACCGCAGGATGAAGAAGTTCCACGAGGTGACTAACGAGTTTGACCCGCCCAAGCTTGATGCCATCACCCTCGTCATTGACGGACTCTTTGGCACTGGACTGAAGAAACCCCTCTCAGGAGGTTTCGCCGCATTGGCTAAGTATATCAATCAGTCGGCTGCCACAGTGATAAGCATCGACATGCCGTCGGGACTCATGACAGAGGACAACAGCTACACCGTGGGAGCCAACGTGGTGCATGCCGACATGACACTCACCTTCCAATACAACAAACTGGCTTTCCTCTTTGCCGACAACCAGCAATACATCGGCAAGCTGAAAGTGCTCAATATACGCCTGAGCGACCAGAAGGCCGACAGCATATCCACCAACTTCTCCATACTGGAAGAGAACGATGTGTCGTCTCTTTTGCTGCCGCGTCCCGCCTTTTCCAACAAACATGACATGGGCACCGCACTGCTCATTGCCGGAAGCTACGGCATGGCAGGCGCAGCAGTGCTCGCCACCAAGGCATGCCTGCGCAGCGGAATAGGCAAGGTAGTAACTCACATACCCAAGCGCAACTATCCCATCATGCAGATGGCAGTGCCCGAGGCGGTGGTACAGATGGACCTGGAAGAGACAAAGTTTTCCGAAGCCGTCGATGCACAATACTACGATGCCGTAGGCATGGGTCCTGGACTGGGGCAGGCTGAGAATACTGCCATAGCCCTCATCTCACAGATACGCCGAACACATGTGCCAATGGTGCTTGACGCCGATGCCATCAACATCCTCGCCAACCACCAGGCATGGCTGCAACAGCTGCCCCGACACATCATCTTCACCCCACATGTCGCCGAGTTTGACCGCCTCAACGGCACAACAAGCAGCAACGACTACGAACGGTTGATGCAAGCCTCCGAAATGGCACAAAACCTGCAGGCATACATCATCTTGAAAGGACATCGCTCGGCATTGTGTATGCCCAACGGTAAGGTGATATTCAACAGTACCGGTAATGCAGGAATGGCAACGGCAGGCAGCGGCGACGTGCTGACAGGCATCATCACAGCCCTCCTCGCACGCGGATACGGACATGCCGAGGCATGCAAAGTGGGCATGTATGTACACGGACTGGCAGGCGACCTTGCCGCAAAAGACAAAGGACAAGAAAGTCTCATAGCCTCAGACATCGTAGAATACCTGCCCAAGGCATTCATGCGACTGCAAGACTGAGCGCACATCACACCATCAGACACCGCGCATCCGTCATAAGTGGTGCGCAGCAACATCATCTCTATAACCATGACACCCGAAGAACGTAGTAAGATAGAAGAACGCATCGTCGACGTCATCAAGACCGTCTTCGACCCCGAGATGCCTGTCAACGTATGGGACCTCGGTATGATATACAAGATAGAAGTGGCTGACGACTACACCGTAAACATCGACATGACCCTCACCGCCCCCAACTGTCCCGCTGCCGACTACATCGTGGGCGACGTACAGAGCAAGGTGGAAAGCCTTAGCGAGGTGAAGTGCGCCAATGTCAACCTCGTGTTCGATCCCGTATGGGACTTCAGCATGATGAGCGAGGAGGCACGCGTAGAACTAGGTTACGACTTCTGAACGCCTCCGCCCTCCACACCGCCCCTCAACCCACGCACAAGGGTCGATGGCTACTTTGCGCATGATGCGTGTTCGAGTATGAACGCACGCAGAACGCCCTCCTAACCAGACACCCCTTCTTTCACATGAAAAATGTATATTTCCTTTCCGATGCCCATCTCGGCTCCTGGGCAGTGAATCACAAGCGCACACAGGAACGTCGCCTCGTACGCTTCCTCGACGAAATCAAGGACAAAGCGTCGGCTGTCTACCTGCTCGGCGACATGTTCGACTTTTGGAACGAATATCGACTGGCTGTGCCTAAAGGGTTTACACGCTTCCTTGGCAAACTTTCCGAGCTGACCGACCACGGCGTTGAAGTACACTACTTTACTGGCAATCACGACCTGTGGACCTATGGATACCTCGAGCGCGAGTGCGGAGTGATACTCCATCGCAAGCCACTCACCACCGAGATAGCCGACAAGATATTTTATCTGGCTCACGGCGACGGACTGGGCGACCCCGACCGCAAGTTCCAGACACTGCGAAAGTTATTCCACAACCGCCTCTGCCAGTTCCTGCTCAACACCATCCACCCCCGTTGGGGACTATGGCTGGGCTACCGATGGGCAAAACATAGCCGCGAGAAACGCGTTGACGGATACGAGACACCATTCCTCGGAGAAGAGAAGGAGTACCTCGTGAAGTATTCCAAGGACTACCTGCAGACACATCCCGACATCGACTTCTTCCTTTACGGCCACCGTCATGTGCAGATAGACCTCCCCCTCAACGAGCGCACACGACTGCTCATGCTCGGCGACTGGATAACACAGTTCACCTATGCCGTATTCGACGGGCAACACCTCTTCCTTGAAAACTACATCGAGGGAGACACCAAGCCGTAAACGGCAGCCATCTTACCATACCGTCCAACCATGGTATAGCAGTTGACACCAACCAACTATATAATGCGGTCATTTCTGGCTGCATTTTTAATGCCTTCCTGATATTTTTAGGGAAAGATAATACGAAGACAATATAATACACGATATGAAGAAACTAGTAGAATCAGCCCTGTCCTAACTTCAAAAATGGCGAAAAGAGTCTGTGAATGATGCGGAACCGGAAACCACATACGAACGTTGTTTCGTCGCCTATGACGGTCATGGGATGTTCCGCGTGTTCAGCTATGCCGATTTTGACGAATACGGAAATTATATGGGGTACGATGTGCCAACATGTTATCATATAGATGATTTACATATCATTGCTGATTTTGACAGCTATGAAGATGCAGCGTTTTTCCTGCAGAATATGAAATAAAAATAAGTCAAGACCTTGTCAGACCTATGTGCAAAGCGTTCATTTTCGGACGCTTTTTTTGTGGCTGCCAAGTCCATGGCATCAGTGCAATATCGTTGACTAAAAACTACCAGTTATGAGATGTCTTCGTATCCTATGGCAGGTTGTCTTTTTCTCCTTTGTCCTCCTCATTGGCTCGCGTCGGCAGCATACATCATGCCCCCTGAGCTGACAAAAGAACAACGCCCGCAGACGAGCCTACCCCAATGCCTTGTCATGGTTCCCTATTCCTTTCCCGAAAGCAGTGCAATGAGCAAGCAAAATCAGTGATATTGCTGACCAATATCACTGATTTTGCTTTTCTTTCAGCCCCATCTACGGGACAGATGAAGCTCTCTTTAAGGATAAGCATGGATCCTTCCGTATGTGGATTGGGGCTTTTGTATGTATTGTGGCACTCTATAGCATGCCAGACGGGCTATTTCGTGGTGGCGGTGTTGCCCTCGCGGTATTGTTGCAGACCTTCGTTGAGGAATTGCATATAGTCTGCCACATCCTCTTTGTATGCGAAGGAGCGTGTGAGGGGTCGTCCCTCGTTGTCGAGAGCTACGTAGAGGGGCTGCGACAGCTGGCCGAACTTATGCTCTGAGAGGTAGCTCCACTTGTCGCCTATGGTGCGCAGGGTACGCTGTTGCCCGTTGCTGGTCACCTGTATGTGCTCGGGCAGCGGACGTTTGTCATCTACATAGAGGGAGATGAGCACATAGTCTTCCGACAGACACTTAGCCACTGCGGGGTCGGTCCACACCGCTGCCTCCATCTTTCGGCAGTTGACACATCCGTGTCCGGTGAAGTCGAGCAGCACGGGTTTGCCCATCTGTGCTGCGGCTGCCATGCCTTCGTCGTAATCGGTGTAAGCGGCGTGCACCACATGGTTGTTAAGGTTGAAGTCTTGTGTTGTCATGGGCGGTGCAAAGGCGCTCACTGCCTTGCAAGGTGCGCCCCACAGGCCGGGAACCATGTAGATGGTGAATGCCAATGAGAGCATACCCAGCATAATGCAGGGTACCGGCATGGCACGACGTTCTTCGCCGTCGCTCTGGAAACGCAGTACGCCGATGAGGTAGAGGCCGAGTAGGAAGAAGATGGCTATCCACAGACTGAGGAACACTTCGCGGTCGAGGATGCCCCAACCGTAAGCCAGGTCGGCAACGGAGAGGAACTTCAGCGCAAATGCCAACTCTATAAAGCCGAGCGAAACCTTCACGATATTCATCCAGTTTCCCGACTTCGGCGCCTGTTTCAGCCATGATGGGAAGAGGGCGAAGAGTGTGAAGGGAAGTGCCAGAGCCAAAGCAAATCCCAGCATGCCTATGAGAGGATTGAGCCAGTTGCCCGATGTGGAAGCTTCGACGAGCAACAGTCCTACGATAGGAGCTGTGCATGAGAAGCTGACGAGTGCCAGGGTGAATGCCATGAGGAAGATGCTGAGCAGCGATGAGGTGGTCTGCGTGGCTTTAGTGTCCACACGGTCAGCCCACTTGGAAGGCAGCTTCAGCTCAAACCAGCCGAAGAATGACAGCGCAAAGACTACCAATATGAGGAAGAACAGGATGTTGAACACCGCATTGGTGGACAGGTGGTTGAGGGTGTCGGCACCAAACAGTGCGGTGACAAGCACGCCCAGCAGCAGATAGATGACCACTATGCTGGCTCCGTAGGTGAAAGCATCGCGTATGCCACGCTTACGGTCTTTAGAACGCTTGAGGAAGAAACTCACCGTCATGGGTATGATGGGCCATACACAGGGTGTGAACAGGGCGAGAAGACCTCCCAGAAATCCCATCAGGAAGATGTAGAGCAGTGTGCGGTCGGTTGTTTTCTCTCCGCTGAGAGCCCTCAGCTCCTCGCCTACGGGCTGCCACCACTGCGATGAGTGTGGAGCCAGTGCCTGTGGCACGCTGTCGGCATTTTCGGTGCTGTCGACAGCTGCACACAGTATCGAGGTCTCCTCCTCTTCAGCTTCTTTTTCTTCCTTGCCGTCTTTGTCGGATGGTATATCCGCCTTTCCACTATAGTTGAACTCCACCGCTGTAGGAGGCAGACACTGTTCGTCGTCGCAGGCACCGTATTCCAGGTAGCCTTTCACGGTGTAGGGACCGCCTTTGAGGGTGTACTTCTGAATGAATGTGACATTGTTTTCGAAGTAACGCACCTGCATGCCGAACACCTTGTCGTTGACATTCTGCTCCTTACCTTTGGCGATGAGAGCTCCTTTCGGCTCGGCGCCACTCTTCTGTTCTGTGGTGAGGGTAGCCGAGGTGGGTCCTCCAGCTGGCAGACGTGTGCTGTAGACGTGCCATCCCGGATCAATCTTACCCGTAAAGGTCAGGGTGAGTTCGTCGGGAGCAGTCTGTTTCTGCGACACGGTGAAGCGCACAGGGTTGGACATCTGGCCAACGGCAGGCAACCATGCCAGAAGGGCGAACAATAATATGGTGGTTAAACGTTTCATGGTGTGTTTTTGTTGGTGTTAGATATATGTTGGGTACTTATTGTCGGGCGGTGTTATCCCTTGTTGGCAGATGGTTTGTTGCCTTTATGTGTCATGATGTCAAGCACACAGCGGTCAGTGGCGTTCATGCTGTCTCTGCCTATGGCTACGAGGTTGCGTATGCTTTGGTCGACATCGTCGTCGATAATGCCTTCCAGCGAGCTCACGTACTTGTGTTGCATCGCCATCATGGCACTCATCACCGCTGTGCTTACACCTGTGGTGAGCTTCAGGGAACAGCTGGGCTTGGCTCCGTCGCAAATCATGCCGGTGAGGTTGGCTATCATGTTCTTCACCGAGTAGCATATCTGTTCGTAATTGCCTCCCATGAGCAGTGTGATGCCTACGCTGCTGCCTGTGCTTGCCACCACGCAGCCGCACAGGGCTGAGAGGGGACCGAGGTGTTGTTTGATGTATATGGCGGTGAGGTTGCTCAGTATGAGTGCGCGGATGAGCTCTTCCTCGGTGTTGTGGTTTTCTTCGGCAAAGACAACGACGGGCATTGTGGTGCAGATGCCTTGGTTTCCGCTGCCGCTGTTGGTCATCACCGATACCATGGCTCCCGACATGCGTGCGTCGCAGGCGCAGCTGGTCTTCGACAGTATTTTGGAAAAAATGCCGTCGCCCATGATGCCTTTGCCGAGTGGCGAGCACATGGTCTTACCGAGTTGATGTCCTCGGTTCTCGCGCAGTCCATCTTCGGCGGCAGCCTCGTTCAAGCGTTTGGCTTCGAGGATGAATCGCAGCTCATCGACGGGTGTTGTCGTGGCAAAGTCGTACACCATGCGCATGTTGAGGTCTGGTGAGCAGCTATCGTCGCCCGATGGCTGGCTGTCGGTGCCCGATGGTTGGCTGTCGGTGGCTTGTGGCGCCTGTCCCGGTGCCCGTTCGCTGACAAAATGGGTATGTGAGCCCTTGATAATGGCCTCAGCGTCGTTGTCGCCGGTGGTGACGAGAGCGCGTATGTAGAGTTTGTCGGGATCGTTTTCTTCCAGATGGATGCTAATGCGTCCCTCGTTGATGAATTGTTCGGCTTGTGTCACCGCCTCGGGAGTGATTTCGCACAATACTTCCAGTTCGCGTTCAGGGCGTCCGATGAGTACGCCGAGGGCAATGGCGATGGGCAATCCCACACGGTTGGTGCCGGGTATTCCAACACCCATGGCGTTTTTCAGAATGTTGGCGCTCAACCACAGCTCAATGTGCTCCGGTGTGGTGCCAAGCAGCTGTCGCGCGCGGGCAGCGCAGAGCGCTACGGCGGCAGGTTCAGTACATCCAATGGCGGGTACTACCTGTTTGTGAATGAGTTGAAGAATAGATTGGGTCTGATCGTGTGTGAGCATATCGAAATTGTTGTAATTACATGTTTTTTATAGGCTACAAAGATATAACTTTTTTAATTAGTTTGTATTCTATTCTTCTTTTATTGGTAAAAAACACTTGTATTTTGCTTTGTGTTTTGTTGAGTTTTGCCGACCTTTGCGGGGCTTTGGGACAATAGGTATTGCCCGACAGTAAGGTCTCTTAGTTCAATGGATAGAACAAGTCTCTCCTAAAGATTAGATCGGGGTTCGATTCCCCGAGAGACCGCATAGTGCAAAAACGAGGACGACAGTGCCATATCGGCTGTCGTCCTCATTGTTATTTGTAGGCTGACTGCTTCTCGTCTGAGGGTGGGTTACATGACCTTTGCTACTGCCTGTTCCAAGTCGGTGATTTCGTTTGGACCTATGAGCACGCTGTTGTCGCGTCCGATGATAAAGTCGGCGGGCAGCTTCTGCACCACGGCGAGGTATGCCTGTGTGTGCGAACCGTCGTCGTGGACGCATATCCATGGCAGGGCGGCAGTCTGAGTCTTCCAGAAGTGGATGTCTTTGTCGAGTGAAACCTGATATATCTCCAACCCCTGTGCGTGATACTTGTTGTACAGGTCGCGCAGCTGCATGATGCGCTTGGCGGAGCCTTTGTCGCTGAAGGCGTGGAAGTCGAGCACGACCACCTTGCCCTTGAGCTGCGTCAGTGTGCGCTGGTTGCCACGGTTATCGGTGAGATTGAGGTCGATGAGCGATGCTTGGTCGTCAGTGTCCTGATTGATGACAACCTCTTTTTCACGACTCTTCTTCACCTTCACATCCTTAAGCCCCTCTATGGTGATGTTGTGCAAGTTTTGGGTGCGCAAAGAGTTGGGATAGTAAGAGTCCCAGGTAGTGGCAACGGCTCCGAACACCTTGATGTCGTCGGCATTGCGTTGCGGATTGAAGATGTTGAGCATGCTGTTGCCCACTCGAAGGGTCTGGAAGAGGGCGAAATAGGCGTACGCCTTCATGGGCTCGCGGAACACGTAGTCGGACACTATTTTCTTCTTGTATTCTTCCACCACCTTATCAATGCTGTCTTCGGCGGCATATACGCCCAGCGTGGGCGACTGCATGATGGCATTGGCACGCTGTTCAAGGTCGAGTTGCATAAGGGTGAGTTCCTGAATCTTGACGCAGTTGTCGGAACCTTCTACCGTATACTTTCTTGCCATGCCCGGATAGGAAGCTTGTACGGTGACAGTCTCGATGGAATCGATCGACAGGTTGATGCATTCGTCGGCTATACGCAGGCGGAAATACTCTGGAGCCTCCGGACAATCGCCCTCAAAGGAGAACGATCCGTCTGCACCGAGCGTCACTTCGCTGATAATCTGAGGACCGTCGATGCCCATCTGTTCAAAGTAGAGCACCGAGTCGGCGGCTCCCGTGATACTTCCTTCTATGGTGAAGGTGTTGTGCTTGCACGAAGTGAAAGCCAACATGAGGATAGAAGAGAGTGTAAACAAATGAAAACAACGCTTCATACTATATTTTTTTTTAATTGCTGCATGCAAAGGTAAGGATTCTGAGACTAATGGACAAGATATTGACAGATGTCGTGTGCTGACAGGGAGGCTCCTGCATACGGGTCGCTCATCGTCCGCCTGTCAAAATGCGTGTCGTTTGTGGCAGGCAGCGCCGCATCAGGGCATAGCAGGCAAGGCACACCACGACGATGACGGCCGAGCCGAGCAGGTAGCTCAGCAGTGCTATGGTTGAAGAGGACAGGGGAAGATGCCCGCTGCGTGCCAAGTTGGTGAGTACGGCGGTGAAGAATCGGTGAGAGGCGAAGAGGAAAAAACTGCTTGCTGCGAGCCAGGCGACGCTTGATGGAAGCTGTCCGTTGCCCGCATGCCGACGGCTTACCCACCGCTCAGCCAACCACAATTCAGCCATAACCATGAGCAAGGTCTCCACTGCCCATAGAGCATCGGGCAACTGAGGAAGCAAGTGGTGCTTGGCTATATATAATATAAGGAATATCGGCAGTGCCGTCCATCCCCACTGTCGCAGCCATAGGGCTAAATGCGGACGGTGAGTGGCTATGGCGATTCCCAAAGTGTAGTAGAACAATGCTCCTGCATGAATGCCTGGATAGTGTGGCAGCAGTCCCCATGCATAGACGATGAACGGCACTGCGAGGGTGATGACGCACAGACGGCGCACCAGCCAGCGCAGTAGCGGCATGAGAAGGGTC
The DNA here is from genome assembly GCA_900320845.1 of uncultured Prevotellaceae bacterium. Taxonomy (GTDB): domain Bacteria; phylum Bacteroidota; class Bacteroidia; order Bacteroidales; family Bacteroidaceae; genus Prevotella. The sequence continues at coordinate 50,670 of ONTS01000012.1, read as the reverse complement.
AACACCATGAGACATTGCAGGAACCAGAACTGTCCGACGAGCGGTCCATGCTGGTCTGTGTTGATACCCGTTGCCCGACTCACATCCCAAAACATCCACAGGAAATCGGTCGCGCTACATTCAGCAATGGCCTTATGCAGCAACAGACGGAAGCCCGGTACGAGCATCTGGCAAGCTGCAACGATGGCTATACACAGTACTATCCACAACACATAGGGAAGTATCAGCGTACGCAATCGGTGACGTAGGTGCTGCACATAGGTGCGACGGGCATAGCCCATCTGGAACAGATAGCCAGAGATGAAGAAGAAAAGAGGAACCGCTGCGCCGCAAACGAAGTCGACGAAGAGACCCATCGTCTCGCTGAACAGGGGCAGACCGTTGAGATCGGGGCGCACAACACGCAGGTCGGTATGGATGAATACCACCCCCACCATCAGTGGAAAGCGAAGCCACTGTATGAGGCGCGAATCCCGTTCGTCTATCATGCTTCGTGGTTTTCGACAGGAATAGGCTGTCCGGCGTCGGCTGATGGCGGCGTCGGTGTGCCTGTTGTCTTGCCAAAAATCTTATGGATGATGAGTGCTATGGCTCCGTCGCTCGTCACGTTGCACGCCGTGCCGAAGGAGTCCATGGCTATGTAGAGGGCAATGATGAGTGCTTGGTCGTCTGCTGAGAAGCCAAGTATGGAAGCCAGGGGCGCCAATGCCGCCATGATGGCACCTCCCGGCACACCAGGAGCAGCTACCATGATGATGGCTATGAAAAGAATGAAGTGCAGGAACAGCCCGAAGTCGCACGGCATGCCGTTGATAAGGCAGATAGTCAGGGCACAGGCGGTGACTTTCATAGCAGAACCCGGCATGTGAATGGTGGCACACAGTGGTATGCAGAAGCTGCCGACGGACTCGCTCACACCGTTCTTCATCGTCTGTTGGAGCGTGACGGGGATGGTGGCAGCTGACGACGATGTGCCTAAAGCGGTGAAGTAGGCGGGCAACATACGAACAAACAGACGCCAGGGGTTGCGCCGTGTGATGAGGCCCGCTGCCACAAACTCGTAGAAAAGGATGAAGATGTGGAGCAAGAAGATGACCACAATGACCATGGCGAAGACCGTAAGGATGTGGTACACTTGTCCTGAGACGGTCATCATGAGGAAGATGCCGAAGATGTATAGGGGCAGTAAGGGGACTATGGCACGTTCAATGACCTTGACAATGACCTGCCGAAATTCGGTGAAGACAGCCTTCAGGGTGGGCAGTCCCATGTATGCTATGCACAGTCCGAGGATGAATGCCAGCACCAATGCTGCCATCACGTCGAGCAACGGAGGTATGCCGATGGTGAAGTAGGGCTCGATGGCAGTCTCTGCGGTGTTGCCTATGTCAGCCGTCGACACCTTCTCTATCATCGATGGGAACACGGCACTGCCGGTGAAGTAGGCTATGAGCGCAGCAAAGACAGTGTCGAGATATGCCAACGCTACTGTAGAGAGCAGCATGCGGCCCGCATTGTGACCTATTTCGGCAATGGCCGGCGCCACAAGACCCGCTATGATAAGCGGAATCATGAAACCGAGGAACTGGCTGAATATGGCATTGAAGGTGGCAAAGATGCGTGTCAGCGCCATAGGCATAAACTGTCCGAGGACAATGCCTAACACGATGGCGATGAGAATACGCGCAAGCAAGGGAATACGTGGCATAGGAATATGTGATAATTGATGATGGACAATGGATAGTTGGTTATTTCTCTGGCACTGCAAGGGCACCCAGTGAGGCATGATTCAGCCTCCACCAGCTCATACTTTCGCTCTTTATGCCCTCCTTTCCCGAAGGGTTACTCCTCGCTCCTCGTACAGTATCTTCGTACTCGTGAGCTTTTCCACCGCGTACCTCGCCCACTGCCTACTCGAGATAGGTGTATCCGTATAGTCCTGAGCGGTAGTTGGAAAGAAATTCCTTGCCTTCTTCCAGGGTTATCTTGCCCTGCTTGACGCTCTTTGTGACCCAAATTTCGAGCTGTCGTACCAGTTTCTTGGGGTTGTATTGCACATAGCTGAGCACTTCTTCCACCGTTTCGCCGTCGATGATTTGGTCGATGTGATAGGTTCCGTCCTTGATGGAGATGTGAACGGCGTTGGTGTCGCCGAAGAGGTTGTGCAAGTCGCCGAGAATTTCTTGATAGGCACCTACGAGGAATACGCCAAGTCGGTAGCTTTCGTTCTTCTTGGGTGAGTGAACGGGCAATATGGTGGCGATGTTTCGGTTGGTTACGAAGTTTGCTATCTTTCCATCGCTGTCGCAAGTGACGTCTTGCAACGTGGCAGAACGGGTAGGACGCTCGTCAAGGCGTTGCAGTGGAACGATGGGGAAGAGCTGGTCTATCGCCCAAGAGTCGGGCAATGACTGGAAGAGTGAGAAATTGCAGAAGTACTTGTCGGCAAGCATCTTGTCGAGTCCGCGCAACTCTTCCGGCACATGTTTCATACTTTTAGCCAGTGTGTTGACCTCGCGGCAGACGCTCCAGTACATGCGTTCCACCTCAGCTCGGGTCTGAAGGTCGATGATTCCGTGGCTAAACAGGTTGAGTGCTTCGTCGCGTATCTGCTCAGCGTCGTGCCAATCCTCGAGCATGGATCGTGTATTGAGGTTGTCCCAGATGTCGTACAGGTCCTTCACGAGCTTGTGTGACTCCTCAGTGGGCTCAAACTCCTCATTCATCTCCGGCAGTCGTGCCGTCTCCAGTACGTCAATGACGAGCACGCTGTGGTGTGCAGCGAGGCTTCTTCCGCTCTCTGTGATGAGGTTGGGGTGTGGTGCGCCGGCGTTGTTGGCAGCTTCTACGAAGGTATATATGCAGTCGTTGACATACTCCTGTATGCTGTAGTTGACCGAACTTTCACTGCTTGGTGAGCGTGTTCCGTCATAGTCGACACCGAGTCCGCCTCCGCAGTCTACGAAGTCGACGTTGAAGCCCATCTTATGCAGTTGCACATAGAACTGTGCGGCTTCGCGCAGGGCTGTCTGTATGCGACGAATCTTGGTTATCTGGCTGCCGATGTGGAAGTGGATGAGCCTGAGGCAGTCCTGCATGTTCTTTTTCTCCAGCATATCGAGGGCTTCGAGCAGCTCAGCTGGTGTCAGTCCGAACTTCGAAGCGTCGCCGCCGCTCTCTTCCCATTTGCCACTGCCGCTGGAAGCCAGCTTGATGCGTATGCCGAGGTTGGGACGCACGTTGAGCTTTTTGGCTGCCTTGGCAATGATGTCGAGCTCATTCAGTTTCTCAACGACGATGAATATGCGCTTTCCCATCTTTTGTGCGAGCAGCGCCAGTTCTATATAGCTCTGGTCTTTATAGCCGTTGCAGATGATGAGGGAGTCGCTTTGGCACTGCACGGCAATTACTGCGTGCAGCTCTGGCTTACTACCGGCCTCCAATCCGAGGTTGAACTTGCGTCCGTGGCTGACGATTTCTTCCACCACGGGTTGCATCTGGTTCACCTTGATGGGATAGATGATGAAGTTTTGTCCCTTGTATTGGTACTCTTTTGACGCTTTGCAGAAGCAGTCGAAGGTCTTTTCGATTCTGCTATCAAGAATATCGGGGAACCGTAATAGTGCAGGTGCTCCGATATCGCGCAGTGCCAGTTCGTCCATCACCTCGCTGAGGTCGATGCCTGCTTCTCCTTTGATGGGTGTGACACTGACGTTACCTTTCTCGTTGATGTCGAAGTAGGGTCTTCCCCAGCCGCGGATGTTGTACAATTCGCGTGCATCTTCAATGGTCCATTTCTTCATAGGGCTGTTGTTCCTTCAATGATGTGGGTGATGGTGTTGAGTGTTGAACTCATGTCGGATAGTTCCTGTGTGGGACTTATGTCTACAATGTGTTGTGCCTGTAGGTAGAAAGGCTCGCGTTGTTGGAGCAGTTGGTGTAGAGTTTCTCGTTGTTTGTCGGGGCTTACGTTGTGCCACAGCGGTCTTTGTACGCGTGCCGTGATAAGATGGTGGTACAGTACCTCCTCTGTTGCCCGTAGATATATGGTCAATCCTTGCTTGTTGAGGTAGTCCATATTGTCGAAGTGGCATGGTGTGCCTCCTCCGCAGCCTATGATGACGTGCTCAAACTCGGCTATCTCGTGCAGCAGGTTGTGTTCAATCTGTCGGAAACGCTCTTCCCCTTGTTGTTCAAATAGCTTGGTGACGGTCGTATGCCAGCGGCTTTCGATGTACCAGTCAAGGTCATAGTAGGTCCATCCCAACTTTTTGGCGAGTGCATAGCCTACGGTTGTTTTCCCGCTGCCCATGAATCCTACGAAGATGATGCGTGAGATGGGCCTTGGTTCCATGTCGGGGGATGCGTTATGACTCTCGGGCATCACTTTTTCCGCTTGCTGGTGGTTGTACGTTTTTTCTTCTCTGCAGGCTTCTTTGTCGAGGCGTTGATGATTTCCTGACACTGCTCGTAGGTGAGTTGTGCGGCAGTCTTATGTTGCGCCTTGGGTATTCGGTAGTTGACTCCATCGCAAGAGAGGTACGGTCCGAATCTGCCATTGAGTATTTCTATGGGCGGGTTGCCTTGCAGCGTGGCAATATGCTTTTGTCTGTCGGTAAGTCGTTTGCGTTCTATGAGTGCTACGGCAGTACTGAGTGTGATGGTGAGCGGGTTCATGTCCTTCTCGAGCGACACAAATTTGCCATTGTGCTTTACATAGGGTCCGTAGCGTCCTGTGTTGACGACGACTTCGGCTTCTTCAAACTGTCCGAGGGTGCGTGGCAGTTTGAAAAGGTCGAGTGCTTGTTCCAGTGTGATGTCCTCCATGCTGAGGTTTCGGGGAATGTCTGCGAATGCGGGTTTCTCCGTGTCTTCGGCATGGCCTATCTGTACGACGGGTCCGAAGCGTGCTATCTTCACCAATACTTCGCGTCCGCTTATCGGGTCGGTGCCAAGCACGCGCTCGCCTACCTTATGGTCGTCGCGGCTGTTGAGCGTCTCGGTGACGAGTGGGGCAAAGTGGTCGTAGAACTCGTGCAGCACAGCTTTCCAGTCGGCTTTGCCTTCGGCGATGTTGTCGAACTGCTGTTCCAGAGTGGCAGTGAAGTTGTAGTCCATTATCTGTTGGAAATGGTCCAGCAGATAGTCGCTCACCACCATGCCGATGTCGGTTGGTATGAGTTTTCCCTTCTCTTTGACCACCTTGTCGGTTTTCGTCTCTTCGTTGATACGTCCGTTGGCAAGGGTGAAGAGGGTGTATGGCTTTCCTCCGTTGCTCTTTTCGCCCTTCACCACATATTCGCGTTGCTGTATGGTGGAAATGGTCGGGGCGTAAGTGGAGGGTCGCCCTATGCCGAGTTCTTCCATCTTGTGTACCAGGCTTGCTTCGGTGTAGCGCGGTGGTGCCTGTGTGAATCGCTCGATGGCAATAATCTCCTTGTCGGTAAGCATTGTTCCCGTGGTGATGACGGGCAGCGTGGCCGTTGCGTTGGCAGTCGTTGCGTTGCTGTCGGGGGTGTCGTGATATACTTTGAGGAAACCATCAAAGAGCACCGTCTCCCCCATTGCCACAAACACCTCGTCAGATCCCGAGATGCTTATGTCCATAATGGTTTTCTCTATCTGTGCATCGCTCATCTGACTGGCGATGGTTCGTTTCCAGATGAGTTCGTAGAGACGTTTTTCCTGTTGTGTACCTGTTATCTCCGTGTTGGCCATGTTGGTAGGACGTATGGCTTCGTGTGCCTCCTGTGCACCCTTGGTGCGTGTCTGGAAGTTGCGCGCCTTGTGGTATTCGTTGCCGTAGAGGTTCTCGATGGCAGTCTTGCTGTCGGCGAGGCATAGGCGGGAGAGGTTGACGCTGTCGGTTCTCATGTAGGTGATGCGTCCGCTTTCGTAAAGTCTCTGTGCCACACGCATGGTCTGGCTGACGGAGAATCCCAGTCGTCGTGCTGCCTCCTGCTGTAGTGTTGATGTGGTGAAAGGAGGTGCCGGCGACCGCTTGAGGGGCTTACGCTGCGTGTCGCTCACGGCGAAGGTGGCTTCCTGACAGATGTCGAGCATGCCGAGAGCCTCTTCGCGGTTGTTGAAGCGGCGCACAATCTCTGCTTTCAGTTCCACGGGGTTGCCCTTCTTGTTGGAAGGAACGAGGAATGTGGCGTAGAGACGGTAGAAACTTTCGTGCTGGAAGTGTTGTATCTCGCGCTCGCGTTCCACTATGAGACGCACTGCCACGCTCTGCACACGACCAGCTGAGAGTGACGGTTTCACCTTGCGCCAGAGCACCGGGCTGAGTTTGAAACCTACAATTCTGTCGAGTATGCGTCGTGTCTGCTGAGCGTTGACAAGGTTCATGTCGATGTGTCTAGGGTGCTCTATGGCGTCGAGTATTGCCGACGGGGTTATCTCGTGGAATACGATGCGGTTGGTGTTCTGCTTGTCCAGTCCCAGCACTTCGCACAGGTGCCATGAGATAGCTTCTCCCTCGCGGTCTTCATCGGATGCCAGCCACACCTTGTCGGCTTTGGCTGCCTGACTGCGTAGGGAGGATACAATGTTCTGTTTGTCAGCGGGTATCTCGTAGTCGGGCTGCAGGGTGTCCTCGTCAATGCTCAGACCCTTCGTCTTCAGGTCGCGTATGTGTCCGTAACTGGAGGTAACTTTGAAGTCGTCACCCAGAAAACGCTCTATGGTCTTTGCTTTTGCAGGACTCTCTACTATTACTAAGTTGTTTGATGACATAGGATTTGTAAGGGTTTTTAAACATGTTTCCCGCAGTGGGGAGGTGTTTTTTCGGGCGCAAAAGTAAAAAATCTTTCACGTTCACCCTATTTATATAAAGGTTTTTATCAATCTGTGTGCCGTTTACGTGTTCTCTTCGTCCTCTTGTCGGAGCAGCATTGCCACGCCTCTGCTCACGCTGTGCAGTCCGAAAGCTGCTGGGTTGATGTGTGCTTTGGGCATCCACAGGCAACCCTCCACGTCATCGTCGGCAATGAGCGGGCGGCTATCGGAACACCGACACCGGAAAAAGAGGTCGATGGTGGGTATGACACTGCCGCTGAAGGCATAGCTGTTGGGCAGTGAGAATGCATAACGCGGTGCCTGTACTAGCAGGTGTGTCTCCTCCATCACCTCACGGCACACCGCTTCTTCTGCCGTCTCGCCCGGCTCGATAAAGCCTCCTGGCAGGTCGAGTGTGCCTGCTGCCGGCATGAAACGGCGCCGACACACCAACACCTCGCCCGCACGATTGGTTATCCATGCTGCCACAGCACCGCTGGCATTGACAAAATGCTCATAGCCACAAGCCCTGCAACGCATGCTGCGGATGCCAGAAATGGCAAAATCGGCACTGCCGCAATGCGGACAGAAATGGTAGGAAGCAAGAAGTTCGCTCATGAAAAAAGAGTTTGCATTCAGACAATTTGCAATGTTACGAAGAAATATCTAACTTTGCAACCCAATTGGATGCAAAAGCATTCTACAATAGTAAAACCTAAACTTCCAACCATCATGAAACACATTCTCCTCACTCTCCTTTTAGCCTTCGCAGGTCTTACCGCTCAGGCTCAGCAAGTGGTCAAGATAGACCTGTGGCCCAAGGGCGCACCCCACAAGAGTAGTGTGAAAAACGATACCGCCAGTCTCTACGTTTATGTAGCTAACCCCAAGCGCGCCACAGGCCGTGCCGTACTCATCTGCCCTGGCGGTGGCTATGCAGGCGTCTCCATGAAGAGCGAAGGCACAGACTGGGCTGAATATTTCAACAACCAGGGTATCACGGCTGCCGTGCTGAAGTATCGTTTGCCCCACGGCAAACCCGAAGTACCCCTCGAGGACGGCCAGGAAGCGATGCGCGTGATGCGTCAGTTTGCCTCAGAGTGGCGCGTCAACCCCAACGACATCGGCGTCATGGGAGCCTCGGCAGGCGGTCATCTGGCATCATATGTCGCCACACGCGGAGAAGGACATGCCAAGCCCAACTTCCAAATATTGTTATATCCCGTTATAACCATGCTGTCGGGTATCACCCATCAGGGTTCACACGACAATCTTCTCGGTTCCAATGTCAAAGAGAAGAAAGAGAAACAGTACAGCAATGACCTGCATGTCAGTCGTGTAACACCGCGTGCCTTTATCGTGTTGTGCGACGACGACGAGAGCGTTCAGCCTGCCAATGGCGTGAACTACTACACCGAACTCTACCGTCACGACGTGCCGGCAAGCCTTCATGTGTGGCCCACTGGCGGACACGGATGGGGCTCATCGCTCGGATTCAAGTTTCACATGCAGCTGCTCATGGAACTGCAGGGATGGCTTGAGAGCTTTTGAACACGCTAACCCTTTCACCTATAAGCCCTGCGACAGTCTGAGTGAAACCAACCCGGGCTGCCGCAGGGCTTTTCCGTGCCGCCGATAGGCACCGTCCGCTGCCTTTTTGCAGCCCTGTCATCCTGTAGTCGTTGTCCTTTCATCTCGCCATTGGGCAAAACCCACACACCAATGTCGTTCTCCTTTTGTCTGCCATCCGTGCATGTTCGGTGCTATGATGGAAAGCCATTTCCGTTGCCATTTAGCCATGCAGATGAGTCTGTTGTTGCTCATAATGAGTTAAGAGAAAAAGTATAGAACAACAAAAGAGCCCTCACGAGGGTGAGAGCTCACGAAAATCTCCGCCCGAGCGGAGTGCTGTGTGGAGCTGGAGGGAGTCGAACCCTCGTCCGAACAAGGAAACAAGATGCTTTCTACACGCTTATTCCGGCCTTGAGTTTTCGAGCAACGGCAAGACCCGGACCACCAACCGTTGCCTTAGTCTCTGAAGTTTCATGACATCATCGAGACCTGATGCCACTATTTCCGAATTGCGAGCACCGCTGAATCAAGGCATTTCGGAAAAAGAATCCTTGAGCGATGTCTCGTCCCTCTACCTAGTAGTGGGATTGAGCCGATCTACTGTTCTTCGATCAAGCAGCGAGAGCAAATCTGTTGTTGCCAATTAATTTTCTGTACATTCTGTTTAAGGAGAGAACATACACTGCTCCGCGTGCTTACACCTCACTCCGGCTTGCCGTCAAATCCGGTCAGCCCCGAAACAAATCGGGTAGGGTGGGGAAGCGTGGTAACGCTTTTTACCACTTGCAAAGGTAAGCTTTTTTTGCGTTGTAGCTACATTTTAGGTGAAAAAATGTGTGTTGATTGCAATAAAAGTGCCACTTTTGCGGTTATTATTAATGGAACAGTGCGCGCGTATGCGTGCGAGTTGTCCTCCATAGAATATGAAACGACAGTTAGGAATCAAGCAGCGCCATGATGCGATGAACAGCTTTTCGCTCGGGGTGAAGCGGGGTGTCGACATCCTGTGCTCCCTGATAGGACTGCTGTTGGCTTCGCCTTTGATGGCCTATATAGCTTTCCGTCTTTATTTGCAGCATAATGGTCCGATACTATTCCGCCAGGAGCGCATAGGTAAAGATGGCAAACCCTTTGAGATTTTGAAATTCCGTACGATGAGCAGTGAGGTGGAAGCCAATGGTCCGCGGCTGCTTCCGCATACGAGTCAGGAGTACGGTTCCTCTTTCGAAGGCTGGCTTCGACGCCGCCACTTCGACGAGTTGCCGCAGTTGTGGAATGTGTTGCGTGGTGATATGTCGCTGGTAGGTCCGCGCCCAGAGCGTCAGTATTTCATCAATCAGATTTTGCAGCACACCACGCGCTACGAACTCATCTATGAGATGCGTCCCGGTCTCACATCGGAGGCGACACTCTACAATGGATATACCGACACCATGGAGAAGATGCTGAAGCGTCTTGACATGGACATCCGCTATCTGGAAAACCGTTCTCTCTATCTGGATGCACAAATACTGTGGACCACATTCATCCGGATGCTGAGAGGTAAGAACTTCTGAAAGCTTACATACAACAATAACCAGTAACATAACACCACTCTTCAATACATGAAAAAGTTTTTGTTTATCCTGACAGGATTTCTCGTATTCAGCATGGGCATACAGGCGCAGTCCAGAATGACTGACGATCAGGTGCTTCAGTTCATCATACGTGAGACCCGTAGCGGCTCCTCGCAGTCGCAGATTGTCACCAAGCTCATCCAACGCGGTGTTAACGTGACCCAGATACAGCGTGTCAGAAAGAAGTTTGAGCGTGGTCAGGACGATCAGGGGTTGGGTATGCTCAACGGCAAAGACAACCGCACGCGAAAGCCCTATGCCACACCTGGTGACAAGAAGAGTCAGCGTTCGCCCTTCGATGACTACCAAGATAGGGACGACAAGGACAAATATTCCGACTATCGACTGCAGGAAACCGACCGTCGTGTGGCTCACTCCTTTGACGAGAATGATGAAGAGTACCTGCAGATGATGGATGAGATGGACGACTGGCTGCCGCAAGACACCGCTGCTATGTACGAAAAGTTGCTCAAGCAGGTGGAACGCGACAAGAACAAGAAGAAAGTGTTCGGCCGTAACATCTTCAACAATAAGAATTTGAGCTTCGAACCTGCCATGAACATCGCCACACCGCGCAACTATATCATCGGTCCTGGCGACGAAGTGTTCATCGATATCTTTGGCGCTTCGCAGCGTTCGGTGAAGGGTACCGTGTCGCCCGACGGCACTGTCATCATAGAGGGATTCGGTCCCATCAATATCGGCGGACTTACAGCCAGTCAGGCAAATGATCAGCTGCGCAGACAGATAGGGTCGCGCTACAGCAACTCCAATATTCGTCTTACCGTGGGCCAGACCCGCTCCATCACCGTCAATGTATATGGTGAAGTTAAGACTCCTGGCACCTACACTATCTCTGCCTTTGCTACACCGCTCAACGCCCTCTATATGGCAGGAGGCATCAGCGACATCGGAACGCTGCGTAACATCAAGGTACATCGCGGCGGACGGGTGATAGCCAACGTCGATGTGTACGATCTTATTCTCAACGGACGCTCAGGCAACGTACATCTGCAGGACAATGACGTCATATACGTGGGCTCGTACGACTGTCTGGTGAATGTAACGGGTAAGGTGAAGCGCCCCATGTACTACGAAATGCGCAAGAATGAGAGCGTAGCCACCCTGCTGAAGTATGCCGGCGGATACACTGGCGACGCCTACACCAAGGCAGTGCGCCTCATACGCAAGACTGGAAGACAATACTCCATCTACAATGTGGAAGAGTTTGATATGAGCGCCTTCCATCTTTCTGACGAAGACTCCGTATATGTGGACAGCATCATCTCTCGCTTCGACAATCGCGTGGAGATAAAAGGCGCCGTGTTCCGCCCCGGTATGTATCAGGTGGGCGACGGTATCAACAGTGTACGCACCTTGATAACATCTGCCGAAGGACTGAAAGAAGATGCCTTCACCAACCATGCTGTGATGCACCGTATGCGTGAGGACCGCACATTGGAAGTAGTGCAGGTGGATGTGCAGGGCATTCTCGACGGCAACGTGCCCGACATAGCGCTGAAGCCCAACGATGTGCTCTTCATTCCTACCAAACAGGAGATGATGGTGGAGCAGACACTCACCATCCATGGCGAAGTGCACTATCCGGGCGTATACAAATATGCCGCCAACGAGACCCTTGAAGACTTGGTGCTGCAAGCCGGTGGACTCACCGACAAAGCATCCACGGTAAAGGTTGACGTGGCACGCCGCATCACCAATCCCAAAGCGTTGACCAACGATAGCATCACCGCACGCAACTATACTTTTGCCCTGAAAGACGGCTTCGTCATTGACGGCGAGCCGGGCTTCATCCTCATGCCCTTTGACGAGGTCTACGTGCGCAAGAGCCCCGGTACCTATCAGCAACGCAATGTTCTGGTGGATGGAGAGGTAATGTTTGCCGGCACATACACCCTTTCTAAGAAAACGCCGAGGCTGTCCGACCTAGTGCTTGCTGCCGGTGGACTAGGCGACTTGGCATACACCAAAGGCGCACGTCTGGAACGCAAGGTGAACGAAGAAGAGCGCCTCAGGATGGAAGCCGTGCTCAAAAAGCAGCAGGAAGAGTTTGAGACCAACATGATGGAGCTGGCAGTGCGCACAGGCAACATTGCCAATATGCCTCATAACACCGAGAACAGCAGACAAGTGAAGAAGTTTGAAATACCTGACACTTACCCCGTGGGTATTGAACTTGACAAAGCACTTGCCAATCCAGGCGGAAGAGAAGACGTCGTGTTGCGCGAGGGCGATAAGCTCGTGGTGCCGCAGTACAACGGAACCGTGAAGATAAACGGCGAGGTGATGTACCCCAATACCGTAAGCTACCATGAAGGCAAGAACGTTAGCTATTACATAGATCAGGCCGGCGGTTTCTCGTCGAAAGCAAAGAAAAGCCATACCTACATCATCTACATGAACGGCACTGTGGCTAAGGTAGGCCACAACGCCAAACCCGGCCCAGGAAGCGAAATCGTGGTGCCCGCCAAGTCTCTCAACAAGATGACAATTGCAGAAACCATGTCGCTCGTCACAGCTGGAAGCTCACTCGTAGCAATCCTCGCAACCATTGCCAACATCGTCAAGTGACGCACTGCTCACTCCCATTCAGTCCATACATCGGCGGCAAAGAAGAGAGAATGCAGACATGACGATGTAATAACATGAACATTTATCACAGTAGACTATCCATGGAAGCACAAGAAAGAGCCACGTCACGACGCGAAGTCAACATCGGCGACATACTGCGTAAGCTCAGAAAAGGCAAGAAGTACTTCTTCATCACATTGCCCCTAGCCTTCATCCTCACCTGTCTGGTGATACTGCCCGTGCCCAGATACTATCTTTGCAACGTGAAGCTGGCACCCGAAAGCAGCTCACCCACCGCCGGAGGAGGTCTAGGCTCGTTGGCATCGACAATGGGCATCAACCTTGGAAACATGGCGACACAAGACGCTATCATCCCCAAAATGTACCCCGACATGATGGCATCGACTGACTTTCAGGTGACACTCTTCCCCGTGCGTATCGCCAAACAGGACGGAACGCTCAACACTACCTATTACGAGTACCTCAAAGATCATCAGAAGCACTCATGGTGGCAGAACATGTTCTCATGGATGATACACCTGATAAGCAGTGACGACGGTGAGGCTGGCGACAGCAAGAACATAACGGAAGTCAATCCCTTTCTGATGACTAAAGACCAGAGCGATGTGGCAAAAGCCATAGGCGGCAAAATACGCTGCACGGTAGACAAACGTACCAATGTCATAGCCATCAGCGTCACCGACCAAGATCCATTGGTGTGCGCCACCATTGCCGATACTGCCCGTGTGCGCCTGCAACAGTTCATCACAGAGTACCGCACTAAGAAAGCCCGCACCGACTTGGAGCATGTCACCAAGCTGGCTGCCGACGCCAAGAGACAATACATAGTGGCACAAGAGAAATATGCAGCCTTCTGCGATGCAAACGAAGACCTCGTGCTTGAGAGCTTTAAGTCGAAGCGCGACGAACTGGAGAATGAGATGCAGCTGAAATACAACAACTACCAGCTGCAGACCACCCAGCTGGAGATGGCTAAAGCCAAGTTGCAGGAGCGTACACCTGCGTTCACCGTCATACAGAACGCATCGGTGCCGACAAAGCCCGCAGGACCAAAACGAATGTTCACCGTTCTTGCCGTACTGCTCATCACATTTCTCGTAACGGCTGTCTATATCATCAATAAAGAAAGTAAGGCTTGACAGTTGACACATGGTATATCTGCTGCTCATCATATTGTACATCATTTGCCTTATAAGTTACTTTGAAGAAAGACTTTCCAAAGCAAAGTGGTATCTATATATCGGTGTAGGTGTACTGTTGATATTGATGGCAGCTTTCCGACCTATTGGCATCGACAATGATTCGGAGACGTATGATATGTATTTCTGCAACTACGACAATCCGTTGTACGAGAATTTTGTAGAATACTCCTTCTTGTTTATAGCTGAAATCTTTTACCATGCCTTTGGCGATGTGCACAGCATCTTCCTCTTTTATGCCATTTTCGGTGTGAGTCTCAAGTTTGTTGCCATCAGGCAACTCACTCCGTTGGCTTTCCTTGCCGTTGCCATCTATCTGGGCCACTACTACATTCTTCATGAGCTGACGCAGATACGTGCCGGCATTGCTTCAGGATTTTTTCTGCTTTCCATCAAGCCGATGGCAGAGCGCAAGCGCCTCCTCGCAGCAGCCTTTATGCTGGCAGCCTTGCTCTTTCATTACTCCTCGGCAGTGCTCTTCCCACTCCTGTTGCTCACCAACAATACGATGACGCCCAAGCGACGCATAGCATGGGCATGTATAGTGCCTGTGTCGTTTCTTCTCTATTTTCTGCATCTGGGCATTTCCACTATTCCAATACCTTTTCTGGGCGAGAAACTTGAGCTCTACGATATGCTGAAAGAAGAAGGAACCTTTGACGAAATCAATGTATTCAACCTCTTCTTCCTTGTCAAGAATGCAATGTTCCTCTACTTCCTCTACATGTACGAGACCATAGAGAAACAGAATCCTTACTTTACGCTGATGCTAAAGATAATGGGTCTGTCCATTTTCTCCTATCTTGCCTTGGCATCTATCCCCATCGTCGCCATGCGTGTGAGCGAACTGTTTGGCATTGTAGACATCATCCTCTTTACCTGCATCTACTACACCGTACGTCCGTCATGGCTTGGCAGGGCGTTGGTGCTTAGCATATCGTTGGTTTACCTGTATCTGAACATCTTCCATGAACCGATATTAAAGATAGATTGAGCCACATGTTACGAGATAAGCTCCATAGACTGTTTCATGATGACAAGCGGACGACACTGATATACAAGAATATATTGGTTTCGTTCTTTGTCAAGGGCTGGGCAGGCATTGTTCAGCTGCTGCTGGTGCCTGCCACACTGACATGTCTCAATCAGTATGAATACGGAGTGTGGCTCATCATCAGCAGTCTATTGCTCTGGGTAGACACCTTCGATATAGGGTTGGGCAACGGACTGAGGAACAAACTTGCCGAATCGGTGGCAAAAGAGGATATGCAACGGGGACGACGACAGGTTAGCACCACCTTCTTCATGCTCATCGGCATCATCCTGACCATCATTGCCCTGCTCTATCTGCTCATAAACCATGTCGACTGCTACCGTCTGCTCAACGTAGACCCACAGCTCATAGACAACCTAAATACCATTGTCTTCACAGCGTTGGCAGTGGTAGGGGTGACATTCATCTTCAAGTTTGTCGGCAACATCTATCTTGCCCTTCAGCTTCCAGCAGTCAACAATCTGCTGATAGCTCTGGGACACACCCTTGCCTATGTGGTGATACTGATACTCGGATCCTTCAGCAACGTCACTTTGTTGCACGTGGCGCTGGCATATACCGCCTCGCCGCTGTTGGTCTACATACTATCGTACCCCATCACCTTCACCCGCTACAAAGAGCTGCGTCCCACCATACGGTATTTCGATAAGAAGGAGCTGAAACCCCTCTTCACTCTGGGCGTGCAGTTTCTGCTGGCGCAGCTCTCCGGACTCATCATCTTTGCAACCTCCAACCTGCTCATTTCCCATCTGTTCTCGCCCAAAGAAGTGACTCCCTACCAGATAGCCCACCGCTATTTCGGCATCACCAATATTCTCTTCACAGTCATCTGCGCACCATTCTGGAGTGCAACTACCGATGCCTATACCAAGAAGGACTGGCAGTGGATAAGAAAGTCAACCACGAAACTCAACTATCTCATGTTAGGCTTCGTAGGTATCCTCGTCCTCATGCTGGTTGCTTCGCCGTTGGTCTACAAAGTTTGGGTAGGCAGTCAGGTCGATATACCATTCAGCATGTCATTGCTTATGAGCGTCTACATGGTGGTCATCATCTACGGCACATGCTACGCCAACATCATCTGTGGTATAGGCAAAATACGCCTGCTTACCATCATGACAATCTTTCAAGCCATCCTCTATATTCCCTTGGCGATCATCCTTGGCAAAAGGTTCGGCACCATAGGAGTGGTCATCGCACTCATAGCCGTGATGATGATTAGTGCCTTTACCAACAAAATACAGTTTGAAAAAATCTACGCAGGCAAAGCGAAAGGCATCTGGAACAAATAAATAACTCACAATATGAAGATACTTGCAGTCATAGTCATTTACAATCCTGATTGGGAACTGCTCGGAAACAACATCAGGGCATTCTACGACCATGTTGACGGCATACTTGTGTGGAACAACTCCGATGCGCCCATATGCCTCTCAGACGTCAGAGAACTGCAACCCTTTTTCAACAAGACCATATACAAGACCCAACACCAAAATGTCGGCATTGCCAAGCCACTGAATTATGCGTGGCACTATGCCAAAGAGCACGGCTACGACACGTTGTTGACCATGGATGACGACTCCGTGTTCCACAATTTCGACACCTATCGCCAACATGTGGACCACCATTGGCAGCAGAACGGACTGTCGCTATGCGGTCCCACAACCCTCGCTACCAAGCAGACAGGCATGCGCAAGGTGCACCACCTCATCACATCGGGAATGCTCGTGCCCATTTCTCTCCTCGACAAGGCTGGAGGTTATTGCCAGCTCTTCCATGTCGACGGCATAGACATCGAGCTGTGCATCAACCTGGCATGCCAAAAGATATGGTCCTACTGCGACTACGACAGCCTCCTGCAGCAGAGATACGGCACGCCGGCAACGAAAAAATGGGGCCCCATCACCCTGCATAGCCCCAACTACAGCCTCGACAGGCTACACGACATATTCTGTAACCACATCATCATACTCCGAAAACACCACTATCCGCTCCATCTGCTGTGGCATATCATACGACTCTACGTCATAGGATTTGTTTGCAAAGGTGTACTGCTGGTCGAAAATAATAAGAAAGCCAAGCTGAAAGCCGTCTTCAGAGGCATAAAGGACGGATTCAAGTACAACATTCACGCAAAAAAAGAAGCATCATGAAGACCTGTATATTCACCATCGTAGCAAAAAACTATATAGGACTGGCAAAAATGCTGGAACAGTCGCTCCGCAGGCATCACGACATCGACTTTCGTATCTATGTCGCCGATCAGCCGACAGACGACACTCCGACCATGCCCAACAACACCTACTCAGTGAAAGAATGCACGGAATACACCCAACAGCAATGGACCGACATGGCATTCAAGTACGACCTGACAGAGTTTTGCACAGCAGTAAAGCCCGCATGCTTCCAGCACATTTTCCAATCGCAGTACGACAGTGCCATATATTTTGACCCCGACATCTACATCTTCTCACCCCTTGACACCATTCTTCAGGCACTCGAGCAACACAGCGTGCTGCTGACACCGCAAATAGCCAACATACACGTCAACTACCAGGGCGAACATCCTGAATGGGCGATGAATGTCAACGGCATCTTCAACCTCGGATTCTGCGCCATGCGACACACAAACACCACCGACACCATACTGCAGTGGTGGAGACACAGACTAATCGACAACGCATTCACCGACAGAAGTGTAGGAAACTTCACCGACCAGAAGTGGATGGACTGGCTGCCAGGCTTCCTCAACCAACAAGAGCTCTGTGTATGCCATCAACTTGGTATGAATATGGCGCCATGGAATTTTTTCGAAAGAGAGCTGTTCCTCAAGGATGGCCAGATATGGGTTAAACCACGCGTCGATGGTAGCGAACAACAGTGCTCGCCATTAGTGTTCTTCCACTTCGCAGGCTACGACTACAGCGCCATGCGCAAAGGCGAAATACAGAGAAAACGCATCGGAAACCTCAAGGAGTACGACGATATACAGCTCGCAACGCAGCAGTACAGGCAAGCCATGCTCGACAACATCAAGATCTTCGACACCTTCATTGGCGAGACATACACCTATGCCACCTACGAAGACGGCACACGCATCGACTCCTTCCACCGAAGACTCTATCACGGATGCACCCTCAAGGGCGAAAGTTTCCAAAACCCGTTCAGCTGCGAACAAGGCTCATTCCGACAGCACATCGACAAGAAGCACATGATTACACAAGACAACATAGATAGGCTCAATCAGCGAAACATGCCCGACATAGAAAAAAAACACAGAATGATACACCGCCTCTTCAAGGTCCTTTATAGAGTAATGGGATACAAGCGCTACACGCTCTTCGTAAAAAGCCTATACAACTATTGCCGCCCCGAAATGCACTCATTCCTCATCAAACACTGAACAGCTCATGACACACCATCCCCAAAAGATTATCTACATAAGACAAGCCCTACCAGGCGGCACCGACAACTACTGCAGGGCGCTGCAGCAAATGTTTGCCGACAACCACCTGTGTCAGGCCATGCCCATAGAAGACTATCCCATCATTAAGTCGCGCTTCTTCCATTACTATTATAAGCCGGCACCGCTCAAGCAAGCCATAAGAAAAGCCGACATCGTACACATCAACGGTTACACAGCATTTGGAACAATACAGGCGCTCAGATACGCACGCAAATACAATAAAAAGGTAATCTATTCACCCCACTTCCACCCATTCCAGTACCTCAGACACCCAAAACTAGGAAAACAGTTCTTCCAAATCCTCAAACCCTTCATCCGACGATGTGCCGACAAGGTGCTGACCATCAACAACGAAGACACGCAATTCTTCCGACAATTCCACCCCAACGTAGTGCAGATACCACACTGGCACAAGCCAACAAAAGAAGATAATACCCAGCCCAAACAGCCCGGCATGATTCTCTTCGTAGGAAGAATCGACGACCCCGTAAAAGGCATCGAACACCTATACCAAATACCTCAAGGCAAATACCAAGTACATTGCGTAGGAAAAGGAACACTACAACGAAAAGACTTCATACAGCACACCAACATTTCCCAACACCAACTGCAACAACTCTACCAACAGGCAGCACTCACTGTCATACCATCCAAGTACGAAGCCTTCTCATACGTCGCCCTCGAGTCACTCCTTGCCAACACACCAGTGCTCATGTCGCAGAACGTACGCATCGCAGACTACCTCAAACAGGTAAGAGGCATCACCATATTCCAATACCACGACTACACACAATTCATCAATAAGATACAAGAAACCATCGGCACACAAGTCGATACTGATAAAGTCAAACAGATATTCAACCCGCAAACAATAAAACAAATCTACATCGACGTCTACAACAACTGACAATACCTACTTCCCGGCACGACGACGGATAAGACGGTAAACCAGCAGACGCAGTCTCACAGGAACAATACGAGTAGTAAAACGTATCACAACATTCAGCACAAAGCGCGGAAACGAGATAAACCCCATCCGGTATATATTACGTTGCACCTTAACTTCGTCCACAGCATAACGCCAACCGCCACGACGAACAATCGTATCCAACGAATATCGGAAATAAACCAAGGACTCCTGGAAATTGTAAAACCTGCAACCCTGCATCAACATCCTTATCCACAGAAAATAATCCTCGGGAAAAAACTCCGTCAGATATCCCCCGGCAGCCAACACCGATTCACGACGGTACATCACCGTAGGATGATTCACTGGACAACGGCCACGCGCATAACGCAAAATGGCATCACTATCCTCAGGAACAGTGCGGATGCTGTCCACCACCGTGCAACACTCACGAAATTCGTCAACCCAAGAACCCACCAAAGCATAATCAGGATGTGAAACAAGAAAATCATACTCCTTCTCAAAACGATGAGGCTTACAAACATCATCCGAGTCCATACGCGCAATAATATCATAACTGCACAGGCGCAAACCGTCATTCAGACAATAACCTAAACCACGGTTTTCCGCAAAACCAACCACACGAAGCTCCTCATACCCCTTCTCAAACTCCGAAATAACAGCCTCCAACTCATCCGTCAAACCTCCGTCCTTCAGTAACAATACCTCACGAGCACGACACGTCTGAGCAAAAATACTATCCAAACACTCACGCAAATTAGAAGCCGACTCACGATAGTAAACCGACATCAATACAGATATATCAATATAACGAAACCCATCCATACAATAAACAAACGCACACAACACACATTTAGTATAATAACAACAAAAAAAACTTATAACACAACACCCCCAACAATCCAACAACCGTCCCGTATGACGCCATATCATGGCGACAACCCAACATTACCCATCACAATAAAATGAATACCACAACACTCATAATCATCACACTCACCGCATGCCTGCTCAGCGCCCTGTGCGGAGCCCTAACCATACCACAACTCCTCAACTATGCAAAACGCAAGAAAATATACGACATCCCCAATCAGCGCAAGCTACACAAAAACCCCATACCCCGCATCGGAGGAGTCACATTCGTGCCAAGCATGCTCCTGGCAACCATCTTAGCCATAACACTGCTCAACGCACTGGCCGAACAACACAAAAACCTCGTCTCAACATGGACCCTCACATTCCTCATATCACTCACCATTATCTACGCAACAGGCATCATCGACGACATCATAGGAGCCACACCCAAGTTCAAACTCATAGCACAAACCATAGCAGCAACACTACTCACCACATCAGGACTCTACATCAACAACCTATACGGACTCTTCGGCATACATGCCATACCCACAGTCATAGCCATACCACTCACCATCATCCTCATACTCCTCATCACAAACGCAATCAACCTCATCGACGGCATCGACGGACTAGCAGCATCACTCACACTCATAGCACTCATAGCATTCCTCATATCCTTCGCAAGAGAAGGACTATGGGTATACGCAGTACTCATAGCAGGACTCGCCGGAACACTCATACCATACCTCTACTACAACATATTCGGAAAAATCCAAAACAATACCAAACTATTCATGGGAGACACAGGAAGCCTCACCCTAGGATACATACTCGCATTCCTCTTCGTCAAGTTCGCAATGCACAACCCCAACGTCATGCCATTCAGAAAAGAAAGCCTACTACTCTCCATCACAATACTCATCGTACCAGTAGCCGATGTCATCAGAGTAGTATACATCCGACTTCGACAACACAAACACCCGTTCACAGCAGACAAAAACCATATTCACCACAAACTCATCCAAGCAAAATTCACACAACACCAGGCACTCATCATCATCCTGCTCTTCGCCATATCCTTCGTACCAGTCAACATCATACTCTACAAAGTCGCACAACTACCCGTCACTGCCATACTCCTCATCGACATCGCCATACACATCTATTTCCATCACACTATAAATCTGCGAAGAAAACACATACAACAGCAGACAAACAACGCCCAATAACACCAGAAACAGAACCCCCTAAAAACAAAAAATCAGTGCCAGTCTCGGCACTGATTTTTATTGGACGTAGCGCAAGGGCAAGACCCGCGCGGGAAAAGACTAAAAACGACGCAAGTGCAGACGCAACAAGTTGGAACGCAACACTAAACGACTACCGCCTAACTCCTCAATGCTAAAAGTTTCTTCCAAATCCTGAATGCCGAAAACCCTCAGATAGCCGGCATCGCTTAATGGTTCGTCACCCTCTTCGCGGTTGTACAGATAGGGTTCGTACACACGCAAAGCATCACTGCGCTCCTCAAAACGAAGCAACACACTGTGATGCTCACCCGACTTGTCGTCAAGCTCTAACAGCTTACCCTGAAATGACCAGAACAGTAACGCATCGCGCATAGACAACTGAGCACCGGAAGATAAGGAGTCGATACGCTCAAGATGCCACATGCCATACAAATCACCATGTGAAGACGTCTCCAACTCACACGAACTGAACACAAACAATAACGATACGCAAAGAAAAAAAATACCTCGTTTCATACTTCTATGTGCTTACCTGTTAACAATACCTCCTAACGCAGCCAACCGCTCTTAGATAAAGTAATCTGCATGCCGCGATTCTGTCCGAGAATGGCACCGAAGTCAGCAGCCACACCACCCCGAACGCTGAAACCGCGCAACGCCCCACGGGTGAAATTCCAACCAGCTTCTAACAACACACTCATGTTGTGGTGAACCTTCCTGTAAGGACGGGCGTAGGTACCTAAACCATCTTGGTAAGAGGCAAAAAGTCGATAGCTGAAGTTGTCGTTGGGATGACCGGCAATACCCAGGTGAAATGCCATGAAACGGTTGTTACGGAAAACAATCTCGCCATCATCATTGTAGATGGGCGAACGGTACAAAGCATTACCCATGCCCATGCCCCAGTGCTGCCAACCAGTGTAAAGATAGTGGTTGTAGTAGTTGTCTATACCTCCTATGTGATCAGCAATGGTTATTGTATGGTCGTGATAGATAGGACCGCTCTGGTACTTAGAGTACACATACTCGAAAGCCAAGTCTGTCAGCCAGCGGTTATACTTGAAATGCAGGTCCACACCAAGCATCCAATCCTTGAAATCGTAAAGCAGATAACGGCGCTTCTTTTTCACTTCCCACTCGTCACCGACACCATAGCCGTCGTAATCAACCTGGAACAAGGCTGAATGGTCTTCGAAAAACTTGTCTACATACACACCAAGACGCCATGTGTCACTATCCCAGTTCACACGAGCCATCCAACTGCCAAGCTGGTTGCCCTCAACATTCTGATACGTCTCCTCACCCACATCAGCACCACCAGGCCAAAAGGCATTCCACAAAGCTTTGAGACCACCCTGACTCTTCACACCCAACATCGTGCCATCAGGCTGGCGCGTGTATAAAGTACCGCCAAACTGTGCAGCCATCTCAAGACCTAACTCCAACGATAGGGGTGCAAACTTATCAGGATTACCTATCATCAGAAAACCTGCTTTGCTGTGGTACAGAGCACCAGAGGTATACTTAGAGCGCTCATGAGTGAAAGTCTTCTGCCAGTTGTCGTCCGTCGTCTTACCATAGGCTATATGTCCCTTGATGTGTAGCCAGTTGTTGCCAAAAGGCAAAGCCCAATAGTCGCCCAAAGCAAGACGCACCTGAGGCACAGGACGCGCATTGATACCCAACGTCTGCGAACCGCTGCTTACCAAATTGTTCTTAAGATTCATCGGAAACTCCTTGCTTCCCACCGTCAATACACCATGCAGCCAGCGCACTTCTCCATAAGCCTGATGCACTATCGCTGTACTGGTAAACCCTGAAGCTACAGCTACATCCAGACCATAGCCAATAGCCCATCGACGACCATCGAAACTCTCAGTCTTACGCTCTATGCCAGCACGAACATACCCGTTGCTCTCATCTAAAGAGGAAAGACCATAACGGTTAGCATTGAGCCATAAAGGCGTCTTGCCAGAAGAAAACGTACCCTGAAGGTCCACATGATAGCGCAAACTGTCCAACAAAGATACCTTTTCTGCATGCATCGAATGATCCTGACAGAAACCGACAAGGAAATAACTGAAAAGAATGAGTATGAGAAAAAACTTTTTCATCGGGCTCGCTATAGGTTGTCATATAGTTTACTAACGTGTAAATACGCCGTTTATTGTGCATATACAGACAGGCTCACACCCGATACCCCGCACAACGGCACTGCACCAAAACAATGCAAAGATATAAGTTTAGGGAAAATCCTACACCACTTTAGGAAAAATCCTTACCCATACACAACAAAACTAACCACCTTTGCAACAGAAAACGGAAGCTAAATGCATACCGAGAACAAACAAATAGCTCAAACAACCAAAAAACATACAGCCATGAAAAAGTTTATCCTTACCCTCACAGCAGTGTTTGCACTCACCATCAGTGCCAACGCAATGAGTTATGAGCAAGCCAGACAACAGGCACTCTTCCTCACAGACAAAATGGCATACGAACTCAACCTCACCGATGAGCAGTATCAGGCTGCCTACGAAATCAACCTCGACTACCTGCTCAGCGTCAATACCAGAAACGATGTATTCGGTGACTACTGGAGATGGAGACTCGCAGACATGGAGTATATCCTCCTTGATTGGCAGTTCCGAGCTTTCTGCGACGCACTATACTTCTATCGTCCTCTCTATTGGGACGCCGGCTACTGGCACTTCCGCATCTACACACGCTATCCCCACCGCACATACCTCTTCTTCGGAAGACCGCACTTCTGGAATACATATAGAGGTGGACACGGATGGAGACACAATGGAGGCAGAAGTTACTACCACGGACGTGACATTCGCCCGCACCACCGCGACCATCGCGACCATCACGGAATGAAAGACCGCTTCGACAGAGGAGACTATCGCAACGGATTCGGACAAGGTAACAACAACCGTAACGGAAACCACGGACGCGGCGACCGCAATAACAATGCCAACTACGGACGAGGAGACCGTAACAACAACGGTAACCACGGACGCAACGACCGTCCCGACAACGGCAACAATATCAATAACAACGGTAACAACAGAACTCAACCTAACGGAAACACACGTGGCGGAGGCTTCGGAGGCTCAAGAGGCAACAATACTGGAAACTCTAACGTAGCAGCACCCATCGACAGAAGAGTCAACGACATGCCCGAAACAAGAGGAGGAGCAACACGCTCAGGTAACAATCGTACTGTAGGAAACACCCCGGAATCCAACAATAGAACCTCAACTTTCGGTGGCAGCCGTAACAATGGCGGAGGATACACACCCAACACCAACAATTCCACACGCTCTACATCTGCCAGCTCTGCCAGACCCATGAACAACAGCGTCTCGACAAACTCCATGTCAAGACCCTCAACCTCCTCATCGCCTTCCACACGCAGCAGCTCCTACAACCGCTCGTCATCATCAGATAGTCGCTCTTTCAATCGCTCATCCTCATCCGGCAGCAGCTCACGTAGCAGCTTCGGTGGTAGCTCTCACAGCAGCTCACGCTCATCAGGCGGCGGATTCTCAGGAGGCTCACATCGCGGAGGCGGTGGAGGCGGACACTTCGGAGGAAGAAGATAATAACCGTTCAAAAAGAAGATGAAAGCCGTTCGGACACCAGACAACACCCATTCACCAAGCAGCCCATCACCCGAACGGACGTAAGATAACACACGTAAAGAAAGAAAACAACACCCATAAAAAAAAGCGGCATAGCCAATGCCATCCGCCAACACCCCATCCACGCCATAATATATTTACCCCTCGGTTTTGTTGAAAATCTTACTAAAAGTAGGGACGTTGCACATCAGCAATGTCCCTACATCTTTTTATATGCTAAGCGCCTCTGTCTGCGCTTGCAGAAAGCCAAAGGACTCTTACTTCGTCATCTTCATTAGGCTTGAAATATTATCCAAATCAATCTTACCGGTGATGTAAAGCAGCACGGCCTCACCATCTGTGTTTGCCACAACAACCACTTCTGAAGCGTGAGTGTCCTTCTTCTTTTTCTTCTTCATGGCAACAAGTACTTTGTCCTCGTTGTCTTGCATGTCGGTAGTAATCTCATAGTCCTTCGACAGAGCGGCGCGAGCATCGTCCATCAGAGCAGCTGCCACAGCAGGATCTGCCTTCTCAATCATCAACGTGGTCATCTGGTCGATGTTTTTCAGCATTTCCATACTCTTACGGTCCTCATCGCTCATGTCTTTGGAAGCCGCAGCCATAGTAGTCAACATGCTCAGCATGTCTTTTGTCATGGTCATACACTCTGCTTTAGGCTCAGCCTTGTACTTTGCAATGACGTCGTCAAGCTTCTGAGCCATAGCCATTGTGCTAACAGCCAAAACGGCAACAAGCAATAAAATCTTTTTCATCGTACACTGGATTAAATAGGGTTAGTAAACAGCACCCACCCACAAGGGCAGTGCCTTAAAACAAAAGGGGTGCCCCACCTTTATAATATATAATATAGGCAAGGCACACCCCGTTAAGAGTTCAATAGATTAGAGGGCGAACTTGTAACCAAGAGTGAACTGGAATACACTGTTGTTAACCTTAGCGTGTTCATGAAGCTTGGTTAAACCCCAGTTGTAACGTGCGTCAAGCACAAAGTTGCTGTATTCGTATGACAGACCTACGGGAATAGAGAAGTCGAAACCCTTTGCATCAAGGTTACTGATCTTGTGACCATCATAGGTCTCCTCGTCGTTTACATTGAAGCCGAACTGTACACCAGCCTTAACAGCCAGTCCTTTGGCTACATACACGTTGCAAACTACAGGCACGTTGATGTAGTCAAGTTTAAGTTTGTAATCGCTATCATGCTTGCCTGCTCCACCCTGCTGGCTATATAATACACCAACAGCACCGCTTATCATATCGGTGAACTGGTACTCACCCTCAACACCGGCAACAAAGCCGACCTTAGATTTAATAGCATCAGCGTCATCGCCAGTCAAGTTGGCAACGTTCATACCAAATTTAGGCTGCAAAGTGAATGAGCCTACCTCGTGCTGAGCAAATGCTCCAACGCTCGACAGCACCATAGCTGCCATAACTAAAATTTTTTTCATAATCTTTGTGGTTTTAAGTGAAACTTGTTTGATTCTATGACTTCAACATCACAATAGTGGTGTATCATTCTAATGCAAAGGTAAACATATTATCCAAACAACATAATTTTTTATTAACATATTTTTCTTTCCTGTTTATTTTCTTCACACATAAGTGAAAAGTGTGCAATTTTGAGTGCCAACCGCGCTGAATGACGCATAATTACCACCTGAGTGCCACGCCGCTATACTTCCAAATAACAATCCATCGCAGCACCTCCGGTCAGCAAACGGCAAACAGCAGCCCGACAACCACCTGTAGTGCCATGTGCACGCGGGCAGAGTCGGGCTGCAGCATTCGTAGTTGGCACCGTAATAGGAGCTACTTACTCAGGCCCCACGACGACAAATTGTACGACCGTTCCACCTGTTCTTCTTTATCATCGGGCAGGTTGCAGAAGAAGTCGATACCTGTCAGTTGTTCTATTTCGTCAATACTCTTGGCATAGGTGGCTGGATTTGCGCCGCTGATGCTCTGATTGGTGTGCTCGGTCCAGAAGCCGATGGCCTTGTACTGACCGTTCTTCACGGCGAGAACGCACATGTAGAAGTATTTCGGTATCAACAGATGGGCATCGGTCTTGCTGCTGTTGGTATAGCCGAGAATGTCACTGCTCTTGTCTATCGTTCCTGCCTTCACAACATATAGCGTGTCGCAGAAGGAGCGGTTGTTACCCCAAGCCTGCACCGTCGTTTCCAGTTTTTGCCATAATACACCGTTATGGTTCTGATATTGTGGGTGTATGTTGCTGCAGTAGAAGGTCTGATAGTTCTGTTCTTCGCTTGCCTGACGGTCGTCACTCATGCACATGTGCCCTCTGGAGAAACCGCTTCCGGTGTAGTCATTGTCGTGTGTACGGTAAGCAGTGGGTATCTCTGGGTCATCGTGGAAGCTACCGGTAGTACGTCCTACATTATTATCAGGAATGCCAGCATGGAACTGGTACGCTGTCCATCGTTGTGCTTTCTTGGCACAGTCCCACTCAATGCTGTAGGTGACGCCGTACTGTGTCGTCGACTTTTGCAGGAAAAGGTTGTTGATGGAGTCTGTGCTCAGGCGCGGCATCTCAAGCATCCACGTGCTGTGATTATTCCGACTGTAGCGGTTGCGGTTGATGTTGTCATCGCTGATGCCGCTGTTTATCTCCACCTTCGTGGCGATATAGTCCACCGACTTGCCGCCGATGAGGTACACCTTCACACCCACGTTGTCCGACTGGGTGAGCTGAAGGTTGCGTAGCACACGAAGACTGTCGTACTGGGCGATGTTATATGTCACAGTCTGACCGTTACGAAGGGTGATGGTCACGGTATTGTCCTGTGCCGCAGCGTGCAGCGAGGTCAAGACAATGGTGAGAAATAGTATGATGCGTTTCATATTGTTGCTTTCGTACGAGGAAATGGTCAATGTATGAATGGGCTATAGGTATCGTCGTCTTCGGTGTCGTTGTCTTCATCCCAAACACCTGAGGGCTTTCCGAGCGCCGTTCCCGGATCGCCGCCCTCGTCACCGCCGTCAATGATAGGTATGCCGTCGTTCTGGCCGCTCACAAAGGCTAACATCTGGGCAGGAACAATACTGCGAATACGGATGCAAGGATGCTGATAAGTCTTTTTCATGGTGTGGATTACTTTACGATAACTTTAATGCCATTCACGATATAAATGCCCTTTGGCAATGTCTCGAGTGTACCCTGCACGCGTTGTCCGCTCAGGTTGTATATCTCTTTCGCACCCGTCAGCGGGTCGGTAGCTATGTCGTCAATGCTTGTCGATATGCCATCCACTGCCACCATGGCTAACGGAGCGTCGGAAGCGGCTTTGAAATAAGCGCGGAAGGCTTTTATCTCATTCGTCACGTTGGGGTAGTACAGCTTGTTGTCGGCGCCGAGGAAGAGTGTCGTGCGGTCGCCGGCGGTAAGCGTCACGGGGCTGAAGAGTGCCACCATGGAGTAAGCGCCCTGTGTCACTGTTGATGCATCTTTCGTCAGTTCAACACCGTTGACGATGATTTGTGCCTCGGTCTCCGAGGTGGGAAGCACCAGATAAGGCTGTCCGGCAACAATGTTGTCCACCGTGCTGAACTGCAACGTGTGTGTCGTGGCGTTGTATCCTGTGAAGGCTGCCACCTGTGTGTTGGGGAAGATGTCGTCCATAGCATTCACATTGAACGGCAGCGACAGGGTGTTCCACATGCCGGCAGTGAGCTGACGGTTGACAACGACATTCACCACGCGTCTGTCGTAGGTGGCAAGCGAGCTGCTGTTGTCGGTCGTTTCGTTCAGTATAACGCTGGGTGTCACTTCTTCCATGGTGAGCAGCACCAGTTTTGATGCGCCGCTGTCGTCTGTCTTCACGATGCCGGTAACGTTATAGGTGCGTCCCTCAGCCAGTGTGGTGAGGTCTATGCTGCTGATGCCGAAGTCGTTGGTGATGGTCAGCCTGTCGCTCCCATCTGCCAAGGCATAGTGTTGTGCTGTGCCGCTGCCCGTGATGGCAACAGGCACTCCGTCAATGCGTATGTAGTCGGCGCGCAGACTGGTGCCGAGGACTGTGCCGACGGTGCTCGACTTCGCTGCGACATCGCAGAAGTTGTCCAGACACAGTATGTCGTTGGCTCTGGCTGCGGTGCCTGCCGAGATGAAGGTGGGCATGCCGTTGACAACCATATAATGACCAATGACGCTGCCGATGAGTGCCATGTCTTTCTGTGTGTGCCATCCCGGGTCGTTGGTCAGGAAGTTGTCGAACAGTACGGCAGAGGTCTGGTCGCGCAAATAGGCTTCTGTGGTGCTGCCGTTATGGGAGTATGTCACCTCACCGCGGTTTGCTTCGCTCAGTGTGAGGCGCACTGTCGTTCCGTCTTCAAGCTCGCGCAGAGCTGCCAGGGTGGTCACCTCTGCCACGGAGGGGATGCCCTTCACATACAGATAGCCTGCAGGATAGGTCTCTGACATGTTGTACAGACCGAAACGAGCATTGCCGTTATTGTAGTGGTAGGCAATGCTGCGGGTGTCGGCAGCCACGTTTTGAAGGTAGTAGCCATCATTATTATTGCTGACGGTCCATTTGGCTTTGTCGTTGTCGTTGTAGCTTGATGTCGTAATTAGATTTGTATTGCTCGAACCTTGCGTCAGATAATTGTTTCCTCCGGTGTTGAGTGCGTACTGGCCGTTGCCTATGCTCTCCATGGTGAAGGGCGTAGCACTGGTTCCGTCTATGTCAATCTCATTGCCGTTGAGCTGAACGGCGACAGGTTGGCGTACGTTGCCGCTCTGTCCGCCCATGGCGTAGTATGCTGCGGGAGTGCCGTAGCTTGCTACGAGGATATATTGCGAGCCGTCGGATTGTATCTGTGCAGCATCGGTGACGAGGGTGTAGACGTCACTGCCTGTCGATGCGCTGGTGAGCTGCAGTGTGTACGATGCTGTTCCGGCTTTGTAGTTGGCGGTGCTGGGTGCTGTGGCGGTCACAACGGTCTGCTGTCCCTTGGCACCTTCTGTCCAGCTCACCATGCCGGTAGAACTGTTGATGTTGAAGTAGCCTGCGTTGGTGCACGAGTAGGTCAGTGTGCCGTCGTATCCGGTAGTGGTGGTGGCTTGCTGCTGATACTGCAACGAGGTGTATTCGCGCGTTACGCTGGCATGAGCAAAAGCTACGTTAGGCTCCTGCAGCTCTGTGCCCGATCCGGTCTCCCACTCTATGGTGAGATCTTCCACCGACAGCATACCTGTTTTCGAGCGCAGACCGATGTATTCATAGTCACCGCTGATGGTAATGCTGCTGTTGGTGCCGTAGACGATTTCTCCTATCAGAGTGCCTTGGCTTGCACCGCCGCCGTAGAGGTCGGCAGCACTGCTGTAGGCGGTGTTCTTGCCATACACCTGCAAAGTGCGACCTGCGGTATTTGAGGTCCATGTGACGGTGATGCTTCTCACCTTACCGCCTGAAGCAGTGGTGATAATGCCGCTCAGACCGCTACTGCGTATGCCGATGGAGCTGTTCTGCACGGCAGTGTTGCCTGCATAGATGGCTGCCGAAGTCTTCTTCACACCGCTGAAGTCCGTATATGTGTTGCTGGTGGCTGTCAGGTCGGTGTGGTTGAGCACGTCTGTCACAGTAGCAGAGCTGACACTGAGAAGGCTGAATGCCATACAGAACAGCATAGACAATATGCGCAGACGGCGATAAGGGATGGTAAGGGAATGGATCATATGCATGAGGTAGTTGATGACTGACATCTCTATGATGAATAGTATTCAGCAAAGGTACTTATAATTATTTATTTACAAATTGTTGGGCGCCATAAATCATCCCATCGGGCTGCGTCTGGCGGCAAAAGGGCAACTTTAGCAGACCAAAATCACTGATATTGCTCACCAAAATCACTGATATTGCTCTGCAGTCAGGCTTGAATAGCAGTCCGGATGCTGTACAAAAGCGCCCCGCTCTCTGCTTCGTAGCAGATGGCGGAGCGCTGAGTGTATAGGCAATGATGCTTATTCGTCAACCTGGAAGAGAGGATCTTCGGGCACAACCATGATGGGTTTCTGCTTTTCGTAGTCGAGCAGGCGCTGCGGCACGTACTGCTTGTCTACTACGAGACGGAACATGAACTCGCGGAACCATTCGGCTGTCATGATCAAACATCCCTGCTGTCCCCATGTAGCGCCCCATGAGTTTTCCACTTTCCACTTGGTAGGTCTGCCGTCGTTGCCCAGGTCTACGGCCGTGAGGGTCATTGCGTGGGTGCTGCCGCTGTCGAAGGTAGCAATGCGGTCTGCCTTGTTCATCGGGAACGAAGTGTTGAACAGTGTTCCGTAGTCAAAGTTGTTGAGATCGGCGTATCCACGTTTGCGGTCGAGGAACTTGCCCACGTCATAGCTGCTGTACAGCTTGCGGCCGTCCTTCAATGCAGCGATGGCAAGGTCTTCTATATCGTTCATCGGAAGGTTAAGATACTTCCAGTTGTGTCCGTCGTAGGTGTGACGGTCGTACTCCACTTCGTAAGTCTTGTAGTATTCGCGACGCGGGTCGTTCATCACCATGATGAATGTTCCGTTGATGGGACCGCCCACTACTTCGCGGTAGAATGATTGGGGGGTATAGTTGCGTGCTTCGCCTACGGTCTTGCCGCTCTTGTTTGTGAATGCGCAGCTAAATTCTTTCACGGGCTCGCCCAATGTGAGGCACAGCATGTCGTAGATGGTAGCCAGCATCTCGGTCTTACGGTTCTTCAGCGCTGCTGCCTTGGCGCCTTTGCTTGCCATCTGGCGCAGTTCCAGACCATATTCGCGCAGCTTGGAGCTAACCAGTGTGCGCATCTTTGAGGTGTTGTCGGCCGAGAATGTCTCGGGCATTACGCTCATGGGCACCAGTCCGTACTTGTCGGCGAGGTCGGATACACCGCAGAAGGTGCCGCCGTCACCAATGGGGCTCTTGAAGAAGAACTGCACGCGTATGTCGTCGATAGGTTTCTTAGCGGTCTCGATGACTCCTTGCAGCATGAGGTTGGCCTTCTCCAGCTGGTCGTAGAAGAACAGGTAGGCGTGAGAGAACTCCACGCGCAGCGTATCGTTGTGCTTCTTGGCGAAGTTGGCGCGCAGCACGTTGAAGCCGGTGAACATCCAGCAACGACCTGAGCTCTTCTGGTCGTGGATGCTCTGTTTAGGCGTGTCGTAAGTGAAGTGTGTGTCGAAAGGTTTCTTGTTGTTGAAGTCTTGTGCCAGGTTGTCGATGTTGTTCGAAGCAATGGCATTGAAGAGGGCTTTGTTCTGTCCCTGCTTGGCGTGGTTGCTCTCCATCTGGCGCAGCATGTCTTGACTGATGCCGCCGTCGGCCTGTTGGGCGAACGTCATGGTGCTACCTGCCAGCAGACAGAGCGAAATGAGAATTTTTTTCATAGGTCGATTATTTAATGTTTAACAATGTTTATTGCGTGATGGGTGGGGTGTTGTCATTCTGCTTTTCCTTGTTGTCCTTGCTCTTTTTCTTTTTCCTCGTCTCTCTGTCGGTGAGCAGAGCCTCGAGTTGTTCGGCGTTGAGCTTATGCCTGAACTGTCCTCCTATAGCAGCAGTGATATTGCCGGTCTCCTCCGACACCACGATGGCGAGTGCGTCGCTCTCCTGCGTGATGCCCAGTGCGGCACGGTGGCGCAGGCCGAAGTGCTTGGGGATGTTGGAGTCGTGCGCTACGGGCAGTATACATCCTGCTGCACGGATGGTGTCGCGTTTCACCACCACGGCGCCGTCGTGCAGCGGTGAGTTCTTGAAAAACAGATTCTCTATCAGTCGTTGGCACACTTCGGCGTTGATGATGTCGCCCGTGGCGATGATGTCGTTGAGCGGAATGGAGCGTTCTACGACGATGAGTGCACCGGTCTTCTGCCTCGACATGTTCACACATGCCATCACTATGGGCAGGATGTTGGCTCGTTCATCCGTCTGTTTGCTGCCGGTGAAGAACGACAGCACACGGCTGAGGTGCTGATGGGCACCCAGGTTGAAGAGGAACTTGCGTATCTCTTCCTGAAACAGTACGATGAGGGCGATGACACCCACGCTCACCAACTTGTCGAGGATGCTGCCGAGCATCTTCATCTTCAGTATCTGACTGACGAAAATCCACACGACAACGAAGATGAGAATGCCCACAAACACATTGATGGTGCGACTTTCCTTCATCACACGATAGAAGTAGTAGAGCAACAGAGCGACAAGAAATATGTCGATAAAGTCTTTTATGCTGAAATCAAGAAACACGGTGGATGTTAACTATTAGATGATTATCGATTTACTGTTAGATGAGGTTGGCTGTCTTTCTGTCTGTTTCTGTCTGTTTCTTTCGACGGTGCGGCTGTGTTTCGGCTCCAGTTGCGCTGTTCATTCTTCGCACATCGTGTACGACTGTATCACGCCTGTTATCTTCACCGCCTCCACGGCTTCCTTCACGTCGTGCACCCGCAGTATGTGTGCGCCCTTCATCAGGGTCAGGGTGTGTCCGACGGTGGTGGCGTTGAGTGCCTCTGCTGCTGTGATGTTGAGCAGACGGGTGAACATCGACTTGCGCGAAATGCCTATGAGCAGCGGCACATTCAGCAGATGCAGCTCTTCCAGTTGTGCCAGGATGAGGTGGTTCTGCTCCAATGTCTTTCCGAATCCGAATCCCGGGTCGGCAATCACGTCGCCAACGCCCAATGCGTGCAGCTCAGCGATGTCTCGTGCCATGCTGGTGAGCATCGTCTCCATGGTGGCGTGCGACGATGTGAGCACATACGGCACTCGCAGACGTGCTGCCATGCTGAACATAGCCTGACGTTCGGCGTCGCTGCGGGGCGAATGGGTTGCCGTCTGCCCCACGTCGTTGATGATGGCGGCGCCATACTCTTCCACGCACATGCGCGCCACGTCCGGACGGAAGGTGTCGATGCTCAATGGCGTGTCGGGGCACTCGTTGCGTATGATGGTCAGCGCCCGTCGCAGGCGGCGACGTTCCTCGGCCTCGTCCACAGGTTCGGAGTCGGGACGAGTAGAGCAGGCGCCCACGTCGATGATGGTGCCCCCTTCGTCCACTATTTTTCGCGCACGAAGCGCTATGTCTGCCTCGTCGCAGCTCCTACTGTCGGCAAAGAACGAGTCGGGTGTGCAGTTCAGTATGCCCATCACCTGCGGAGGGGCAAGCGAAAAAAGCCTGCCGCCGAGGTTGATCGAGAAGCGCGAGATGGCGGTCATGGGTGGATTGGATAGTGTTTAATGCTACAAAGATACATCGTTTTTGCACAAATACGATGAATTGCATGAAAAAGTTGTGCATCCTCTGTCTCTCCACCTATGCAATCGGGGCACTGCCCTTGTGCGGACAATGCCCCGTTGATGGTGAGAGAGGTATGAACCTCGGCGAAGAGGATTAGTCTTCTGTCTTGATAGGAGTGCGCTTTTCCTTGATGCGTGCTTTCTTACCTGTGAGATTGCGCAGGTAGTACAGCTTGGCGCGACGCACCTTACCACGCTTGTTCACCTCAATGCTCTCGATGTTGGGAGAGTCGATGGGGAAGATGCGCTCTACACCCACAGTGCCCGACATCTTGCGAACGGTGAAACGACGCTTGTCGCCGTGACCCTTAATCTTGATCACAACGCCACGGTACAGCTGGATACGCTCTTTCGAACCCTCGATGATGCGGTAAGCAACGGTGATGGTGTCGCCGGCGCGGAACTCGGGGAGTTCTTTTCCTGTCTTGAAGGCCTCTTCGGCCACTTTGATTAAGTTCATGATAATCAACTTCTTTAGTGTTATGCATCGACGCAACATGGCCAACGACTCTTCCGCTGCCAGCGGTTACGACGAAATTTTGCCGTGCAAAGGTAATGGGTTTTAGAGCGTTGTGCAAATTTTACCCGCAATTTATTTATTCTCCGCCACTTGTCTCCGTCCCTAAGTCAGTGGGACGGGGCAGCTGTCAGCCCCCGACATCCCGGCGACGGAGCGTAAAACGTAAACAAACACCATTTATTTTCGCTATTCGAGGAGAAATGCGTATTTTTGCCACATGAAACCATCTGGCCGCCATAGCGGTGACGATGGGTGATAGTTACAGAACAGTTATACACTAAACATAATCCTATGCGACTCAATTTTCTCTCTCTGGGCATCTTGTCTGCCCTCTTATGGAGTGCCTCGTGTACCAGCCACTACCAACTGGCAAGTATCGACCGCACCCGAGTACGCATCGACAACCGTTTCGATGCCAATCCCGATGCTGCCGCAGCAGCCTTCCTGGCACCCTATCAGGTGAAGGTCGACAGCATGATGAAACCCGTGGTGGGACAAGCTGGCGGCTATCTTTATGCCGACCGTCCCGAGAGTCCCCTGTCCAACATCCTCTCTGACGTCCTGATGTGGGCAGCGAAAGGCTATGGCGAGGCCCCCGACTTTTCCGTTTACAACATCGGCGGCATGCGAGCTGCACTGGCTGAGGGCAACGTCACCATCGGCGATGTGCTCGAAGTGGCACCTTTTGAGAATAAGATATGTTTCCTCACCCTCACCGGCGAGAAGGTCATGGAGCTCTTCTCGCAGATAGCCGTTCAGGGAGGCGAAGGCGTGAGCAAAGGCGTCAACCTGGAGATAACCAAGAACGGCACGCTGCGCAGCGCACTGCTCAATGGCAAACCCATTGACACCGCTGCAAAATACCGCATTGTGACGCTCGACTTCGTGGCACAGGGCAACGACCGCATGGAAGCCTTCAAGGCAAAGATCGACGTCAACCAGCCCGTGGCAGAAGAGAACAACGTACGATTCATCATCATGGACTACTTCCGCGCACAAGCCAAGCAGGGCAAGACCGTGACAGGCGAGATAGAAGGACGCGTGAAAATTGTGGAATAAGGCACACCGGCATACTCCCGACAGCAACCACAACATTCACGATAACAACACAATACCAACCGAAAAATATATCATCCCATGAAAAAGACAATCATACTTTCACTCTGCTGCCTCTTCGTTCTTTCTTCGGCAGCACAGGATAAGCAGCTCCTCGTTATCCACACCAACGACACCCACAGCTGCATACATCCTTTAAGCCCCAACCTTAAGGACAAGACACTCGCCGGTCTGGGCGGATATCTGCGTCGTATCAACATGATTAAGGCCGAACGCCAACAGAATCCCGACCTGTTGCTCTTCGACAGCGGTGACTTCTCACAAGGCTCGGCATTCTATACCCTATATAAAGGCGACGTCGAGGTGGAACTCATGAACCAGATGGGATACGACTGCGCCACCATCGGCAACCACGAGTTCGACTTCGGACTGGAGAACATGGCTCGCATCTTTCGCAAAGCGAAGTTCCCCATCGTGTGCTCAAACTACGACTTTACCGGCACACCCGTTGAAGGCACCGTGAAGAAGCACATCATACTCAAGCGAAAAGGCATGAAGATCGGCGTCTTCGCCCTCGACCCCGAGATGAAAGGACTCGTTGACGAAAACAAATGCAAAGGCGTCAAGTATCTCGACCCCATAGCCGTGGCGAAAGAAGAAGCCGACTATCTGAAGAACAAGAAGAAATGTGACCTCGTCATCTGCATCTCACACATGGGATGGGAAGAGATGGGCATCGACGATAAGAAGATTATGGCTGCCACCAAAGATATCGACCTCTTCCTCGGTGGACACTCACACACCTATATGGAGCAACTGCAGTACAGTCCCAACGCCGAAGGCAAACTCGTCGGCAACGACCAGAACGGCAAACACGGCATCTGGGTGGGACGACTTGTGCTCAATATGAAGAAGAAATAAGGCCGAGCCCATCCTGGCGAGGCGCTATACGATATAGACAATAAGAGAAGCATCTCTGCTGCCGCGATCGGCAGCAGAGATGCTTCTCTTATGAGGAGGTGTCTACGGTGGGGTGGAGTCAGATGAGTGTCATCACCAATTGGTACAGCCCCTTTCCGTCGTCGTAGAGGTAGTAGGGCGATGGAGTCTCTTCACTCCATTCTACTGAGCCGTAGTCGCGTATCGTACCGGTTTCTACCTTGCGTGTAGCTTTCAGGGTGTAGCCAAGGCGTGCCAGCTGCTTCTCGTAGATGGGGATGAGCTTCTTGTCGGTGAACACGATGCTTATCTCATAGTTTAAAGCGTAGTGTATGCCCATGGCGTCGTTGCCAGTTGTGCTCAACTTGCCGTCCTTCACTTGTATGTTTCTGCCCCATGTCTCGTAGCTGTCGTCGGCAGCGATGTCGATATGCTTCGCCAGTTGCTTGAGATTCTTGCCTTTGCACACATGCTTGAAGATGTCGGGGGTGTTGTCGTAGAAGCTGACTATCATGCCCAAGTCTTCTACATTCAGCTCCTGGTCGTTGGGATTTACTACTTCGATAGGCTCCTTTGCGGCGGTTAGCTTCCACTCAAACTCGCCTTCGAAGACCAGTGTCACGCTCTTCTTGGTGAGGTCGGAGAAGGTACAGCGCTCGAACCATTGGCCGTTGAAGCTTTGATATTCAATTGTTCCGCTGTTTTTGGTCTCGAAAACGACGCGCATGGGATAGCGCTCGCTCTGGTAGCATACGCCTGGGTCGTAAGCGTTGTTCACTGACGCACAATAGTCGGCGGGATATATCTGTGCAGCAACATAGAAAGCCGTGTCGGTGAAGTCGTAAACCGACGTCGTGCCGTCTTCGTTGACAATCGTCCATTGTTGGTATAGAGGGTTGGTTGAGTCGCACGATGCGGTGGCAAACAGGGAAACCGTCAACAGTAGAAGGGTGATGGAGATGGAACGGATTTTGTACATAGGGTTAATGATTTTAGAGGGTAATGTAAATGGGGGATCTGTGAGTGTTGAGGTGTGAGCCTCTCTCGGTTTTTATTTTCTGGTTATTCAAAGTAGAACGACAGCACTACCATCTTTGTCGTGGCTTTGTCTACCGACTGTGTGTACATACGCATGTTCTTGTCCTTCAGCTGGTCGGCGTGCTTGGTGTCGAGGCTGTTGGTCAGACCGTACATGAACTTCAGCTCGGGTCTCAGTTTGAAGAACGGCAGGTAGAAGTCGCATCCCACGCCCACCTCGACACATAGGTCAAAAGGTTTCAGTTTGATGTAGTCGTCGCTCTTTGCCGACAGGTTGACGAGCGGATTGACGCCCGCCATGATGTAGGGTCGGTGATTGTTGAAGCGCGGTGCAGCAAAGATGAGGTCGAATGCCGACGACATGTAGGCGGTCTTCATCTCCTGATGCTGCTCTATGGGCAGCCCTTCGGGGGTGAGGTCGGTGAGGTTTCGCAGCGTGAGATGTCGGGTGCCGAAGTGCAGGGCAGGTGCTATACGCAACTGAAAGAACTGGCTGAGGCGGAACTCGCCCAATACACCCACCGTGAAGCCCATGTCCCAGCGGTCCTGATCGGTGACGATGGTCTTCTCCACCATGCCCCCTTCCTCTGTCTCCACCAGTCGCGGACCCACGTTGCGGAAGTCAACGTCTTGCGCATGAGTGCCTATGACAACTCCGAAATGGAACGGACGCAGGTCGGTGTAAGGCCTGTTCTGTACGCGGCGCTCCTGTGCCTGAACACCCGAATGACAAAGGGCGCACAGCAACACTATGAGGGATATAATCTGTTTCATCTATACTCATAACGCTAAACAGCCATACTTATTGCATGACAGGGTAGGTGAAATGGCACATTATTTGTTTATCACATCATGAAGAGCAAAAAAAATATACCTATTTATAGGTAGAATAAAATATATATGTACCTTTGCATTGCCAAAAGTAGGTACTATCATTAGATTATTAACACAAAAACATTTTTGAACTATGGCTTATGTAATTAGCGACGACTGCATTGCTTGCGGCACATGCATCGACGAATGCCCCGTAGGAGCTATCTCCGAAGGCGAAAAGTATTCAATCAATCCCGACGAATGCACCGAGTGCGGCTCATGCGCTGCTGTGTGCCCGTCTGAGGCTATCAGCCTTCCCTAAGGCATAAAAGCTATACCCATACAGGGGCGACATCTCAATGATGCCGCCCCTGTTGTTTGTTGCCTGCAACAACAAAGGACTAAAAGCCAAAAACTACACCACACGTGTCTACTACTGTTTCTTGATGCCGCCCACCATGTCGTCGTTCTGTATGCTGTTGGCAGCTTTTTTCACCTGTGCCTTGAGCTTGCCGAAGCGGTAGGAGATGTTGATGCGGAAATTGTTGCCGTTGTTCATGTATATGTGGTGTCCCCGACGATCACCGTTGATGTAGTGGGTATGGTATTCTGTGTGTTTCTCGAAAGGTGCCCATGCCTGCAGGCGTACTGTCAGACGGTCGTCCTTGAGAAACGAACGTTGCAAGGAGAAGAACGGATGGAGATTGTGTTCGTCGTAGTTGTATACGTCGTCGGCTTCGCGTCCCAGTGTGCCGTTGATGCTGGCTGAGAACTGCAGCTTCCAGAACAGCTCCTGCTGCACATTGGCATACACCCGCATGTCGTAGCAATGGTTCTTCAGTCCGGCACTCCTCATCTCGCGGCTGACGCTCTCTGGGGTGATGTTGAGGGTGACCTTGGTTTTCTTCCACGGCTTCCATTGTGCATAGAGTGACAGTGCCAGCCGGCGGTTGATGCCCACATTGCCGTAGGTGGAGTAGCGTATGTCGTCGCGTATGGTCTCAACGGGCACGATGGTGTGGTCGGACCATGCATAGTAGGGCTGCACAGTGAGTGTCAGCTTGGGCATGACGAGCATGTAGTTGAGGCTGATGTTGTATATGCGTGCGCTGTACAGATGTGCGTTGCCATAGTTCACGCTGTTGGGTCCGCGAGCTACGGCAGGGTTGAGATAGCCTATGCCCGGACGGTTGATGGCGGTGGTGTAGCTCAGTTTGAGGCTCTGAACATCGGTCATCTGCCACTTCACCGACAGCTGCGGCACCCAGTCGTGCAGCGTGGCGTGGAAACGCTGGTCCTCGCCAGAGGGGAAACGTCCCTCTAAACGGCTCCACTCATAGCGCAGTCCGGCGCGTGCCGACCAACGCTTGTGTGTGAACATGTAGTCGGCATATCCTGCTGCCACGCGGGTGGTGTGGTCGAAGAGCAGATGCTCGGAAGAGAGCGTAGCGGGCTCGGGCAAGTAGCGTAGGTATTCCATTTGGTTGTCGCTGCTGTTGAGGCGGTAGATATATTTTGCTCCTATCTCTATCTTGTGCTGTTTGGTGATGGGGCGCACCCAGTCTGCCTGGAAGGTGTGTTCGGTGAAGCACTCCCGCTTGTTGAGACGTGAGTAGTCGTAGTCCATCGGTGCGCTGCCTTCGGTGACGTATGTGTTGCGTTGGTCGGTCGGGTTGCGCGAGAAGTCGAGCATGTAGCTCAGCGTCAGCACCTCGTTCTTGCGCCGTGTGCGGTGCTCGTAGTCGAAACGCCCGTTCCAGCTGTGACTCAGGTATTGGTCGAACGTATAGTGGTTGTACACGCTGTACAGCATATTGCCCTCGGCATCGTACATCGTCTGCGTGCCGCCGCCCATAGGATCGACGCGGTACATCATGCCGCCGAACGACAGCGACAGCAGGTTGAGCGTGTCAATCTCATAGCTTGCGCTGAGGTCTGCCCATTGAATGTATCCCTTGTTGGTTCCCTTGCCTTCGGTGTGCAGGGTGTTTCCCGTCTGTGTGAAGTAGTAGTCGCCGATGTTGCGGGACCTGGTAGAGCGCTTTGTCATGAAGTTCAGCCCATACTGCAGCGAGGTGGTGAACTTGCCTTTCTGTGCGGTCAGGAATGTGGTGAGTCGCTTGTAGCCAGATGTCGACAGATGCGTACCCACCGTACCCGTCATGCCCCCCATCGACTTGGCGTCCGTCATCACGATGTTGAGTATGTTGGTCACGCCCTCGGCATCCTCGCGTGCACCGGGTTCGGTGATGACCTCGATGCGTTTCACCGATGAGGCCGGCATGGCTCTGAGCACTTCCTTGGCATTGCGGGTCAGCGAGGGAGCGGGATGTCCGTTCTTATAGACGCGAAATGCCGACGAGCCTTTCACCGTGATGTTGTCGTCGCCGTCTACTGTCACCAGCGGCACCTTCCTGAGCATGTCCATCACGGTGACTGTCTTCGCGTCGTCGTCTTCCTGCACATCGTAGCTCAGGCGGTCGATGTCCTGCTTCACTAAACGCTTCTGCACCGCCACCTCCACTCCCTGCAGCTCAGTGGCTTCGGCTTGCAGCGTCAGCGTGCCTGCATCGTCGCCCACAAAGGGCACGACGATGGTCTTATAGCCTATGCAGCTCACACGCAGCAGCCCCTCCTTCCTCTCTGTTACGAGGTTGAAGCGGCCGTCGTCACCCGTTGTAGTGCCGGCAACGAAGGCAGAGTCGACCTGCGACAGCAGACTCACCGTAGCATAGCCGACAGGACTTCCGAAACCGTCAGCCACACGACCGGTGAGCGTCTGAGCATGGAGGGAGAGCGAAGAGGGGAGAAGGGAGAGTGGGGTGAGAAGAAAAATAAGGAGAAAAAAACGTTGGATGATGTGTTGCATGGTGTAAATAGGTTAGATGTGTGTGGTTTGTTTACGAGTCTCGTTATCCTAAATACGCACCATGCGTAGGTTTGTGACATCGGTTGTCATAGTTTTTCTTTCGCTTTGTCTGCCTTTTCCTTTCCCGCCGGGAGATGAGCGTAGCTGTCATGGCACACAAAAAGCAGCCCCCGCCGATGGCGGAAGCTGCCTGTGTAGTAGGTCGTTGCAGCCTTTCAGCAACCTATGGCGTAGCCGTTGGTCTTCAGTCGGGCTGTTATGTCATGCCTTTGTGGGCTTACTCCTTCTGTTTCTGTGTGCCACTCTTGCCCTTGATAGCATCGAAGCCCTTGCCGTAGACACCTATGACAGCACTCTGTGAGACGAAAGCATTGGGATCTGTCTGCTTGATGACGTTGAACACCTTGGTGCTCTCGCGACGCTTGGCGAGTACGAAGAGCATCTTTACGGCATGTCCGGTGTAGGCTCCCTGTCCGTCGATGAGGGTACAGCCACGACGCACCTCCGTCTGTATGCGGTGGGCTATCTCTTCGTTCTTCTCTGAGAGAATGAAGAACTGCACTGAGCGGCGCATGGAGTTTACTACCTGGTCGACGCAGAACGCTGACACATAAAGCACTACATAGCCGAAGAGCACACGCT
Organism: uncultured Prevotellaceae bacterium; assembly: GCA_900320845.1. Classification (GTDB taxonomy): domain Bacteria; phylum Bacteroidota; class Bacteroidia; order Bacteroidales; family Bacteroidaceae; genus Prevotella. The sequence goes on along the minus strand of ONTS01000012.1, from coordinate 8,499 downwards.
CCCAGTCGCGCAGCACAAGGTAGGACGAGGTGATGATGACAATGTCGCACATCATGATGACATGGCCCAGACTGATGTCCTTATACTTGTTGACAATAGATGCCACTATCTCTGTTCCTCCTCCGCTTCCGTGGTGAACGAGTCCGAGTCCTATGCCACTGCCGCAGAACACGGCACCGATGATGCTTGCCATGAAGGGCTGGTCTTGCAGCAGATGGACATCGCTAAGGAGGGGGCGCAGCAGGGAGGTGGCAGTGGTGACGAGCACCACACCGTAGATGGTCTTCATGCAGAACTTAAGGCCCAATACCTTCAGCGCAGCGACGAGCAGACAGCCGTTGATGGCAAAGTAGGTGAGCTGTGCCGGTATGTGGAGCGGACTCCATTCTATGATGGCAGCAATGCCTGGCACACCGCCGGTGGTCATATTATTAGGCAGCAGGAAGACCGACCAGCCAATACAGTAGGACAGCATACCTATGGAAATCATGAGATAGTCGATGGCTTCGCGCCGTATCTCAGCACGAGTGAGGGCAATCTTTTTCATTATCGTGTAGTAGAGGTAATAGCAATGTTGTTGTCGTCGTGGCTTTCTATCTGCATCGGCGGCAGCTCTTGCAGGCATCGAGTTCGCCACGGAAACGCTTCTCGACCAAGAAACGCAGCCGCTCGCGCAGAGGCAGCAGGGCAACGTGTTCCACCACCTCGTTGATAAAGGCCTGCTCAAGCAGTAGCCGCGCCTCCTTAAGAGGTATGCCGCGCTGTCTCATGTAGAAGAGAGCAGCATCGTTGAGCTGGCCAGTGGTGCTGCCGTGCGCACATTTCACGTCGTCGGCATGGATGACAAGCTCAGGTTGTGAGAACATGTGTGCCTCACGGGTGGTTAGCAGGTTCTGGTTTGTCATGTGTGCATCGGTGTGTTGCGCCTCGGGGGCTACTAGTATGCGTCCGGCGAAGGCTCCCGTGGCTTGCTCGTCGAGCACGTATTTGTACAGCTCCTCGCTCTGGCAGTGGGGTGCCAGGTGGCTGATGAGCGTGTTGTTGTCGATGTGTTGCTTTCTGTCGGCTATGATACAGCCGTTGAGTATGCACGAAGCGCCCTCGCCCTGAAGCTGCACCATGGTGGTGTCGCGTGTGGTGCCACCGGTGAGTGTGATGGCATGGTGCGACACATGGCTACCTTCAGCCTGTGAGATATAGAGGTTGGCAATGCGGTTGTTGGCTGCATGGGTCTCTTCCATGCAGTAGAGGTCAAGCGAAGCGTTGCGCTCCACGAAGCATTCCACCACCTGTGAGGTGAGAAACGGGCTGTCGGTGGCGTTATGGTCGCAGAAGATTAGGTTGGCTTTGGCACCCTCTTCCACGATGATGAGCACGCGGCGGCATACCATCATTGGCACCTTGCCGCACAGCAGGTTGATGACCTGTACGGGTTTGGCTGTCTCTATGCCTTTAGGGACGATGATGAGCAGACCATCTTGTGCCAACAGGGTATTGAGGGCAGTGAGACTGTCGTCCTGTACCTTCGCCAGCTTGCCGTAGTAGTGCTCCAGAAGCTGCGGATTGCGCAATGCCTCGTCACGCAGGGACAGCACGCGGATACCTTCGTCACCCTCTGTACGCTCCTCATGCCGCTTGTATTCTCCTGACTTCTCCATCAACTTATCGTTGACGACATAGTGTAGCTGGCTCTTCAGGCCCGGCACCTCGCACTGGTACACCTTGTGCGGGTCGGTCAGCATGTCAAGTCGCTGGATGTTGAGCCCATAGTCGGGGCTGAGTAGCTGGGGGATGTCCGTATACTTGTACGCCTCTGCCTTGCGTGTGGGCAGTCCGTTTGTCTTCAGTGCGCTGAGTGCCTCGTCGCGCAGGGCGTTCATCAGCGGAGCGGAGTGCCGGCACAACACCTCGGATGTCTGCTCATAGAGCGACACGTATTGTTGCAGGGCAGCGTAGTCCTTCTCCTTATTCATCTTCGCCTCCTTTTATCCAGTCGTAGCCACGTTCCTGAATTGTCTTTGCCAGTTCAGCGCCACCGGTCTTGACAATCTTACCTTGGTAGAGAATGTGTACCACGTCGGGGCGTATCATCTCCAGCAGACGGTCGTAGTGGGTGATGACGATACGTGCGTTCTCTTCGTTGCGTAGCTTGTTGACGCCCTCTGCCACGATACGCATGGCATCGACATCGAGCCCGCTGTCGGTCTCGTCGAGTATGGCGAGCACGGGTTCGAGCATCGCCATTTGGAAAATCTCATTGCGTTTTTTCTCTCCGCCGCTGAATCCCTCGTTGACGCTGCGACGGGTGAACTTCGGGTCGAGCTCAACAATGCGGCGTTTGTCGTTCATCAGCTTGATGAAGTCAGCTGCCTTTAGCTCTGGCTCACCGTGATACTTGCGCCGTGCATTGATGGCAGCCTTGAGGAAGTTGGTCATCGACACGCCCGGAATCTCTACCGGGTACTGGAACGAGAGGAAAAGTCCTTCGGCAGCACGCTCCTCAGGCTTGAGGGCGAGCAGATCTTTGCCACGGAAGACAGCCGTTCCTGCAGTAACCTCATAGGTAGGATTGCCTACGAGCACTGCCGACAGGGTGGACTTGCCGCTGCCGTTGGGACCCATAATGGCGTGGGTCTCGCCGGGAAGGATGTCGAGGTCGATGCCTTTCAGTATCTCTTTGTCGCCGATACGGGCGTGGAGGTCGCGTACGTGAAGCATAATGTGATGATAAATGAATTAGGTAGCAAAGGTAAGAGGAATTTACGACTTGACGATTGAGAAGGTGCTATTTATTACGATATGACAATTTCTGCTTATCTGCCTTTCTGAGCTAAATAATTATCCTATTTCTATATTGACAACAAGGCGCAGACAAGACACAAATAAGTGGTAGACAGTACCGCTTCAAGCAGTAAATCATTTCTTCTTTTTCACCAATCTTACAATCTCTCCTATCCATGCTACGGGAGAAGTGCCTAAGATGATGATGAGCCAGTCGGTGAGTTTGAGCGGGGTGACGTTGAACATAGGACCACCTACTTCTACGATGAGTATCTGTCCGATGAGTATGACAATGACGATGAGCAGGAAACCCTTGCTCTTGCCCAGCTCAGCCAGTGCACTGCGACCCGTCATGAAAGCCTTGGCATTGAAAAGGTTCCAGAATTGCAACATGACGAAGACGGTGAAGAAGAGGCTATGTTCGTAGTCGTTCAGTACATGGGATTTAGCCACCAGTCCGCTGATGGGCACCGCCAATCCAGTAACGTCTCTGGTGTGGAGGTATCCCCACAGCAGAAGCATGAGCAAGGTGAACAACAGTCCCATGCCGATGATGAATAACAGCATGGCATGGCTGATGATGCTGTCGTAAGAGCGGCGTGGACGGTCACGCATGACGCTCTCCGAAGGTGGCAATGAAGCCAAGGCAATGGCGGCGAAGGTGTCCATGATGAGGTTCACCCACAGCATCTGTGTGACTGAGAGCGGTGCTTCTGTGCCGGTGAAGGCTCCGATAAGTACCACCAGACATGCCACCACGTTGATGGTGAGCTGGAAAAGGATGAAACGTTGGATGTTCTTATAGAGCGAGCGTCCCCACATCACGGCGTTGACGATGGTGGCAAAGCTATTGTCTTGTATGGTCATGTCGCTGGCTTCCTTCGCTACCGCTGTTCCGTCGCCCATAGACAGCCCCACATCGGCAGCGTTGAGGGCGGGAGCGTCGTTGGTTCCGTCGCCGGTGACAGCCACCACATGACGGCCTTTTTTGAGGGCACGCACCAGACGTTGCTTATCGTTGGGGCGCGCACGGGCAAGAATCTTTATGGAGTCGGCACGGTCCTGTAGCTCTAGGTCGCTGAGGACGGCACATTCGGTGCCCGTCAGCATGGCGTCGTCGCCGTCGGCATCGGTCCACAGGCCTATCTGCCTTCCAATCTCTCTTGCTGTGGCTGGCGTGTCGCCCGTGACTATTTTTACCTGAATGCCCGCCTTGATGCACTCGGTGATGGCTGCAGGCACATCTTCTCTCACTGGGTCGCTGATGCCGGCAATGGCAGCAAGGCGTAAGGAGGCAGTCTGCAGCTTTCCTTCGGCAATAGGTTCGGCAGCATCGTCTATTTCGCAGTAAGCCAGGGCGAGGGTGCGCATGGCACGCCGCTGCATCGTGGCGAGGGTGGCGGCGATGGCGGTGCGTTGGTCGTCGGTGAGCTGACAATGGCGCATGACAATCTCGGGTGCACCTTTCACATAGAGCATGCGGTGGGCAGTGAGTGGAGAGTCGACGAGCGTTGCCATGTATTTGTTTTCCGTAGAGAAGGGCAGTCGGTTTACTACCTTCACGCTACGGTGGCGTCGATAGTCGATGCCTTTGCCGTGCAACCACAGCAGCAGAGCTCCTTCGGTGGGGTTGCCTATGGCATGTATGTTGTCGGTATGGGAAAGATCCAGCTCGGCAGTGCTGTTGGCGCCAATCATTTCGGCAAGCAAATGCTCGTCGGCGTCGTATGACTGCATCTCAGCCACCTGCATACGGTTCTGCGTAAGGGTGCCGGTCTTGTCGGTACATATCACCGATGCTGCTCCCATTGTCTCACAGGCATGCATGGTACGCGGCAGAGTCTTCTCCTTCATCAGCCGTCGCATGGAGAACGCCAGGCTGAGCGTGATGCTCATGGGCAGTCCCTCGGGCACGGCAACGACAATGAGTGTTACGGCTATCATGACGGTGTTGAGCAGATAGGAGGCAAACTCCACCCATTCGTAAGAGCCATGTTCGATGACGATATATGCCAGTATGCGTCCAACGATGACGAGGCCGGCAACGATATAGGCAAACATGGATATGTTCTTTGCCAGTTTGGACAGCTTCAAGGATAGTGGGGTAGGGTCGCCTTCTTCCACTTGCGCCTCGCGGAACACGTTGCCGCTCTCTGTGGCATCGCCCACGGCTGTCACCTCAGCCACGCAGTAGCCCTCGATGAGCGTCGTTCCCTTCATGATTGCGTCGGAAGGGTAGGTGGCTTCAGCATTGAAGCGCTGTGGGTCGGTAGTCTTCATCGCCTGTAGCTCGCCAGTCAGCGTCGACTCGTTGACCAACACGTTGAGAGCCTGCAGCAGATGGCAGTCGGCGGGCACCTCTTCGCCTGTCTCAAGGATGACGATGTCGCCTACAACGATGTCGCGGCGTGGCACCTGTTGCACATTGCCATTGCGGACAACCTTAACAGGCGTGTCGTCGTTGACGGTGTTGAGCGACGCAAATTCCTTCTGTGCCTTACTTTCGAAGTAGAATGCTACAGTGGTGGCGAGCACTATGGCAATAATGATGCCCACAGGCTCGAAGAAAACATCGCCCCCCTTGTCTAAAGCCAGAAACTCATAGCAGGCAATGCCCACCGACAGTACGGCGGCGAAGAGCAAGATGACGATGAGCGGCTCCTTAAACTTCTGCAAAAACAGCTTCCACATCGACGTGCGCTCGGGCGGAGTCAAAATGTTGACACCGTGTTGCTCACGGCTGCGCAATACCTCGCTGTCGGTAAGCCCATTGGGCAGGCGGGAAGGAGCGTTGTCCATAGCGGTGGGGGATGTGGAGGGCAGTTCGTTCATAGTGCAAGACATATAGAAATGACACGGCTGGGCAGTCATACAAAAGTGGTAACCGTCCGTAAAGCCACCGCAAAGGAAAGATAAAAACTGCACTTAGACAAATGATTGCATAAGGAAATGCTTACGAATTTCAACATTATCGTTGCTAATTATGCTTGGAAGCCGTACTTTTGCACGCACAAGAAAGAAAACGCACAAGAAAGATTGAAGGACAGGATACACCTATATATATTATATAAATGGTGTGATGTCCGCACACAGTGCCATGAACAACGAGAAAAATGCCTATATACGTCAGGTGGCGGAACAGAAATATGAGTATGGTTTCACTACCGATGTGGAGACCGACGTCATCCCTGTGGGACTGAACGAAGACGTGGTGCGTCTCATCTCAGCGAAGAAACACGAGCCGCAGTGGATGCTCGACTTCCGTCTGCGCGCCTTTCACGCATGGAAGCAGATGGAACAGCCCTCATGGGCTTACCTAACCCTGCCACCCATAGACTATCAGGCTGTGTCATACTATGCTGATCCCACGGCAAAGAGCAAGAAAAAGCAGGGTGGCGACGGCGAGGCTGCCATCGACCCGGAGCTGGAAAAGACCTTCGACAAGCTGGGCATACCACTCGAGGAACGTCTGGCACTGAGTGGCACGGCGGTGGATGCTATCATGGACAGCGTGAGTGTGAAGACTACTTTTAAGAAGGAACTCGCCAAACGCGGTATCATCTTCTGCTCCATCGGCGAAGCCATACAGCAACATCCCGACCTCGTGCGAGAGTATCTCGGTACGGTGGTGCCGCCGCGCGACAACTTCTTCGCTGCACTCAACTCTGCCGTATTCAGCGACGGCTCTTTCGTATACATACCGAAGGGCGTGCGTTGTCCGATGGAACTGAGCTCCTACTTCCGCATCAATGCGCGCGGAACGGGACAGTTTGAGCGTACACTTATCGTTGCCGAAGACGAAAGCTACGTCAGCTACCTAGAAGGGTGCACCGCTCCGATGCGCGACGAGAACCAACTGCATGCTGCCATAGTGGAGATTGTGGTGAAAGACGATGCTGAAGTGAAATACAGCACCGTGCAGAACTGGTATCCGGGCGACGAACAGGGACGTGGTGGCGTGCTCAACCTTGTTACAAAGCGCGGCGACCTGCGCGGAAGAAATGCCAAACTGTCGTGGACACAGGTGGAGACAGGCAGCGCCGTAACATGGAAATATCCTTCCTGCGTGCTCCGTGGCGACGGCTCACAGGCGGAGTTCTACAGCGTGGCGGTGACAAACAACTACCAACAGGCAGACACCGGCACAAAGATGATACACCTCGGTAAAGACACGCGCAGCACCATCATCTCGAAAGGCATCAGCGCTGGGCACAGTCAGAATGCCTATCGTGGCCTGGTGCGTGTGAGTCCGAAGGCCGACAATGCACGCAACTACAGCTCTTGCGACTCGTTGCTGCTCGGAAGCCTCTGCGGCGCACACACCTTCCCCTACCACGATGTACACAATGAGACGGCTATCATAGAACACGAAGCTACTACATCGAAAATCAGCGAGGACCAACTCTTCTACTGTAACCAGCGCGGCATACCTACCGAGGAAGCAGTGGGGCTCATTGTTAACGGTTATGCTAAGGAAGTGCTGCAGAAACTGCCTATGGAGTTTGCCGTAGAAGCGCAGAAACTGCTCTCGGTGAGTCTGGAAGGAACAGTGGGATAAATGCCTTAAAAGGGCGAAAATGCTTGCATAGAACTTGGGTAAGCCCTACCTTTGCCCCGTTGTTTCGCACCAACGATACAATACAAACATTATGGCTCCGTAGCTTAGCTGAATAGAGCGTCAGATTCCGGTTCTGAAGGTCTTGGGTTTGAATCCCAACGGAGTCACTGAAAAAGGATAATTGCACGACTTGAAGAGACACTTCCTTGTCGTGCAATTATCCTTTTTCCATACCATTACCGCCCCGTCAAGGCTCATCATGTGTTACCCATAACACGGTTATAGCAGCGTTTCTCGGCATTTGGCGAAACTGTCGGGATAGAGCTTGTACAATGCGGGGTTAGTATTGTACAATGGTGTGACGATGCCGAGCTTCAGCATTTTGTTGCAGAATACCTGTGGGGCAAAGTGTACACCGAGCACCGCCTCGTAGACGCTCTGCAACGCTGCCATGGTAAACGATTCGGGCAACAGCTCGAAGGCGATAGGTTCGAAATGCAGGTCTCTCTGCAGTGCCGTGATGGCTTTGTTGAGCATGTCGTGGTGGTCGAATGCTAGGTCGGGGACGTCGTCTATGGGGAACCATGCAGCCTTAGCAGCATCGTCGCCAGCCTCCACCTCACTGATATGCACCAGCGCATAGTAGGAAACGGTGATGACACGCTCGCGTGGGTCGCGATTGACGGCAGAGAAGGTGTGAAACTGTCGGATGTAGGCGTCTCTCATTCCCGTCTCCTCATATAGCTCGCGCTTGGCACCTTCCATCGCCGTCTCGTCCATGTTGAGAAAGCCACCGGGGAACGCCCATCGTCCTTTATATGGCTCAAAGCCCCTCTCAATGAGAAGCACATGTAGCTTGCTACCGTCGAAACCAAAGATGACACAGTCCGTGGTGACACTCGGATGCGGGTATTTATATTGGTATTGAAACTCTGACATAAGATATTGTGCCTATTGTTACGCCCACAAAAGTACAATACTGCCTGCAATTGGACAAGAAGATAAAGTGTAAGATTTACGCAACCGCAACCCATAGCTGCTGAAACAAAAGTAAAAGAAAAAAGAGGTCGTGTCAAAAGTAACCGACACGACCTCTTTTCGTCTTACCACTTCACCTCCCATTGTAATATCGCATTATCAGGCTGCGATTCTATCAATGC
>ONTS01000011.1 GCA_900320845.1 uncultured Prevotellaceae bacterium | reverse complement strand
TCTTCCGCTTGATGCTCTGCTCAATAGGTGACAGTATTACCCAGGCATCAGCCGAAGAAAAGTCACAAATTGAGTTCTGTTGCTGCACGAAATCGCTCATTTGCTAACAACCATAAAAGAGTGGATATATCGGTCTAAGGTGTTCCTATCAACCTTACATATTTTTGCTATTTTTCGCTTTGACACTTTGGCCGCAAGCAATTCAGTTATGAGTGTCTGCTTTCCGTAAAGTTTATATTTCTCTGGCGCACTCTTTTTTCCCTTTGGCCTGCCCAATACTATACCCTCCGCTTTCTTTCTGGCTAATGCTTCTTTCGTCCGTTGGCTAATCAGGTTACGCTCTATCTCAGCAGATAGCCCAAATGCAAAAGCCAAGACCTTACTCTGTATGTCCTCACCAAGCCGATAGTTGTCTTTAATAGTCCAAACCTTACATTCTTTTGTCATGCAAATGTTCAGTATCTCCATAATCATAAACAGATTGCGCCCCAGACGTGATAACTCAGCACAAATGATAATGTCACCTTTCTGTATTCGTTTTAAAAGACTACCTAATTGCCGTTTGTCGTATGGTTTAGTACCACTGATCGTCTCCTCTATCCAACCATCAATTTCCATTTTTTCCTTTTCACAGAATTTGTTAATCTCAAACCGCTGGTTCTCAACGGTCTGCTTGTCGCTACTCACTCTAATATACCCGTAAATCATAACTTTTTTGCACAAAATAATAAAAACTCACTAATAATTACTACTTTTGTAGCAGAAGACAGGATGTATGTCTTAAATCCAAGATAAAAGAATATCCCAATGTCTAAACGACATTAAGAAATACGAAAAGTGGGGAAACCTGCTTGCAGGACAAAGTTGGGTACATCTATTCAACTCCAATGTGCCTGTGAGTGCATCTGCCATTCATAACGGATTGGAATGTATCAAAGCCAAGATGAAGTTAAGTGTGCTTCAAGACAATCAGCATACCGATGAAGAAAAGGAAAAGCGTCTGAAGCAAATAGACATTGACATCCATCATACGGAAGAAGTAATGAAGAACGACCTTGAATATAGAGGACTGTTGATACCATAGTATTAAATAAGAGTTTATAGAATATGAGCAAGATTTCCATTCGTTTCTATAAAGACCATAAGGTTCGTGCTGTATGGGACGAGGAACACAATCAGTGGTGGTTCTCGGTACTCGACATCGTGGGGGCTATCAATGAGCAGAATGACCACGAGAAGAACCGCAACTATTGGAAATACCTGAAAGCCAAATTGCGGAAAGCGAAGAGTGAGGTGGTTAGTGCCACTACCCAACTGAAACTGACTGCTTCCGATGGCAAGAAGTACAACACCGATGTTATTGGTCAGGCTGACGTTGATAAACTGGCTAAGGCCATTCCCAACAATCAAGCAACAGCATTCCTGGATTGGTTCACTTATAGCGATAATACCATCGATGGGCGTAGCAAGAAGAAAGCTTATACGTTCATTGAAAGTAACTTGGTGGCAGACAAAGATGTGGGTACTGTAAAGGCATTGCAGCAGATACATGCCTATCTCTTCGGTGGACTATATGATTTCGCGGGGAAAATCCGTACCAAGACTATTGCAAAAGGAAACACGCTGTTTTGCTTGGCAGAACATCTTCACCGTTATTTGAAAACAGTAGAGGCAATGCCCGAAAACACTTTCGACGAGATAGTCGATAAGTATGTGGAGATGAATGCAGCTCACCCGTTTATGGAGGGCAACGGACGTTCAACGCGCATTTGGCTCGACTTGATATTCAAGAAACGCTTAGGTTTGTGTGTGGACTGGAGCAAGATTGACAAACGGGAATACCTTGATGCAATGATTGCGAGTCATCTGGACAGAACTCGAATCCATGAGTTGCTGAAACCAGCACTGACAAATAAGATAGATGACCGCGAAATCTTCATGAAAGGTATTGACTACTCGTATTACTATGAACAAGAAGAATAACTGACTTCTTCAAAAATATTTTAGCTTTTGTCACGACTCGGCGATTTATACAAGGCAAGGAAACATTGCGATAAGAAGGTTTCTCACTAAATGATGATTTGGAGAGACAAGTAAGTGAATTGGAAGAAGATATTATCAAGAAAGAGTTGGAGCCCGAGAAGCGAGGGAGAAAACCGTAGGTGAAAGCCCTGTGGATACCTATATAAAAAGAGAACCGCATTTGCGATTCTCTTTTTGTGGACCAGACAGGGCTTGAACCTGTGACCTCCAGATTATGAGTCTGTTGCTCTAACCAACTGAGCTACAAGTCCGGTGAATATGAGTTGTATTCGGACTGCAAAGGTATAGGTTTTTGTGAGTACAACAAAATTATTCGGAAGGTTTTTGATTTTAACGATGCTTTGCAGGATATGTTGTTGTGAGTTGTGGGTTATGAGTTGTGAGTTTTTCTTAAACGGGAGGGGGAAGGATAGTCAGTGTTTATATTAAACAGCTGGATACAATAAAGAGGGGGTGGTGTTATGCCATCCCCTCTTTTTATATCTATGGTGTGTTATTATTTTACAAGCACCTTGACTATTGTTCCATCACTCAGTTTGAGGATGTTAACGCCTTTGACAGGTTGGTCAATGACCTTGCCGTCGACTGTCATGCGTTGCATTACCTTCTTCCCCATGATGGTTGTTGCGTCGTTGATGCCGAGCACCGAGTCTACCTTATAGGTCAGTTCAAATGCCAGACAAGGTTTGTCACCTTTCAGGAAGTATCCTGCCGGCACCTTCACTATATAGATGCCGTTGGTGGTGATGGGCTGTGCGAGGGCAAGCTTTATCTGATTAGCATTGAGTGCCTCGTCAGCCACTACTGTTGCTGTAGTCAGTACGACGTCGGAGTTCTTGCTATAGACATTGATGTTGCCAGCGCTGGCGTTGGAAGTAACTGTTTCTGTGGTCTCAAAGGTGATGACAATGTTGTTGAGAGTTCCTATAGTGCTCTTGTCCATAGGATCGGATGTTACCGATTCCTGTTCGGGTTCCTGCTTCTCGGGACCATTGATGACGATTGTTATCGCTTCGTTGCCCAAGTTTTTATCAGTCACCACGATGTTTGCCGGAACTACCAGATAGTACTTAGTCTCTTCTTTAGGCTGCATCATCATCAGACCTTCTCCATATTCGTCGAGTGAGAAGATGCTGAGTGTCTTCTTGTCGCTGCTCATACTTGCCGACCAATTACCAAATTCGGGTTCTATTTCAGTACCATTCAGCTCACCCTCATAGAGTTTCACCTCATTGACTATCGCTTGACTATTAATCTTGACGGCGTCACTGAATGTGAGGTCGAAGGTGACAAAGGTCATGCCTTGTGCGTTGAGGTTGAATGTGCCTTCGTTCTCGGGGTTAGAGCTTACAAAGTCTAGTGTGCCGTATTTAGCTTTGTCTGATCCATAGAAGGTGAGCACTATTTCCTCGTTGAGGTCGCCGGCGGCATTAGCTATGACACCTGCGGGCACGGTGAGTGTGTAGGTAGCATTCTCGTCGATGCGGAAGCTGGCTGTGTAACCGTCCATGTCGGAGCCCCACACCAGTGCGTCGACGGCGTTGCTGCCTGTCGTCAGGTGCCATTCCTCCACATCGCTGACGGCAGCACCGTCTTTGGTGAAGGTGATAGCGGGTGCATTGTTCTTGATTACCACGTTCTCGCCGAAGGTAAGCGTGAAGCTTGCTGCAGCATAGTTGTAGCTACCGGTGAGCACAGCTCCGTCAGCAGGGGTAGAGTTGACCAGTTCGAAGGTGCCGGGACCTGGTTGTTGGCTGTTGTACACCAGCACTATCTCGTCGTTCATTTCTCCGTCACTGTTTTTCACCATGTTGGCAGGGATGACGAGGGTGTATTCCTTCTCACTATTGTATTGGAAGGCACAAGTAAAACCGTCGTAGTCGGCGCCGAATATCATCACTTTGTTGGCTCCGGCACTATTTGCCTTCCATACATCGTCGGGACTGATTACCGACCCGTTAGTGTCGCCTTCATACAGTTTGATATCAGGTTCGGCGTTCACGACGCTTACATTCTGGTCGAATGTAAGTGTGAACGACATGTTGGCATAGTTGCCCCAGGCTATAGACAGTCCCGCCCCTATCTGGGGGTCGGTGACTGTCACTACGGGTTTGCTTGCCATGGTGCTCTGTGCACCCGACAGCAACATAGCCAGCAGTATAGCTATATGGAAAAAGTATTTCTTCATAACTTACATTGTTTCAGTTACTTCATCACTTTCTTCACAGTACCGTCAGTCATGCGTACGATGTTGACACCTTTCTGCAGTGTGTTTATCTGCTGACCTCCGATGTTATAGTGTGCTGAAACTTTTGCCTTGCCGTCTTGTGTCAGTTCTGTCTGATCGATACCGTTGGTGGTACCGACGCCCGACCATACAAAGATGAGGTGGTCGTTGAGCTCGCCTTCAGCATTCTTGACAGTGCCTTCGGGAACGGTCAGGTAATAGTCTTTACCGGTTTCGGTCACGAAGTATGTGAGGAATCCGTCAGCGTCGTTAGCAAATACTACGAGTGTGTTGCCGTTCTCCACTCTTGCCATCCATTCGCCACCGAAGTCGTAGGCAGGATATATCGGTGAATCCAAGCGGATAGCGCAGGCGGGATGAGCCTCGACGAGTTCGATAGCTTCATCGAACTTTATCTCGAACTTAGCGTTCTGATACTTTTCAAGGTCTTGCTCCATGCTGGGTGTCACGGCTATGGGACGTATTGTTCCCTTTTCCATTTCGATGATGTTGCCCAGTGAGAAATACACATCCCATGGGTCCCATGAACCTTGGCGCTGCTCCAGGTAGCTGTCCTTAGCACCTTTTGGTATATAGAGTTTGGCATTAGGGCAGGTGAATACTTCCTCACCTTCGTATGCCTGTACCAGTCCGGGAGCTACTGATCCTTTACAGGTTACCTTCTCAATGTTGTTGCTGTAGATGAATGCGCGCACGTCGAGAGCTGCAAGGCCTGAGGACAATACCACTTCCTTCAGGTTGGGGCACATGGCAAAGGTGGCTTCGTACATCTGGAAACAGTTTTCGGGCCATTCCACTTTTTCTATCTTCGATCCAGCAAAGGCAAACTCGTCAATATAGGAAAGACTATTGGGCAGGTTGATGTTCTTCAGCGACGACTCTTGGAATGCACCATAGTCTATGCCTACCAATCCTTCGGGCAGAGTAACGTCGGTTATCTCACTTCCCCAGAACGAGCCTTCGTAGATGCCAAGACATCCGTTAAGTGCATTAAGTGTGGTGGTGCCTACCATGGGAGCGAGCATCAGCACGGTGTGTGACTTATTGTAAAGCACGTTGTTCACTACGTCGAAGTTAGCACTATTGCCTGCCAATGCTATTTTGTTAATTTTGGTACCTGCGAAGGCGCTTCCTCCGAGTTTCTCAAGCGATGACGGTAGTGTCAGCGTACCCTCAAGTGGCATTTTCAGGAAAGCTTCCTGACCTATTTCCTTCAGTGTAGAGGGGAAGTTGACAGTCTTCAGCATGGTGTTGCGCTTCTCAGCATTATTGAAGGCACCGTCACCGATGATTTCCAAACCATCGTGAAGTATCAATGTCTCCAGCTCACGCGAGTAGAGGAAGGCTGTTTTGCCTATCTGCTTCACAGTGCCAGGTATCTCTAGGCGCTTCACCTTATTGCCGTAGAAGGCAGAGGCACCTATGTACTCCAGTCCATCGTGGAAAGTGAGGCTCTCCAGAGTGGGACTGAAAGAGCTTCCGAAGAAAGCATTGGCCTCAATGCGCTTCACCGAGCCCGGGAAGTCGAGTGAAGTGCACTTGCTTGAGCCGAAGGCGTAGACACCGATACGCTCAACGCCGTCGCCAATGGTCAGCGTCAGCACGCTACCATAATAGAATGCACGGTCGCCCACATCCTTAATGCTGCCAGGTATGTTTACAACCTGTGCCTTCGACCACTGGTAGGCACCTTCGCCTATAGCTGTAACCGTGTAATTAGTTCCTTCATAGCTTACCGATGAAGGCACAGTGAGTGTGGTGGCATCCTTGTCACCACTGGTGATACTCACCTCACCATTGCCTGTCACCTTGTAGGTAGTCTTGTCAACTGTGAATGTCTGAGCGCCTGCCATGAGTGAGAACGCTGCAAACAAGAAAAGTAAAGTTTTTCTCATAATGATGTTTTTTATAAATGAATAATAGGTTTGGTTATCTTGTGTCAATATATTGTCAGCCATCTGCCGCTGCCTGCATAGCATTGGTCATCAGCACACCATGCAGAGTGGTGTTGGCAAGATGATGGATAAGAGCTGACTGTTTTACTTCAGGCTAACCACTCATGATTCTTTCTCTATGGAGAATGTGTAGGATTGATATATTTATCCTTTTCATTTTCGTGTAGATACTTTTCCTCTTGATGCAAATTTAACTATTTTCTTATAAAGAACAAATGTTCATTATTAACTTTATCTTTCCCTCGTACTTTTCCTCTGCTGTTGGTGGAGAAATCTGCGGATTATGTCTAATTTTGCATGGCATCTGTGGCTGGTCTGACCGTTTATTTTTACTTCTACCTGATATGCCTGACATTCAGCTTACTTCCATTTCTCTGTCTTCGGACAATGCTATGCTCGACCATGCGTGGGACTTTGTCGAGCACACTTCGAAGAGTGTGTTCCTCACGGGTAAGGCTGGCACGGGTAAGACGACTTTTCTGCACCGTGTAGTATCAGAGAGCACGAAGCGTCTGGTAGTGGTAGCGCCTACGGGGGTGGCAGCCATCAATGCGGGCGGTGTGACGATACATTCCTTCTTCCAACTGCCTTTCTCGCCGTTTATTCCTGGTACAAACATGAAGAGCAAGTATGAGTTTCGTAAAGAGAAGCTGCGTATCATTCGTACCCTTGACCTGCTCATCATCGACGAGATTAGTATGGTGCGCAGCGACCTGCTCGATGCCATCGACTTCATACTACGCAAGCTGCGTCACAGTCAGCAGCCTTTCGGTGGTGTGCAGTTGTTGTTCATCGGCGACCTGCAGCAGCTGACACCTGTGGTGACGCACGAGGAGGAGGCCCTGCTGCGACAGCATTATGCCACGCCATACTTCTTCGACAGCACGGCACTGCGTCAGGTGGACTATGTCACCATTGAGCTGACTCATGTCTACCGCCAGAGCGATGAGCATTTTGTGGCGTTGCTCAACCGTGTACGCGAGGGCCAGCTGCGCAGCGAGGATCTGAAGGCGCTCAACGAACGCTATTTGCCCAACTTCATCCCTAAGGCGGGCGACGACTTCATACGTCTCACCACGCACAACGCCAGTGCCGACCGCTACAACATTCAGGCGCTGGACGCATTGAGCGGCGATGTGGGAACATATCAGGCAGCGCTGCAAGGCACTTTTCCTGAGTACGCATACCCCACTGACATCACCCTGACGCTGAAGGTGGGTGCGCAGGTGATGTTTGTCAAGAACGACGGGGCGCCCTACTACCGTTTCTACAACGGGCGCATAGGGCATGTCACTGCCCTGCGCGACGACAAGGTGCTGGTGCGCTGTCCCGGCGACGATGAAGACATTGAAGTGGAATACGAGACATGGGAGAATACTAAGTACACGCTCAACGAGCAGACACAAGAGATAGAGTCGGAGGTGCAGGGTCGTTTTTTGCAGTTGCCGCTGCGTCTGGCGTGGGCCATCACCATACATAAGAGTCAGGGTCTTACCTTCGACCATGCGGTGATTGAGGCCAACCGCTCTTTTGCTCCTGGACAGGTATATGTTGCCCTGAGCCGTTGCCGTAGCCTCGAGAGGCTGGTGCTGGCAGAGCCGTTGGGTGCCCATGCCATCATCAACGACCACCGCGTAGACCGCTACATTGCATTGCAAGACGAGAAGGCCTGCCGCAGCATTGAGATGTTGCCGCAGTCGAAGGACGACTATGTGCGCACGCTGTTGGTGGAGTGTTTTACGTTCACCACCCTCATGCAGGGCATGGAACGTCTGTACAAGTTTATCGTCGAGCATCTGCGCAGCCGTTACCCTCAACTCGCCTACGAGGCTGAGCAGACATACAGCAAGGGCAACGAGACGATACAGAATGTGTCGTGGCGCTGGACGCAACACATTGCCCGTCAGTCGGTAGCCACAATGGGTGAGACAGCATTTGCCGAGCGTACGGAGAATGCCCTACACTACTTCCGCGAGCAGATAGAGACGCTCTTCCTGCCGTTGCTGAAGAAGCTCGCCAAGGTGACGATACGCAACAAGGAGAACCAGAAGCGAAAGGTGGAGTTGGTGGCAGAGTGCCTGACGGCGAGCCTCGCCAAGGTATATTTGTTTGAAGATATAGATGGTCTGCCTTTCTCCACGGAGCTGTATCTCCGTGCCAAGCAGCACGCTCTGCTTGACGCTATGAACGGTGGACGCCAGCAGAAGAAGCGAGGAGCAACTCGTTGAGTGCCACGTTGTCGGAAGTGGCTGCCGTGGCAGAGTTGCCTGTCCACTCCACGTGTCCATTGACGATGAAGACAATGTGTTCGCCAATGGTCATCACAGAGTGCATATCGTGGGTGTTGATGATGGTGGTGGTATTATATTCCCTTGTCAGTTCGCTGAGCAGTTCGTCGATAAGGACGGATGTCTTCGGGTCGAGTCCTGAGTTGGGTTCGTCGCAGAAGAGATATTTCGGATTCATCACTATGGCGCGTGCTATGGCAGCACGTTTTTGCATTCCTCCCGACAGTTCGGACGGATATTTGCCTGCCGCCTCGCTCAGATTGACGCGGTCGAGGCACTCCTGTGCTCGTTGTACTCGTTCACGGTAGTTCATGCGCGAGAACATGTTGAGGGGAAACATCACGTTCTCGAGTGCAGTGAGTGAGTCGAAGAGTGCTGCACTCTGGAATATCATACCCATCTCGCGGTGCAGTGCTATACGTTCGCGCTTGGTGAGCTGTGCCGCATTGCGTCCGTCGTAGACTATGTCGCCGCTGTCGGGTGTCAGCAGACCTACGATGGTCTTCATCAGCACGGTCTTGCCCGAGCCCGACTGTCCTATGATAAGGTTGATCTTGCCGTCGTAGAAAGTGGCATTGATGTTGTCGAGCACCTTCTTCTCCGCAAATGTCTTCTGCACGTTCGTTACTTCTATCATGGCTGTTTCTCCGTGGTAGGCCAGTCTTTGTATGGGTATCGTCTGAGTGATGCGTTGTAGTACTGCCGCTGTCCTGTCACCTCTCTTCCGAGGAACGTCGGCCGTCTGAAGCTGTCGTCTTCACTGCGCAGCTCCACCTCGGCAATAACGAGTCCGTCGTTGTCGCCGTGGAACTCGTCGACCTCGAACACATGGTCGCCCAGGGGCACGAGATAGCGTGTCTTGTCGATGAGCGGAGGCACACAGAGACTGAACAGTTCGGCGGCGTCGGTGGGGGCGAGGGGCACCTCATATTCATAGCGTGCCAGCTGGTCGGCACTGCGGGGCGGGCTCTTGATGGTGAGGAATGCCTCGTCGTCGCGCTGACGTATGCGCACGGTGGCACCTTTCACTGCAAGATAGCCCTGACGGATGTGGTAATGCTTCGTTGCCAGCGTCTTATAGCTCTCGTCGCCAGTAACGAGAAACTTGCGCTCTATCTCCATGCCGCCGTGTTGTTGCATAAGGCAGGGTTGCTTTATATATTATATATAATGGTGTATCGTCATCCTACGATGTCGGATGCGAAGAGTACGAAGATGATAGCCAGTATGACGAGGATGGCGAAGATGGCCTGCACAACGTGCTTGGCATGTTTTTCCTGTTTCTGTTCACGCTTGGCGCGGTTGATTTTACTATTCTGACTCATAGTGTTGGTGTTTGGTTATAATCGTTATTTCGTTATTCTGTTTGTTCAGTCTTCGTCGACGGTGGGAAACTCCATGAGGTAGGCTTTGATAAACCCGTCTATCTTACCGTCCATCACGGCGTCGACATCTGATGTCTGATAGTTGGTGCGGTGGTCTTTCACGCGTTTGTCGTCGAAGACGTAGCTTCTTATTTGGCTACCCCACTCTATCTTTTTCTTTCCCGCCTCAATCTTTGCCTGCGCTTCGAGTCGTTTCTTCATGGCTCGGTCGTAGAGCTGCGACTTCAGCAATCGCATGGCGTTGTTGCGGTTTTCGAGCTGTTTGCGGCTCTCTGTATTCTCGATGAGTATTTCTTCTTCCTCTCCAGTATCGGGATCAGTATACTGATAGCGCAGACGCACACCAGTTTCCACCTTGTTGACATTCTGTCCTCCAGCTCCTGACGAGCGGAAGGTGTCCCACGACACTTTCGACGGGTCTACATACACCTCAATGGTATCGTCGACGAGTGGGCTGACGAACACCGATGCGAAGCTCGTCATGCGTTTTCCCTGTGCATTAAAGGGTGACACGCGCACCAATCGGTGCACACCACTCTCACTCTTCAGGTATCCATAGGCATACTCGCTGCCTTCTATCTGCATGGTGACGCTTTTGATGCCCGCCTCTTCGCCGTCTTGCAGGTTGGAGATGGTGACCTTGTATCCGTGGCTTTCTGCCCAGCGCATGTACATACGCATGAGCATCTGTGCCCAGTCCTGGCTCTCTGTGCCTCCGGCGCCGCTGTTTATCTTCATCACGCAGTCCATGGGGTCTTCCTTCTGTCGCAGCATGTTGCGCAGTTCAAGGGCTTCGATGGCGGTGAGGGCGCGCTGATAGTTGGCGTCTACTTCCTCTTCCGACACCATCTCGTCGCGGTAGAAGTCGAAGGCGAGCTGCAGCTCATCGGCGGCGTCGCGCACTTCGGCATAGTCATCAATCCATCGTTTGATGGCTTTCACCTTTTTCATCTGTTCCTGTGCCCGTGCGGGGTCGTCCCAGAAGTCGGGTGCCTGTGTGCGCAGGTCTTCCTCCTCGTATTCCACCTGCTTGCGGTCGATGTCGAGGTAGCGGTGCAGTGCCTGCGCGCGGTCTTGTATGTCTTTAAGTTGGTCGGAGGTTATCATGTAGAGAGGGTTGAGAGAGGAGAGAAAAACGTGTTTACGATGCTGCTGCAATGGGATATCATGCGTGTGTGAGAGTCGTCATGCTATAGGTTGCCATGGAGGCTGAGCTTCCTCTCTCTGTGCAAAGCTCGCCGGTGTCGGCTCCCGTCATGCCGCTCGCTATTGGTACATCTTATCAATAATGTCGCTGTAGTTTCTCAACAGCACGTTGCGTCGTATCTTCAATGTGTTAGTGAGTTCTCCCTTTTCGGCAGTGAAGGGTTGGGGCATGAGTGTGAATCGTTTCACCTGCTCGTATCCTGCGAATGCCTGTTGCAGGGTGTCGAGGCGTTCGGTCATCATTTTGATGATGTCGGGATTGTTGCACATAGCCTGGTTGCTGTCGCATGGCAGTCCGTTCTGCTCGGCATAGTGTTTCAGTGCTTCGTAGTTGGGCACGATGAGTGCGGAGACAAACTTGCGGTTGTCTGCCACGATAGCTATCTGCTCTATGTAGCGGTCGACGAGCAGGCGTGCCTCGATGGTCTGCGGCGCTATATACTTGCCGTTGCTGGTCTTGAAGAGGTCTTTCAGTCGTTCGGTGAGGAACAGTTCGCCGTTGCTCAGGTATCCTGCATCACCGGTGTGGAAGAATCCGTCTTCGTCGAAAGCCTGGCGGTTGAGTTCGTCGCGTCGGTAGTAGCCTTGTGTGATGGTTGGACCCTTAAGCAGTATCTCGTCGTTCTCGCCTATCTTTATCTCAATGCTTGATATGGGTCGTCCTACTGAGCCTATGGTGAAGGGTTTGTCCATGTGCATGCAGCTCACTGTGGCAAGGCTCTCAGTGAGTCCGTAGCCCACCATCATATAGATACCTATGCTATGTACAAACTCTTCCACTGTGGGGTCTACCGTGGCTCCTGCCGTGGGGAAGAAGTGTGCATTTTCCAATCCGAGCTGCTTGCGTATGAGTTTGAATAGCGTGCGGTCATAGAGCTTATACTTCAGCGCGAGCCATGGTGAGGGTCGTTTGCCGCGTGCCTTGCACGCCACGTTGTAGCGTTTGCCGGTCTTCAGCGCACTGCGGAACAGTCGCTGCCGTGCCGGCGAGGCATTCTCTATCTTCTCCATTACACCGGCGTACACCTTTTCCCAGAAGCGCGGCACCGACGCCATACAGGTGGGATGTGTCTCGCGCATAGACTGTTGTATGTCGTGGGGGTGGGTGTTGACGATGAACTGTGCTCCTTCGGTCATGGCATAGAAGGTCCATCCCCGCTCAAATATATGGGTGAAGGGCAAGAAGTTCATCACGCGGTCGTTTTCTCCTACCGGCACACACTCGTGGTTGGCGCGGAAAGCAGCATGGTATTGACCGTAGGTCAGTATCACGCCCTTCGAGTCACCTGTAGTGCCGCTGGTGTACAGTATGTTGGCAATGTCTTCTTCTCCTGCCAGACTCCATTGTGTCTCCACCTCGCTCTGTCGCGGCAGTCCTGTGCCGAGTCTGAGGAAAGTGTCGAAGCGCATGGTACTGTTGTCCTGCGGATGAAGGGTAATATTGGGGTCAAAGGTCACTATCTTCTCCAACGATGTGCATAGCGGCAGTATGCGCCGTGCCTTGTCATACTGTTCCTGTTCGCCAACGAAGAGGAAGCGTATCTGCGCATCGTCGATAATGAACTGCAGCTGTTGCTCGCTGCTCGTAGCATAGAATGGTATGCCTACGGCTCTGATGCCGAAGGCTCCGAAGTCGACGATGAGCGAGTGGACAGTATTTTGCGAGAAGATACCTATACGCTCCATAGGACGCAGTCCAAGGTTGAGCAGGGCGTTGGAGGTTTCTTTCACCCGTTGTGAGAAGCGGTTCCACGACATCTGTTTCCACTGCGACTGTCCGAAGGGCTTGTAGTGGAGAGCTGTGCGGTC
This sequence comes from uncultured Prevotellaceae bacterium, assembly GCA_900320845.1. Classification (GTDB taxonomy): domain Bacteria; phylum Bacteroidota; class Bacteroidia; order Bacteroidales; family Bacteroidaceae; genus Prevotella. The sequence continues at coordinate 53,299 of ONTS01000011.1, read as the reverse complement.
GCCATAGCGTTCCGCTTGCGAATGGATGAGAACAGAGAGGTGACAGGTGTTTTGCATGGGGAGTATGTTAAAGTGGAGCGGCAAGTGCCTTTTTGTTCAGGAAGATGTAAGTGGTATTCATGGCTATGTAGCTGCGTGCCATCATCCACGTACCTTTGTACGGGTTGTCGGTGCCCCATGAGTTTTTCACTAAGTAGTAGGGCTTTCCGTTTTGGTCTTCTGCTTTTCCGTAGATGAGCATCACATGGTCGTAGGTAGCTTCATGGCTGTCGAATCGCTGCTGTCGTTGTTTCTGTGTGGGCATGGTGTCGGGCTTCTCCACGGCTATGCCCTGCCTGTTGAACCCGTTGTCGCTCACGTCGCCGCCCCAGCATACGGTGTATCCGGCGTCGAGGGCGTGGTCGATGATGTTCATCATCTCGTTGAGCGGCACGTTACGGCTCGGACGAGGACGCCACTTGTAGGGTGCCTCGATGATGAAGTCTGTGTAGAACGGGTGGTGGGTAAAGCTCGTCAGGCTCACGTAGTCGTCAACGTTGAGTCCGAGACTGGCAGCAAACGACTGCGGCGTATACTGCACGCCATGATAGGTGAAGGTGTCAGGGCAGCGTCCTATATATGCATCGACAATGGCTTGGAAACCTACTTTCCACTGTGTGGAGAGTTTCTTGGCTTTATTCTTCGCCACTGCCTCGACGTAGGGTTCCAGCAAGCTGAAGAACTCGTTGAAGTTAGCGAGGGTGTCGCCCACCATGCTTCCCACCTTGGGCATGGTCTCTTCAGGACAGATGCCGTGGCGGCGTATCACCGCCATCACGTCGTCGGCGCTACCACCTTGCGAAAAACGGCTGTCGCCATGATGACGCACGTGGTATTCGGCGCAGTCCATATAGTCCTTGCTGGCTACGAACATCTCGCTAAGGTCGTACTCCTTTCCCGTCGTGCGCAGTAACTCACTCTCCAGAAAAGCGCATGTGGCATACGCCCAGCAGGTGCCGCTACGGTTTTGGTTCTTCACTGGTGTGATGGGGTTTGCCAGCAACGTACGGAAGGTGGGCTTGTCAGCCTGCGACTGACTGAAGCACGGTACTGCTACGAGGAAGCACAGCTGCAGGAGAATGGTAGAGAACTTGTGATGCATGGTTTTATTTAGAACTCTGCTGTCTTTGGTGTGCGTGGGAATGGAATGACGTCGCGTATGTTCTGCATACCAGTCACGAAGAGTATGAGTCGCTCGAATCCGAGTCCGAATCCTCCGTGCGGGCATGTGCCGAAGCGGCGTGTGTCGAGATACCACCACATGTCTTTCATGGGGATGTGCATCTCGTCTATGCGCTGCATGAGCTTGTCATAGTTCTCTTCGCGCACGCTGCCGCCGATGATTTCGCCTATCTGCGGGAACAGTACGTCGGTGCCTTGCACGGTCTTCTTGTCGTCGTTCTGCTTCATATAGAAGGCTTTGATGTCCTTCGGATAGTTGTGCATGATGACAGGACGCTTGAAGTGATGCTCAACGAGGTAACGCTCGTGTTCGCTGGCCAAGTCCATGCCCCAGGAAATGGGGAACTCAAACTTATGTCCGTCTTTCACAGCCTGCTCTAATATCTCTATGCCTTCGGTGTATGTCAGACGCTTGAAGCTGCCGTTCAGCACGCTGTGCAGACGCTCCAGCAGTGTCTTGTCTACCATCTTGTTGAGGAACTCCAAGTCATCCTGACAGTGGTCGAGTGCCCACTGCACACAATACTTGATGAACTCCTCTTCGATGTCCATCAGCTCTGGCAGGTCGATGAATGCCACTTCGGGCTCTATCATCCAGAACTCGGCAAGATGTCGGGGAGTGTTGGAGTTTTCGGCACGGAATGTCGGTCCGAAGGTGTAGATGGCTCCGAGTGCTGTTGCACCGAGCTCACCTTCGAGCTGACCGCTGACGGTCAACGATGTCTGCTTGCCAAAGAAGTCATCGTCGTAGATTATCTTGCCCTCGTCGTCCTTCTTCAGGTCGTAGAGGTTCTTGGTGGTCACCTGAAACATCTCGCCGGCTCCCTCGCAGTCGCTGGCGGTGATGATGGGCGAGTGGAAGTAGACGTATCCGCGCTCGTGGAAAAAGGTGTGAATCGCCATTGCCATGTGGTGGCGTATGCGCATCACGGCACCGAAGGTGTTGGTGCGGAGGCGCAAATGTGCATGCTGGCGCATGTATTCAAAGCTCTGTCCCTTCTTCTGCATGGGATAGTCGCTGCCGCACAGACCGTAGATTTCTATCTCTTTGCACTGTATCTCCACGCTCTGTCCTGATCCCTGGCTCTCCACGAGGGTGCCATTGACGCTGAGACAGGCACCTGTGGTTATCTGTTTGAGTTGTTCGGCGTCGGCTTGTGAGAGGTCAACCACCACTTGTATGTTCTTGATGGTCGAACCGTCGTTGATGGCAATGAAGTCCACGGCTTTGCTGCTGCGGTGGGTGCGTACCCATCCGCACACGTTGACGGTGCTGCCGTAGGCCGTACTCTTCAGCAGGTCGACCACCTTTGTTCGCTTTATGGTTTCCATGATTCGTTTTTTGTTATTCGTTGGGTTATAAGAGCAGGGCGGCGCGAGGCACCGTGGCTTATTCCTTGCCTCACTTGCCTCCCTTCTCGTCTTATTCAAACGCTCCCATGCGGAGCATCTCTACTTCTTTTTCGGTGAGGAATCGCCAGTCGCCGCGGCGCACGTTCTTCTTGGTGAGTCCAGCAAACTGCACGCGGTCGAGTTTCACCACGTGATAGCCCAGGCTCTCGAAGATGCGGCGCACGATGCGGTTACGGCCGCTGTGTATCTCTATGCCAACCTGTTTCTTATCGGTGTTGTTGGCATACTCCACAGCATCGACATGTATGTCGCCGTCCTCCAGCGTCAGTCCGTTGCGTATCTGTTGCATGTCGTAGGCAGTGATACCTTTGTCGAGAAAGACGTGGTACACCTTTTTCTTCAGATACTTCGGATGTGTGAGTTTACTGGCCAGTGCTCCGTCGTTGGTGAGCAGTAGCACGCCGGTGGTATTGCGGTCGAGACGTCCCACCGGATAGATACGTTCTGGGCAGGCGCCCTTCACGAGGTCCATCACCGTCTTGCGTTGCTGCGGGTCGTCAATGGTAGTAACATAGTCTTTGGGTTTGTTGAGCAGCACGTACACCTTCTGTTCCAGTGTCACGGGCTCGTTGTGGAAACGCACCTCGTCTTGTCTCGACACCTTCACGCCCATCTCCGTCACCACTTCGCCATTGACGGTCACCACACCAGCCTCGATAAACTCGTCGGCTTCGCGGCGGCTACAGATACCGGCATTGGCAAGAAACTTGTTGAGACGTATCGGTTCGTTGGGGTCGATGTGTTCTTCCTTATATTTAATGCGCCGTTTGAAGTTGTTTATCGGCTTACCTCTGTGCGGGCGCTGTTGGTATCCTCCCTGTCGCTGCTGTCCGTAGCCTTCGGGACGATAGCCTTGTCGTTGTTGTCCGTTTCCTTCGGGACGATAACCTTGTCTGCGAGGACGTTCGCCACGGTCGAAGCCGCGCGGGTTTGAGGAAGGGATGTAATTCACCCTTTGTGCACCTGTCGGTGAACTGGTACGTACGCGGACACGCTGACGTCCGCCATTGGCACGCGAAGTTTGGCGCGAAGAAGAAGATGCGCTGTCGCTGTTGCCTTCACGATGAGGAGCACCCTGATGAGGGTCGACTCCAAAAGAATCTTGTCTTGTCATAATTTTTAGTAAGTGTCTTAATGCCTCACGGCGTTAGATATTTCACACTGCGAAGGTACTGCATAACTATGGAATAACCAAACCTGAAACAAAAAGAATATTGGATACTGTTATTCTATCATTATTTTTGACAAGGCAAATACGTCTTCATACCTTTGCAGTACCAAAATAATAACTTTAACCCCATTATGCTTTTTTACGGTCTTCCCTTAGTAGCAAAAGCATTACCAATTGCTTATTCCAAAGCAAACTACGGGAACAATTGCCCTGTATAAATGGGTCTATTATGGCATAGAAAACACGAGATTTTACTTTTACAAAACATTATCAGGGAAATACTGCGCTCGCACTGCCTAATATCAGTGCGATTTTTTTTGCAAGATAACAGGACAAACTTAAAAACTATATGACACAAAATAGTTACATACAACGCAAACACACCATGCATAGCATATGGAAAGGAATTTTGCTCTTACTGCTGACATTGATGACCACAGCTGGATGGGGACAGCAAACTGTGACATATACAAGTAAAGTGCAGGAAACCGCAGACAATGCATGGACATCAGGATAAGCCGGAAATCCATTAACTTCAGGGCAAGGTGTACAAACCACAACTGGAACTTCTGGAGCCAATTGTACATCAACTACTTTCTTTTCAAACGTTTCAAAGATTGTTGTCAAATATTGCACTGTGGAGGCAAAACGCCTACCCACATAGTCTACAAACAGAGGTTCTCAACTGCTAACTTATCAAAGGCAGCTGACATACGATGACACTCACCTTCCTTTTTCATGCCATAGCACCGACTGTGGCAACCAATGCCATCGGTTTTGGTATATAAAGAAAGATTGATTACCTTTGTAGTCTACCTCTATCACCTTCTTATTCATTATCATTATGAAAAGACAATCTTTACTCTTCGTATCGCTGCTGTTTGCCCTGTGCAGCATGGGTCAGCAGTTGAAGTTTGCCCTTGTTAAGGACGAGGGTGGCATTACCAACATCCGCAAGGGTCCCGGTGCTAATTACGGCGTGGTGGAGACCATCGACGACGGATTCTTTGTCAACGTAGTAGCTACGAAAGGTGCGTGGACGAAGGTGTACACCACCTACACCGATGGCAGCAAGCAGGATTTCATTGGCTACATCTCCACATCTAAACTCATCTACCCGAAGCGTCAGGGCGAGTACAAGCAGGTGGCTCACGTCAAGGACGAAGGCGGATACACAAACATCCGCAAAGGTCCTGGGATGGACTATGTCGTGACGGGCAAGGTGAAGGACGGCAGCTACATCCTCGTCGACTGCCGCTATGGCGAGGCGTGGCACCGCGTCTACACTCAGCAAGGAAGGCTGCGCGGATACATCAGCGACAGCAAGATTGAGATGCTGGAGTCACCGCAGTTCTGACAACACAACGTCTACAAAAACAACATCACCTCAGCCTGTCATGCTTGAGGTGATGTTGTTTTTGTATAAAGGTCGGTGTCGTCTACACTTAAATCTTCAGTTTCTTCACGCCATAGAGTGCGTCGTCGCCCAGTTCCTCTTCGATTCGCATGAGCTGGTTGTACTTGGCTACGCGGTCGGTGCGACTCATGGATCCGGTCTTAATCTGTCCGGAGTTGGTAGCCACTGCGATGTCGGCAATGGTAGTGTCCTCTGTCTCACCGCTGCGGTGCGATGTCACTGTGGTGTAGCCGTGACGGTGTGCCAGGTCGATGGCATCGAGAGTCTCGGTGAGGGTGCCAATCTGGTTCACCTTAATGAGGATGGAGTTGGCAGCACCCATGCGGATACCTTTCTCAAGGAACTCTACGTTGGTGACGAAGAGGTCGTCACCAACCAGCTGGCAGCGACTGCCGAGACGCTGTGTGAGCTTCACCCAGCCCTCCCAGTCGTTTTCGTCAAGACCGTCCTCAATGCTGTCGATGGGATAGGTGTCGATAAGGTGCTCGAGGAAGTCTATCTGCTCGTCGGTGGTGAGGCGTTTGCCGTTGGGGTCTTTCACCATACCGCTCTTCAGCTTGCTATAATCGTAGTAATATTTGCCATCTTCAATGAATGCGAACTCACTGGCTGCACAGTCCATGGCGATGGTGACATCTTCCTTAGGCTGATAGCCTGCGCGTTTGATGGCGAGGACGATGGTTTCCAGCACTTCGTCAATGCTGTTGAGTGAGGGTGCGAAACCACCTTCGTCACCTACGCTGACAGCATAGCCACGCTCCTTGAGGATGAACTTTAGGGCAAAGAATATCTCCGAACCCATGCGGCATGCCTGACGCTCGTCTTTGGCGCCAACGGGGCGAATCATAAACTCTTGGAAGGCAATGGGTGCATCACTGTGTGCGCCGGCATTAACAATGTTGAGCATGGGGACGGGCATCACGTGGGTGTTGGTGCCGCCGATGTAGCGATACAGGGGAATGTTGAGCGACAGTGCCGCTGCCTTGGCTGCTGCGAGGCTGACACCGAGGATGGCGTTGGCACCGAGCTTCGACTTGGTGGAGGTGCCGTCGAGGGCTATCATAGTACGGTCGATGGTGCGCTGGTCGTACACGCGCATGCCAACGAGGGCAGGAGCAATGATGTTGTTGACATTGTGGACAGCTTTCAGCACGCCCTTGCCACCAAAACGGGTAGCATCGCCGTCACGGAGCTCCAATGCTTCGTGCTCACCGGTGGAGGCACCGGAAGGAACACTGGCGCGACCGATGACGCCGTTCTCGAGAGTTACTTCTACTTCTACAGTGGGATTACCACGTGAATCGAATATTTCACGACCTTGTATTTTCTTAATCTTCATTGTAGTGATTGTGGTGATTATAAAGGAGTTATTTGATCTTCTCGCTTTTCCCAACCTGGGATTGGCGACTTTTAGGCTGCAAAGGTATGTTTTTTTCTATAATTGGACAAGTGTGGGTTTAAATTTCATAACTTTGCACACAAATCTATTTTTCAACGACGGTGTCGTAGCTGTCCAGCCCTTGTGGTGCTGAGCAGACACCGACGCCACACATACACATATTGTCATGAGCATACTCTCCTACATCCAATGGCATCCTTCTGAGATAGCATTCTCTCTGGGCAGTTTCTCCATACGCTGGTACTCGCTGTGCTGGCTCATCGGACTAGTGTTGGCGTACTTCATCGTACGCAAGTTGTACGACCAGCAAGGCATTGAACGCAAGAAGTTTGAGCCACTCTTTGTCTATTGCTTCCTCGGCATCCTCATCGGGGCACGACTGGGACACTGCCTATTCTACGAGCCCGACGTATACTTCAGCAGTTGGACAAAGTTTGTGGAGATTTTCCTCCCCATGCAGAAGACGGCTGAGGGCTGGCAGTTTACCGGCTACGAGGGACTGGCCTCGCACGGAGGCACCATAGGCATCATCTTGGCGCTATGGCTCTACTGTCGCCACACCAAGTTGAAGGCATGGACGGTGATGGACAATATCGGCATCGCAACACCCATCACAGCATGCTTCATAAGGCTGGGCAACCTGATGAACTCAGAGATAATAGGTACGCCCACCGACATGCCTTGGGCTTTCGTCTTCGAACGCGTCGACATGCTGCCGCGACATCCGGGACAGCTTTACGAGGCATTGTGCTACCTGCTCTTCTTCTTCATTGGCATCGCTCTATACCGCCGACATCGCCAAAGGGTGGGAACAGGATACTTCTTCGGACTGTGTCTCACACTCATCTTCACAGCACGATTCTTCATAGAGTTTACCAAACGCGAACAGGTGGACTTTGAAAGCGGCATGCTGCTCAACATGGGACAGCTCCTTTCACTGCCATTCATCGCCGTAGGATTATGGGCACTGATGAAGGGAAGAAAGGTGAAGGAGGACAAGGCTTGAGCAAGCAGACCAAAACACACAAGCCGACGCACACTGACATCACCAGCATCATCAAGCAAACAACTCATCACATCAACAAATCACCATACCTATCACACCTCATGTCTCAACGTCCATTGAAATACGTCGTAGGTTTGCTGCTGTTATTCGCCTTGAGCGTCGGCACTATTACTGCACAGCATCACTCCAAGCGTCCGCGCATCGGTCTGGTACTGGGTGGCGGTGGTGCCAAAGGTGCCGCCCATGTGGGTGTGCTGCGCGTGTTACAGAATCTGAACGTCCCCATCCATTGCGTGGTGGGCACCAGCATAGGCTCCATCATCGGCGGACTCTATGCCGCCGGCGTGCCCGTCAACACCCTCGACAGCCTCTTCCGAGAACAGGACTGGGCACGACTCTTCGCCTTAGAGGTGGTGAAGCGTGACGCCATTGAAGAGCTGTTCCGCAGTCTGCTGCCCGACAACGTGCCCGAAGACTTCGACAAACTGCCCAAACCCTTTCGCTGTGTGGCGGTAGACCTGCACACCATGCACGAGGTGGTATTCTCAGAGGGCGACCTGGCACAAGCCATGCGCGCCTCGATGGCAATACCGGGTGTGCTGCGCTCGGTGAAGACCGACAGCATGAAACTCGTCGACGGAGGCGTGCTCAACAACCTGCCCGTGGACATAGCACGACAGATGGGAGCAGACATCGTCATCGCTGTAGACCTGCAACAGAACCAGCACAAAGAGGATAAGGTACAGGAAGACTACAAATGGAATCCGAAATCGACGAAGGCACCACATATAGACTGGCTGCTCAAACGACCCGATTGGGACATATATCAACGCAACAAACACAATGCGGACATACTCATACATCCCAACCTGAAGGGATATGGAGTGGCAAGCTTCGCAAAGAAACATATCGAAGCGATGATTGAAATAGGATACAACACCGCCATGAAACAAAAACGCAAACTAAAAAAACTGAGGAGATAAGAGTGGAGGGCAAAGACGGCTTCACATCATCGCCACAAGCGACACGCCCGACGACCGACGGCTCACTCATCCTACTCCACCACCATCATCATGAGACGCATACTTTTTATTCTTCTACTGACTCTCTCTCTCCATACCTCGGCACAAGAGCAACAGGTACGCCTCCTCTACTGGAACGTGCAGAACGGTATGTGGGATGGACAGGGCGACGACTACCGCCGATTCACCGACTGGGTGGCACAGCAAGCGCCCGACATCTGCGTGTGGTGCGAAGCCATGAAGTTGTACAAGACAGGTACCAACAAACGAAGTAAGGAAGGAAAGAAAAAGTGTATAGCACGCTGGCAACGCCTCGCACAACGCTACGGACACCAGTATGTGTACCTCAGCGCCTGCCACGACAACTATCCGCAGCTCATCACCTCACGCTACCCGCTCACCGAGCAACGCCTCATCACTGGAAACAACGACACCATCGTCAGCCACGGAGCAGGATGGTTCACAGCGCAGATAGGAACGCAGACCATCAACATAGTGACGTTGCACGCATGGCCGAAGATGTGGGCTCCCGGCATCAGCAAAAGCGAGAGGCAGAAGAGTGCTGACGACCACCAAGGCGACAAGCACCGACAAAAGGAGGTGGAATACATCTGTAAGCACACTATACTGACCCATCCTCAGGCGGAAGACGAATACTGGATGATGATGGGCGACTTCAATGCCCTTTCATCGTTAGACAAAGACACTTATAATAAGGACTCACTGGATGTTGCCTTCCTGTCGCACAACTACATCCTGGGCAACACGCCCTACCGCGACGTCATCAAGCACAGCTATCCCGACGAATTTGTGCCCAGTGCCGGCTACGACAAGCGACGCATAGACTATGTGTACCTCACGCCGCGACTGCTGTCGAAGGTAAAAAAGGCATTCATGGCTTGGGACGAGTTCTCCGCTCCAAGACGCGACATACTGCAACAGAGCAACTTCTATCATCCGTCCGACCACCTGCCCATCATCGTTGACTTTGAACTATGATGAAGAGGTGGTGCACAGCGGTCATACCCATCAACTGTCACTATCTTATTACTATTTACTATCTGCTCACCACTCCAAGGCGCGACATATTGCGATATACTGGAACAGCACAAGGGCAAAAAAAACGAAGGAAAACTATTGCTTTCCCCTCGTTTTAGCCTTATGCGAGCTTTCAGCTGGCACGAGACCTTGGCTATGGCTGTGTGATCGTGGCTTATTTGCCGTGATTCTCATCCGATACGGTCAGCTTCTTGCGACCCTTGGCACGACGTGCAGAGAGTACGCGACGACCGTTCTTCGTTGCCATGCGCTCGCGGAAACCGTGCTTGTTAGCGCGGCGGCGGTTGTGAGGTTGGAATGTACGTTTCATTGCTCTTTATGTATTATTATATTGTTCGATGAGTTTAGTTCACATTGCGGGGTGCAAAGGTATAACTTATTATCTTTCTGACAAAACTATTTTCAAAAAAAGTTAAATCAGCCGTTCATTTGCCACTGACACGAGGGGGATGATGCCCTCATACAGCACTCGCTACCCTACTATCAGCGTGCGACTGCCATCCGCTTGTTCCTCAATCTGCACCTTCACGGCATCGTCGGGGAGCAGGTCGCCCAACACCTCGGGCCACTCTATCAGACACAGCCTGCCGCTGTACAGGTATTCTTCGTAGCCCATGTCGTAAATCTCCTCCTTGTGGTTGATACGGTAGAAGTCGAAGTGGTAGACAACCTCGCCTTGCGGAAAGGCGGGATGCTGCTGGTGAGCCACCTCGTATTCGTTAACGATGGCGAAGGTGGGCGAGGTGACGGTGTCTGTCACGCCCAATGCTTTGCACACGGCAGCGATGAACGTGGTTTTTCCGGCACCCATGCTGCCGTAGAAGGCAAAGATGCGGCGCTTGCCGATGGTGCTGATGAACGTCTTGGCTACATCGTTGAGTTGGTCAATGGAGGTAAGTGTCAGGGTCATGGAATACGAATGAAGGGTTGAAAGGTGCTGGTCAGCGTGTGGTACTGGTACCGTTGTCTGCTAATCGAGGGGTGAGGGGTGATGCCTGTTTTACACTTTTCGCAGTTCGAATGACGACTGTCTCACCCTTGAATGTGGCGGAACGTCGTTTGTTATCCAGAGGTTTCCGCCGATGATGGAGTCGTGTCCTATGCGTACGCGCCCCAGTATGGATGTGTTTGAATAGATGGTTACGCGGTTTTCGATGACCGGATGACGCGGCTCGTTGACAGGTTTTCCGTTCTCGTCGTACACAAAGTTGCGTGCGCCGAGCGTCACTCCTTGATAGATCATCACCTCATTGCCGATAATGGATGTCTCGCCTATCACAATGCCTGTGCCGTGGTCGATGCCGAAAGCGTGTCCGATTTGTGCTGCCGGGTGTATGTCTATACCTGTCAGCGAATGTGCACGCTCGGTTATCATGCGCGGAAGAAGCGGCAGTTGCAGTTCATACAAGGCGTGTGCAATGCGATAGTGCAGCATGACTGTGATGGCAGGATAGCAGCATATTACCTCTGCGCGCGACGTGGTGGCAGGGTCATTGGCACTGATGGCTTCCACATCTGAGCAGAGGAGTTCGTGGATGTGCGGCAGTCGGTCGATGAAACTGTCGGCGACGGTTTCCACCTGCATGCGCGTGGGGCTGTCGATGCCGTTGCCGTTGATGCCCAACGAGGCTTCAACAAACTGACACAGACGCGCATATCCCGTCTCCAACTCGGCTTCGTAGGTATGCTGTTGTGAGACCTTCGCTGTACAGTGCTTGCGGTACACTTCGGGAAACAGGATGGTACGCAGCAACTGCATCAGTTCATCAAGGGTCTGATAAGGAGGCAGCATATCCAGATTTTTGGAGCAGACAGACTCGTTATGCACTGCTTCTTCGACCAGACGATTGGCCATGCGAGATAGAGATGAGACTTTCATGGGTAATAGTATTGTGCGGCAAAGGTAATGAATAATTGATAATTGATGGTTGACAATTTATAATTGACATTGCTTCTTTCTACTCGCCTTCTCCGTTTGCGGATGTTCCTTATCCGAACAGTCCGGTAGAAAGGTAGCGTTCGCCTGTGTCGGGCAGCAGTACGACAATCGTTTTGCCCTTGTTCTCTGCTTTATTGGCCAGTTGTTGTGCTGCCATGAAGGCTGCACCCGACGATATTCCTGCCAGCAATGCCGTGCGCTTTGCCAGTTGTAGTGCGCCATCCATGGCTGCCTCGTCGCTGATGGTCATCACTGTGTCAACGACGTTGGCGTCATATATTTTAGGCACGAAGCCTGCACCGATGCCCTGTATGCGATGTGTGCCTGCCACCGATGTCGACAACACGGCAGATGATTGCGGCTCGACGGCTACCACCTGTATACTGCTGCGGTGACGTTTCAGGGCCCGTGCAGTGCCGGTGATGGTGCCGCCGGTGCCTACTCCTGCAACGAAGATGTCGATATTTCCTTCAGTGTCTGCCCATATTTCTTCACCTGTGGTGCGTTCATGGGCAACAGGGTTGGCAGCATTGGTGAACTGTCCGAGCATGACGGCGTTGCTGTCGTGCTGCAACAGTTTCTCAGCTTTTGCAATAGCTCCCTTCATGCCCTGCTCGCCGGGAGTGAGAACGAGTGTGGCTCCGTAGGCTTTCAGCAGACAGCGACGCTCGATACTCATCGAGTCGGGCATGGTAAGCACCACGCGGTAGCCTTTCATTCTGCCTACCCATGCCAGTCCGATGCCGGTGTTGCCACTCGTAGGTTCAATGATGGTGCCACCTTTACGCAGGCGTCCACAGCGTTCGGCATCCTCTATCATCGCCAAGGCTGCCCGGTCTTTCACACTGCCGCCGGGATTGAAACACTCAAGTTTGGCTACAATCTCCGCCTGTTGGCCTGCAGATGGAGAGATACGCAACAGGGGAGTGTGACCGATGAGGTCGGTAAGGTGTGTGTAAATCATAGCAACAAGATTTTTTTTGAGGGAGCAAAGGTATGGAAAACTATCGCCAACAATGAACAACGTGTCATAAATTGTCGGTTGTCAATTGTCAATTATCAATTATTCATTACCTTTGCGCGCGGAAAAATAAACCAACAACATTTTACACTATGATCAAATCACAAGACATCAAGAAAGGAACTTGCATCCGTATGGATGGCAAACTCTACTTCTGCATTGACTTCCTGCACGTTAAACCCGGCAAGGGTAACACCATCATGCGCACCACGCTGAAAGACGTTGTCAGCGGCCGTGTGCTGGAGAAGCGCTTCAACATTGGCGAGTCGCTGGAAGACGTGCGTGTAGAACGCCGCAACTACCAATACCTCTATCAGGAAGGCGAAGACTTCATCTTCATGAATCAGGAGACCTACGAGCAGATACCTATTGCCAAAGATCTCATCACCGGTGTTGACTATATGAAGGAAAGCGACATCGTCGAGGTGGTAAGCGATGCCGACACCGAGACTATCCTCTATGCCGAGATGCCAGTCAAGACGACTTTGCGCGTCACTCACAGTGAGCCCGGCGTGAAAGGTGACACCGCCACCAACGCCACCAAGCCCGCAACAGTGGAGACGGGCGTAGAGATTCGCGTGCCGCTCTTTATCAACGAAGGCGACCTCGTACAGGTTGACACACGCGATGGAAGCTACCTCCAGCGCATGAAGGAATAAGGTGTGTTTTAAAGTAAATAGAATGTAGTTTTCCAAGTCCAACAACATATAATATGTTTTTGCCTATGTAATATAAGAAGAACAGAGTATTTTTTAGAAAAAGCATTAGCTTTGATTCTGGTTATTCGAAATTTCGCCAACTTTTTCAATGCCACAAGAGTATGAAGCTTAATGCTCACGCCAAGGCGTGGGCTTTTACTCGAATATGTGGCAAAGGTGTTTGGCGATACCTCGAATAACGTAGACGAAATAAGAGTCCACGTTATTTTTATTTTGTACCTTCAGATAGTGTTTGAACGCAAATTTCTAAAAACAAGTCCAACATCTAAAAAATAAGTATGAAACGTAAAATTTTACTTTTAGCCCTGCTGCAGGCATTGATAGTTGCCGGCACGAAAGCACAGACTACTGTGACTATTGATTACCTTAATTATTCCCTTGGCGGAGATACGGCAATTGTTACGGGATTTACCACAATTCCTGCCGACAGCATTGTGAACATTCCAGAAACAGTTAACTACGAAGACAAAACATATTCGGTTACAGCGGTTGGAAACAGTGCTTTTGCACGTACTCCTGGTTACAAGCACGTTTCTATGCCGAGTGTAAAATATATTGGAAAAAGGGCATTTGAAAGATGGGGTGTGGATTCACATCTGAAAACTGTCTACATGCCCAATATCATTACTATTGGCGATTCGGCATTTTGCAGCACCCCATTAACGACCTTTGGAGAAGTTCCACATCTTATTTCTGTTGGCAACCAAGCATTTATGTGGACAAAATTACTTGAAGTTAATATGCCTAATGTTAAGACAATCGGAAGCGCTTCATTTCATAATATTATGACACTACTGACAGTAAATCTTCCGAATGTGCTTCAAATAGGTGGTGGTGCTTTCCAAAATTGTGAATATTTACAGAGTGCCAATATCCCTAAAGTTACAGAAATAGGAAACATTGCATTTTATATTTGTTCGAGACTTACTACAGTTAATATGCAAAATGTTGACTCTATTGGGCCTCGTGCTTTCTTACTGTCAGGCATAGAATCTGCGTATATGCCAAATGTCAGGACGATAGAGGATTGGGCATTTCAGCGTACTCCTTTAAGGTATGCCTATATGCCTAAGGTTGAAAAGATTGCTCAGTATGCATTTGCGGACGACGGAATGCGCGGCATTCATATATGGGAAAGCGGCCCAGTTGCTCCCCGCAGCCTTGAATACGTCACCATGCCTATAAGTTGTAAGCTTGAAATAGGTGCCTTTTATCAAACAGAAAGACAAACCGTGTTCTTCCTTTTGGATGCAGACAGTGTATATGAAGCGCATTCCTATTGTTTCCCATCTCTGGCAAGACTTATTTCTCCAGCTGGTAAGGCTGCACTACTTATAAATAAATGGAACTTAATTGAAGCAGAAGGCCGTTCATGGCAACAGATTCCCGAAGTATATTCACCCATAGTAATGCGAAAAACAAATGACAAATATAACACCTTGACTATAGAAATTAATAAAGCCGATGCATCAATTACCTATAACGACACCATATATGAAAACAATTATGATTTCAATTATGCATTGAGCAAAAGTGATGTGGAAACTGTGATGACTTATGACGAAACTTTTGGTGGAAGTAATTATCAGTACAAATGGTTTGCTGCAACTTCATATAGTGATAATACCGCACTTGACGGTACATTGACAATTACTCCTCCAAGCACAGAAAGTGACAGGAAAGGCATAGGTCCTGGTGAAGGTTTCATGTTGCAAGGTCCTGTTGTTACCGGAGAGGGGGATGATATTATCTACGTTCCTGTACACTGCAGTCTTGCCAAATACGAAGATACCAACTATTTCAAGGCAGGAACAGGCAGTGCTGTACCTCGTGAAAGCGACGGATGCTATAATTTTTACTTTTCTGCAAGTAAACAGGCGTTCTATCGTTGCAACAATACAGTGATACCGACAAACATGGCATACCTTGCTCTTCCTACTTCAATGACGAACAATGCCAAGCAGATTGCCTTTGTCATAGACGACGGTACCACGACAGGCATCGTTAACTTGAACGACGACCGCTATATAATGGATGATGACGGCAACCTCGTACCTGTTGACGGAGTGGACAATTGGTACACACTGAGCGGTGTACGCCTTGACAGTAAGCCTGCAGTCAAAGGCATTTATATTCACAAAGGCAGAAAGGAGGTGATACGATGAAACGCATAAAATATGTCGCTCCTGAAATAGAAATTATATATTGTAAGGATCTGTGTGAGACGTTGCCTGTGTATTTCTCAGATGAAGGTCCGGGCGACCCAGGTGGAAAAGACCATAACTTTGAAAATGAGGATGAAGATAACAATTGGTTTGATGACTATAATGATGGCAATTGGAAAGTACTGTAACCATTTTTGTCAGATCCATTGTTGAAGCAACTTTCAGGCTTTCGTTTACATATAGCATCGGCTCATGCAAATAAATATATGAGCCGATGTCTATTATTTAAGCTGGTACTTTACGAATTGTCTGTATGAAAGCGTATCAGTCCCTGCTTGTGGCCTGGCAGATGTCATCGACGTTGAGGTTGAATCGTTGCAGGGTTGCTGTACATTGCTCTTGGAACATTTTGGCAATGCTGCCGACAGAAGCTACCTGTAGCGCATGAAGGAATAATATCCAGAAAACAGAGCTTCCACACACCATTTCGGTTATACATTTGTTATGGTCTGTTGGTAAGCGATATAAACAAACCAACTTCTCGTCATCACGATGACGGGAAGTTCTTTTTTTATATCTGTTTTCCACTATTTTGTCTATTTTTTCAAGTATTGTTTTTATCTTTGTAGGTGTAAAATAAAACCTCATGAAAAGAGGAAAGAAAATCTGTCAGACACTGAAAGAGATTCGCCTGCAAGTGGCACGGACGAACGACATACCATACAAGCCTACGGAATGCAAGCACAAAGGCGAATGCCCGGGCACCTGTCCTAAGTGCGAGCAGGAGGTGAGGTATATCGAGCAGCAACTCAACAAGCGCCGCACGTTGGGAAAGGCGGTGGCAGTGGCAGGAGTTGCAATAGGTGTCAGCATGGCTATGCAACCGATAGAGGCCATGGCACAGAAAACCATCAGCACGCCCAAGGACAGCACCATCATTTCAGCGCTACAGACGGTGAAAGTGAAAAGCCTGCTCAACGAGGGCGAGAAGGGAATAGTGGTACGAGGACGCGTAGTAGATAGTGCTGGCGAGCCGATAATAAACGCTACCATCAT
Organism: uncultured Prevotellaceae bacterium; assembly: GCA_900320845.1. GTDB lineage: Bacteria > Bacteroidota > Bacteroidia > Bacteroidales > Bacteroidaceae > Prevotella. The sequence goes on along the minus strand of ONTS01000011.1, from coordinate 36,691 downwards.
TCGCAAGGGTACCGAAAAGGGGGAGTTCAGCAACCTTGATGGTATGTTTGCTATAGAGGTTCCCGAAGGTTGCCTTTTGGAAGTAGCATATATCGGATTTAAGACTTTCTCATTTAATGTATCAGAGCAACAGCAGGTCATAGAGATTGTCCTAAAGGACGATGAAGCTCTTTTGGGAGAAGTGGTGGTAGGAGCAGTTGTACGAAAACAGTACAATGATGATGTTTATGGACATTCGAAGCAAATAAAGAACAAATAATATCGGGAAAATGAAAAGAGGAAAGAAAATCTGTCAGACACTAAAATATATCCGTCTGCAAGTGGCACGGGCTAATGATATTCCTTACGAACCGACGGAGTGCAAGCACAAGGGCGACTGCTCAGGCACATGCCCGAAATGCGAGGAGGAGGTGCGCTATATCGAGTACCAACTCAACGTCCGTCGCATGATGGGAAAGGCAGTAGCAGTGGCAGGAGTGAGTGCCGGACTGATCGCACTCACCGCATGCAACACTTCTATACGCAACATCTTACACCCAGATGTAAGGGGGAAAATGCCTCTGGACACCACGATCATTCGTAAGAAGGCACCCAAGGAAGAGGCTAAGTCAATGATTGTGGAAACCGACACCGTCAGTGAAAACATCATCCTTGGCGAGATAACGGAACAACAACCTTCGTTCCCTGGAGGTCAACAAAAACTGATAGAGTTTATACAAAATAACATCCGTTACACCAATGAAATGAAAGAAACGTGCATTAATGGCCGTGTTATCGTATCTTTCCTTATCAATGAAGATGGTTCTGTCAGTAATGCTAATATCGAACGCCCTATTCATCCCTTGTTTGACAACGAGGCCCTGCATGTAGTCAGTAGCATGCCGAAATGGACTCCAGCCGAGCAAAACGGCAAAAGAATTAAGATGAGGTATTGCCTACCCATCTCATTCAAACAATAGCTGCCTGATACAGATGCACCACTTATCGGAATAGGTCGCCACAGACTGACTGTTGAGTCTTGTGCGTCACTCATAGTAAGCCTGACGTAAAGGCAACATCACGACGCCAAGCCGACACCATAGCAATTAGCCCATACTCTATCCGACAAGGAAAGAGCATGGGCTGACGCTTGTATATAGGCAATGGTAGACGACCTCACACGCGCGTATAATATCATGGTATGGGCAGGCTGGTAACGAAGAACGGGCGGACAATAGAACTATAATACTGATTTAGAGGACGTATGACTGGTTTTGCAAACAACCATCTTTACCCTTTATCCGCCAAACAACAAGAATATAATCAAACTCCCCGTTGCACCAGACCGTACATTGCTTGGCATCTTGTCGGTGTGCATTAACCTACCCATCAAGATATAGTCGGAAAGCAATATCACTGATTTTGGTCACCAATATCACTGATTTTGGTCACCAATATCACTGATTTTGGCTTGTCATAGTTCCCCCTTTATCCGCCTGTGTTGCCTATTGACTTTCTGCATGGGGAAGATGAGGGCAAAAAGAAAGCATCAGCTGTGAGGCGTGAACAAAGAAATACGTAACTTTGCATGTTAGTACAACACATTACGAGTTCATGAGATACTCCTTCATCATTCCCGTTTTCAACCGTCCCGACGAGGTTGACGAGCTGCTGTCGAGCCTTGTGCGCCAGCAGGGAAGCGCCTTTGAGGTGATTGTCGTGGAAGACGGTTCCAGCATACCGTGCCAAGAGGTGTGCGAGCGCTATGCCGACCGCCTCGACCTGCACTACTTCAACAAGCCTAACTCTGGTCCTGGGCAGAGCCGTAACTATGGTGCCGAGCGTGCACAGGGCGACTATTTCATCGTGCTCGACTCCGACGTGGTGCTCCCCGACGGCTATCTGTCAGCCCTTGACGCTGCACTGACCGACGACAGCATAGCAGCCTGGGGCGGACCCGACGCTGCCAACGACTCGTTTACCGACATACAGAAAGCCATCTCCTACTCGATGACCTCCTTCTTCACCACCGGCGGCATACGCGGCGGCAAGAAGAAGATGGACAAGTTCTACCCGCGCTCGTTCAATATGGGCGTGCGGCGCGACGTGTGGCAGCAGCTCGGAGGCTTTGCCAAGATGCGTTTCGGCGAAGATATAGACTTCTCGCTGCGCATATACGAGGCCGGTCACCGCTGTGCGTTGCTGCGCGAGGCATGGGTGTGGCACAAACGCAGGACCGACTTCCGCAAGTTCTGGCGACAGGTGTTCAACAGTGGCATAGCACGCATCAACCTCACGAAGCGTCATCCAGGCAGTATGAAGCTGGTACACATGCTCCCCGCCGTCTTCACCGTGGGACTGGTGGTACTCATCCTCACCTCAGCCGTGGGCAGACTGCTCATGTACTACGACGACACGCACCGCTGGTACTGGCTGTGTGCGGCACCGCTGCTCGCCATCATGGCCTACTGCCTGCTCATCATGGTAGACGCCGCCATCAAACACCGCTCGCTGAAGATAGGATACCTCGCTGTAGGTGCTGCCTTCGTGCAGCTCACAGGCTACGGATGCGGATTTCTGCAGGCATGGTGGCGACGCTGTGTGAGAGGAAAAGATGAGTTTCAGGCATACGAGAAAAACTTCTACAGCTGACAGGTAGCGCCCAACGAGGGAAAGATGCGACGAGGGTGATGCGGACGAGAGACATCACAGTTCCCTAACCGGACACCCATCTGCCATTGCACCGCTGCATATCTACATTCTTACGATAGGCTAAACACCAAATACATCCGGCTTTTGTCTCTCGATGTTGAGACGGAAGCCGGATTTTCTCAATAACGTCGGGTGTCGGCTACCGCCCTTTCGCCATAGCACCAGCACTCGTAATGGTGCCGGTGGCAGTGGAAGGAAGGAGCGTCTATTCTCTGCCGCAGATGCAGAGGAAGCAGGGCAAATAGGCATTGACGGCTGATTTTTCGAACAATTATGGCTAAATCGTTCAAAGGTATGCAAGAAATTTACCACCTTTGCATGAAGAAAACCTGCTATCATCAGCCTGTGTCAATCATGAAACTTTCCATCACCCAACTGTCGGCATCCGACCGCCCTCGCGAAAAGCTTATGGAGAAGGGTGCCGACGCCCTGTCAGACGCAGAACTGCTCGCCATACTCATCGGTTCTGGATCGAAGAAGGAGACAGCGGTGCAACTCATGCAGCGCCTGTTGGCAGACTGCAACAACAACCTCAACACCCTGGGCAAGCACAGCGTGCACGAATTGTGCCAATACAACGGCATAGGCGAAGCCAAAGCCATCACCATCCTCGCCGCCTGCGAACTCGGAAAACGCCGACAACGCGAGAAAGCGGAAGAGCGGCAGAGACTCGACTCCGCACAGGCAGTGTACGAATACATGGTGCCCTTGATGCAAGACCTGGACACCGAAGAGGCATGGGTGTTGCTTATGAACCAGAACTACAAACTCTTACGCAGCGTGCGCCTGTCACACGGCGGCATCACCGAGACAGCCGTCGACGTACGCATCATCATGAAAGAGGCATTGCTCAGCAACGCCACCGTCATTGCACTGTGCCACAACCACCCCTCGGGCAACACACGCCCCAGCCACGACGACGACAGGCTGACACAACGTATAAGACAGGCGGCGGAAACCATGCGCATACACCTGCTTGACCACGTCATAGTGGCAGACGGAGCATACTACTCCTACCAAGAGAACGGAAGACTGTGACACGACGACAGGAGAAAGCCACTCACACATAACACCTTACACACCCATTCACACCCCCAGGCAGGCTCCCCCTCGGCTACGACAGACTGCCCAAGCAACAACGCCCTATAACAACCTCGACTCCCCCATGGAACAACTGCTACACTACTGCTGGCGCCACAGGCTCTTTCCCATCAAGGAACTGCGCACCACCGACGGACAGCCGGTAGAGGTGATCGACCCGGGACTGCATAACGACAACGCAGGTCCCGACTTCTTCAACGCCAAAGTGAAGATAGACGGACAGCTGTGGGTGGGAAACATAGAGATACACTACCGCGCCAGCGACTGGCATGTGCACCGACACGACGGCGACAGAGCCTACGACAACGTCATCCTGCACGTATGCCAATATGCCGACACCGACATCACACTGCACGACGGGCGCCGCCTGCCGCAGATGGAGGTGGAGGTGCCCACCTATGTGGCGGACAACTACCGCGAACTGCTGCGCACCGACCACTATCCCCCCTGCCATCGCATCATCGGTGACCTGCCGTCGCTGACAACACACGCATGGATGAGTGCCCTGCAGACGGAGAGATTGGAGCAGAAGACCAACGCCATACGCGCCGAAGCAGAACGCTGGAACGACGACTGGGAGCAGACATTCTTTGTTACCCTCGCCCGCAGCTTCGGATTCGGCATCAACAGCGACGCCTTCGAGCAGTGGGCACGCTCGCTGCCACTCAACATCGTGGCACACCAGCGCGACGACAGGCTGATGACGGAAGCACTGTTCCTCGGACAGGCAGGCATGCTCGACACCGACAGTATGACGGCACAGCAACGCAGAGAGGCTGAAGGCGACGAACACTTCGGACAACTGGCACAGGAATATGCCTTCATGCGACACAAATATAACCTCACGCCCATCGACAGGAAGCTGTGGCGATACATGCGTCTGCGCCCGCAGAACTTCCCGCAGATACGCATCGTGCAACTGATGCACCTCTATCTCGACGGACGGCTGTCGCTGCAGAAACTCGTGGAGCAACATTCCGTCGACGAACTGACGCTGCTGTGGCAGACAGAGACGGACGGATACTGGACCACACACTATGTTTTCGGACGCGAAAGTCGCCCAACTGCCAAGCAACTCACCACGGCAGCACTGCACACACTCATCATCAACGCCGCCATACCTATGCTTTTCGCCTACGGACGGCGACAAGGCAACGACGCTCTGTGCGACAGAGCCTTCGATATGTTGGAGAACCTGCCGCCGGAGAACAACAACATCGTGCGCCTGTGGGCTGAATGCGGACTGACAGCACGCAACGCAGGCGACACACAGGCACTCATACAACTGAAGAAACAATACTGCGACCGACGCGACTGCCTACACTGCCGCATAGGTTACGAATACATGCGACGTTACAACGCAACTGATCTGTTCGGAGAAAAATAATATCAGGCAGGGATCGAAGGACAGCGACGGCATACTCCATCGACACCTGGCCTCGCCTTCAGCCCTACCTTCGCTCGCACGGCAGAACACAAGCACCCGACAATGCCCTCGCGCAGGCAGCGGTTGCGTAGCATAGCAACAACTCCTTAATAGTATATACCCCAACCCCCATGCCCTCTACCCTCCACGCCATGGCGCTGGCACATGCGCTACGTTTCTCTCCCACCGTGCTCAACACGCTATGTGCACACGCCGGAAGCCTCGACGCCGTCATACAGCACCGCAACGACATACGCAGCGTAGTACCCGACGCCTCCGAACGGTTGCAACACACACTGCAAAACCTCGATGACAGCCTGAAGCGCGCTGAACAGGAGCTGGCGTTCTGCGAACAGAAGCACATACAGGTACTCGTGCGCGGCACCGACAGCGGCTATCCTGCACGACTCATGCAGTGCGACGACGCACCATATGTGCTCTACTACCGCGGAACGGCACCCCTAAACGCTACTCATACCATCTCCATCGTGGGCACACGCAACGCCACGACATACGGAAAAGACTTCGTGCAGCGACTCATTGCCGACCTGTGTCACGCCATGCCAGACCTGTTGGTGGTGAGCGGACTGGCTTATGGCATCGACATCTGCGCACATCGCGAAGCCATGGAGCACGGACTCAACACCATCGGCGTACTGGCACACGGCCTTGATACCATATACCCCGCATCACACCGCAACGACGCCAACAGGATGGTGATGCACGGAGGACTGCTCAGCGAATATATGAGCGGCAGCAAGGCAGACAAGATGCAGTTTGTGCAACGCAACCGCATCGTGGCAGGTATGACCGACGCCACCCTCGTGGTGGAAAGTGCCGACAAAGGAGGAGCACTCATCACCGCACGCATAGCACGCGAATACAACCGCGACGTGTTGGCAGTGCCAGGACGACACAACGACGCCACATCGAAGGGATGTAACCTGCTGATACGGGAAAATGTTGCCGCCCTGGTAACCTCTGCCGAAAACATCATAGAGACTCTGGGATGGCAGAACGACATACAACAGTGGCAGCAACGCGACAAAGGCGTGGAACAACAGCTCTTCCCCAATCTTACCAACGACGAACAACACATCGTGGAACTGTTGCAAAAAGAGAACGACCTCAACGTCAACACTCTCTCCGTACAGACCGGAATAGACGTGGGACAGCTCTTCGCACTGCTCTTCAACCTCGAGATGCTGGGCATTGTCAAGCCCTACGCAGGAGGCGTCTACCACCTGGTGAGATAAGAAACGAAATACCTTATCGCTACACCCGACAAACAACACTCCCGCACTCTCTCCTCTATATATCATGAACATAGGTCCTATATCCTTCCCCTCGCGCCCCATCTTTCTCGCACCGATGGAAGATGTCACCGACATAGGCTTCCGCCGTATGTGCAAGAAGTTCGGCGCCGACATGGTCTACACCGAATTTGTGTCTGCCGAGGCACTGGTACGCTCCGTACCGTCCACCATGCAGAAGCTCACCATCAGCGACGACGAGCGCCCAGTGGGAATACAACTCTACGGACGCGAAGCCGATGCCATGGTGGAAGCTGCCAAAGTGCTGGCTGAAGCTAAACCCGACATCATCGACCTCAACTTCGGTTGCCCCGTAAAGAAGGTGGCTGGCAAGGGCGGCGGCGCAGGAATGTTACGTAACATACCCCTCATGCTCGACATCACACGCCGCATCGTCGAGGCAGTGAGCCTGCCCGTGACAGTGAAGACACGCCTGGGATGGGATGCCGAACACATCATCATAGAGGAATTGGCTGAACAGCTGCAAGACTGTGGCATACAGGCACTGACCATACATGGTCGCACCAGGGCACAGATGTACACCGGCAACGCCGACTGGGAGCCCATAGGACGCGTGAAAGCTAACCCACGCATACATATACCTATCATAGGCAACGGTGACTTGCGCACTCCCGACGACGTGAGGCAGGCCTTTGACCACTATGGCGTCGATGCCGTGATGGTGGGACGAGCCTCCTTCGGACAGCCATGGATATTTGCAGAGATGAAAGAGGGAAAAGAAGAGAGGATAGAAGAGGGCAAAATGGACAGTGAGAGTGCAAGAAGAGGCTTCGGCGAGAAGCTCGACATCCTCGAAGAGTTGCTGCGCATCAACGTGGAGCGCATTGACGAGCGGCGCGGCATACTACACACACGGCGTCATCTGGCTGCCACACCACTCTTCAAAGGCATCGCCGACTTCAGAAGCACACGCATTGCCATGCTACGGGCAGAGACGATGGATGAGCTCATGGCGATATTGGAAGACATCCGCCGCCGCTTTGCCTGAAAACTACAGTCCGACAACAACACTGCTAAACCACGGCAGTGCGACAACTGCTGCCTGACAGAATCGCAAAATCACCGATATTGACAACCATAACGAATGATATGAGCATGCAATATACGTGGTTTTGCTCTATAATTATACCCAACGCATTCTGTAAAAGAAGCCCGATTGCCGCTAGGACGATGCCCTCGAAAGCCCTGATGTGATTGGATTTCTACACCATTTTACAACACTTGCCTCCCCAAACTACTCAAAAACCAAGCTTTTTCGGGTAGTTTGCTTGGTCATATCCTCATAAGTAGGTATTTTTGCACTTTGAGAGGATAGGCACACGTAGTGTGACTGTCTGTTGCGTGATGCCAACGGCACAGCAAAACGGCAAGATTATAGACAGAAGAAAAAATATTAACAATCAAAAAATTAAAGTATTATGTGGTTAACCAACTCCTCCGTAGGAAGAAAAGTAGTAATGTCAGTCTCTGGTCTGGCTCTGATTCTCTTCCTCACCTTTCACTGCTGCATGAACATCGTAGCCCTGTTCAGCGGCAAAGCGTATAATGCCATCTGTGCCATGCTGGGCTCTCACTGGTATGCTGTGGCTGCAACCATCGGCTTGGCAGCCCTGGCTGTGGTACACATCGTGTACGCCTTCATCCTCACGGCACAAAACCGTCGTGCACGTGGCGACAATCGCTACGCTGTCACCAACAAACCTGAGAAAGTAGAATGGGCAAGTCAGAACATGCTCGTGCTGGGTATCATCATCCTGCTGGGCCTGCTGCTCCACCTGTTCAACTTCTGGTACAACATGATGTTTGCCGAACTGGTAGGCATGGAGACCGCCATCGAACCCACCAACGGCTTCGAACTCATCAAGCAGACATTCGGTAACCCCGTCTATGTAGTGCTGTACGTTATCTGGATCATCGCCATCTGGTTCCACCTGAGCCACGGTTTCTGGAGTGCCATGCAGACTCTCGGATGGAATGGCAAGACTTGGTTCTGCCGTTGGAAGGTCATCGGACTCATCTACACCACCCTGCTCATGCTCGGCTTCCTCGTTGTAGTGCTGGCATTCACATTAAAGATTGCTCCCAGCCTGTGCTGCGCCGCCGGCTGCTGATAAGTCACAATTCCATTGATTCCGAAACAGAAAAACAAATCATATAATTTCCATGACAAAAGTATTAGATTCAAAGATTCCCGCCGGTCCCGTGGCGGAGAAATGGAAAGAGTACAAGGCCCACCAGCGTCTTGTCAATCCTAAGAACAAACTGAAGCTCGATGTCATCGTTGTCGGAACCGGTCTTGCCGGCGCCTCAGCAGCTTCTTCCCTGGCAGAGATGGGCTTCAATGTACTGAACTTCTGCATTCAGGACTCCCCCCGTCGCGCACACTCCATTGCCGCTCAGGGTGGTATCAACGCTGCAAAGAACTATCAAAACGACGGCGACAGCGTGTACCGACTCTTCTACGACACCGTGAAAGGTGGTGACTACCGTGCTCGCGAAGCCAACGTGTACCGTCTTGCTGAAGTTTCGAACAACATTATCGACCAATGCGTGGCTCAAGGTGTTCCCTTCGCTCGCGAATATGGCGGAATGCTCGCCAATCGTTCCTTCGGAGGAGCTCAGGTAAGCCGTACATTCTACGCAAAAGGCCAAACTGGACAGCAACTGTTGCTCGGTGCCTACTCATCGCTGAGCCGTCAGGTGGAAACTGGAAAAGTACAGCTCTTCACCCGTTATGAGATGGAAGACCTGGTAATCGTTGACGGTCGCGCACGCGGCATCATCGCCAAGGACCTTACTACTGGTAAGCTCCATCGTTTCTCTGCCAATGCAGTGGTAATAGCCACCGGCGGATACGGAAACACCTACTTCCTTTCAACAAACGCCATGGGTTGCAACTGCACTGCAGCCGTACAGTGCTACCGTAAGGGCGCATTCATGGCCAATCCCAGCTATGTACAGATCCATCCTACCTGCATTCCGGTGCACGGAGACAAGCAGTCAAAGCTGACGCTGATGTCTGAGTCGCTTAGAAACGACGGTCGCATCTGGGTTCCTAAAAAGTTGGAAGACGCTAAGGCTCTGCAGGCTGGTACTAAGCAAGGATACGAGATTCCTGAGGAAGATCGCGACTACTATCTGGAGCGCCGCTATCCCGCATTCGGTAACCTCGTGCCTCGTGATGTAGCAAGCCGCGCTGCCAAAGAGCGCTGCGACCACGGCTTCGGCGTGAACAACACCGGTCTGGCAGTGTTCCTTGACTTCTCGGAGAGCATCAACCGCCTCGGCATTGACGAAATTATGCAACGCTATGGCAACCTCTTTGAAATGTACGAAGAGATTACCGACGTCAACCCAGGTAAGCTTGCCAAGGAAATCAACGGCGTGAAGTACTACTATCCAATGATGATCTTCCCTGCCATCCACTACACCATGGGTGGTATCTGGGTTGACTACGAGCTTCAGACCACTATTCCCGGCCTGTTCGCCATCGGCGAGTGCAACTTCTCCGACCACGGCGCCAATCGTCTCGGTGCTTCCGCACTGATGCAGGGTTTGGCAGACGGATACTTTGTACTGCCCTACACCATTCAGAACTACCTCGCCGACCAGGACATATGGGGCAAGATTTCTACCGACCGCGAAGAGTTCGCTGCTGCCGAGAAAGCTGTCAACGACGAAGAAGAGCGTCTGCTCAACATCAAGGGTAAGCGTTCCGTCGATTCCATACACAAAGAGCTGGGTCATATCATGTGGGAACACGTGGGAATGGGCCGCACTAAGGAAGGACTTGAGGAAGGTCTTCGCCTTATGAAGAAGCTCCGCAAGGAGTTTGATACCAACCTCTTCATCCCTGGTGATAAAGAAGGACTCAATATTGAACTTGACAAAGCCATCCACCTGCGCGACTTCTTCACCATGGGTGAGCTCGTCGCCTACGACGCTCTGCACCGTGAAGAGAGCTGCGGAGGACACTTCCGCGAAGAACATCAAACAGAAGAAGGCGAAGCAAAACGCGACGACGAACACTTCTTCTACGTTGGATGCTGGGAATATAAGGGCGACGACGAAAAGGCTCCCGAACTCATCAAAGAGCCATTAGAGTATGAAGCCATTAAGGTTCAGACACGTAACTATAAGAACTAATTAAAGGAAAGGAATACAACTATGGCTAAAAACATAAGTTTTACAATTAAATATTGGAAACAGAACGGTCCGCAGGATAAAGGGCATTTTGAAAGTCGCGAGATGAAAAACATCCCCGACGATACCTCATTCCTCGAGATGCTCGACATCCTCAACGAAGAGTTAGTGAACGAAGGCAAGGAGCCTTTCGTCTTCGACCACGACTGCCGTGAAGGTATCTGCGGCATGTGCTCACTCTACATCAACGGCACACCTCACGGAAAGACCGAGCGCGGTGCCACCACTTGCCAGCTCTACATGCGCCGCTTCAACGACGGCGACGTCATCACTGTAGAGCCATGGCGTTCCGCCGCATTCCCCGTCATCAAAGACTGCATGGTAGACCGCGGTGCTTTCGACAAAATTATACAAGCCGGTGGCTACACCAGCATCCGCGCCGGACAGGCACAGGACGCCAATGCCATTCTCATTCCGAAAGAAAACGCCGACGAGGCAATGGACTGCGCTACATGCATAGGCTGCGGCGCTTGCGTAGCAGCTTGCAAGAACGGTTCTGCCATGCTCTTCGTAAGCTCCAAGGTAAGCCAACTCGCACTGCTGCCACAAGGCAGACCCGAAGCAGCAAAACGCGCTAAGGCAATGATAGCACGCATGGACGAGCTCGGATTTGGCAACTGCACCAACACACGTGCCTGCGAAGCCGTATGCCCCAAGAACGAGAGCATCGCCAACATCGCACGACTCAACCGCGAGTATCTCAAGGCGAAGATGAAGGACTAAATAAAAGTTCCTATCATCCACGTGAACACAGGTTGTGGGGCAATAGCCTCACAACCTGTTCTTTTGTTTGAAAGCAGAGAATAATAGCACACGCTTTCTATTATATTTGATAAGAGCATATTACAGAGTTCTAAATAATAGTCCATTATGGTCTTATCAAATTCGTCCAACACGAAATGTAATCCACCAAAAGCGGTATTATTCCTTATTTAATTTATTACCTTTGCCATACCATTGATGAATGTCGGAAGAGGACATCCGTTCTACAACAGAGAGTATGCTTCAAGCAGCACGGCAAGGCGCAGTACAAGTGTCGCTGGCTATCTCGCCAGACGAAAAAAGTGTGATACGTGCCGCCTTTAAGGAAAAATGCCGTGTATTTACCTTCAAGAAAATGGATTAACAGCCTTTTCAAAGCCACATGGAGCCCTCATGGATGCGTGCGTACAAAGCAGATTGCTGATACTTACTCCATGGCAGCATCATAACGAGCGCCAAAACATTAGTCGTGAACAATGTCTTACGCTGAATAACATTTCCAACATGCTCTGCAAGCAATAAAATATGAACTAATGATATACTAATTATGAAGAAAAACTACCTCCGTAACAGTCTTACATTGCTCCTTGCCATGCTCTTTGTTGGCGTAGGTTATGCGAGCGATGTCATCACCGTCTGCGCCCAAAATGTGCAGAACTTCTTCTACACCCTCGACCGCGGACGCACGCAGGGCAACTGGGTCACCCTCAGCAACTACACTACCGCTGAGGGACGACAGGCCAAAGCCGATGCCATAGTCAATAATCTGGCTCCCTACCAAGCCGACATCTACGCTTTCAACGAAGTGGAAGCCCGTCCTGAAGGCTCGGACATCGAAGCCCTCGACCTCCTTGCCAACGGCATGAGCGCCAAGACGGGCATCACCTACAAAGTGGTGTACGACGGCATGACCTACAACCTCGACGAAGATGCCACAGGCACTATCAAGTCGGGATTCATCTACCGCACCGACAGGATAGCACCAGTGGGCGACAACGTGTCGACAGCCATTGGATACACCATCGCCTATCCGCACATGATGCGCATGCAGACCTTTAAGAGTCTGGCATCGGGCGAAGAGTTTACCATCAGCATGAACCACTTCAAGGCCAGCACCAGCGCAACGATGAGCGATGACATCGTAAAGCGTGAACAAAACTCCATCGCCCTGCTCAAAGGGCTCACCGCTGCTACCGATCCGGACATCCTCGTGCTGGGCGACCTCAACAGTGAGATGGGAGAACAGTGTCTGAAAAACCTCACTGACGCCGGCTTTGAGGAGCAGATACTCAAGATGCAGGGCAACAACACCTACTCCTACTACTTCAACGACGACGGCATGCTTATCGACCACGTCTTTGCCAACAGCACGATGGCGAAGCAGATTACCGATGCCAAGGTGCTGTACATTGCCAATCCCCACTCCACCGGCAGCCGCTACACCGCCTACTCCGACCACGACCCCTACCTCGTAACACTGTCATTGCAGGCTCAACCTGCTGCAACCTACTCGTATGCCAAAACCAACAGCATCACAACCGACGTGCCCTACCTCATGGTGGCACCTATCAACGGGCTACAGGCTGCCAAACCCGTTGACATCAACAAGACATACGAATACCAACTCACCACCGATGTGACCGAGACCGACGGCGTCATCACTATGAACGACCCGCGCTCAGCCATCATCTTCGAAGATGCAGGCGAAGGTAAATACTACATAAAAGACTACTACGGCCGCTATGTGTACCAATACTATTACACCAACACCAGCAAGTACAGCAACAGCACCAATGTCGGCATCAAGTCTGCTGCCCATCCCTTTACCGCCACGCTGCAAGACGACGGCACGTTCAAGGTGCTCAACACCGTTTCCAACTGCTACTACATAGGACTGACCTACTACAGCACACCGGAGTTTGCGCTGTACGACTACGCTTCGCTCTCGTCTACGCAACACCTGCCGTGGCTATACCAATACGATGCCACCCTTACCCCAACAGCCATCACCACCCTCGACACTGATGAGCATCGTAGCGAGGCACGCAAGGTGATGATACAGGGTCAGCTCGTCATCATCATGCCCGACGGCAAGCGCTACAACCTGCAAGGCATAGAACTGAAGTAGACAACAATCCTACCGGCATCGGGGCTACATAGCTACACCATTATTATATATATGGTGTGCGTTTAAGCAACTTTCACCACCCAAAGTCGACGACTTTGGTGACCACTCTCGACAACTTTGGTTACCAATGTCGTCGACTTTGCTATGCGGCTGTAGCCCTCTTGCCTGACGCGAGCAGCCGCCTTGTTTTCCGCCTGTTGTCCCGTTGCTCTCTCCAACCGCAACAGGTCTGACGGCATAGGCAACCATCAATTTATGGCGCTGAAACTCGCACAATTCGTTAGCTTACGCTAACTTTGCCCACACTATGGACAAACAGTTGTACATTGAAACCTACGGCTGCCAGATGAATGTGGCCGACTCTGAAGTGGTGGCTTCGGTGATGCGTATGGCAGGCTACGAGCCTACCGAGGAGATTGCCGATGCCGATGCCGTGTTGCTCAACACCTGCTCCGTGCGCGACAATGCCGAGCAGAAGATACTCCATCGCTTGGAAGAGCTGCGTGCCTTGCAGCGCAAACATCCCGACCGCCGCCTCATCATAGGCGTGCTGGGGTGTATGGCAGAGCGCACCAAGGAGACACTGCTACACCAACACGGTGCCGACCTGGTGGCAGGTCCCGACGCATACCTCTCCCTCCCCAACCTCTTTGCGCAGGTGGAGGCAGGGCAGAAAGCCATCAATGTCGACCTCTCCACTACAGAGACCTACGCCAACATCGTTCCGCGACGCCTGCCCGGCAACCGCATCAGCGGATATGTGAGCATCATGCGCGGCTGCAACAACTTCTGCCATTACTGCATCGTGCCCTACACACGTGGCAGAGAGCGCTCACGCGACGTACAGAGCATACTGCGCGAAGTGGCTGACCTCAACGCACGCGGATACAAAGAGGTGACCCTGCTCGGACAGAATGTAAACTCGTATAAGAGCGGAGAGGAGAGCGCGCCCCTCACCTTCCCCGAACTGCTGCGCACTGTCGCTGAAAACACCGCCATGCGGGTGCGCTTCACCACCTCACATCCCAAGGACATGAGCGACGACACACTGCGCATCATAGCGCAATACGACAACGTGTGTCCGCATATACACCTGCCTGTGCAGAGCGGCAGCAACCGCATACTACAGCTCATGAACCGCAAATACACCCGCGAGTGGTATCTCGACCGCATCAAAGCCATACGCGACATCATCCCCCACTGCGCCATCACCACCGACATCTTCGTCGGCTATCACTCGGAGACGGAGGAAGACCACCAGCTCTCCCTTTCGCTGATGCAGGAGGTGGGCTACGACTCGGCGTTTATGTTCAAATACTCCGAGCGTCCCGGCACCTATGCCTCGCGCAATCTGCCCGACGACGTGCCCGAAGAGGTGAAGCTGCGACGACTCAACGAACTCATAGCACTGCAAAACACCATCTCACTGCAACAGAACCAGAAAGATGTGGGCAGCACCTTCGACGTACTGGTAGAAGGTTTCAGCCGCCGCAGCCGCGAACAGCTGTGCGGACGTACACCGCAAAACAAGATGGTGGTGTTCGACAAAGGTACCCACAAGGCGGGCGACACAGTGACAGTGACCATCACTCGAGCCACACAAGCCACTCTCTTCGGAGAGCTGACGAAATAAAAGCGGGCCGCTACGACGACGCGTTTTGCAACGCCGGCATACATCGTCGCATCTCGCCGCCGCCCTACCCCACCCCTCTACAAACACCCATCCACGCTTATGCACCGCATCCTCTTTGTCTGTCTGGGCAACATCTGTCGCTCTCCAGCTGCCGAAGGCATCTTCGCCTCCGTCGTGGCAAGGCATGGCAGGAGCTCCGACTTCCTCATCGACTCCGCCGGACTGGGTGGCTGGCACGTCGGCGAGCTGCCCGACCGACGCATGCGACACGCAGGAAGTCAAGCAGGATACAACTTCATACACCATGCCAGGCAGATAACCGAAGCCGACTTCGACCACTTCGACCTCATCATAGGCATGGACCGACAGAACATTCAGGCGCTGACACACATGGCACGCACAGCCGAACATAGGCAGAAGGTGCACATGATGACCGAATACCTGCAGCGCTACCGCGGCGAGGCAGCCATAGAAGACCCCTACTACGGCACCGACGCCGACTTCAGAGAGGTGATACGCCTGCTGGAAGACGCCTGCCAAGGGCTATGGCAGCAGATAAACTCATAAGAGAGAGGCAACAACGACAACACCGGCACACCTTGTCGGATACTGCAATCATCATTTTTCACTATGAAAGTACTCCTCATCGAAGACGATCAGAACCTGCAGGACGTCATCAGCCGTTCGCTGCGTGCAGAGCTATATGTGGTGGAGACCGCCTCCACCTATGCCGATGCGCGCATGAAGGTGTTCGTCTACGAGTACGACTGCATCCTGCTCGACATCATGCTGCCCGACGGCAACGGCCTCACCCTGCTGCAGGAGATGGCAAAACGGGGTCTGCGCCCACATGTCATCATCCTCAGCGCCAAAGACTCCGTCGACGACAAGGTCGCAGGCTTGGAGCTCGGTGCCGACGACTATCTGCCCAAACCCTTCCACCTTGCAGAGCTGCACGCCCGCATCCGTAGTCTGATGCGCCGCAACCACGGCGGCGACGAGGCGATAAACCTGGGCAACGTCAGGCTGATGCCTAAGCAACGACGTGTGGAAGTGGCTGACGTACCACTGGAACTGAGCCGTAAGGAGTACGACATGCTGCACTACCTGATGAACCGTCAGGGACATCTTATCAGCAAAGAAGCCCTCGCCGAAGGCGTGTGGGGCGACTATATAGACCAGGCCGATAACTACGACTTCATCTATTCGCACATGAAAAACCTGCGCCGCAAGCTGAAAGACAACGGCGCCGACATCGAAATAAAAACCATCTACGGCTTCGGCTACAAGCTGATAGTATAGCCCCGTAGCAGCCACACACCCCAAACCTCACCTCAACGACCATGAAACTCATCACCTCCATATCCATACGCATCTCAGTGCTCACCACCATCGTGCTGTCTATATGGGCTGTAGCATTCTATTTTGCCATTATGGAAGAGGTGAATGACGAGACCGACGATGCCCTCGAAGACTATGCCGAGTCCATCATCATCCGCTCGCTGGTGGGCGAAGAAGTACCCACCTCGTCGCTGGGCACCAACAACCAGTATTTCCACCACGAGGTAAGTGCCGAATATGCTGCCACACACCCCCACGTGCGCTACGAAGACCGCAACGTATTTATCAAAGAGAAACACGAATACGAACCTGCACGCGTGCTGACATATATCTATACCGACGACCACGACCGCTTCTACGAGCTTGAGGTGTCGACACCCACCATCGAGAAGCACGACCTGCGCGAAGCCATCGTACACTGGCTGCTCATACTCTTCGCCTCGCTTCTGCTGGGTCTCATCCTGCTCAGCATCTTCTCAGTGCAGCGCACCATGCGACCATTACACAAGCTGCTGCAATGGATAGCCCGTTTCCGTATTGGCGGCGACAACCCACCCCTCGACAACCCCACACGCATCACCGAGTTTCGCACCCTCAACAACAGCGTTGAGGAGAGTTTCCTGCGTGGCAGCCACCAGTTTGAGCATCAGAAACGCTTCCTCGGTCATGCCGCACACGAGCTGCAGACACCCATCGCCGTATGCATCAACCGCTTGGAGATGTTGATGGAAGAGGTGGTAGCCGACAGCGCCCCAGAAGCAGACAACACCAACAACATGCTGCGCGAGGAACTGTCGCGACAGCTGCAGACATTGCAACACATGTCGCGCCTCAACTCCACCCTGCTCACCATGAGCCGCATAGAGAACGGACAGTATCTCAATGCCGAAGAGGTAGACCTGGCGCCCATCCTGCAAAGCCTTACCGAAGACATCGGCATGGTGTTCGCCTCGCGCAACATCACTGTCTCCACACAGCTTGACGGACACTTTGCACCGCGCATCAACCGCCAGCTTGCCACGATGCTCGTCACCAACCTCATCAAAAATGCCTTTGTACACAACAACGACGGCGGCACCATCAGCATAACCCTCGCCGACAACCTGCTCCGCATAGCCAACAGTGGACAGGCAGAGCCCATTGAAGCATCTTTGGTGTTCCTGCCCTTTGTGCACGACCCGCAAAAAGGCACATCGACAGGGCTCGGACTGGCCATGGCACAATCCATCTGCCAGCACAATCATTTTGAGCTCAGCTACCATTTCGAAAACGGCATGCACATCTTTGAGGTGAAACCCGATACTGAATGACGAGCCGTCAAACGCATTTCATCTGAAGATTTCAGTGCCCTTTCGCAAAAAAAAATCCCTTTTTTCTCCGTTTTTCAGATTCTTTTCAGATTTGGTGCTCATCTTTGCATCAACAAAAGCCCATAAAAGGGCCAAGAAAAGATTATGAAAAAACAACACATTATCCTTCTTTTCATCCTGCTTACCAGCGCATTATCCGTCATGGCATTCAGCGGTAAGGATATTCCTATCCGTTTTCAGCAGCTGCCTGTCAAAGCTCAGCAGGTGATAAAGAAACATTTCCCCAACCAAAAGATTGCCCTTGCCAAGATGGAGAACGAGCTGCTTAGCAAAAGCTATGAAGTAATCTTCACCAACGGCACCAAGATTGAATTCGACAGCAAGGGACAATGGACCAACATTGACTGCAAACACTCGCAAGTGCCCTCGGCACTCATCCCTCCCGCCATTCTCAACTACGTGAAGAAGCACTATCTGCGCTCCATTATCACTGAGGTGGAACGCAAACGCCGGACCATACAGATAGAACTCAACAACGGCATTGACCTGACATTCAACTCTAATTATCAAATCATAGAAATCGATTAATCCCCAAAAACCTAAACACCATGAAAAGAAAAATGTTATTATTGAGCCTGGTGCTGTGCACCATCGCTCTTGGCTTCACTTCTTGCAGTGATGACGACGACAATGTAAAGCAGAAGGATGTTCCTGCCGCTGTGAAAGAAACCTTCAGCAATATGTATCCCGCAGCGGCTCCCGTATGGGAAATGGAATACGGAATGTACGAGGCTAAGTGGAAGGAAGAAGGCATTCAGCTGAAAGCCTGGTTCCAGCCTACCGGAGAGTGGAAAGCTACAGAAACCGACCTGTACAACAACTATACCCTGCCCGAGCCCGTGATGGCATACATCAACGCCAACTATGCCGACTACCACATCGACGACGTTGACTACATGGAGACTCCCTCAGGCAACTACTACGAAATAGACCTGGAGCGCAAGGGCTATCCCGATGTAGAACTGCTCATCCGTGCCGACGGCGTGCTGATAACCAATGGCTTTGAGCCTTGGGCAAACACCGATGGCGATGTAGCATGGAAAAATGTTCCCGCTGCCGTTCAGAGCACATTCAAGGCAATGTTCCCCGGCATCAATGCCGAATGGGAAATCGAACGCGGACTCTACAAGGCTGAATGGGAAGAAAAAGGCTTCGACAAGGAGGCTTGGTTCGAGAAAGACGGGGTATGGGTACGCACCAAGAGCGAACTCAACATCACCACGCTGCCCGCCAACATCAAAAACTATGTAACCAACAATCATCCCGGTTACTATATTGATGATGCCGACTACATCGACACTCCCACCGGAAGCTTCTACCTCATCGAGATCGACAAGGCTGGATCATACGACATCCATCTGAAGTTCGACTCAGAAGGCAATATCATGCCATAACAACTACTTTGAGATAAAACTCTCTATTCATTCAATTTCATACCGCGTTGAGGGTTCGACTGTGATAGCCGAACCCTCTTCTTTGTGTCATATCTTCAGTATGGTCTTCTGTCAGCTCCCCTCTTCCTTTTTCTTCAGCAGCGTCATGCCGTCGCGGAAAGGCAGAATGAAGGTGCTGACGCGCATGTCGGCAGCCACATGATCGTTGAATGCCTTCACACCCTGGGTCTGACGGTCGTGGGCATACGCCTCGTTGAGGATGTTGCCCGACCACAATGTGTTGTCAGCCACGATGAGTGCGTCGGGCGTGGTGATGCCCATAGCCATCTCGTAGGCCTCGACATAGGTGCGTTTGTCGCCATCGAGGAACACCATGTCGAACATCTCGCCCAGACGGGGCGCTACTTGCACAGCATCACCCACCATATAGGTGATGCGCGAGGCATAGGGCGCCCCTTCTATCCACCGTCGGGTGAAGGGTTCCAGCTCGTCATTGCTGTCAAAGGTGTACAGGTGTGCGTCGTCGGTCAGTGCCGCTGCCATGCTCAGTGCGCTGTAGCCGCCGAAGGTGCCCACCTCCAGCACACGATGGGGACGCACCATGCGCACCAACATACGCAACAGGCTGCCCTGCAGGTGGTCGCTCGTCATATGGCCGTTGTACAACTGCAGGTTGATGGCGCGCCACAGGCGGTGCATATAGTCGCTCTCAGCATCAATGTGCTGCAGCATATAGTCTTCAAAGGCTATGTCGAAG
This sequence comes from uncultured Prevotellaceae bacterium, assembly GCA_900320845.1. GTDB lineage: Bacteria > Bacteroidota > Bacteroidia > Bacteroidales > Bacteroidaceae > Prevotella. The sequence continues at coordinate 16,551 of ONTS01000011.1, read as the reverse complement.
TAGCGTGAGTTCATAACCGATACGTCATGTATTGTCATTCCTCGCCAGCCTCTTGGTGCACGAGGGCGTCGACGGCAAGCCTGTAGCTGTCAAGACCGAAGCCGCTGATGGTGCCACGGCACACCGACGAGATGAGTGAGGTGTGACGGAAGGTCTCGCGAGAGTATATGTTGCTGATGTGTACCTCCACCACAGGCGTAGTGATGGCGCTGATGCAGTCGTGCAGTGCTACGCTGGTGTGGGTATATCCGCCAGCATTGAGCACCACGCCATGCCATGCGAAGCCCACCTCATGCAGCTTATTGATGAGCTCTCCCTCCACATTGCTCTGGAAGTAGTGTAGCTCCACATCGCTATAAAGCTTCTGCAGCCTGGGAAGATAGTCTTGGAAGGTGTCAGTGCCGTACACCGACGGCTCGCGCTCGCCCTGAAGGTTGAGGTTGGGACCGTTGAGGATAAGTATTTTCTTCATGACGACAAAGGTAGGAAAAAACGCACAGTTCATACATATATCACGCAAAATACCGTACCTTTGCCAACCTATATAGAACAGAATTGTGCCCCAGGTGCATATTCGTCACAGTCAAAACCTTAAACCTATTACATTATAATTACCACATCATCCACATGACACAGAGAATCATCTTCACACTCTTATCTGTATTCCTCTCCCTCGGTGCCTTTGCGCAAGGTACGCTGAAGGGAAAAGTACTCGACAAGAACGGCAACGAGCCCATGAGCTTCGTCAATGTCATGGTACACCAGCAGGGAAGCAACACCTTCGTCAAAGGCGGCATCACCGATGAGGAGGGCGTCTTTGTCATCGACGAACTGGACAACGGACAATACACCCTCGTCGTGTCCTTCGTAGGCTACAAAGAGGCAAAACGGCAGTTTGCCATCACATCAGCCAGGCGCCATGTGAACCTCCCTGCCATACATCTCACCGAAGACTCGCGCATGCTCAGCGAAGTGACCGTCACCGGTCAGCGCTCATTGGTGAAGCTCGAGGTAGACCGTAAGACATTCGATGTGTCGCAAGACATCAGCAATGCCGGTGGCTCGGCAAGCGACGTGCTCGAGAACATCCCCTCAGTGGAGGTGGACAACGACGGCAATATGTCACTGCGAGGCAACAACAGTGTAGAAGTGTGGATCAACGGTAAACAGAGCGGACTCACTGCCGACAACCGTGCACAGATACTTGAGCAACTACCAGCCGAGAGCATTGAACGCATAGAGGTCATCGACAACCCGTCGTCAAAGTTCTCTGCCGAAGGTAGCGCAGGTATCATCAACATTGTGCTGAAGAAAGACCGCACGGCAGGCTACTACGGATCGTTACAGGTGGGCGCCAACAACCGTGGAGGCGCCAACACCAGCGGCAACATCAACTACAATTCATCACTCTTCGACGCCTACCTCAACGTGGGCTATCGACACCGCAAGGGCAAAGGCGAAGGAAAGTCGGAACAGGAGTACTACAACACCGACATGTTCCAGCGCTATCGCAACCACAACGAGAACCAAGGCAACAACCTCTTCACCCGTGCCGGCGTCACCTGGCACGCTACTAAGAAAGATGACTTCTCGCTCAGCGGCATGATGATGACAGGCGCACGCCACGAACGAGGCAACACACCTTACCACTACGGCTCACTATCAACAGGAGAAGAGACACGCATGATGCACCGCCACACACGCGGAGGGGGCGACATGCTCATGTTTAACGGCGAATTCAATTACCGACACAACTTCACCGACCGCCACTTCCTCGACTTTGTGGTAAGCTTCAACCGCTGGAAGAGCGACAACGACAACTACTACCAGGATTCTACCATCTACTACTACAACAATCTGCCCACCACATACAGCTATCAGTGGCGCCCCATGCACATCAACAACCGCAACTGGGAGGTGAAACTCGACTACGAGAACCCCATCACCGAGCAGCTGAAGCTGCAGGCAGGCTATCAGGCACGCTTCTCTCATGAGAACACGCCGCAAGAGTTGTGGATAGACCACACATCGTACAACGGCATCAACAAGGTGGAGGATACCGGCTTCTTCAACCGATTCATCTACGACCTCGACATTCATGCCTTCTACGCCACACTGGCTTACAACGTAGGCAAGTTCGGCATCATGGGCGGTCTGCGCGGCGAATACTGGCGCGTAAACACCGAGAGTTACTCATGGGAACAGGAACACGACAAGACGCTGAGAGACCAACCGTTCAAGAAAGACTTCTTCGAACTCTTCCCAAGCATCTTCCTTTCCTACCAGTTCACCCCCACCCAGCAGCTGCAACTTAACTACACACGCCGCCTGCGCCGTCCGTGGGGAGGCGAACTCAACTCCTTCCGCGACACACGCGACGCATCACAAGTGTCATACGGCAACCCGCAGCTAACACCAGAGTTCTCCAACTCCTTCTCACTCAACTATCTCAAGCAGTGGGACTACCACTCCATCCTCGTCAGCGCATACTACCGTCCCACCACCGATGTCATACAACGTATACGCTGGCAGAGCCATGTAGACGGAGTGATGTACCAAACCAACTACAACGTGGCAAAGAGTCAGAGCACAGGTATTGAACTCGTAGTGAAGAACAAGTTATTCCGCCGTCTCGACCTCACCACCACTGCCAACGCATACTACTATCACATCGACGGATTCAAGTACTATCCCGCCGACGGCGACGTAGTGACAGGCGAGAAGAGTCACAACTTCTCATGGAATGTACGCATGCAGGCAAGCCTCATGCTCCCATACGACATGACCTTCCAAGCCACTGGCAACTACCGCGCACGACAAGTCATCACACAAGGCTACCGTAAAGCCAACTACAGCGTCGACTTGGGACTGCGCAAGAACTTCCTCAACAAGAAACTAACCCTTGCCATCAACTGCCGCGACCTGTTCGACACACGCCGCTGGGAGATGGTCACCAAGGGAGACGGATTCCGCAGACACATGATGTTCCACCGCAAGGCGCCCAACATCAACGTCACACTGACATGGAACTTCGGTAACATGAAAGCCAAACGCAACAAAAACGAACAACAAGGCGGCGGCGACGACGACGGAGGAAACAACGGAGGCTACGGCAACGAGATGGGAGAATAACGACAACCCCTGACTCAACCCTCACCCCTTCAGCCCGAACAGGGCAACAGAACATCCCAGGTTTAACAGCAGAAAACTTTCGGTCATCCGAAAAAAACACTACCTTTGCTACAAACTCATATCCTATGGCACGCATATACCGACTCCGACGCAACTTCGATGACATTGTGGCCGACCGCAAAGAGAGCGAACAGAGCGACCTCTTCACAGAATATATGCGCGCCAACAAGAAAATAATCAACCGACAACGTACCATCAACGAAATACGCAAACGAATGGGAAGAGTACTCATGATTGGTGCCGGTGGTGTCGCCACCGTCGCTGCACACAAGATTGTTCAGAATGCTGATGTCTTCAGCGAGTTTATCATTGCCAGCCGCCGCAAGGAGAAGTGCGACGAACTTGTCAGCGCACTGCGCGCCAAAGGCTATGCACAACCCATTGAGACCGAACAGGTCGACGCCGACGACGTTGAACAACTCAAACAATTGTTTAACCGACACAAGCCCGACATCGTCGTCAACCTCGCACTGCCCTATCAAGACCTCACCATCATGGAGGCATGTCTGGCATGCGGATGCAACTACCTCGACACCGCAAACTACGAACCCAAAGACGAGGCACACTTCGAATACTCATGGCAATGGGCATACCGCGAACGCTTTGAGAAAGCAGGACTCTGTGCCATACTGGGATGCGGATTCGACCCGGGAGTAACATCCATCTTCACAGCTTATGCTGCCAAACACCACTTCGACGAGATTACACACCTCGACATCGTCGACTGCAACGCCGGAGACCACCACAAAGCATTCGCAACAAACTTCAATCCCGAAATCAACATACGAGAGATAACACAGAAAGGACTCTACTGGAAGGACGGACAATGGGTGGAAACCGAGCCCCTCGAGATACACCGCACACTCAACTATCCCAACGTTGGACCGCGAGAGAGCTACCTCCTCCACCACGAAGAAATAGAAAGCCTCGTCATCAACTACCCCACCATACGCCAAGCACGCTTCTGGATGACATTCGGACAGGAATACCTCACACACCTTCGCGTCATACAAAACATTGGCATGGCAAGCATAGAGCCTATAGAATACAACGGACAGCAGATTGTTCCGCTGCAGTTCCTCAAAGCCGTACTGCCCAACCCGCAGGAACTCGGCGAGAACTACGAAGGCGAGACCTCCATCGGATGCCGCATACGCGGACTCAAAAACGGAAAAGAACACACCTACTACGTCTACAACAACTGCCGACACCAAGACGCATACAACGAGACCGGCATGCAGGGCGTGAGCTACACCACGGGCGTTCCTGCCATGATAGGAGCCAAACTCTTCCTACAAGGCGTGTGGAGCAAACCCGGAGTGCACAACGTAGAAGAATTCGACCCAGACCCATTCATGCAGGAACTCAACCAGCAAGGACTGCCCTGGCACGAACTCCACGACATTGACCTGGAACTTTGAACAATAAATCACAACATAAAACATTTAAACAGGCTTACTGCATATACCACTTATGGCAAAGAAAGAAATCACCACCACAGACACCAACACACAGGAAGGCAAGCTAAAAGCACTGCAGGCTGCCATGTCCAAGATAGAAAAAGACTATGGTAAGGGCTCTATCATGAAGCTCGGCGAAGAACATGTAGAAAACATCGACGTCATACCCACCGGTAGCATCGGACTCGATGTAGCCCTCGGCGTAGGAGGCTACCCACGAGGACGCATCATCGAAATATTCGGACCAGAGTCGTCAGGTAAGACCACACTCGCCATACACGCCATAGCCGAAGCTCAGAAACTCGGAGGCATAGCAGCCATCATCGACGCCGAACATGCTTTCGACCGCTTCTATGCAGCCAACCTCGGAGTAGATGTCGACAACCTGCTCATCTCACAACCCGACAATGGCGAACAAGCACTCGAGATTGCCGACCAACTCATACGCTCCTCAGCTGTAGACCTCGTAGTAATAGACTCCGTGGCAGCACTCACACCCAAGAAAGAGATAGAAGGCGTCATGGGCGACAGCATGGTTGGACTGCAGGCACGACTCATGAGTCAAGCACTGCGCAAACTGACCGCCACCATTGCAAAGACAAACACCTGCTGCATCTTTATCAACCAGATACGCGAGAAGATAGGTGTACTCTACGGACCGAGCGAAACAACCACCGGCGGCAATGCATTGAAGTTCTATGCCAGCGTGCGCATCGACATACGCAAGTCCACTGCCATCAAAGATGGCGACAATGTGCTGGGCAATCTCACCAAAGTGAAAGTGGTGAAAAACAAGGTGGCACCTCCATTCCGTCGTGCCGAGTTCGACATCATGTTCGGTGAAGGCATCTCACGCATCAGCGAAGTACTCGACATGGGCGTCACCATGGACATCATTAAGAAGAGTGGCAGCTGGTTCTCGTACGGAGACACACGACTGGCACAAGGTGCTGACGCCACAAAACAACTGCTGGCAGACAACCCCGAACTGTGCGAAGAAATTGAAGCACAGATCATGGAACGCCTTAAGGAAGAACACCAGGCATAACACTGGCACTCATACACAAGGCAGATAACTACCGGCTCCACAGGCGCTGTCGTTTGACATGCTGTGGAGCCGGATTGCGTCGTAGATACATTCCTCCTGCTCATCGGCGTTGTCGCGGTAGTGCCATGCGCCCTGATAGTAGGGGCCGTCATCCACGGCGTCGGTAACCTTGATAATCTGATTGCCATCGTTGGCAAACGTAAGGTCGTTGATAAGGTCATAGGCGGCAGACGTGTGTGCCGTCGTGTCCGCCTTCTCCATCATGCCGCTGCGCTTCAGCGTGCGGATGTTGCCCATGCTGTCGTAGGTATATCGCGTGTCGTAGTCGTTGGAGCGGCAGCTGTTGTTAAGAATCTTTTAATAGTACATGGCAAAATCTGATGGGAGTCTTTAATGTGTTAAATCTATCTATTTCACAATAATTGTGTGGTATTCCATATTTTTTTATATCTTCTCTGAAAAACAGGGTCTCCTTTTCCCAATAATTAAAATATTTAGAATGAACTAAAATTTGATATACCATTTTTTCGGAAATGTCAAATTGACGGTAGGAAAAATCACAAACTTCGAATGGTTGCCGACCTATAAATATAAATCTATTATTTGTTATAATGATGACACGTCCATCAAAATTCGGCATTCTTTTGTCCTTTATTTTAATATTAGATAATGTGTCAAAGAATAATGTGTTTCCAACGACAATAGTATCTGTGCATGGTGTATGGATATATTCTTTCAACAGATCACTAGTACTGACCGATACACTTGTGTCAACATCTCCTGTAAGATAAAAGACATGAATTTCCTTGATGGTGGGAGTACATGCATTTAAACTAAGAAATTGTGACAATAGAATAAGACGTAAAATTCGTTTTGTTGGTGTTTTGACAATATTTTGGATTATATCAGCCATTGTATTTTATTTATTGTGTTGGGTTATTCTTTTCTTTTGTCGTTGAGTAGATGTAGATCGGGTGGTTTTATATAGTTTTCCCTTGTGATTATTCCTAACGCCCTCGCCCAATCTAATAGCCGAATCTTTTTCGCTACCAGTTATAACTCTCTTTTCTTCAGCATTATCATATTGCGCATCATATTGTTTACTTCTATCAAGATTACTGGGTAAATCAATTAATCTAGAGCGTGCATGATCAAATTCATGTTCTAATTGTAATGCTGGAGATTGTAACCCACCATCGGTCGTTTGTATTCCAGCCCTTGAATCCCACCAAATGTGAGCGATACCTCGATATGATTCAGTAGAAGAGATCCCTTCTGTGTGATATACAAAAACTTTATATTTTGAATTCTTAACAAGTTCACTTATGTTTTTTCCTGCACCATGCTGATTCAAATAGTAGTATGATTCAAGAAAATCATTGACAAAGGGATTTGAATGGGTTATATTTTCCGCCCCATTGAAATGAAATATATCTTCTCGTCCTTTATTATCTTTATAAAATATCCACACATCTTCCCCATCCGAATCCACAAACTTTATGGGATTTCCTACACAATACACATACGGACTAACATCATAATAGTTTTCCGCCAAGGGGTCTGGGCTTGTCCATTGTCCGTGCCCCGCGAAGTGCCTTGCCCCGTAGTCCATCCAGTCCAAGCCGTTCTTGCGGTCCATATACTTTTACATCGCAAGAGGTTTGCATGTCACCATTGATGCTTGAGCATCAAAACATAGCTCATGCAAGCATTGAAATGTACATTCATCGGCTGAGATATTGTCGGCTCTGCCGGTATTGTTTCCATTTGCGCAGCCAGTTGTGGGGTTTGGCTTTCATGGTGGCGCGGTGGTTGTCGATGAAGTCGTCGATGGCATTGAGGACGCGTGCGCTGTTCAGTCCGTCGCGGTGTGCCTCAAACTGCGCCGTATGCGCTGCTATGGCACTCATGAGGGCTTCGGGTCGCGTCAGGGCCTCTTCGAGGGCGGGCGCCACTTGGTCGGTGTCGGTGACGTTGATGAGGTGAGGTCCGGGCTGAGTGTTGCAGTAGGTGACGACGGGCTTGTCGAGAATCTGGAACTCAAGGATGATGCTCGACGTGTCGCACAGCATGACATCGGCAGCACGAAGGTCATCGGTGGTGAGCTGCTTGCGGAACATCACGTTGGGATAGCGCACAGCAAGGGTGGTATAGTGGTTGATGATGTCTACATCGTCTATCTTCGGGTGCAGGGTTAGTATCCACCGCCAGGGCTTCTGTTGCACCAGCTGTTCGATGACGGGGGCGAGCACTGCCGCCGAACTGATGCCTTTGGTGAAGGTGCAGGCGTATACGATGGTGGGTACCGACGACTGTTCACTGCATTTCTCCGCTCTCTCCTCGTTCTTCTCTCTTTGTTCCTTGAAGAAATCGTCCACCTTGGGCCATCCTGTCTCATAGACGCAGAAGTATTTCTTCTTCTCTGCCAGTGCCTGGAAGGGCTCGGTGGAGAGTGGCGACTGTGTGCAGAATATGTCGAACCAGCCGCGCAGCTTGAAGTGGTCGTCGTGTTTGTCTGCCCGCTTGTTGATGGGGTATCCGTGAAAGACGCACACCTTCACGCCAGGGAAGAAGGAGTAAACGTAGTTGCCGGCGGTTATAACTGCCTTCGGACGATAGTGCTTCACCTCGCTGAGCGTGTAAAGGCGCTGTTCGTCCTTGCGCAACATGTCCTCGCAGGTGTTCTCCAGAAACCATGCGGCTTCGTCGCCACGACGGCATATCTCGTCCTGAAGTGGACGAAGGATGGAGTAGCTGTAGCTGTAGGAACAGAAAAAGACGTATCGGGAAGACATGGAGAGAGGTTGCTTATGATTGACGGTATAAAGTTTTGTTATTGTCGGGGTGTATGGCTGTTGTGGGGGTATGCTTTGTCGCTCTTCTTACGCACCTTGCCGTTAACCACTTCGAAGCGTCGGTCGAACTCTTCGCGTGTGCGCTTCCATCGTTTATGACTCCACAGCCAGAGGTGCGGCGTGCGTCGGATGGTTGCTTCGAGCTCTTGGAAATATCGGTCGGTGAGTTGCCAGTCGGGCAAGGTGTGTGCCTCGCGGCTGATGATGCGCACCTCGCACTGATAGTATCCGCGTCGCAAGCGTCGCATGTCGCCATAGGCAAAGACCTGATGGGTACCTTTCACGATGCGCTCGGCACCGGTGAAGACGGGTGTCTGCTGTCCGAAGAAGGTGAGCCAGTGGTGTATGTTCTGCCACTTGGGACCTTGGTCGGAGATGTATCCTATGAGGCATGTCTTTCCCTGCTGTCGCAATGCCACAAGACGGCGCATGGTCTCCTTCATCGGTATGCCTATGGAGCTATGGCGTGAGCGCAGACGCAGGAACAGACGGTCCATCACCTTGTCTTCCAGCGGATGATAAAGGTGAGCGTTGACTACGCCCTCCGGCAGCCAATAGCCAATGGAAGAGAGCCACTCCCAATTGCCTACATGACCGAGGTAGAGTCCTACCGACTGTCCTTCACGCAGTGCCTGACATACGGGCTCCATCCCTGTGAACACCATACGGCGGCGTATCTGGCGCTCGCTCATGGTCATCATCTTGGCGGTCTCTACCACATAGTCGCAGAAGTAATGGTAGAACTGTCGCTCTGTGTGGCGCAGCCAAGCATCGTCCTTGTCGGGAAAACAGCGTCTGAGATTGCTGCGCACCACCTTCAGTCGATAGCGCACAACGCGGTAGATGAAGAAGAAAGCAACGTCGCTCAGCACGTAGAGCACACGCAGCGGCAGCAACGAAAGCAGATACCAGAAGGTGTAGTAGATGCGGTAGCGGATGTTGGACATATTATAGAGTGCTGATGATTACTATGCTGGGTGCTGTCACCATGTGACAGGTTGCCTGCCGTGTTGCTGCAGATAGCTGTTGCAGGCGTTGAAGTGTCCGTTACCGAACCACCCTCCTCTATTGGCGCTGAGCGGCGAGGGGTGTACTGCCTGCAGAATGAGGTGCTTGTCGGCATCGATGAGACGCGCCTTGGTGCGTGCAAAGCCGCCCCACAGCATGAATACGGTGTGTTGTGTGTGCTGCGACACCTGTTGTATGACGGCGTCGGTGAATGTCTGCCACCCTATCTGGGCATGGCTGTTGGCTTGGTGGGCACGCACGGTGAGCGTGGCGTTGAGCAGCAGCACGCCCTGTCGCGCCCAGCGTTCGAGGTTACCCGAGGCGGGAATGGGGGTACCTGTCTCGTCGTGAATCTCCTTATATATATTAAGGAGTGAGGGAGGCAGCGCCACGCCGTCGTTGACGGAGAAGCACAGACCGTGTGCCTGTCCGGGTTCGTGGTAGGGGTCTTGCCCGATGATGACAACCTTGACCTGCGGAAGGGGGCAGAGGTTGAAGGCATTGAAGATGAGTCTTCCTGGCGGATAGCAGGTGCCGGCGGCATACTCCGCACGCACGGTCTGCGCCAGATGGGCGAAGTAGGGCTTATCAAACTCCTCTTGGAGGACAGGTTGCCATGTGGGTTCTATGCGTACGTTCATCTTGTCTGGTCGGTGTATGGGGGGGGTTATATCATCTGCATATCGTGCAGGTGCTTGTAGTATCCGTTGCGTGCCAGTAGATCGTCGTGGGTTCCTTGTTCGACGATGTTTCCTTCGTGCAGCACACAGATGAGGTCTGCATTTCTGATGGTAGACAGGCGGTGTGCTATGGCAATGGTGGTACGCGTCTTCATGAGTTTTTCGAGCGCTTCCTGCACCACACGTTCGCTCTCGGTGTCGAGGGCAGAGGTGGCTTCGTCGAGGATGAGTATGGGCGGATTCTTCAGTATGGCGCGTGCTATGCTGATACGTTGTCGCTGTCCGCCCGACAGACGGCTGCCACGGTCTCCGATGTTGGTGTCGTAGCCCTGCGGCGATGCCATGATAAAGTCGTGGGCATTGGCCACACGTGCGGCAGCCTCAATCTCCTCCTGTGTGGCTTGGTCGACGCCGAAGGTGATGTTGCCGCGGAAGGTGTCGTTGAAGAGGATGCTCTCCTGGTTGACATTGCCTATGAGTGAGCGCAGGTCGTGCACACGCAGGTCGCGGATGTTGATGCCGTCGATGAGTATCTCGCCCTCCTGCATGTCGTAGTAGCGTGGTATGAGGTCGACGAGGGTAGTCTTGCCACCGCCGCTCTGACCGACGAGGGCCACGGTCTGCCCCTTCTTCACAGTGAGGTTGATGTGTCGCAGTACCCAACGCACCTGACCGCCCGGCGCGCGGCGCGTCTCGCTGTCTGCGGATGGCACATCGTTGTTCTCCTCGTTGCTCTCCTCTTTCTCCTCAGTGATATAACCGAACGATACGTTGCGGAACTCTAAGGTGTGCTGGAATCCGTCGGTCAGCTCCTTGGGCTCTGCCGGGTCTTCAATGGCTACCTCTGCCTTCAGTATCTTGTCGATGCGCTCCATGGATGCCAAGCCCTTGGGGATATTGTACGAAGCCTTGGAGAACTCCTTCAGCGGGTTGATGATGCTGTAGAGTATGACGAGGTAGTAGATGAATGTGGGTCCGCTGAGTGTATGGTTGTTGAGCACGAGCACGCCGCCAAACCACAGCACGATGACGATGAGCACGGTGCCAAGAAACTCCGACATGGGGTGTGCCATCTGTTGGCGTGTATTGACGCGCATGATGTGGTTGCGGTAGGCAGAGTTGACATTGTCGAAACGGCTATTCATCTTATCCTCAGCGCAGAAGGCTTTGATGATACGCAGTCCTCCGAGGGTCTCCTCCACCATGCTCATGGTGTCGCTCCACAGTGCCTGTGCCCTGAGCGACTTCTGCTTGAGCTTGCGTCCCACCATGCCCATGAGCCATCCCATGAACGGCACCACGGCAAGGGTGAAGAGGGTGAGCTGCCACGAGATGACGAGCAGCGTGGTGAAGTAGGCAATGATGAGGATGGGGTTCTTGAACAGCATGTCGAGCGATGCCATGATGGAGCTTTCCACCTCGCCGACATCGCCGCTCATGCGGGCTATGATGTCGCCCTTACGCTCTTCGGAAAAGAATCCGAGAGAGAGGGATGTTATCTTTCGGTAGAGTGCGTTGCGTATGTCGCGCACCACTCCCGTACGGATGGGGATGATAGTGGCTGAGGACAGGAAGTAGGCACCTGTCTTCAGGAAGGTGAGAAATGCCAGCACCAGACCGATGACGAGCAGTGTGGTGGTGGCACCGAGGCTGTCAATGAGCTGGCGCGTGCCGTAGTTCATGTTGTTCATCAGCACTTCGTCAACATGTCCCCAGTCCCATGCCATCCACTGTGTGGCTTGTTCAGCATCGCCTGTCTTGAACAAGATGTTGAGCATGGGGATGAGTGTGGCGAAGGAGAAGATGTTGAGCACCGCCGACAGGATGTTGAACAACACTGACAGCAGCAGATATTTCTTATAGGGGGGCACAAATCGCCGCAACACTTGCAGGAAGTCTTTCATAAGCACACGTAAACTAAGCCCTCGTCGGCTGACTCTGCCGCAAAGCGGATGACAGGTAAGGGCAATGGTGCTGGCGGAGATACCACCGTTACCATGTACAAAGGTATAGATAATGGTGAAGAATCTGCACGGCACCGAGGCTTTTTTGCAATATGGGTGGCTGTGGCAGCGATGCCGTGCGGAAAAAAGACCATGGGGAACATGCCTTACTGACATGCTCCCCATGGTGTGTTGCTCTGGTTGCACCTACTTCTTGGCAGGCCGCGGATGGATAGCTGGTCCCATGGTGGGCGCTCCTGTAGCAGGGTTGATGCGCGCGTTGGGAGGCAGCTTGCCGCCGGCAGGTTTCTCGGTTGTGGCCGGTGCAGCGGCTTCGCCCTCCACATCCTCAAGCTCAAGGGTGAAGATGAGGGTGGAGTAAGGCGGAATCTTTCCTGCCTGACGCTCGCCATAAGCCAACTCCTGAGGGATGTAGAGCTCCCACTTGCTGCCTACGGGCATGAGGCAGAGGGCTTCGGTCCAACCCTTGATGAGGCGGTCGGCACGGAACACATTGGTGTCGGGGTTACGGCTATAGGAGCTATCGAAGATGGTGCCGTCGATGAGCTTGCCTTCATACTTCACTGTTACCTCGTCGGTAACCTTGGGTATAGGGCCGTTACCTTCGCGCAAAATGCGGTATTGCAGTCCCGATGCAGTGGTCACCACGCCTTCTTTCTTGGCATTCTCTGCCAGGAACTCCTGTCCCTTACGGATGTTATCTTTCTGCTGAGCTGCTTCATACTCCTTGGAGATAGTTGCCATATATGCCTCTGCTTCCTCTGGTGTGAGCGGGCCTTCGCCTTTGGACAGCACATCGCGGAAACCACGTATGAAGAGTTCGTCGTCGATGGTGATGTGTCGCGGCTCAAAGTCGGTCTGCACGTTGGGCTTCATGCGTCGCAACAGCATGTCGGCGACGTGCTGGCCTGCCATGTAGGCACGCTGACTGCGAGCCTCACGATTCTGCATGAAGGCATCGAAGCCCTTCAGGAAGTCGGCCATGTCGGTCTCTTCGATGTCGAAATTCTGCTTCAGATAGTCATTCAGACCGCGATGGAAGAGCTTGGCTGACGCATAGCTGACGGAGTCGGCACGCGTGGAGAGGGTGACAGGGGTCGTGAGATTACTCTTCTTGCCTTTCTTCTGTGCATGGACGGGCATAGCCAAAGCGCCACACAACAGGCAAAGGGTGAGAAACATTATCTTCTTCATAAGATGATGGTGCTAGTGGGGGTGATACTTACGATGAAAATCGGTGGTTATTTGCCTTTAGCCTTCTCTTCAGCTACAATGGAAAGAAGCTCTATCTTGAAGATGAGGGTGGAGTTGGGGCGAATGGATTGTACCTGCTGGCTTCCGTATGCGAGCTCAGCGGGGATGTAAACTTCCCAAGTAGAACCTACGGGCATCATGGTAAGTGCCTCGCAGAAGCCGGGGATGAACTGACGCGGCAGCATGACGATGGGGTCACCGTGACGCTTGTAGGAGCTGTCGAACACCTTACCGTCAATGGTGCGGCCCTCGTAGTGCAGACGTACCTGTGTGGTGTCGGTGGGGATATGGCCCTTACCTTCCTTGATGACCTTGTACTGTAAACCGCTCTTGGTGGTCTTCACACCGGCTTTCTTCGCATTGTCGGTGAGGAATGCTTTGTTTTCCTTAATCAATTTCTGACCGTTAACGTTGATCAACTCGTTAAACATGCGATCCAGCGTTGATGGGTCGACGATGTTGGGCTCATTCTTGGCGCCTGCGATGATACCTGCGAGGAAGTTGTCGCGGTCGAGGGTCTGTGCCGTGTCGCCGGCAAAGGCCTGAAGGCTGACCCCCTTAAACATCTGGTCGATCTGCATACCGAGACCGACACCTACATTGTAGGCAGCTTTCTTCTTGTCGTTGGCTTCGTTGAAACCTTTTATCATACCTTCGATAACGTCGTCGGCATAAGCAGAATCGATGCCCTGCTGGGCAAGGTACTCGTTAAGACCGTGTGCATTGGCATTGGCAACGGCATAACTGATTGTGTCTACGTTGTTCTTCAAATTTGCCTTCGGGGCTGACTGACCGCAAGAGGCGAGCATGATGGCAGCAAAAGCCATCATAACGAAATAATTGATGTGTCTCATGTCTATAATGGTTATGTGTTATTTGTATTAGAGTACTTCCAACAGTTCTACGTCGAAGATGAGGGTAGCGTAGGGAGGAATGGTCTGACCTGCTCCGCCTTCGCCATAAGCCAGACGATAGGGGATGGTGAAGCGGAATTTAGCACCTTCTGCCATGAGCTGCAGACCTTCGGTCCAACCTGCAATAACCTGGTCGAGACCAAATACGGCAGGCTCACCGCGCTGCACGCTGCTATCAAAGATGGTGCCGTCGGTGAGGAAACCCTCATAGTGGCAACGCACCTTGTCGCTGGCTTGAGGCTTGCGGCCAGTACCTTCGCGGAGTATTTCATACTGAAGACCGCTCTTCGTGGTCGTCACGCCTTCTTTCTTCGCATTGTCGGCAAGGAACTGCTCACCTTCCTTCTTTGCCATCTCGCCTTTCACGGCACGCTCTGTCTGCAATGCCTGCTCCTTCTCCTGAAAGAAGGCTTGCACGATGGACTGAGCTTCACGATGGTCTATCTGTAACGGCTTGTCGCCAAGCACATCCTTGATGGCGGAAGCAAAAGCTTCAACATTCAAATCGGTGGCACCCATTTGCTTGAGCTGCTGCCCAATACCTATGCCGAGGGAATAACTAACTTTATCCATGTTGTGTGTTATAATAAATTGTAGTCGGCAAAGTTACACTTTTTCCGCGTGCAAAACACTATACTTACTATTTTTTACTAACTTTGGAACATGAAAAACCTCTAACACCTACACTTTTATATCATCATGAAAAAAATAGTATTCCTCACCGGTGCCGGCATGTCGGCAGAAAGCGGCATCAGCACATTCAGAGACAGCGACGGGCTGTGGGAAAAATACCGCGTGGAAGAAATTGCAACACACGACGCATGGCTGAAAAACCCCTCACTCGTCAACCAATTCTACAATGCGCGAAGACGACAGTATCTGAATGCAGAACCTAACCAAGGACACAAACTCGTAGCGGAACTGGAAAAGAAATATCATGTGACAGTGGTGACACAAAACGTTGACGACCTGCACGAAAAGGCAGGAAGCACACACGTCATACACCTGCATGGCGAGCTGATGAAAGCCTGCTCAAGCCGAGATGTCGACGACGAGAGATACCACGTGCAGCTCAGCCCCGAACGACTGGAGATTGCCGAAGGCGAAAAGGCTGGAGACGGCTCACTGCTCAGACCCTTCATCGTATTCTTCCAGGAGGCAGTACCCAATATCAGCGTGGCAGCCAAGGAAATGGAAGACGCCGACATCATCGTCATCATCGGTACATCCATGGTAGTCTATCCCGCAGCAGGACTGCTCTACTATGCCAGACAAGGAACGCCCGTCTATGTCATCGACCCAAAGGATGTGGCCGTATCCAACGCCTTCAACGTGAAACACATCCAAAAAGGCGCAAGCGAAGGAATGAAAGAACTCACCCAACTGTTCAACAAAATATGAACAGAGGACAAATAAACCGCAAAAAACAATACACCCACAACCCAACAATAACACAAAAATAGGGGGAATGCAACACCATTCCCCCTATTTTTTCATAACTCAACACACCAAAGCAAGAACCCCACACAACAGTCCCACAACCACTGTCCCATCCAACAATCCAACAACCACTACCCAATCCAACAATCCAACAACCACTACCCCATCCAACAAGACACTCAGCTGCCTTCTCCCCCTCCCCCCGGCAGTCCAAGCACAATGTGCTGACAAACGAGCAAGCACAACAAACCAATATCACTGATTTTGGTCACCAATATCACTGATTTTAGTCTACAAAAGTTCCCCATCCCCAGATAAATGTACTACTAAAAGAAAAAGAAAGTACCACTATCTCAAAAGGGATATACAATGATCATAAAAGGTATGTACAACGGTCATAAAAGGGATATATAATGGACATGAAAGGGATGTACAACGGTCAAAATAGGTGTGTGTGTCGGTCTAAGAGCTTCTTGACCGTATGTCAAAAGAGCTGTACCATGCTGTTCTTTGTCATTCAATAATGTCTGTCCTTGTGTCTTAAATCCTCTGTCCTTGTGTCTCAACTCTTTTGTCCTGTCTCCATAACTTTTTTGTCCTTGTGTCGTACAAACAAAAAAGAGCCCTCTTCCCAAGTGGAAAAAGGACTCTTATGAAAAGTGGCGGCTTCCTACTCTCCCGCATTGCATTGCAGTACCATCGGCGCAAGTGGGCTTAACTTCTCTGTTCGGGATGG
>ONTS01000006.1 GCA_900320845.1 uncultured Prevotellaceae bacterium | reverse complement strand
TCCTTCCTTGTCGCTTCCGTGCGTACCGTCAGAGGCATTCCATTTCACTTTGGAGTTGCCGAAGATACCCGTTGCCACATAAGGGCCACCCTTGACAAAGAGTCCGAAGCCGTTGCCGATGCCGAACCTGTATGCCGGCTGCAGGGCGAGCTGCAGATAGGTGGGGGTCAGCGTCTGTTCCGCCTCAATATAGACGGGGTCAATCTCGCCGTAGCTGCTGATGCCCCATGAACCCTTCATGGGTTTCTGGGTCATGGATAGCGTTGCGTCGAGAAAAAGGCCCTCAGCGATGGAAGGAAAACCCATTTCCATTTTTGCACCGATGTGGAATCCTGCCCTGCTATCAAAGTGTTCAGAAGGGATTGTAATGTTGGCTCCTGCTGTAGCGCCGTAGCGCAGTTCCTGGGCTGACGCGCTGAGGGTTACTGTAACGGCGAGCAGGGCAATGATTGTGATTCTTTTCATGATGATTGTAATGTTTATAGGTGAATAATATGTGTGTTACATGTTGCCTGCAAGAAGCTTAAAGCAACTATGTTCAAAGGTAATAAATATTTTTTATTTTGAAACACGATATGGAACACGTCTTTTTGTTATAGTCTTTGTTCCAGAGTTACTATCCACCCAACAGCGATTGGATTTGAAATTTACTATTGTCATTTCTTGCCAATTTGCATTGAAATTAGCGGTATTCCATCCATATAGATTTACATAATAGTCTTTTTTACCGTAGTTAGGTATTACATAAGATCCTCCGCCAATACTATTAATGAGGAAATTATCAAACTGATAACCTGTTGGATGCTTTCTAGTGTAAAGAGTTTTGTGCTTATGAGACACAAAATGTAATAGCATATTATGACTTATGTTGTTGTTGGTCTGCGAAGGTTGCTATAATTATTGCTGAAGCATTACCACGCATTCTTTGCATTCTGTCTGTACATCTTCTGCTGTCTGCTGGCTTCCTTGGCGGAGAGATATTCGTATTCAGTGATGTACACGTCGCTGACGAGCTCGGTCTTCTTCTGCACCTTCTTCATTGTGGTATACATCTTGGTGTAGTGGTGCAGCGCCTGCAGCAGTCTGCTGTCAGTGCCGTAATGATAAGCAGAGATAAAAGCTCCGTTGGCGGTTTTCAGTCCCATGAGGTTGGCCTTCACAACCTTGGCGTCATCGTCGATGATGGTGTAGAGCGTGTGCGTAGCCTCCTGCCATATCCT
Source organism: uncultured Prevotellaceae bacterium (assembly GCA_900320845.1). GTDB lineage: Bacteria > Bacteroidota > Bacteroidia > Bacteroidales > Bacteroidaceae > Prevotella. The sequence continues at coordinate 81,521 of ONTS01000006.1, read as the reverse complement.
GCTGCCTATGGATTGCCCTTTGTCCGTTAACGTTGCCGAAGCGGTATCTCCTTGGAAGACGCGGTTTGAGGCAATGTCGGGCAGCAGCGTAATGTCATCGTATGCCAAGATGGTTTCCGGCAGCCTGTCGACAGTCTGAGCGGTGACGTACTTTTTGGCTTTCGTGCTCTTGTTGAGCGGTACGAAATAGCATATCTCGCCCTGCTTGGTGATGGAGTGCGTCCCGTCAATGTATTGCAGAATGCGGAATGTTGCCTTCATCCTGAGCCATTGACTGTCGCTGCCACGGCTGTTGATGCATGTCGGGGTAAGTTTAGTTAACGGCAGCTGGACAGCATCCTGTCCTGGTTGTGCATCCTCTGCAGCGAGGAAATGTTGTACTCCATAGTGTGCCGTGCTGTTGTTGCCGCCGTGATATCTTCCGTCCTTGTCCGTCACGCCGACGAGTCGTCCCTGACCGTCCGATACGATGGCACCTATGGCAGGTGTGTTGTTGTCATCATGCACAGCGTGTACCTGTGCATTGACCTGTACCATGCTACATAGCAAGGTGGCGATGATGAATAGTTTCTTTATCATAATTACATTTATTGAGATCGATTCTCGGGCTTGATAGCCTTATCTTTCATCTATTACGAATCTAAGCATTTTAAGCAATCCATAGTTTAGCACTTGCCATTGCTACAACAATTCCAGACCTGAGAATGTATTTCATTTCCGTATTTACATATGATTCTGCGACCAAAGATAATACATTTTCTGTATATAAAGCAACGTTATCTGTACCTAAGTTCACTTGTAACCCCTCCATGTATATAGAAATAACAGAAAGGGCATCAGCAATATCGGGATATTGAAGACTTAATGCGTCACAGAAATCAGTACTATTAGAATAGTCATCGATTATATCGCTTAAATTATCACAAAACGCAAGCATGTCTGAAAGTTGATCAGATGACTTGCCAATTATGATATCATCAAATAGATTAACATCAACCAATGCTTCATCAATAATGTCTGACAATTCTTCAGTAGAAAGATTTTTCCAATAACGGATATTATCGTTTTCGGTAAATAATTCTAACAGCACTTTATTATGATAATACCCTATACTATCTAAAGCAGTATCCATATCGTTATCGCTTTGCTCTGGAACAATGTCGACTAACACGTTTTCAGATGAATTAATGAAATCAAGGATACTGATAGATTCATCAGATTTTTTTCTAATTCTAAATGGTGCTGGTTGTACGTCATCCGAATTTAATAACTCATTTGCAGTATCAACAATAGCTTTTACACCAGCTTTGGCAGATGCTTTTCCTGCAGACTTTAAAATATTTTCTCCATTAATAGCTCCTTTTATGGCACCACCAACATCAGATACTACAACATTTATCAATCTTGAAAAGAATCCCTTCAATGATTTCTTACGAAGATACATAGAATTACGAGAAGAGGATGGTTGCCATTTTTTGTTTAAATTAGTGATGTTTAGGCGTAACTGCGCCAATGCCGTTTCATTGTTTCTTTTTTTGTGATTGATAGCTTCCTCTTCATTTGTGCAAGAGGTGAATACTACTGAGATTACTAAGAATCCCATCATCAACAGATTACTTAATTTGTTTTGTTTCATGATGTTTGAAATTAAATTGTTAATAAGATAGGTTTAGTACTATGTGTAAAGTTCACTGAATACTAATGTTGTTTTTCATTCTTCGTTTTCTCGCCTCAGCAATCGCAGCAAGCTCCATTGCACTCGGCTTGGTGTCGGTTGGCGTTATACCATTCCGAAAAACACTCTGTTATCTATAACAAGATGTATGTAGTACATTTCTTGCCATAATTCTTCTGTCAGTGGTATTGTCCAGACACTGGATGTTAAGTTTGTGGTAACATAGATAACTTCTCCTCGGTCATTATAGATTTGTAGTGCCGTGAACAGTGGATTCTCTTGCACATAGTAGATGCTTAGGCTATGGTGATTGAGATAAACGCAGGGCATTTGTAAAGGCACTCGTTTGATGGTAGTATTATGCCCGTCTTGAATAATAGTAAGTTCAACAGGCACTCCATCGCCATCAGTTGTTTGAGAGTAGACTGCCGTGCCAAATGTGATGGAAGCAAGGAGTATGAGTATTCTTTTCATGGTGTTATTAAATTGATTTATACAAAGGTGGTGATAAAGTGCATTGTTGTCCAAAGATTTTTATTCGCAAAAAGTTCGCAAATTGTAGTTCGCATATATTCAATCACTTATAATGCAATTTTGGCATGTTAATAGGGCCATGCTTCATAAATCCTGCGAACAAAACACATAAAAACTGTTAAAAACTTCGCAAGATCAATACTTGTTTCATCCTTTCATATTACCTTTGCTTATATGAAAAGGTGTATTTGGTTACTTTTCTTCATGGGTATCGTATTGGGTTGTCACCATGATGACGTATCGTCATCATTACGTCAGGCAGAAAAACTGATAGCAGACAATCCTCATGATGCCGTCGAGTTCCTGAGTCATTTGCAGGACAGTATGCAGCACATGTCGCCTGATGACAAGATGTATTGCCGGCTTCTGTTTATTAAGGCTACGGATAAGGCATACATGCCCCTAAAAGATATAGAGGGCATACAGCGCATAGTTAAGTATTATGAGAATAATGATAACAGGACACGCCTTCCCATGGCTTACTACTATGCCGGACGCACGTATATAGAGAATCAGGATGCCTTTTCCGCCCTCAACTATTTTCTGAAGGCAGAAGACTTGTTGGCTGATGGTGAAGACGACCATCTATACACAGTACTCTGTTCGCAGATAGCTGACATCTATGCTCACCGTCAACTATTCGATGAAGCACGTTTCTACCTGCATAAGGCATACTTGATAGACAGCATAGCCCGTGACACCTTTTCCATGGTGAGCGACCTAAACGATGAGGCAGTGATATACACATGGGATGATAACGAGGAAGAGAGTCTGCGTTTGTTGCGACGGGCACATGCCATGGCGCAGCAGGCTGAATCCTTGCACTTAATGGTAGAGGTGGAGAAAAACATCGCTTACAATTTCCGCAACCTACAAAAATACGATTCCGCACTTTACTACATACGCCGTCCTAGCCAGCATCTGGATTTAGTGAACAAAGGGCAGGTGTACTCTTTGATTGCCACAGTCTATCAAGCGATGCACCAACTGGATTCCGCCGAGCGTTATGCCAAAGAACTGCTGGACTTGCCATTAGTCCACCATAGAAACACAGCGCATAAGGTGCTGACAGAGGTAGCCCTGACAAAAGGCGACCAGACAAACGCCTTGGAGCACCTGCACCGGCATTTTCAGTTGGAAGACACCGCAGATATGATAAGAAATACCGAGGCCATAGCTCATGCAAAAGAATGGAATGACCATCAACGACAAGAACAAGAGAATACCGCCTTGCGAATAAAGAGCAATACGTGGAAGATAACAGCACTGACGATAATCTCATTGCTGCTAATCGTGTCCGCCTCTTTTGCAATATGGACCATCAACCGCCGACGCAAACACTTGGTAATGCAGCTGCGCTACGTACACATGCAGAAGTTGTTTGAGCACAATAGAGAGTCATATGAAAAGATACTGACGGAGAATAAAGACAAGATTGCAGATCTCGAAGAACAACTAAAGCATACTGCAACAAAAAATGAGCTGTTGACGGAAAGCATTAATCAGCAGGAGCTGCGACTGAAAAACGAGAACACCATTACACAAAGCCAGATTAGCATACTCAACATTCAGACGCAATCTATCCGTGATACCGATTCGTATAAGGACTTCTATAGACTTTTATCTATGGGCGACATTCCAACAGATGAGCAATGGGTACAGTTGGAAACTACACTCAACCAGACTTTCGACAACTTTATTCCCAGGTTGGAGCATGTGAAGAAACTCAGTGCGACGGAGAAACGCGTGTGTATGTTGCTTAAGATAGAAATGCGCCCTTCCCACATTGCTACGTTAATGTGTAAACAACCCAATACCATAGCATCAATCCGTAGCCGCCTCAGTAACAAGTTTTGTCTTGACAAGGTCACTTCGTCAAGTTGGGATACATTTATTATGGGTATGTAGCTCACTCACATGGCATTAATACAGCAACAACGGAGCAAGACGCCTTAAGCCTCGCTCCGTTGGTGCTGTAGTGACCGATATGTTTGAGGGGTGTTATCTCACGACTTTCTTGCCGTCGATGATGTAGATACCCTTCTGTGTACTTGTTGAATTGATTCGTCTGCCGAGTATGTCGTAGGCCGTTGCATGCTTCTTCGTATCCTTCAGCGTAACGCCTTCAATGCCGGTGGCTGCTGAACGCTTCTGCACCACGCGCAGTTGCAGCGGCTGTACACCGTCGGTGACGGTGAGCAGTGCCTCACGTTCGTCGATGCCTTCGGGCAATGTGTCATATTCCACAGTCACATTTTCCACGGTATACTCTCCTTGCGGGCTGCCCGTGAAGCGGCACCATGAGGCAGAAGATTCTACATACTGTGCCACTCCGAGATAGGCGAAGACGGGAATCGCTACGGTGCCAGCCTCTTTTCCTACCTCTGTGGGGGTGTCATCGCGTGTCACGACGTTGGTCTCAGCTTCCACGTCGGCTTTGAACAGTACGGAATAGGAGAAGTAGGGGTAAACAGCCAGTGATGTCTGTCCGCCGGGAGCTGCCTGGAAGTAGCCCGTGAAGGGGCGCCATTCGTCATTCTTCAGCATGTATGCTGTGTTGCCGTTGTCGCGAAGGGGTGCCATGGCGAATGCACATTCGAAGTTGTCGTTTTTGGCGGGGATGCCATCGATGACGACAAAAACCTCATCGTCGATGACATAATTCTTCGACAGCTCCATCTCCACTGCTCCGCCGGCATTGTTCATGGCGTAGTTCAGTTCGGATATGGTCCATGTGTCGAGAATGTCGATGCGTGAACCGGGCAGTCCGTTCTCGCTGGTGTAGAGAGAGAAGGTCACAGGAGTGATCTGTTCGGTAAGCTCTGAGGCAGATGCCTTGGTGAAGTTGATGAACATAGAGGTCATCAGCACAGGCTGCGAGGGCTTAGATATCTTTTCAGCCCACGCTGTGATGCCCATGGTGTTGGCACCGGGCAGGGTGATTTCGCCATCCACAAAGTTGGTGTGGTAGGTGTCGCCCTTCTGGAAGTTGGTAACCAGTCCGGCAAACTGCACCTGTACGCTGTCGTCAACGAAGTCGTAGCCAGTCTCATTCTGTACTATGTGGGTGACATAGTACTTGTTGAGCTTCTCATGTATGTACTCTACGTCCTTGTCATAATAGATTTTGGGGATGATGGTAGAGCCTGACACTTCGTATTCGGACATCATGGTCCACATGTAACTTGTGGGATAGAGTTGTGAATTGTCTTTATATGTAACAGGAGCGAGGGGAGCTACCATGCGCATACGGGTGTTGTAGTCGCGGAATTCGGATGGCCATATGACACCAGCAATCGGTGACTGCCCCTCTACGTTGACGAAGGCGGTCTTGGTTACTTCATCTTCGCCCTCGCTGTCCTTCACCTTTAGTGTGACGTCGTAGGTGCCGGGCTGCTCGTAGTAGACCTCAGGATTCTGTTCTGTAGATGTAGTGGGTGTGCCACCGGGAAACGACCAAAGCCAACTTGTGGGTGTACCGATCGAGAGGTCGACAAACTGTATGCGCTCGCCGGTCTTAACGGTTATCTGATCGATGGAGTTCACGCCTGTGACGGTCATGCCGTCGACATAGAAGTCTGCCAAGCTGCCGCCGACACTGTCGCCTTTGCCGGGACCGTAGTAGAGGCGTAGCTTAACCGTCTTGCCGGCAAAGGCTGACAAGTCGCAATCTACTGCTACCCATTGACGGCCCGATGTGGTGACGTCGGCACTTGTCCATAAGTCGCTGGCGGTTTCGAAGTCGTCGTCGGATATCTGGATGACGAGGCTGGCGTAGTTCGACATGTTGGATGACATGCTGACATAGGCGTGGAGTTGGCTATTGGCAGGTATTGTTATCTGTCCACTGGTTGCATATCCCTTCGTGCGGCGCGGCATGCTGTAGCCACCTTCTATATGCAGGGAGGTCACATTGTGCTCGTCGATAGTAGAGAAACTTGTCGATGCATTTTTCAGTTCGAAGGTTATCTGGTTGCCTTCACCTTGGTCGATGGTCCACGCACTGAGTGAGTTTGTGGCATCGAAGTTTTCTGCCCATACTGATTGCTGTGAGCTGCCGTCCTGTACACTGAAGTTAGCGGTGAGTCCATTGGCAGCTGCATTGTGCACCTTGCGGACGGTGTGCGGCAGCGTGCCAGGCGTTAAACGATAAGGCACATGCCAAGATTCAACAACGTGAGAGAAAGCAGTCTTCTTTACTTTCTGTTTGGTAATGACACCACCTCCTTCGTCTGAAAAGATGCCATCGGTTGCAAAGGCCACAAGGGCAAATACAATCAAGGCTAAAGTTGTAAAAATTTTCTTCATGTTTCTGTAATCTTCTTTGAGAAGATAAAAGGAAAAGAAGTATGCAGTGTGAGCACTTCAATTCCTTTTATCTGAAATGTATTAGTGAGTTCTCTCTAATTTATTTGATGATAATCTTCTTACCATCTTTGATGTAAACACCACGTTGTGCTGTGCGTGCATCAACCTTTCTTCCGTTCAGGTCGTAAATATCACCAGTCAGTGTGTTAGTCATCTCGAGTGCGTCGATGCCTGTTACAATTTCGCCGTCCACACTGAGGCTTACATTCGACGGATTGGTGCCTTCGGGTAGGAGGAAGTAAGCACGATAGCCCTTCAGTGAAGCTCTTGGGCCGGCAGGCTTGATGTGGCCGGTAGCAGGAACAACGCCATACCATGTCTCGGTCATAGAGCCCGGAGCGATGGGAGCGAAGGTTCCCTGACAGGTAGCGCCACCATATGTGTCATCTTTGGCTGTCGATGTGAAGTTGACATAGGTTATGATGTAACCTGGTTCAGCTATTTCGGGCACATTGGTGCAGTATACGAGATATGGATATCCTGCATAGCGACGGTCGGCTGTGCTGAACTTCAGCTCATTGTCTTTGAATCCGTTCAGCTGGTATGCTTTCCATCCCTCACCGAAGAGTTGATTCATGTCAGTGTCAGTCAATGGGAACGGCATGCAGATGGTGTTCCATCCTTGTTTAGCGGTGTACTTCACAACGACTTTGTCCTGATAGCCGGAAGGCATCTCAGCAAGAGCCGACAGCTCGTCAAGCACAATGGCTGCCTTGGTAGTGATATCCACGGTGTCGCTCGTCAGTTCAAGGTTCTCGTTGGACACTACGATGTATGCCTGACCGCTGATCACTTCATTGAGACGCACCGGTATCACAAAGTCTTTCGTACCGTTGGCAGGAACAGTCTCAGTCACGGATTCGCCATACTGTGTTCCATCAATGTAGAACTTGGCGGTCATCTCTTCATCCTTGCCTGCCAGTTCCTTCACCGTCACACCCACCTGATGGTCGCCATACTGGGTGAAGGTAGCACGGATGTTCTGACCGGAGATGATAGCATCGTGATCTTTCGGGGCCAGTTGCATACCATTGAAGTTGTCAACGCCATTACCGCTGTATGAAGAGGTGAAGCGCAGATAGTAGTAACCCTCGGCTGGAGCAACAAATTGCATGTCGAGCTTCGCACCACGAGTGGTCACGCCATTATCCTGCGGACGGTAGTAGCCCACATAGCCTGTCGCAGTGCTCGCAGTAAGACCCGCAATGTCTACTACAGTCCACGTGGCTTTCTCGTCGTTGGAGTACTCTACCTTGATGCCCTCATCGTCCCAGTCGTAGTAGGCTTCCCACATCACCACGTCGCCTTCGTTGGCATGCAGACGCGGAGTTATCAGTGTGGCGTCCTTTCCTGAAGCGATGGCAAGGTAGGTGCTGTTGGGATTCGTAGTATACGACTTTGTCGTCACAGAGAAACTGGATGCTACCCAACCGGTGGGCATCGCTCCCTCCTCGAAGTCCTCATCCCATGCATTGGGATCCATCGCCTTGGCTGTGGCAGTAATGGTGTAGACAAGCGATTCGTTGTAGGTAGGAGTTACGGTGATGTTCGCAGCCTTGTTGCCATAGTTGCCTTCAGCGTAGTTGAAGGTGATGGTAAAGTCTGCCGTTTCGCCGCCCGCAATGTTCAGTTGTGCGGGAGCAACGCTGAAGTCTGTCGTGTTGTCTGAAGCAATGTTCACGGTAAGGATGCCGGTGCCGGCGTTCTTCACGGTGTACGTCTTGCTGTCGCTTTCGGTCTTCTTACCAAATGCTGCAGCACCCGTCGTTACCATCTCAAACATCGGGGCATTCTGGTTGAGGTGGAAACCGTTGACGGCATTCATCACGATGCCGTTGCCGTCGAAGCGAATCTTGTAATTGCCAGCCTCCAAGCCATCAATGTAGAACACTTTGTATTCAGTGTCACTCAGTTCGGTATTGGCAATGGTTTTCAGCAGAGTAAACTCTCCACCGTCTTTTGAAATATAAATAGGCAGAGTGCAACTCCAAGTGTTGTTCTTCTTTATTTCGATGGCCATCTTTTCTCCTTCCGCTACGGTAAGGGCAGGAGTTATAAGACGGGCATTGCTTGAAGTACCTATGGCAGTACCATTGGAGAACGACCACTGATAGTTGGTGTATGTGCTACCGCTCTCCATAGTCCATCCGTCGGGCAGTGCATTGCCGTCGAAGGTCTCGGTAAAGAGGGTGTTGTCCATCACATATCCACTGACAGGAATAGAGCGCTCTTCCACATCAATAGCGTTCGTATGTAGTTGGAGGGTAAAGTCTTTCGATCCCGGAACGGAAGTATCGAGGATTACCGAGAAGGCTGCGGTGCCGTTGTTTGCAGGTACGGTAAGCTTGTTGTCGGTGACGCCTTGTACGGTGATGCCTTCGGGTATGGTGAACGTTATCACCATGTCTTCACTACCCTTGTTGGTAACGGTGAAAGTCTTGGAGGCCTCACTGTTCTGCTCTGACATTCCGAAATCAGCACTATTGTTGTCGATGGCGAACTTGGCACCGGAAAGCAACTTGCCACCATAAATGTGAGTGAGGTGGAAATACCATCCCGAGAAGCGGATAAACTTAGTTCCCGCAGGTATTGTTACAGCACGTTGCGTCCATTCGCCGTACACATCGTCGGTGAAAGTCTGCAGATCGGTGAAGGTGGTACCGTCTGTAGAGGTCTGGATGGTAATGCTCGAACTTGCGTAACTGCTGGAAGCATACTTTGATGTCTTGAAGTAGAGTTTCTCGTTTTCTTCGAATGACAGCACAGGCGAAGTCAGCGTTCCCCTGTAAGATTGGCTTGAACCTTTATATGAAGCGTATCCGCCTAATTCCTCATCTTGAGTATACACCCAATTATAAGAGGAGCTATACTGTGTGTACGTCCAATCAGCGGGCAACTGTCCGTCGGAGAAGTCGACAAACAACTTGCTGGGGTCCTTGATGGTTGCTTTCAGATTGATTGTCACGGCTTCAAGTCCTGTTGCTGTCGGTGCAAACACGACAGTACCTTCTGCATCGCCGAAAGCCTCGGGGGCTTCGATGCTGACTGTTTTCTCTTCTTTTCCCGCAAGTGTCACAGCGGTCTCGCTTGCTGTAAAGCCACCGGTGGTTGCAATGTTCACCGTTACGCTTTCAGTACCGGGATTTCTAAGCGTGAACGACGTGGTGCCCTTCGGATTGATAAGTCCGGGATAGTTGAATGTGTCACCACTGTTGAAGCCCTTCACCTTGAATGCAGGGCCTTCGGCTGCTGCCTCATACACAAAGGTTGTCTTTGGAATAAAAGCCCTGCCGGTAGCTCCGACGCTGGAAAGAGATGTCGAATTGTACCCGCTTACAGCAGAGTTGTAGCTTTGGCCTACTCCGTAAAAATGAGAAGAAGCATAATTGCCTTTCACTGTCTGGTAGACACCGACAAGAAGGTTTCCGCCGTTGTAGGTGTAATTCTCTGTAAAGTCAATCGTCATTACCGAAGAAGTGCCGTCTAACAGTCCCTCATAAACGACAGTAGCATCGTCTGTTCCAAGGTAAGCACTCATTACGGTATTGTCCACTTCTTTCAGGAAGATCTGGAAAGTACCTGTCCATTTTTTCGTAGCGGCTGTCTTCAGATAGAACTTCAGGGCAGTAATGGAACTGCCGTTCATTGCTGCCAGGTCTGCTGCAGGAATGACAAACTCGCATTTCAGGTAGGCATCTGCCCAGTTTCCGTAAATGGGCACGTACTCGTTGGAGTTGGTCCCGTCATAGACGGTCAGCTCATCAGCGAAAACTTTAGTGCTTGTTCCGAGTAATAGAACAAGTAACAATGAAAGTAATGTTCTGATTTTCATAAGCTTTTTGTTATTGTTAGATAATTATTTATTGCAGAAACCATATTATTCCAAAGGCAAAGGTACTTTTTTTATTTATAAAACAGGACAATATCCTAAAAAAACCTTAACCCTCTAAAAACAATTAAAAACCAACTCGTTGATAAAGCGTTATGGCTCGTGCCCGTTCTCAGTCTGTTCCATTCCTCCGCAGGCTCATTTGCTTTGGTCAGTGGGCTTGTTTTGCATCAATAGGAGTGTTTTATTTTGCGAAAAAAGTGCTGTATCGCGCAATAATTCTCGTATTCGGTACATGTTGCCTGCCTCTACTCCTCTCCCCTATCATCACACATCCGTCATAAAAAATCTCACACAGAGCCTTGACTGGCGCCTGTGTGAGATTTGTATGGAGATGGAAATGTTATCTTATAACCTTCTTTCCACCTATGATATATACACCTTTACCCATGGACTTAGCATTGTTGATCTTGCGTCCAGACAGGTCGTATATGTCTTTGTCGTTCTGTTTGTCCTTGCCCGTCATCTCGTTGATGCCGTTTGTGGTCTTGTCAAACACTTCGATGTCGTCAATCACTACAGAAGTGTAGTTTGTTGATGTGCTGACCATGCCAAAACGAACAATGACGTAGGGCGAAGACTTGAAGGGAGTGAGGTCTACTTCCACTTTCTTCCAACCCGATTCGGTCTCTTTCGTATAATCTATATCCGCTACAGAGGTTAAACTGCTTTGTGGCTGCTTGTCAACATAAACCAACAGTGAGCTGCTTTCCTCAGCTTCGGCATAGTACCAGAAGGTCAGAACCGGCTCAACAGCATCGGCGATAGAAATCTTACCTGTACTGAAGATGCCCATGTTGCTGTAATTGGGGGTAAATGCGAGTGCTGCGCCGTCGTTATCAGCAGACTTGTCGCTGATGAGCGTGTAGTTTCTGCTGAATTCTTCTCCCTCAAACCATACAAACTGGTTGGTGTGTAAGCCCTTGCTGAAGGTCTCTATGAAAGGTAAGGGGTAAGCAGCGCCCACCACCAGGCTGTTGCTGGGTGTCAAAGGACCATAGCCAGCTGCAGATTGTGCGTCGAGAGCAAAGTAGAGCAGCTTCTGTTCGCCAGTGGTTGTGGGCTCACCCGTGTCGTATGGCTGAGTGATGTTGTCCTTCAGGGGATCTGCATAGCCATCATCGGAGATGCTGTAGAGATTGTATGTCAGAGCATCGGGGTTGATATAGCGGCCATAGTAACCTATTGTCGGAGCTGTCCAGGTTAAAACAGCTGTCTCTCCCATATCGCTCAGCAGCACATTGGTGGGAGCTGAGGGCCTGTCAACGCCGATAAACACTTCTTGTGATACCTTTTCGCCAGCGTCGGTGTTGACGTATGCAAGCACAGTGAGCTGGTTGTAGCCGTTCACGAGTCCCGAACATTCTATCGTACATGGTGCACCAGGAGTGGGATTGGCCTGTGTGCCGACAACATTGCCGTTTCTGTCAACGACGTCAATCTTCGTAATAGTGGTCAATGACTCATTACGAATGTTCTGTGTCGGGGCTGTGCAAGTCACAGTTGCCGTCAATGCGCCCTTCTCGCCAGCCTTGATAACCAGGTTGGTGACAGCTTTCGGCGCTGTGCCAGCCATAGAAACGCCGATGTTTATGCTATTGAGAAGCAGCTGATCGGAGTTAGCGGCACTAATGGCATGGAATGCCAGACGATATACTCCGTCTGCTTCGGGCACCAACTCTTCCTCAAATGTCATGTCGTTCACTTCATTGATGTCGTAGGTTCCTATCTTCTTGTAGGCGGATATGTCGTCACCGCTACCGAAGAGCACTTCCAGTTTCTGGTCGTATGAGGCAGGACTGTATGCCTTACGTGCCTTAAAGGTCAGCGGATATCTTCCACCACGCTCCATGCGCAGCATAGGTGTCAGCAGATAGTCGTCGTCTGCCACAGTGCGGCTGGCGGTAATGCTCGCTACATCAACAGTTGTGCCAGAATAACTGTAGTACTTGTGGTAACGAACCCATGTTGTTCCGTCACCGTTAGCATCGACAACACTGAAACGGTCAAACCCCGCCTGCGTGGTGAAGTCTTCAGAGAAAGGAGGAACAAGGGCATCACCCAACACAATGGTATTGCTCGATGCCGTAGCACCTCCTAACTCGCCATTGTAAGGAGTAACATCATAGTAGTACGACTTCAACTCACCTGTGTTGTCAAGGCTCTCCGAAAAGGAGGTGTCGTGGGTATTGGTGGCAACGACAACATTGCCGGGCTGACGGGTAATGACATATGTCAGGTTGGCCTCTGTCAGTTCCTTGGAGTGTATGCCCAAAGTAGGAGCGGTCCATGACAATTCTGCCTTGCCTGTCGAGGTGTTGTACCAGAGTCGCACATCGGTAACGGCATTTGGTGTATCGCGACCGATGTAGAGCGTCGTTCTTGCAGGAAGGCTCGAGCCTTGGGTGTTGCTTATCACTACACGCAGCTCAGTCTCGCCGCTCTTCGGTACTGTTACCTCTTTAGTAACTTCTGCTCCTGGCTCAGCCTGTCCCGTTCCGATAGTCTCGCCATTAGCTTCTATGGTGTAAGTGAGCTGACCTGACAATGGATTGCCGTCCTCGTCTACCGTAGGCATAGTAAAACTAACCGTACCTGTAGTACGTTCACCGGTAAAGACTGTCGACAGGTTGGTTGCGCAAGCAGGAACGCCAGCTGCGGAAGGTGATATGTACATATTCACCAGATAAGCATTGTCGGGAACGTCCATAATCTTCGTAGCTGTCACGTTGCCTATCGTAGGAGTAATCTCATACAGGTAACTCTTCATTGAAGTGTTCACATAACTCCAATAGAGCTTACCCGTATTAGCATCATATGTCATGGAGCTGGGATAGGTGGATATATCGCTTATTCCCATGTCTCCCAACGGGTACAGCGTAGCGTCTGTCTTGTCTATAATATAGAGGTAACCATCTTGTCCAACGCCGTAAAGAAAACCGTTGCCGGCGGCTGCTATGGCAGCAAACGGGGTCGTGACATCGCCTATAATAGTCTTTTTCGGATGGTCGGAAGAGAAGTCGATGGTGGCAAGTTTGCGTCCCAACACTTGCATGTCAAGGTTGAAATTGTAGAAAATGCCAAAGTCTAAACCTGTCTGCGGGTCATGTGTGATGCCGCAAGACGAAATGAGGTTGGCATAAGTGTTGTTCATCACCACAGCCTTGATGCGCTCCCAGCTCGTCATATCATATTGTACATGATAGATCGTGTAGGTATTAGCACCCATGTAAGCATCCCACTCTTGCTTGAAGTGGATTCCCTTCATGATGCCGTCAACATACACTGCACCGCCAAGGGGGGCAAGATAGGTGTCATTGCCCTCTGACAACTGGGTCAGTTCACCATCAGGAGCGGCGGTAAGACGATAGATGCCAGCATAAGAGGTCGTAGATGTCCAAGAGTCGGCTTTCACAACACCTGCAATGATCTTTGGAACATAGTCGGAGGCGTTAAGGCTCAACGGAAAGCATAGTGCGAGCAACAGCGCCCGCCACTGAAGTGTATTGGTTTTCATCATTAATGTGTAATGTAAAAATTAGTACGTATTCATTTATTCTTCTACTCAAAGTGGGTGCTGCTCATTCATGGCAGCTGGCAGACTTTCTCAATCCAAGTCTATATGTTCCGCCCTGATGTCGGTACGCAGGAAGGTGTGAGCATTATTCTGGAAGGTTTCAGGCTGCTCTGTTGTCAGATAGTGGGTGCGTCCTCTGCGCGTGCAACGCTCATTCATTTCGGGATGACGTTGCAGATATAGCTTAAGACTCTCTGCTACGTGTATGCCTTGTGCCATAATATGCGTTCCCTCGGGCGAGAACTGCTGTATCTTCGGCATCAGTAAGGGATAGTGTGTGCATCCCAGTATCAGTGTGTCGATGAGTGGATCCTTTGTGAGCAGGCTGCTGATGCGCTTGTGTACAAAGTAGTCGGCACCCTCACTGTCCACCTCGTTGTACTCCACCAGAGGCACCCAGAAAGGACATGCCTCGCCACTGACCTTCATGTGGGGGTACGTTTTGCGTATCTCTATGGCATAACTCTCGCTGCGTATGGTGCCTTCGGTCGCCAATATGCCCACATGTCCGTTGTGTGTGATGTTGCCTAGGGCTTCCACCGTGGGGCGTATCACGCCAAGCACGCGGCGTTGCTTGTCCCATTGGGGAAGATCGTGCTGCTGTATGGTGCGCAGGGCCTTGGCTGACGCTGTGTTGCAAGCCAAAATAATGAGGTGACAGCCCATCTCGAAAAGCTTGTACACTGCCTGACGGGTGAACTCGTAAACCAGTTCGAAGGAGCGTGACCCGTAAGGAGCGCGTGCATTGTCGCCGAGATAGAGGTAGTCATACTCGGGCAGCTGCGTGCGTATGGCTTCTAGAATGGTCAGACCGCCGTATCCGCTGTCGAAGACGCCGATGGGGCCGGGAGAGGTTGGGAGGTGCATAATAGTGGATGTACCCTCACCCCATCCCTCTTCGCACAGAAGAGGGATGGAAAGTGGGCGTGGAGTCAATGTGGGAAAGGTTGATGAGGAAGAAAGGAAGACTACTTGCTTCCTGAATGTGCCTCATCTCGCGCGTGCGCGTTCCTTTAATAATCCAGTGATGTCTGTGGTGTAAGCAGGATTGACGTACGGGCATGCCTCATTGTCGGTGTTCAGTATGAAGGCATAGCCATTTTCTTCTCCCACTTGTTGTACGATTTGTTTCAGTCTTGCTGTCAGCGGGGCCATGGCTTCATCCTCTGCCTGACGCAACAGACGCTCTGCCTCTTGCTTGAAGGCGATGTTCTTCTCCATGAGTTCGCGCAGTTCTGCCTGTCTTTTCATCATGATAGACGGAGCAAAGGTGCGCTGGCCTTCCAAAAAGGCTTCGTACTTGGTGTTGAATTCCTGCTCGGCAAGCGTCAACTCGTCGGCATACTGTTTGCGCAATGCCGATATGCTGTGTTGCACTTCAGCATAGGCAGGCATACTTTTCAACACCTCTTGCCATGAGAAACATGCGTAGGCAGGTGTTGTCTGTGACTGCGCCAATGCCGGCAGACACATGAGTACGAGGAAAAGAAGTTTCTTCATGTGGCGGTGTGCTTATTTCATCTTGCCCAGGGCGTTCTTCACCTCAGTGGTAACGTCCTTACTGAGTGTTTCGCTGATGTAGGGGATGCCGTTGCTGACGTCCATGATGTACACATATCCACCATCTTTACCTACTTGCTTGATGGCTTCAATGAGTTTGTTCATGATGGGCTGCATCTTTTCCTGTTGCATCTTGCTCAGTTCCTGCTGACCGTCTTGGTATGCCTGACGTACTTTCTGGTCGAGAGCTTCCAGTTCCTTCTCGGCTTCAGCCTTCTTTGTAGCACTCATGGTGCTTTCGTTCTTGGTGTAGTCTTCGTATTTGGTCTGAAACTCTTTCTGCATGCTTTTCAGTTCGTCTTCCTTCTGTGAAGCGATTTTCTTGATGTCGGCTTCAGCCTGGATGTACTCGGGCATGGTGGTCATGATGGACTGAGCGTCACAGTGGCCGAACTTTTGTGCGAAGAGTGCTGTCGGTGCGAAGAACAGCAGGGATAACAGTAATTTTTTCATTGTTGATAGGGTTTGTTGTTTAATTGATTATTATCATTGTTTTTTAGTTGCCGTAGCCCAGTTTGTTGAGCACTTCGTTGGAGATGTCAATCTTCGGTGAGCCGAAGATGATGGCGGTGTCGCTTGCACGGTCGATGACGAGCGAGTAGCCGCGTAACTCTGATATCTCTTTCACGGCGGTGTAGATTTCTTCCTGAATGGGAGACATGAGACTTTCACGCTTCTTGAAGAGTTCGCCTTCAGGACCGAAGTACTTGCGTTTCAGGTCGCTGGCTTTCTTTTCGAGCTGCATGATTTCTTCCTGGGCTGCTTTCTTAGCTTCGGCAGAGAGGAAGAGGGCTTCGTTTTGGAAATTCTTGTACTTGGTGCTGGCTTCAGCGTTGAGGGCTTCAACCTCGGCTTGCCACTTCTTGGATACCTGATTGAGTTGTTCGTTGGCACGCTCGTAGGCGGGAATGTTCTTCAGCACATACTCCATGTCGATGAGTGCGAACTTCTGTGCTGAGGCGCCGAGAGTTACTGTGAACAGCGCAAGGAGGAGAAAAAGTTTTTTCATATCGTAATGGTGTGATGTTGGGGTTTTATATGGGAAAATTATATTTCTTGTCCGATGATGAAGTGGAACTGACTTCCGCCTCTTCTGTTTGTTCGTCCGTTGTTGACGCGGTCGAATCCGTATGCCCAGTCTATGCCCAGCATACCTACCATCGGCAGGAACAGGCGCAGGCCGACACCTGCCGAACGCTTCACGTCAAAGGGATTGAACTTCTTGGTCTCGTACCATGCGTTACCGGCTTCAAGGAATGCGAGGCCGTAGATGGTGGTGTTTCCGAGCATGAAGGGATAGCGCAGTTCCAGCGAGAGGCGCTCGTAGGCGTAAGCGGTGTAGAGCATGCCGCCTGTAGCGCTCAGCGAGATGTCACCATTCTCGTAGCCACGCAGGCCGACAGTCTCTTCGGAGTTGCCCGATGAGTAGCCCGACATGCCGTCGCCGCCCACATAGTAGGTCTCGAAGGGCGACTTCTTATGACGATTGTACGCACCGAGAATACCAAACTCTACGCGTGTGGCAAGCACGAGACACTTCTGAGCATTAGTCAGAGCGGTGAAGGTGCGTGACTTAAACTTCCACTTGTGGTATTCAATCCAGCGATACTTCTCGCCCATCTCGTCCATGTATGAGGGTGAGTTGGGGTCGGATCCCAGTTTGGCATAGTCTTTCTTGATGAACGACGACCATGGTGGTGTAACAGTAACCGATGCCGTAAATTCCGATCCGCGACGGGGGAACATCTGGTTGTCGGTTGATATTCGGCTGAGTGTGAGGCTCAGGTTGAGGTTGTTGGCCGAGCCGTTGGTCACCATCAGGTACTGCCAGTTACGCATCTGATAGCGTGTATAGGCAAGCGACAGAGAAAGGGTGAAGTAGTCGTCAGGCCAGCGTAGGCGACGACCCCAGCCTATATTGAATCCCATCATCTCGATATACTTGTCAGGATCGTAGTAGTCCTGGTAGTTGTTGTAGTAGCCGTAGCCTGATCCGTAGTAGGAGTTGTAATAGTTTTGCAATGCAGCGTTGTTGTAGTAGTTGCTAGAAACGTCGGTTTGCTTTGAATAGAAAGCACCTATCGAGAACTGTATCGGTCGTTTACCGCCGAACCATCCTGTAGCATACTGCAGGTTGTAGGAGTGGTAGTAGGATGCGTTTGTCTGTGCTCCGAGCGACAGCGACTCACCGTCGCCAATGGGCAGCAGTCTGCGGTGTTCACGTTTGGGGTGGAAGAGGTTGGCGAGTGAGAAGTTGTTGAGTTTCAGTCCGAGACGTCCTGTCACGCCGGTCTGTCCCCATCCGAAGCTCACTTCTATCTGGTCGTTGCTCTTTTGTTCCAGGTTCCAATTGATGTCCACCGTGCCGTCTTCTGGGTTGGGACGAATGTCGGGACTGCATTTTTCCGGGTCAAAGTGTCCCATGGATGCCAGTTCGCGTGCCGAACGCTCCAATGCTTCTTTGGAGAAGAGGTCGCCAGGCTTGGTACGAAGCTCACGACGCACCACATTCTCATACAGTTGGTTGTTACCGTTGATACGCACCTTATTGATGCGTGCCTGTGTGCCTTCCTGTATGCGCATCTCCAGGTCGACGCTGTCGCCTACGATATTGATTTCGGTTGGTTGCAGGTTGTAGAACAGGTAACCAGTGTTCCAGTAGTTGTTGCCCACGGCGTCTTCGTCAGATGTCAGACGCTTGTCGAGCAGGCGCTGGTTGTATACGTCGCCTTTCTTCATTCCCAGTACTTGGCTGAGGTATTGGGTGTTGAACACGGTGTTGCCCACCCAGGTGATGTTGCGGATGTAGTATTGTTTTCCTTCGTCAACTTTGACGTTGATGTTCACGTGTTTCTCGTCTTCGTTCCATACGCTGTCTGAGAGGATGACGGCGTCGCGGTAGCCCAGCTCGTAGTATTTGTCTATGAGGTGCTGTTTGTCTTCCTTCCAGCGCTGCGGGGTGTACTTCTTCTTCTTCAGGAAGTTTGCTATCTTGCCTGCTTCGTGCATGTTTTTGAAGGTTCCTTTGCGTATGAGGGTACCTTTGATGCGCTTGTCGCTCAGTTTCTCATTGCCTTCGATGGTAATGTTGCGCACCTTCAGCTTCTGGTTTTTGCGCACTTCCACGTCGAGTATCACCTGATTGTTGGTGCTGACATCGTCGCGTTGGCGTATTTCTATCTCGGCATTGGTAAATCCTTTGTCGTCAAAGTATTTCCGTGCCAGTGTCTTGGCTCTGTCTATGGTGTTGGGAGTCAGCTGTCCGCCCTTCAGCAGTCCAAGCTTGTTCTCCATGTCGGTTATCTCCGACTTTCTCAGTCCTATATAATTGATGGTGGAGATACGCGGACGTGTGGCGAGATGTATGGTCAGATACGCATCGCTTCCTACTATCGAGTCTGCCACGATGGACACTTGTGAGAAGAGACCGTGTTTCCAGTAGCGTCTCACTGCAGCCGTTATCTCGCTGCCCGGCAGTGTTATCACCTGTCCTACGGCGAGTCCTGAGATGCTGGTCAGCATGATGTCTTCGTAGCCTTGCACCCCTTCTACATTGAGTGCGGCTATGCGGCAGGTGCGCGGTGTTCCGGCATAGGTCATGTCGGGTTTCACAATCACTTGCTGTGCCTGGCTGCCCAATGAGGCAAAGAGCAGGAGCAGTAGGTATGTTGCTTTGTATATGCGGTTCATGTTATGATAATTTGTCGTCGTTGTGTGTCACTTGTTCTCCGGTCATCCCGTATCTGCGTTGTCGTTGCTGGTAGCTTGCTATGGCTTTGTGTAGGTCTTCTTCGTTGAAGTCGGGCCAATAGGTGTCGCAGAAGTACAGCTCCGAGTAGGCTATCTGCCATAGCAGGTAGTTGCTTATGCGCACTTCGCCTCCTGTACGTATCAGCAGGTCGGGATCGGGCATGAAGGCTGTCTGCAGATGTTGGCTTATATAGTCTTCAGTAATGTCTTCGGCCCGTATGCCTCCGTTGCGCAGATTGTTCAGCATTTGCTTAGGATCTTCCTGCATGTCATGCACTTCTTGTACGATATCGCGCACGGCTTGTGTTATCTCCCAGCGGCTGGAGTAGCTCAGCGCCACCACCATTGTCATGGCATCGTTGGCAGCGGTGTGTTCTTCCGTTTCCCGTAGCTTCTGCTGTACATCGTCGGGCAGGCGGTGAAGGTCGCCTATCACGCGGAAACGAACGTTGTTCTTCATGAATATCTCGTCCTCCAGTGAGGTGAGCACCAATCCCATCAGGGCACTGATTTCTGCCTCCGGACGGTTCCAGTTTTCTGTAGAGAAGGTGTAGAGGGTGAGATATTTCACCCCAAGTCGTACACATTCCGAGGTGATGCATCGCACGGTGTCCACACCGGCGGCATGCCCTTGGCTGCGGTCCAGGCCGCGCTGGCGTGCCCATCGACCATTGCCGTCCATGATGATGGCTATGTGTTGAGGGATGTCAAGCTGTTTGTCAGTCATTGTCGTTGTGGCATGTGCGGCATTTTGCCATGAAACTGTAGGTGAAGGTGACGAGCAGTGTTGAGTAGCAGTCGGTGTTTTTGAACAGTCCGGTGCTCTTTATCGTGTAGGGGTCGGCCCATCCGTCGAGCTTATCGCTCAGTGAGAAGTGCATAGCCCATTCCACACCGATGTTGGTGCGTTCGCCCATCTTGTATTTGATGCCCAGTCCCAGGGGAATATTGGCGGTAATGACGTCCTTCTCTTTGCCTGCGGCGTAGGTGCCGCCGATGCCTCCGAAGACGAAGGGGGTGAGGCGTTTGGCACCACGATAGTCTCTACCTGTTCCGTATGGCCAGAAGTTGTACTCGTAGGTGAGGCTCAGGTCCACCAGCGTATTGTCGAAGGTGTAGCCTTCTGTAGGAGTGTCAGGGTAGTAGGTGTCCTCCTTTGCAGCGTCGCCTTTCATCTTGCCGTAGGTGAGGTTGGCTTTCAGTCCCATGTAAGGGTTGAATATGCGTCGTGCCACCACTGTTGCCGAGGCTTGGAAGTTGCTTGTCAGAGAGCCGTTGAAGTCGCCCAGATAGTTCATCACGCCTACACCGCCGCCTATCTCCATGCGGTATTCCGGGTCGGTCTGCGCATGCAGGGGCATGGCGCACACTGTGGCGACAGCCAGAAGTAGAGTACGGATAAGGGTTTTCATGGTCGATGTAAGCGTGGGGGGTAATGGGTGTGAGACAAATTGTGGCGTCCCGATTATCTTAGTTTTATTACTTTTTCAGTCGATTGATGTTCATCTGAATTCCTTCTGATGTTCAGTCCATGCCATGCGGTTGAGCCTTCCTCTCCATATCTCTCCGCTCTCTCCGCAGAACAGCCATATATAGTTGTTGGCATCCACTGTCAGTGCAAACACTGTCTTGCTGCTGTTCATCTTCTGTGGCAAGCTGATGCGTGTGTCTTGTTTCCACGATATGCCTCCGTCGATGCTTCTGAAGAATCCCTTCAGCGCCGGTGTCTTGGCTGGTGCTATGGGTTGGCCGCCCAGTGCCAGTATGTCTTCGCCGTAAGCCACGGTGCACAGGTTGAACATGCGTGGCAGGCTGTAGGTTGCATGCTGTCCAGTGTAACGCATCCATGTGTTGTCGGCGCTGAGGTCGGCACTGCCTGTCAGTCTGCTCCATATGCTGGCAGTGGAGTCGGAGGCAAAAGCACCATCGTTGTAGTTGCCCACGATGACGAGGCGTCCGGAATTATCGGTGGTGCGCAGGGCAATATGTGTGGCGCTGATGTGCTGTGTGGGCAGCAGCGAACGGTCGTCGTCCAGCGTCTCCGTTGTCCAATTCTGGTAGCTGTCGGCAGTAGCGGTGCGCATCAGATCGCCATCGGCGTTCATGCCGTAGAGGTGTGCCACGTCGGAGGCCAGCAGTCGGTAGACATTGCCTGTGCTATAGGTCTGCATGGTGGCTGATGCGTAGTTGTCGTTGCTCTCAACGACATACAGGTTGCCGCCTCCGTCGGCGAGATGGGGCTTGCCTTGATGCACTACCAGTGTCTGCCAAGCCTGTTGCGGCAGGCCAGTGACAATGGGTTGCCATGTCTTTCCGTCGTTGGCGGGCGAGCTATACAGCGTAGTGTTGCTTCCGTCGGTGCCAGCCACGAACAGTGTCTGCTCGTTGGCGGCAGCGCGCATGCCTTTCAGGGCGGCAAAGGTGGGATTGGCACCCAGCCCGCGCCAGTGGAACAGGTCACCTTCTTGCTTGTGTTTGCTGATGACAACGTCGTACTTGCGGTAGTATTTGCCAGAGGTGGTAAACACATAGAGCTCACGCGGTACGGAGAAGTCCAGCGAGTCTTCCGACGAATGGTACAGCAGTCTGTCTTCCGTCAGCGAGCGCCACATAGCGTAGCAGTTGTTTTTCGTTGACAACGCCACGAGCACGTGCTCTATATCGGTGCTGGCGGGCAGAGAGTCGACGTTGTAAATCTTGTTGTTCAGCTGGTCGATGTAGATTGGTACCTTTGTGCCGTCTACATAGGCTTTGAACACACTGTCTTCGCCCTGCGAGTTGGTGGTGTGCACAAAGGCGTTCATCTGCTGAAGCACAAAAGCTGTTACGGCTGTGTCGTCGTAGTCGGCATACTTTTCATCGTCGTCGTTGAGACATGCCGTAAAGCTTATCGTTAAGAAGGCGGCAAGCGCCATGACTTGATATCGGTGTAACATAGTGTATGTGTAGACGGTTTAATTCAACATGCAAAGATAGAACATTTCTAAAAAGCAAACGTGTTTTTCTCGTTTTATTGCGCTTTGATGTCTTGACAACATCGCTTTTTAAGTATTGTTTACGTTTTCCAACCTCATATTAACGATTGTTCATAGTGCAATAGGCATTTTTGCTATGCTTTTTGTTGGGCTATCGTTGCCCGTTCCTGCTGCCATAGCGCCGATGTCGCTCGGCCATGCTGCTACATTCACCTTGTCATTGCACGCCATTTGCAGACTAAAGTTGACGACTTTGGTTATCAATCTCGTCGACTTTGCATAAGAAAAGCAGCAGAATGGCTGACCCAAACTACTGCTTTTGTTATCGTAAATGTACGCTTTTGCGTTATTCAACGGTAGGACCAGCACTTACCAGAGCCTTACCTGCCTCGTTGCCTTCGTACTTCACGAAGTTTTTCACGAAGCGTCCTGCAAGGTCTTTGGCCTTTGTCTCCCATTCTGCAGCCTCAGCGTAAGTGTCGCGGGGGTCGAGGATGGCGGGATCTACGCCGGGCAGCTCGGTCGGAACTTCAAGGTTGAACATAGGAATCTTCTTGGTCGGAGCGCTGTTGATGCTTCCGTCGAGGATGGCGTCGATAATGCCGCGGGTGTCCTTGATGGAGATGCGCTTGCCAGTTCCGTTCCAACCGGTGTTCACCAGGTAAGCCTTGGCACCGCTCTGTTCCATACGCTTCACCAGTTCTTCAGCATATTTGGTGGGATGGAGCTCCAGGAAAGCCTGTCCGAAACAAGCCGAGAAGGTGGGAGTGGGCTCGGTGATGCCGCGCTCGGTACCTGCCAGCTTAGCGGTGAAGCCACTCAGGAAGTAGTACTTGGTCTGTTCGGGAGTCAGGATGCTTACCGGAGGCAGCACGCCGAAAGCGTCGGCAGACAGGAAGATAACCTGCTTGGCAGCGGGAGCGTGGCTGATGGGTTTCACAATGTTGTCAATATGATAGATAGGATAGCTTACGCGGGTGTTTTCTGTCACGCTCTTGTCGTCGAAGTCAATCTTGCCTTCAGCGTCAACGGTAACATTTTCCAGCAGAGCATCGCGACGAATAGCGTTGTAGATGTCGGGTTCGCTCTCCTTGTCAAGCTTGATGACCTTGGCGTAGCAGCCGCCTTCGAAGTTGAACACTCCATTGTCGTCCCATCCATGTTCGTCGTCGCCGATGAGCTGACGTTTCGGATCGGTGGAAAGGGTGGTCTTACCTGTGCCGCTGAGGCCAAAGAATATAGCAGTGTTTTCTCCTTGCATGTCGGTGTTGGCTGAGCAGTGCATGGCGGCAATGCCCTTCAGTGGCAAGTAGTAGTTCATCATAGAGAACATACCCTTCTTCATCTCACCACCGTACCATGTGTTGATAATCACCTGCTCACGGCTGGTAACGTTGAACACAACAGCTGTTTCTGAATTCAGACCCAGTTCCTTGTAGTTTTCAACTTTTGCCTTCGATGCGTTGTAAACGATGAAGTCGGGCTCAAAGTCTTCCAGTTCCTCTTCTGTAGGACGGATGAACATGTTTTTCACAAAGTGAGCCTGCCATGCAACCTCCATGATGAAGCGAACAGCCATGCGTGTATCCTTGTTGGCACCGCAGAAACCGTCAACCACGTACAACTTCTTTCCGCTCAGTTCGTCAATAGCGATGTTTTTCACGGCCTGCCATGTCTTTTCGCTGGCGGGTTTGTTGTCGTTGGGGTACTCAGGAGTGGTCCACCATACGGTGTCGTGCGATGTGGCATCGTCAACGATGAACTTATCCTTAGGCGAACGTCCGGTATAGATGCCGGTCATCACGTTGACAGCACCCAGCTCGGTCAACTGTCCTTTGTCATAACCGGTGAGCTCGGGCTTCAACTCTTCTTCAAAGAGGGCCTCGTAACTGGGGTTGTACACTACTTCGGCAACATTCTTGATGCCGTACTGTGCGAGAATTGCTTTCTGAAACTTTGTCATTTTTGTTGTGTTTATAATTTATTAGGTTGCATAAGATTCTGTCTGAGAGGGGTGTGTAATTATTTTATATCAAACTCTTTATGTCGTTTCACGGTATCAGCACTGTGCAGGTGTAGACGTATCCTCCGTGTTCACCGCGGAAGAGGTAATACTTACCTGATTGGAATGTGCTCAAGGGAATGGCAGTATCCTCGCCATATACCGTTGCGCTGTAGGTGAGCACACCGGTATCGAGCCTGTAAGCCGTCAGATTCCAGCTCTCGCCAGACGGAAGATAAAATGGAGGGTCGGATGCAAGTTCTTTGTATTTTTGTAGTTTTACCTAATCGATATCGTAAACCTACACCCTGTGATAAACAAATAATTTGAAAAGAGCAGAAAAATACTAAAAATAGAATCTTTTTCATTTTAATATCTTTGTTGCAGTTACTTAGTAATCACAAAATCTACACGTACAGTGTATTTCACGTTGTAAGACGTACATCAAATTCTGAATGATATTGACCTGATTCAAGTGGCTTATTGTTCGCTCCATACGACCAATATGGAGATATATAGCTATTCATAAAGTTTTCATATTTAGTTCCTGACCACGAAGCATTCCAACGCAAACATTCTTTTGGTTTTAATTTATATCCTAACATTAGCGATGCTGTCTGATCTATTCCATCCAATGATGGATTATAAGGATAACCTATAAACTTATTGTTAACATCATGTATATTAAAAATACCATCTTCAATCCCCCTTTTTATCCAGGGTGTATTAAAAAGCGAAAGGAATTGAGGATTATATGTTTCAGGTAGAATCGTGATACAACTATCAGTGAAGTTGTAAAGTTGCAAATCAAAGATAATATCATCCCCTAATTTAAATTCTTTCGCTCTTTCTCCATTTTGATTATATAAGTGATACAAGATCACATAACCATTTTCTGGCATTATTATGGGATTAAAGGATATGTTCGGAGAGTCTGGAAGTGATTGAACAACAATATCATCTTCTTCATCACCGCAGCTGATGAAGGACCAAGAGCCCAGCAACAAAGCAAGGGAAAGAAATATATCCTTTTTCATGATGTGAGGTGTTAAAGGGCTAATATTCTCTGTTGTTTTATTCTAATTTGCTTACAGATAACCTCTCTGATTTTTGATTTGCGCCTCAAAGATAATGGTTTTACTCATAACCTCCAAAGGATTAGCAATATTATCAACAAGTCTGGCAAATGTAAATAATGTAAGATTACTACGCAAATATATTCACGAAAAAGAAGTAACGTGTCAGAGTTATCGGACTTTACCTTTATTTATTAAGGGTGCATATTGTTCATCATCACTTTTTTGTTGAATATGAAAAAACTCTATACCTTTGGCGGTTAGAACACATTTAACAGCCCTTTATCATGGAAATCATCAATCTCAGCGAACAAAACTCAGTGCTCAACACTTATATGTCAGAAGTGCGTGACAAGGATTATCAGCAGAACCGCCTTCTTTTCCGCAACAACATCCGCCGTATCGGTCAGCTGATGGCGTTTGAAATATCCAAACATCTCACATATACGCCGCATGAGGTGACTACGCCCTTAGGCACACTGGACATTCCTCAGCCCTCAGACACACTGCTGCTGGCTACCGTACTGCGTGCAGGACTGCCTTTCCATGAAGGTTTTCTGGATGTGTTCGACCATGCGGCATGCGCCTTTGTCAGTGCTTACCGTATGTACACAAACCGCGAACATACCCAAGTGGGAGTGCATGCTGAGTATATGGCGGCACCATCCATCGAGGGTAAGACGCTCATTATTGCCGACCCG
The DNA here is from genome assembly GCA_900320845.1 of uncultured Prevotellaceae bacterium. GTDB lineage: Bacteria > Bacteroidota > Bacteroidia > Bacteroidales > Bacteroidaceae > Prevotella. Next base: position 55,414 of record ONTS01000006.1, on the reverse strand, counting down.
ATGCTTGCAACAGGCGGAAGCATGGCTGCGGCATACGAAGCACTTGCTAAAACAGGAACACCCAAGGCGGTACACATCGCTGCTGTCATAGCTACACCCGAAGGACTCGACGTCGTGGCACAAGCGCTGTCGCAGGAACAGACCACCATCTGGTGCGCTGCCATTGACCCAGGAATGAACGAACATAAGTATATCGTACCGGGATTCGGCGACGCTGGAGACTTGTGCTACGGAGAAAAGCTTTAAAACAATACTATAATAAAAGAGGCAACAGGGAGAACGGTGCCTGCCATAGTACCCCACTACACGGATAGTGGCACCCCTTGCATCATAACACAGCATCTTTACAGGACAAATGCCTGTGAAGATGCTGTGTTGTTGTTACCAGTTTATTGAGCTGTTACAGGTCCTTCAACGCTTTACCCTGCTTCAACTCTTCCACAAAAGCATCAATCTTGTGCAGCTCTTGCGGTATGCGGATATTCTGCGGGCAATGGGGTTCGCACTGACCGCAGCCTATGCAGTGGTTGGCTTGGCGCAGTTTGGGCACAGCGCGGTCCAATCCGATGAGATATTGGCGTCGCAGCTTGGCATAACTCTCCTTGCGCAGCTTGTTAGGAAGCGTGCCCTCGTTCTTACACTTATTGTAATGGACGAAGATGGCGGGTATGTCAATGCCGTAAGGGCAAGGCATGCAGTACTTGCAGTCGTTGCAAGGGATGGTTTCGACGCCCACTAACTCCTCGGCTATGTGGTAGAGAAATTCGGTTTCTTCTTTCGTCACCGGACGAAGAGGACAGTACGACAACAGATTGTCCTTCAGATGCTCCATATATGTCATGCCGCTGAGCACGGTAAGTACCTTCTTAGGTGTGCCGGCATAGCGGAATGCCCATGAGGCTATGCTGTGTTCGGGGTCGCGTTGCTTCATCTGCGTGGCGAGATACTGGGGGATGTTGGCAAGTCTTCCGCCCAAAAGGGGTTCCATAATGACGGAAGGGATGTCGCGCTTGTCCAACTCGCCGTACAGATATTTTGCATCCGTGTTGCGCTCGTTAATCTCATTTGCCCACTCCCAGTCAAGGTAGTTCAGCTCTATCTGGACAAAGTCCCATTGGTATTTGTCGTGTTGTGAGAGCAGATAGTCGAACACCTTGATGTCGCCGTGGTAGGAGAAGCCCAGGTTGCGTATGCGTCCAGCGCGGCGTTCTTCCACCAGGAAGTCCAGCATGCCGTTGTCCAGATAGCGCCCTTTGAGCGCTTCCATGCCGTCGTCGCCCATACCGATGGCATGAAGGAGGTAGTAGTCGATGTAGTCCACCTGCAATTCCTTGAACGAATTGCGATACATCTTCATCGATTCATCCCTACTCCACGTATCTTCGTTGAAGTTGCTGAGCTTGGTTGCTACGTAATAGCTGTTGCGCGGGTGCCTGCTCAGCGCTACGCCGGTGGCGCGTTCCGACATGCCTTTGCAGTAGGCAGGCGATGTGTCATAGTAGTTCACACCGTGTTCCAGTGCATAGTCCACCAGTCTGTTTATCTGTTCCTGATCTAGAGGCGCGTCGCTCTCTCTGCCGGCACCGCCATCCATCGTCGGAAGGCGCATCATGCCGTAACCTAACAACGACACTTTATCCTTTGTCTTGGGATTTACACGGTACGTCATCTTGCCCTTCGGAGGCTCAACCTGGTTCTTATACTCGTCGCTGATGGCTGCATCCGTCTTGTTTTTGCAACCGGCAAGCGTCAATGCAGCAGCAGCGGCGCCGCCACCAAAGAGTTTCAGAAAACTGCGTCGGGTTATATTCTTGTCTGCCATGGGATATTCTTTTTTCTTGGTTATGCTACATGTGGATTGTTGTTAACGCCTCTAGCATCAATAGGTGTGATGTTCCTCGTGCCCTTCCACGTAGATGGCGGTGAAGGGTCGTGCCGGACAGAGGTTTTCGCAGGCTCCGCAGCCTATGCAGCGGCTCTCGGTGATGGAGGGAACGAAGGGAGATTCTTCATCGTTTTCGTCGAGGGGAACCATCTCGATGGCGCCTGTCGGGCAATGGCGGGCACAGTTGCCGCACTCCACACCATCGGTGATGGCAACACAGTTTTTCTTTATCCACACGGCATGACCTATCTGTGTGCTGGCTTTCTCCTCTGCACTGATGGGATGGATAGCGTCGGTGGGGCAAACCTGCGAGCAATGTGTGCACTCCGGACGGCAGTAGCCGCGCTCGTAGCTCATCGTGGGTTGCATCATGGTCATAAACCCGCCCGCCGGACGTAGCACCTGATTGGGGCACTGTGCTATGCAGAGCTGGCAGCCTGTGCAGTGTCTTGCCAAGTTGCGGGCGCTCCATGAACCTGGAGGCGAGAGCGGTGTCTGGCGTGAGGGGGCTACTTTCTCCTCTATCTCAGCCAGTCCGCCGTCCACTTTCTTCTTCTCCTGAGCCAGTGCTGCGGTGGCAAGCATGGCGGTAGCAAGCAGGAAGGAGCGTCTGCCCTCATTACCTACGCCGCCCGACTCGGCTGCAGGAGCAGCATCGGCAGGCACCGATGTCATGGGGTCGGAGGTGGTAGCAGTGGCGTTGGATGTTCCTTTTCTGCCATAGGTGAGCGCTCCGAACTCGCAGCTCTCAAGACAGTTGCCGCACACTACGCAACGGCTGTAGTCTATATGGTGGTTCTTGTAGTCGATGCACGAAGCCTTGCAGTGGCGGGTGCACTGTGAACAGTTGCGGCATTTGTCCTCATGGAAACGAATCTTCAGCCATGAGAAGCGCGACAGCAGTCCCAGCAACGTGCCGACGGGGCAGATAGTGTTGCAGTAGGTGCGTCCGTTGCGCCATGCCAGGATACCGATGGCGACAGTGACTACGGCTGACGTGATGAGCACCGGCAGACTCTTCAGCCACACGTCAACGCTATAGAAGGTGTAGCTGTCAAAACTTTCTGCCATTGATGCCAACACATTGTTGCCCAGTTGGTACACGGGCTGCAGCAAAGCCGTGGCAAAGCGTCCGTAGTGTCCGTAGGGATCGAGCAGCGAAGTGAGAACGGTAAGTCCCAAGATGACCGATGCCACCATGACGGCGAGCATCAGCCAGCGAAGCCAGCTCACTGCTTTCGAGTAGCTGTAGTTGTGCTTTTTGCGTCGGTGCGACACATGTCCCACAACATCTTGCAGCACCCCCAGCGGGCAGATGACCGAGCAATAGATGCGTCCGAAGATGAGGGTGAGCACCACTAATACGATGATGGCTATGGCGTTGATAGCCAATACGGCTGGTACAAACTGCACTTTAGCCATCCAGGCAAACCAATGGTGTGCCACACCTGTTACATCGACAAAGAGAAATGTCAGCAACAGGAAAAATACGGCTGCTATCAGCCGTCGTATTCTGCGTAGATTCATATTGTTGTTGGTATAGTTTGAGGTGAAAGAGCGGTACGGTGTCTTTTCGGACCGGCTCTTATGGATTGGTATTTGCAATTATGTCATACGCTGTTTCTTCACCAGCAGGATGCTCACTTCGTAGAGCAGATATATTGGCAGAGCCACAACGAACAGTGTGAAAGCGTCGCCTGAAGGGGTGATGATGGCTGCTGCGATGAGTATGGCTACTATTGCGTGGCGCCGATAGTGCTGCATGAGGCCTTTGTGCAAGATGTTCATGCGTGAGAGCAGGGCGCATACCACGGGTAGTTCGAAGACGATGCCCATCACCAGCGACAGCATAAGCAGCGTGTCGATGTAGCTTTGCAGTGTGAGCATGTTACGCACATCGGGGCTCACCTGATAGGTGGCGAGGAATTTCAGCGTCAACGGGAAGACGATGAAGTAGGAAACGAACACGCCCACCATAAACATGGCATAGGCCGCACCGCCCACCCGTAGGGCAACATGCCGCTCTTTGTCGTAGAGTGCAGGAGCGATGAAGCCGAACAGCTGCCACACTACATATGGAGAAGCTAACAGCAAGCCCGCATAGAGAGCCACCTTCATGTGTGTGAAAAACTGTTCGGTGAGCTCGGTGTTCATCAACGAGATGCTGAAGGCATTGCTATGCAACAGCCGATAGGTGACAAACTCACTGCTGCGCGGGGCAAGTACGATGTCGAACAGGGTCTCCTTAAGGGCAAACGCTGCAATGCCTGCCAGTCCAACGACCAGCAAACATCGCAGCAGACAGATGCGAAGCTCGTCAAGGTGCTCCCAGAAGCTGGCTTCCGTGGCACTCATCAGCTGTCGCTTTGCTTTTCGTCGGCGTTGGCGGCAGAAGAGTCGCTAGACGTATCGTCAATGTTTTTCACATCGTTCATGCCGTCTTTGAAACTCTTCACGCCTTTACCCAGACCACGCATGAGCTCGGGAATTTTTCTGCCACCGAACAGCAGCAGCACAATCAGGGCAATAATGATAATCTCGCCAGTGCCGAGGTTGAGAAATAACAGGGTGTTTTCCATCTGTTTATGTCGTATATAGGTGTGTGATTTTTACCGTTTCACCTGCATGTCGGCTTTGAACTGAGGATTGATTTCTTTCAGCAGACGGTCGGCATGTCCCCACTTGTCCATCAGGTAGAGCACAAAGCGGATGTCGACGCCGATGCATCGTGCCAGTTCGCGGTCGAAGTTAATGTCGGAGGAGAGGCTGTCCCAGTTGCCGTCGAATGCCAGACCGATGAGTCTTCCGTCACCGTCGAACATCGGTGAGCCGCTGTTACCGCCAGTGATGTCGTTGTTTGTCAGGAAGCACAGTTGCAGTTTTTTCGAGTCTTTGTCGGTATACTGACCGTAGTCGTCGGCCGACAGCAGCTCGTGCATGATGGGTTCAGCGAAGTATTCGTCGTTTTCGTGAGCGCGGTTCATCTTCTCTATGATGCTTTCTGCGGTGGTGTAGTAGCCTGAGGGCTGACCATTGAGCATATATCCGCCTACCTGTCCGTAGCTAAGACGCATGGTGAAGTTGGCATCCGAGTAGTGAGGCAGGTCTTGTTCCATGCGAAGCTTGGCGGCGCAGAGCGTCTTCTCCATCTCTTCTATCTCGTTGTTACGTGCCATCAGGCTCATCTGTATCATGCTGATGCTTAAGAAGAGGTCGGCTCCGAAGCTGACACCAGGGTCTTTTTTGAAAGCTTTGCTGTTGACATAGATTTTCTCTCCGGGCTTCATCAGCACAGACTTCTTGTACAGATAATCAACGTATGCCTTGTAGTCGTTCTTGAACTTCTTTTCTATGGTCTTGTAGAAGTTGGGGAGTATGGCTGCGTCGACATGCTCTTTATAGTTTTTCAGCATGGCTGCGAGCACTTCTTTGTCAAGTGCTTCGTCCCATTCGTCGCTGTTGTCGCGGAATACGTAGTACTGTTTCTCGGGCTTGGTGGCAGGGCCTTCGAGCTTGTTGGCATTGAGAATGCGCAGTGCGCGTGTGCCGAACTCGCTGGTACGCCAGAAGCTTTCAATGAAATAGGTGAAATTATAGGTAAGACCTGCACGCGCATTATAGAGCTGTCCCAGCTTCTGCAGGTCGAGTTTATCTTTGTACAGACCTGTCTCGTCCATCCACTTCTGAAGCTTTGCTTCGTATTCGGCCTTTTGCTGGATGATACCTATGCTGTCGATGCACTTGTTCATGCCAATAGAGTTCTTCCAATAGTTGCTGCTCTCGGCATATTTGGAGTCGTACTTGATGCGTACTGCTTCCGAAGCCTTCATGTGTCGGGCCATCACTTCCTGCTTGACACCGCGCACCTGGGCCCGGGGAGCATTCTGTGCGTCGCGCATCTCCTTAATACCGTATGATGAGAGGTAGCGCTGAGTGCTGCCGGGATAGCCCACTGTCATGGCAAAGTCGCCTGGTTTGTAGCCGTCGAGGGATACAGGAGCCCAGTGAGCGGGGTGGTAAGGCACGTTGTTTTCGCTATACTGAGCCGGGCCGTTGGTCTTGGGGTCGGCATAGATGCGGAACACCGAGAAGTCGCATGTCTGACGAGGCCACATCCAGTTGTCTGTCTCGCCGCCGAACTTACCCATCGACTTGGGAACAGTGAACACCAGACGCAGGTCGGGGAAGCGCTGATACACGGTGGCATAATAGCTGTTGCCCTCGAAGAAGGGATCTATCTCCAGCGAGTAGGTGGGGTCGATGGCTTTCACAGAATCTTCCATCACGCGCTGGATGGAGTCGATGAATGCCTCTTGTGCTGATAATGTCATCGATTCCAGGCCCATAGCCTTAAGGCGAGGGGTGATGTCTTCCTGGCTGATCATGAAAGCAACGAACATGTTTTCGTTAGGAAGTTCTTCCTCATAGGAGCGTGCGTAGAAGCCGTTCAGCATATAGTCGTGTTCCACGGTGGAGTGGCTGCGGATGGCTTCGAAGCCGCAGTGGTGGTTGGTGAACACCAATCCGTTGGGCGAAACAACCACACCCGAGCAGAAACCCGAGAAGTTCACCACGGTGTTCTTCAGCGCCAGGTCGCCCTGATACAAATCGTCGTAACTCATGCGGAAACCTTCGGCCTTCATCTGGGCGTACACAGCGGGAGGAAGGTTGTACAATGTCCACATGCCTTCATCGGCTTTAACACCGAGGAAAGCCGTGAGCATGCAAAGGGAAAGAATAATTTTTTTCATAATAAGGTATTGTTTTATGTGTTGTATCGATGTGTCTTGTTCATGATGCGCTGCGTCAGCTGCGGCATCTCCTTACGGATAACGTACCAGGCAAAGGCACCCACCACCAACGTGTTCACCGCCAGCGCTGCCAGCGTGTCGAGGCGGGTGTTGGAAAGGTAAATCACGGCAAAGCATACTGCTGCCATCACGGTGTAGAAGCCTATGCTTTTCAGCGGATATTGTATCGGATAGTAGCGTTGTCCTACCACATACGACAGCACCATGGCCACTCCGTAGCCTGCCACGCCTGCCCAGGCACATGCCATATAGCCAAAGCGGGGTACGAAGATGATGTTTACTGTGATGAGCACCGCACAACCGATGCCTGAGAAGATGGCACCCCAAATGGTGCGGTCGGTAAGTTTATACCAGAAGGACAGGTTGAAGTAGATACCCATCATTATCTCGGCTGCCATCACGATGGGCACCACGCGCAGACCGCTCCAGTAGTCTCTGCCAATGATATGGCGCAGTACGTCCATGTAGCCCATCACCATGAGGAATGCCAGCAGTGTGAAGACGACAAACGCCTTCATGGCAGTGGCATACTGTTGTTTGCTGTCGGCGTCGCGAGCCTTGCCGAACACAAACGGCTCGTAGGCATAACGGAAGGCCTGTGTTATCATAGCCATAATCATGGCAATCTTCGATGCGGCACCATATATGCCCAGTTGGCTATGCGCATCGCTACCTTTATAAATATAAGGGAAGAGTATCTTGTCTGCCGTTTGGTTCAGTATGCCAGCTATGCCGAGCACCAGGATAGGCCAAGCGTAGCGCAACATCCGTCGCAGCAGGGGGATGTCGAAGTTCAGTCGCACACCGAGCAGCTCCTTATAGAACAGGAACGTGATGCCGGCGGTGCACCACAGGTTGATGTAGAAGGCATAGCCGGGGTCCTTGCCGTCGAGGATGACGAAGTAGATGAGGTTCAGCGTGATGTTCAACACCACAAAAATAATCTTCAGCAGGAAAAACTTCTTCGCCTTATGCTGAAAACGCAGGAAGGCAAATGGTATGCACTGCACGGCGTCTATAGCCACCGTGGTGCCCATCACACCCACATACTCGGGATGATCGGCGTAGCCCATGGCACTCGCCAGGGGATGCACAAACAGCCAAAGCAGCATGATGAACAGCAGCGAGGTGAATCCCACCATCGTCAATGTCGTATTGTACACGTGCAAAGGCTCGTCTTCGCCCTTATTGGCAAAGCGGAAGAAGGTGGTCTCCATACCATAGGTGAGCAGCACCAGGAACAATGCCACGTAGGCATACACGTTCGTTATGATGCCATATCCGCCACTGGCAGCCGACAATTTCACCGTATACAGAGGAACAAGCAGGTAGTTCAGAAATCTACCTACAATGCTGCTCATGCCATAGATGGCTGTTTCTTTGGCTAACAACTTCAGACTTGCCATAACGATTGACGTGGAAAAGGACGTTTCAACTGCCAAAGGTACGAATAAAATGCAATAGCCTGTATGGCTACAGGCTATTTATTTCGCATTGTCGAGCAGCCTCAGTATGCTCTCCGTGCCCTCGTTGCACAGCAGGTCCAAGATGCTGAGATGCGGCACGAAGCCTTGTCGGTGGGCAAACACCTGATAGTAAGGCCCCACCGTGGGGCAACTGTCGGGCAAGGGCTGCTTAGGATGGATGGCGTTGCGCAGGTCGGTATACGCTGAAGGGCTATGCTCGTAGACCGTTGTCTCATGTATCACGGGATGAATGTCGAGCAACTCGCACATACATTCTATGATGGAGAGGTTGAAGTCCCACAGATAGGTCCACCGTCGTTCGAAGAAACGACGCAGGTCGTCGGCATAGTACACAAAGAATGGACTGTCGCCGTAGGCTGTCTGCAGCGCGTGCCAATGCTGTCGCCGCCAGTTGCCGTGGTCGCTGAGGCGCACCTCTTTCAGCGGTGTGTGCCCCGAGGAGGCGCCTTCCACAGGCACGGTAAGCGCCAACATGCCGCTCACACCGGCAATGTGGCAGCGGTTACGGTAGCTTTGTTTAGGAAAGGTCTCGCAAGCCTCCAACCACACCGACGTGTGGCGTGCCAAAAGGGAATACCATTCCACAGGACCGAAATAAGTGGTGGAGAGCAGAGGTGCGGGCATGGCTGAAGAATAAGCTGCGGACAACGGGTGAAACACTGTCGGAACGGGGCGCAATTTAGGGCGGAAACTTCGCTGACAACGTTCCCTTACTTAATGTTGTCCACCCAGCGGAACATACGGTTCCAACGTATTTTGGGACCAACATTCTCCGGATTTACCGACAGCCATATCATGATGGGCTTACCCACGATGTGGTCTTCGGGCACAAAACCCCAGTAGCGTGAATCGAGCGAGTTGTGACGGTTGTCACCCATCATCCAATAGTAGTCCATCTTGAAGGTATACTGCGTCGCTGGCTTGTCATTGATATATATCTTGCCGCCACGCACTTCCAGTTTGTTCTTTTCATAGATGCGGATAGGACGCTCGTACACTGCAATATTCTTCATGTCAAGCTTGATGGTCATCCCTTTCTTCGGTATCACCACAGGACCATAGTTGTCTCGCGTCCAATGGTGGTATCCTGTGAGGGGATATAGCTTACTGTTGTCGGCAAACTCTTTGTCGCTTACGGGCTGAATGCTCTGCACCAGGTCTTTACGCTGGCGCAACATGTTGTATGCGCGGTTGGTTAGCGACAGAAATCCGTTCTGATTGAAGGCATTATAGTCCTCCACGCTAATGTCCATCTCCACCATGTCGTTGTCGGAGAACACCACTCCCGGCTGCAACTTCACCCAATAGGTGTACTGCACATTGTCGGGTTCTTTGTTCATCTTTCCGTCTAAGTACACGCGTTGGTTTCTTATCTCCAGTTTTTGGCCAGGAAGTCCGACACAGCGTTTTACATAATTTTCCCGACGGTCGACAGGACGCCACAGCAGTTTGCCAAACTCGCCTTCATTCTGCTTTATCATAACGCTACCCGTTGCCAGCAGGCTATGGTAGTAGTCCCATTGCTGCTGCGGGTTGAGGACAGCTACGAGACTATCGGGCTTGCCGTAGTTTTGATTGGCGTAGGCATAGCAGGTCTGATAGAAGTCCTGAGCCTGGTATTGGTCGGCTTTCATCACCGTATCGCCCGACGGTACGTTGAACACCACGATGTCGTTGAGCTCTACATGTCCCAGACCCTTCACGCGACGGTAGTCCCATTGCGGCCAGCTGATATACGACTTGCTGTTCACTATGGGCAGGGTGTGCTGCGTCAGAGGCATGGTCAAAGGCGTCATCGGGATGCGAGGACCATAGCTCAGCTTCGAAACGAACAGATAATCGCCTCGAAGAAGCGACTTCTCAAGCGAAGATGAGGGGATGACGTAGTTCTGGAAGAAGAATATGTTGATGAAGTACACCGCCACAAGGGCAAAAATCAGGGCGTCCACCCAGCTCATCAGCACGCGTATGGGCTTCTCGCTGTCGCGCCACCACTGCCAACGTATCTTTTTGGAGATGTATGCATCGTAGATGAAGGGTACTACAATGAGACCCAACCAGCTCTTCACCCAAATGAGGAAGAGAAGGTACAGAGCTGTAACGATGGCAAACTTTATCCATTGCCGCTTCATGTTAAGTTTGGCTTTTTCTTTGTCTATCATGATGATGGTGTTTTCTGATGGTTTACTGTTGGCTTACTACATCGTCTATGGTGAGCCAACCTTGATGTGTGTGTACGTATTCAGCAGCGATGACGGCGCCCAAAGCCAGTCCTTTGCGTGAGTGAGCAGTGTGGGTAATGGTTATGCTGTCTATGTCGCTGTCGTAGTGTATGGAGTGGGTTCCCGGCGTTTCGCTGCGGCGGATGGAAGAGATCGGCAGCACCTCGGGGCTGTCTACTGATGCGTTGCCTGCCAGTTGCCAACGCGTTTTGCGCTCCACGGCGTCGATGATGTGCTCTGCCAGCGTGATAGCTGTGCCGCTCGGAGCGTCGGCTTTGTGTATGTGGTGGCTCTCGTCAAGGCTGATGTCATACTGAGGCATACCATTCATCAGGTGCGCCAGCTGACGGCTCACATGGTCAAAGAGTGCCATGCCGATGCTGAAGTTGCTTGCCCACAGCAGCGTATGCCCCTCAGAGCAAGCGCGGCGCATCTCTTCTTCGTGCTCGTGTATCCAACCTGTTGTGCCACAAACGACCTTCTTGCCCGCTGCAAAGCAACGACGCACATTGTCGTAGGCAGAAAGCGGATGGGTAAACTCTATCACCACATCGGCAGTCCTGAAACCGTCGCCCTCCATGTCAGCCATGTTGTCCACGTCGATGGTGGCACTCACCGTGTGACCGCGCTCTATAGCCATCTGTTCTATCATGTGACCCATGCGACCGTAGCCTATAATTGCTATCTTCATATCTCTTTGTTGTTTCGTCTATGGGGATGTGTCTGCCCGTTGTGGGGCTGTGTGCGTGGCGCGAGTCGTCACACATTGAAGCGGAAGTGCATGATGTCGCCGTCCTGCACTTCGTACTCTTTGCCTTCCACGCTCAGTTTTCCGGCTTCTTTCACGGCAGCTTCCGAGCCATATTCTATGTAGTCGGCATATTTTATGACCTCGGCACGGATGAATCCTTTCTCAAAGTCAGTGTGAATGACGCCCGCACACTGCGGAGCTTTCCAACCTTTGTGGAAGGTCCAGGCCTTTACTTCCATCTCGCCGGCAGTGATGAAGGTCTGAAGGTTGAGCAGCGAGTAGGCTTTCTTTATCAGACGGTCTACACCGCTCTCGCTCAATCCGAGCTCGTCAAGGAACATTTGCTTGTCTTCGTACGACTCCAGCTCGGCAATGTCTTCCTCTGTTTTGGCGGCAATGAGCATCATCTCGGCACCTTCGTCAGCTGCCAGCTGCTCTATCTTTCGCGAATAGGCGTTGCCTTCCTTGGCTGCGCTCTCGTCAACGTTGCATACGTAGAGCACGGGTTTAGCTGTAAGCAGGAAAAGGTTGTGGGCTGCGTCTTGCTCCTCGCGGCTGTCGAAGGTCACCGTGCGGGCGTTCTTGCCCTGCTCCAGCACCTCCTTATAGGCTGTCAGCACGCTCAACTCGGTCTTGGCGTCCTTGTTTCCGGCGGCAGCAGTCTTCTGTGTCTTCTGTATGCGGCTCTCAATGGTCTCCAGGTCCTTCAGCTGCAACTCAGTGTCAATTATCTCCTTGTCGCGCACGGGGTCCACACTGCCGTCCACATGCACCACGTTGGCATCGTCAAAGCAGCGCAACACGTGGATGATGGCATCGGTCTCGCGTATGTTACCGAGAAACTTATTGCCCAGTCCTTCGCCCTTTGAGGCACCTTTTACCAGTCCGGCGATGTCCACAATCTCGCAAGTGGCAGGAACAATCCGCCCCGGATGCACCAGCTCGGCGAGTTTACCAAGACGCTCGTCGGGAACGGTTATCATGCCCACGTTGGGCTCTATCGTACAGAAGGGGAAGTTGGCTGCCTGCGCCTTGGCGCTTGTCAGACAGTTGAACAGGGTTGACTTGCCCACGTTGGGCAGTCCCACAATGCCGCATTTCAGTGCCATATATAAATAGGAGGTGTGCTTAAAGGTATTACATTCAATTGCTGAGAGACAACCACCGCATGCTGCCGATGTCGCTCTCATTGGGTCCTGCAAAGGTAAGCCAATAATACAAATATTGAGAACATTGCAGATTAAAATAACACTTCTTTACCTATCTTTGCAGCGACAATTCTATTAAACAATCCTAACAATCACAATCACAAACGCAATCATGAAAAAACATTTCATTTCACTATTGAGTCTCGTGGCTCTGATGTTCACTGCCGTTTCGTTTACAGCCTGTGGCGACGACAACAAGGAAGAAATCTTTGACCAAGAGCTGCTTGCTGGCTATTGGGACCTGCGCCATTTTGCTATCTCATACAAAGGCCAAACCTACAGCGATGATGTAGAACCTGGAATGGAAATGTTCGCTCGTCTCTACTTCTCCAACGATGGCCAGATGGTCTCCTATAGCTACGATACAGAGACGAAAGCATTTGAGCAGGAGACGACAGGTTCATGGCAACTCAGTGGCAGCAAACTCCGCATAACGGAGGTAGACACCGACGGCGAGACGGAGAGCAATACGTTTACCATCAGACAGCTCGACGACACCACACTGCGAATAAAGCTTAAAGACGCAGACTTCTACAAAGACGACTATATTGTGGGAAAAGCTGATGTAGAGTTCACATTCTCACGCGTGCTCCCTTCTGATGAGCCCCGCTGAATGCCATTGCATTCTGCTTTGTGCCGATGCCAGATGCCATGATGCCGCACAACGACATCCTCCGTGCCATCGCCAATGATGCCAACGCCCGCTTCATCGAGCAACATGCCGCCGATGATGTGGGCGCTTTGGCACTGCAACAGGCACAACGTAAGGATATCGACCTCTCCTTTTGTCTCACGCAGATAGCCGGTCGGCAGCAGGCACGCAACAAACTGCCTACATGGGCGGCGCAGCGGCAACTTCTCTTCCCGCCACGACTCAATGTGGAACAGAGTTCCAGCGAGACTACGGCACGCTATAAGGCAGAGCTGTTTACGAACTTGGCACATACCGCACTCAACAATACGACTCATCTTCAACTCGTTGATGCTACAGGAGGATTCGGTGTCGACTTCGTCAACATTGTCACTGCCCTGCAAGCCGACAACAGTCTGCCCACCATGACGGCGCATTATGCCGACACCGACGACACCCTCTGTGCCTTGGCACGCCACAACTTCCCTCTGCTCGGCGTCGACAACGCCGTCATCCACCATGACGATGGCATGGAAGTGCTGCGACAGGTGAGCCGGGAGGCACAGCAGCAGGGACACAGCGTGATGCTCATGATAGACCCGTCACGACGCGACGACCACGGACAACGCACTTACGACATCGCACAATGCACTCCCGATGTGGAGCAACTGCACGACGAATTGTGCGCACTCGCACCATGCAGCATCATAAAACTGTCGCCAATGGTCGACTGGCACGACGCCGTAAACAGACTACCCGCAACCAAGCAGGTGCACATCATAAGCACAAAAAACGAGTGCAAAGAGCTCCTCGTAGTACTCCTACCCCACTCACAGCAACCGCTCACGATACATACCATCAACGACGAACAACATTTTGTTTATACTCCCGACGAAAAGCAACCCCCAACGCCTTCCGCCCCACTACCCCTCATAGCGTCATTGGAGGCTTTTGCACAAGCATGCCAGACGCAAAAGGTATTCCTCTACGAGCCTAATGCCTCGGTCATGAAGGCGGGATGCTACGACGAAGTGGCTCAACATTACAGCATTACTTCCCTCGCCACCATGAGCCACCTTTTTGTTGCCGACCATGATATACCCCATTTCGTCGGCAGACGATTTGTCATCGAGAACGTACTGCCTACCAACCGAAAGACTTTGCGACGAGCCTTACAGTGTATACAGCAGGCCAATGTGGCGGTGAGACACTTCCCCATGACGGCCAACGAGCTGCAACAGCGGATGGGGGTCAACGACGGAGGCGACATCTACATCTTCGGAACGACGTTGGCTAACAACGACCACATCGTCATCGTGGCACGAAAGGCGTAGCGGTAACGACCATCGCAATGCCGACACGGACATAGACATACTATAAATAAGGTACCCTAACAATATAAAATCAGTGATATTGCTAACCAATATCACTGATTTTGCTTACCAATATCATTGATTTTGCTTTTTCATCATCCCTCATCCTCACTCGTTCTTTTCGCCCGACGCTGGCAGCAGGTCGCTCACGTCGCGCCCGAAGTGCTGCAACTCCCTTACCAACGACGAGGAGATGTATGCCAGGCTTGGGTCGGCAGGCAGCAGGATGGTCTCTATACCATCACCAATATGGCGGTTGGCTTCTGCCTGTTCGCGCTCATACTCAAAGTCTTTCACTGACCGCACACCCTTGATGATGGCGTCGGCATGTACCTCATGTGCAAAGTCGACAGCCAGACCGTTGTATATGCGTACCTCCACACGGGGCTCGTCGTCATAGAGGCGGGCTATGGCGGCACAGCGCTCGGCTGCCGGGGTGAGGGCTTTGTGCACATTGTCGCCCACCACACCGATGATGATGCGGTCGGAAAAGGACAACGCACGACGCACAATGTCGGCATGACCGAGGGTGAAAGGATTGAAACTGCCGGTGAATACTGCTGTTCTCATAAGGTAAAAGATGGGAATTGTAAAGATGTCTTTATTGTGGTGGCAAGGGAAAGTCTATCGCTTTCGTCAGTCGTCAAACAACCCTGGCTCCTGACGGTGTAGTGAGTGCATCTCTCTGCCAAGATGCCGGTAGGCAAACTCGGTAGCAACTCTGCCGCGGGGGGTGCGCTTGATGAAGCCTTCCATAATCAGATAGGGCTCGTACACCTCCTCCAGCGTGCCGCTGTCCTCGCCAACGGCAGTGGCAATGGTGTTCAGTCCCACAGGACCGCCGCCAAACTTGTCGATGATGGTGAGCAGAAGCTTGTTGTCTATCTCGTCAAGACCGAAGCTGTCGATGTTCAATGCCGTCAGGGCGATGTTGGCTATCGAGGTGTCTATCGTGCCGTTGCCCTTCACCTGCGCAAAGTCGCGCACACGACGCAGCAAGGCGTTGGCAATACGGGGCGTACCGCGAGAACGGCGTGCTATCTCGTGGGTGGCAGCATCGTCGATGGGTACACCAAGGATGCCGGCTGAACGATGGAGTATGCGGGCAAGGGTGTCGGGGTCGTAGTACTCCAAATGCATGTTGATGCCGAAACGGGCACGCAACGGAGCGGTAAGAAGACCGCTGCGAGTGGTAGCGCCTACAAGCGTGAAGGGGTTGAGGTCAATCTGGATACTACGGGCAGAAGGACCCTTATCTATCATGATATCAATGCGATAGTCTTCCATAGCGGAGTACAGATACTCCTCGATGACAGGAGACATGCGGTGTATCTCATCGATGAAAAGCACATCGTTGGGCTCCAGCGAGGTGAGAATGCCTGCCAAGTCGCCCGGTTTGTCTAAGACGGGACCAGAGGTGACCTTGAAGCCTACGCCTAACTCGTTGGCAATGATATTGCTAAGGGTGGTCTTACCCAGTCCGGGAGGACCGTGAAGGAGGGTATGGTCGAGTGGTTCGCCGCGATATTTGGCAGCTTCCACAAACACCTCAAGGTTCTCAACTACCTTCTTCTGACCGCTGAAGTCGTTGAAACGAAGTGGACGAAGGGCGTTCTCAAAGTCGCGTTCACTGCTGCTGAGACGCTCGTCGTGTATGTTAAAGTCGTTGTCCATGAATGCTGAAAAATGAATGAGCCACTCACAGAACGTGAATGTTCAGCAAAGGTAAAGCAAGACGAAGAATAATGCAAAAATGAAGCGAGAAAATGACAAAATAGACTAACTTTTACTACCTTTGCAATGCATTATCAATTTGCCCTATGACTTTCCCTATTACCGACCCGACGCTTATCTTTCTCATTGTGCTCTGCATCATTCTGCTCGCACCTATTGTAATGGGAAAACTCAGAATACCGCACATCGTGGGGTTGGTCCTTTCCGGAGTGCTCGTCGGCCCCTACGGACTTCACATCCTCGAACACAGCGACAGCTTTCGGCTCTTCGGCAATGTAGGACTCTACTACATCCTCTTCCTCGCCGGTCTGGAGATGGATCTCGAGGGAGTGAGGCGCGATGTGCGAAAGATTTGGGCATTCGGCATCCTCACTTTCACCATACCATGGGTGCTTACCTTTGTGCTGGCGCAGTGGGTGTTGAACTTTGCGCTCATACCATCGCTGCTGCTGAGCTGCGTCATGTCTAGTAACACGCTCATTGCCTACCCGTTGATACAACGCTTCGGCATGAGCGACCACATCAGCGTACGATTCTCGGTCGGCAGCAGCATGTTGGCACTGTTCTTCTCGCTCGTGGTGCTGGCCGGCGTCGTGAACACCATGTCTGGCAACGGAGGCGTAATCTTCTGGCTCTTGTTCCTCGTCAAGCTTATGGCGTTCTTCTTCGGGATGATATTTTTCCTGCCACGGCTGACGCGATGGTTTCTCCGACGCTACAGCGATGCCGCCATGCAGTACACCTTTGTGCTCGCCATGCTCTTCATCAGCGCCTTTTTCTCCGACATCATCGGACTGGAAGGCATCCTCGGGGCCTTCCTCGCAGGTCTCATCATGGGCCGCTACATCCCCTCGGTGTCAGCACTGATGCATCGCATAGAGTTCACCGGCAACACGCTCTTCATCCCCTTCTTCCTCATCGGCGTCGGCATGCTCATCAACTGCCGCCTTATCTTCTCGGGCGACGGCGTGTTGTGGGTCACACTGCTCATCACGCTAGTGGGAACGTTTGGCAAAGCCATTGCCGCCTATCTCTCTTGCCTGTGGTTTAAGCTACCGCTGTCATCAGGACACATGATGTTCGGACTCACATCGGCACACGCTGCAGGAGCCATTGCCATCGTCATGGTGGGCATGCAGATAACAGGAGCTGACGGACAACCTCAAGTGTCGAGCACCATGCTCAATGCTGTAGTACTGATGGTGCTCCTTACATGTATCATCAGCACCATGCTCACACAACGCTCGGTGCGCAAACTGGTGCTCAACCGCGAACGCAACGAGGGGCAGGACAACGACAACAGCGACGACGGAGCAATGCTCATTCCCATGAAGTACCAGGACGAGTCGGAACGCCTGCTCTCTCTGGCGCTGCATATGCGACAGGCACACAGACATCGTGACATCGTGGCTGTCAACGTGGTGTACGACGACGTGAACCGTGCACAGCATCAGGAGGACGGACGACGATTGCTCACACACATGCAGAAGATGGCGCAGACGGCAAACGTGCATCTGCAGACGCAAGTGAGAGTGGCAGAAAACATTGCCAACGGCATCAAACATGCCTTCAAGGAACACAACGCCAGCGAGATTGTGATGGGGATGCACACCAAGAAAGGACTCTCACACAAGTTCTGGGGACAGTTTGCACAGAGCCTGTACAACGGGCTGCCACGACAAATCATGTTTGCACGCATACGTCAGCCGCTCAATACCCTGCGAAAGATACAGGTGGCGGTACCCTCCAGGGCTGAATACGAGCGCGGATTCTACCTGTGGGTGGAACGCCTGCTGTGCCTGGCTGATAACCTCGACTGCAAAATAGTATTCCGTGGACGAGAGGAGTCGCTCTCACTCATACGCACCTATGCCAACAACAGATATCCCTCGGCACGCATAGAGACCGAAATCATGCAACACTGGAACGAGCTACCCTACCTGGCGGCATCCATTCACCCTGACCATCTCTTTGTTGTCGTCACATCGAGAAAGGATGCTGTGTCGTACAAAAAGGCTCAGGAGCAGTTGCCGGAAGAACTGGAGCGACACTTCAAAGGCACCAACATCATCATACTTTTCCCCAACCAGTACGGCACCGACAAGGAACAGATGTCATTCACCGAGCCACAGCACCAGGAAGAAGAAAGTGCTTACGCCCTGTTGCGCAAGTGGTGGAAGAGAATCACCGAATGACAGCATATTCCTATCTCAACTCACGCACATAACCTCAATACATACATGATACAAGTCAACGACATTCATAAGAGCTTCGGCACGCTGGAAGTGCTCAAAGGTGTCAGTCTGCAAGTTGCTGCCGGCGAAGTGGTAAGCATCGTAGGTCCCAGCGGAGCAGGCAAAACTACCCTGCTGCAAATTATTGGCACGCTAGACCGTGCCGACAGTGGCTCCGTGGTCATCGACGGAACGGACATCGCCACGCTCAACCGACGACAGCTGGCTGACTTCCGCAACCGTAAACTGGGCTTCGTATTCCAGTTTCACCAGCTCTTGCCCGAATTTTCGGCACGCGAGAACATCATGCTCCCCGCACTCATTGGAGGCATGTCACGACGTCAGGCAGAACAGCGGACCGACGAGTTGCTGGCATTCATGGAACTCTCAGGGCGTGCCGAACATAGGCCTTCGGCACTGTCGGGAGGAGAGAAGCAACGAGTGGCGGTGGCAAGAGCCCTGTGCAACAACCCCTCCGTTATACTGGCTGACGAGCCGTCGGGAAGTCTCGATACACACAACAAGGAGGAACTGCACCGACTGTTCTTCAAACTCAGAGATGAGATGGGACAGACATTCGTCATCGTCACCCACGACGAGCGACTGGCACAGACAACTGACCGAACCATACGCCTCAATGACGGAATGGTGGAAACGCTCACCACACTATAACACCTTCATATCCATCACACGCATAATACATCTATCATCCTAATATGGCAAAATCTTCTTCCACCCTCACCCCGATGATGCAGCAGTTCTTCTCACTGAAGGCTAAACATCCCGATGCGTTGTTGCTTTTCAGGTGCGGCGATTTCTACGAGACCTACTGCGACGACGCCATCGAGGCTGCACAGCTGCTGGGAATAACGCTCACACGACGTAACAACGGAAAGAACGGAAAGCAAGATGCTATGGCAGGATTTCCCTACCATGCCCTGGACACTTACCTCCCCAAACTCATCCGCGCAGGAAAGAGAGTGGCTATATGCGACCAACTGGAAGACCCGAAACTGACGAAGAAACTCGTCAAACGCGGCATCACCGAGCTGGTGACGCCTGGCGTGGCAATGACCGACAACGTGTTGCAGAACAAGGAGAATAACTTCCTGGCTGCCGTACACTTCGGAAAGACGGCATGCGGCATAGCACTGCTTGACATCTCCACGGGAGAGTTTCTCACCAGCGAGGGCTCCTACGACAGCATACAGGGATTGCTCAACAATTTTCAGCCTAAAGAGCTGGTCTACAACCGCGACGAGCGACAGCAGGTGCAACGCTACTTTACCGGAAAATGGGCGACATACGAGCTCGACGAGTGGGTGTTCAACGAGCAGACGGCACTCAAAAAGCTGTTGACACACTTCCACATACGCTCGCTGAAGGGATTCGGCGTGGCACACCTACATCAGGGTATAGTGGCAGCAGGAGCCATACTGCATTACCTTGAGCTGACACTGCACAACAACATCAGACACATCAGCACCCTCACACGCATAGAAGAGGAACGCTTTGTACACCTCGACACCTTCACCACCCGCGCACTAGAGCTGGTACAGCCCATGCAGAGCGGACCAGGCACGACGCTGCTCAACATCGTAGACCGCACACTGACGCCCATGGGCGCACGACTGATACACCGATGGTTGCTCTTCCCGCTGAAGAGTGTCAACGCCATCAACGAGCGTCTCGACATCGTAGACTACTATTTCCGCCAGCCCGACTTCCGGACGCTGGTCAGCGACAGTCTCACACAGATGGGAGACCTCGAACGACTGGTGTCGAAGGTTGCTACAGGACGCATAGCACCGCGCGAGATGGTGCAGCTCGGAAAGGCACTCATGGCAGTGAAACCAGTGCGAGAGGCGTGCAACGAAGCCGACAACACCATGCTCAACGACATAGCACGGCAGCTCAACACGTGCGACAAACTCACCGAAAGCATAGCGCGCACCATGGATCCCAACCCGCCCGCTGCACTCGGAAAGGGACGCGTCATACGTGACAACGTCAATGCACAGCTCGATGAGCTCCGACATATTGCATACAGCGGAAAGGACTATCTGCTCACCATGCAGCAGAAGGAAGCTGAACAGACAGGCATATCATCGCTGAAAATAGGCTACAACAACGTGTTCGGCTACTATCTGGAGGTGCGCAACACTTACCGCGACCGCGTGCCTAATACATGGATACGTAAGCAGACGCTGGCACAGGCGGAACGATACATCACCCAGGAACTGAAGGAGTATGAAGAGAAGATACTCGGTGCCGAACAGAAGATAGACGCTCTCGAAGCTGAAATCTACACCAAACTCGTGGAGGAGGCAAGGGAATATATCGCTGCCATACAGATTGACGCTGCGCTGCTGGCACAGCTCGACTGCCTGCTCTCCTTCGCAACGGTGAGCCAGCAACAGCACTATGTGCGACCCGTCATCAACGAAGAAAACGTGCTCGACATTCGCGGAGGAAGACATCCGGTGATAGAGACACAGCTTCCACCCGACGAACCATACATACCCAACGACATACTACTGGACAACAGCAAGCAGCAAATCATCATCATCACAGGACCCAACATGGCTGGTAAGTCGGCATTGCTCCGACAGACGGCACTCATCACGCTCATGGCGCAGATGGGATGCTTCGTGCCTGCCGACAGCGCAACGATAGGACTGGTAGACAAGGTGTTCACCCGTGTGGGAGCCTCAGACAATATCGCTTCGGGCGAGTCGACATTCATGGTGGAGATGACCGAGGCGGCAAGCATTCTCAACAACGTGACGCCCCACTCTCTCGTTCTCTTCGATGAGTTGGGAAGAGGTACGTCGACGTACGATGGTATCTCCATAGCGTGGGCAATAGTAGAATATCTGCACGAACAGCCGCGCGCCAAGGCACGAACACTATTTGCTACACACTACCACGAACTGAACGAAATGGAGAAACACTTCGCTCACATACGCAATTATAATGTTGCCGTTCGTGAGACCGACGGACAGGTAATCTTCCTGCGCAAGCTGCTCCCTGGCGGCAGCGAACACTCGTTCGGCATTCATGTGGCAGAGATGGCTGGCATGCCTAAAACGGTGGTGAAGCGTGCCAACGACATACTGAAGCAGCTGGAGCAGAACAACCGCTCTGACTCTGACGATGGAAAAGGTACGAAGGGTGCGATGCACATGCCCTCCGTGCCCGATGCCAACAGCCGAGAAGGCGTGCAGCTGAGTTTCTTCCAGCTAGACGACCCCGTGCTCTCGCAAGTGAGAGACGAAATACTGGAGCTCAACATTGACAACCTCACACCCATAGAGGCACTCAACAAGCTCAACGAGATAAAACGTATCGTGAAAGGATGATGCCAACATGTGAAGGCAACATTGCCCGCATATAGGCACACGTAAGCCCTATAATACATCATACAGCCCCGACGGAACAACCGCCGGGGCTTATTTGTTTTGTTAAAGCAGAACGTTCACAAACCAGTCTCGTCGAGATTGCTCTGTAAAGAAATAATGATTGCTTAACAAAGGCACTATGATTAGTAGATGGATCTTTACCGCTTTGGGAGTAAAAGAGAAAAGTCCACCAAGCGGCAAAGGCTGCATGGTGTGTACAGTTTTGACCGATTGGCGGATGTGTAAGACTTTTTTACGGTGTGGGCGGTGCAGTTTCAGCGCAGCTCTATGGCATGCGGGCACATGCGTTGTCAGCCGGCAATATTCTTCTCGCGCAGGTAGCGTTCTGCCTCGATGGCGGCTTTACATCCCGATGCAGCTGCCGTGATGGCCTGACGGTAGTGCGGGTCGGCAACATCGCCTGCGGCAAAGATGCCGGGAAGCTTAGTGCGTGGCGTGCCGTCGAGGGTGAGGAGGTAGCCGGTGTCGTCGGTGTCGAGCCACGGACGGAAGATGTCGGAGTTGGGTTTGTGTCCTATGGCGAGGAAGAAGCCGTCGATGGGCAGGTCGTAGTGGCGTTCGTCAGACTCACCCTTGCCCTCAACGAGGTGTACACCTTCCACACCGTTGTTGCCGTAGAGCCCTTCAGCATTGTGGCGGAAGAGGACCTTGATGTTTTCTGCGTTGAACACGCGCTGCTGCATGACGTCGGAGGCACGCAGGAACGGCTTTCGCACCAAGAGGTAGACCTGCTTGGCGAGTGATGCGAGGTAGAGTGCCTCTTCACATGCGGTGTCGCCGCCGCCCACTACTGCCACGGTGCGCTTGCGATAGAAGAAACCGTCGCAGGTGGCGCAGGCAGAGACGCCCTCGCCGCGGTATTTCTCCTCGTCGGCAAGGCCGAGATATTTGGCGGAGGCGCCTGTGGCGATGATGACGGTGTGCGCCTGCAGTGTATCTCCACTGTCAGTGGTGACACGATAGGGCTGCTGTGAGAAGTCGACAGCGGTGATGATGCCGTCGCGCAGGTCGGCACCGAAACGCTCTGCCTGCTGTCGCAGGTCAAGCATCATCTGATTGCCGTCAACACCTTCGGGATAGCCAGGGAAGTTTTCCACCGTCGTTGTGGTGGTGAGCTGTCCGCCCTGCTGCATGCCGCAGTAGACAACGGGCTTGAGGTTAGCACGCGCAGCATAGATAGCCGCAGTATATCCGGCAGGACCACTGCCGATGATGATGCAGTTGTAAATGGATAATTGAGAATTGGTCATAGTTGATTGAGAGTTTTCCATTATAGTGAGTGATTAAGGATTTTTGACTTTGGAAAGGAATGAGCCGCGTGGTTGTAACTTAAACGAGTATTTCTGATGGTATCCGAAGGATAATACTGTCTGTACGCTCTCCCCTGCGAGGAGAGGGGATACAGTTAGTCTTACTTTTTTGTGGGGAGTTGGTGTCGCTTCTTTGAGATACTGTTAGTTTTGCTCCTTTGTGCGGAGTTAGCTCCTTTGCGATGCTGTAGGTGTTTATTATAATGAATGTCAATCCTTCAACAGTTCTTTGACTGCTTTTTCGATGACTTCCATTTTTGTGGTGGGTTCGTAGCGTGCAACGACTTGTCCTTTCTTGTTGATGAGGAACTTGGTGAAGTTCCATTTGATGTCGTTTTTCTCTTTGTAGTCGGGATCTGCCTTGGTTAGCATGTCGTCGAGGATGTGTGCTATGGGATGTTCCATGTCCCATCCTGCGAATCCCTTCTCTTCGCGCAGCCACTGGAAGAGCGGTTCGGCATCCTCGCCGTTGACTTTTACCTTCTTGAAGCGTGGAAACTCGGTACCGAAGTTAAGCTTGCAGAACTCGTGGATGCTCTCGTCGGTGCCAGGAGCCTGCTGACCGAACTGGTTGCACGGGAAGTCGAGCACGACGAAACCTTCCTTACGGTATTTCTTGTAAAGATTTTCCAATTCTTCATATTGTGGAGTGAAACCGCATTTAGTGGCGGTGTTGACGATGAGTAGTACTTCGCCGTTATATTCTTTAAGAGATACTTGCTCGCCTTTGCGGCCTTTGACGCTGAAATCGTAGATGGTTTTCATTGTGTGTGAGGATAAATGAATAAATGATGTGATGTGGTAATAAATGGTGTCGGGCAGTCTGTGGTGGTGAGACAGCCTTTCGGCATGTAAAGGTAAGAAAAAAGTGCATCATCCGTTGTGGATGATACACTTTTTTTGTGTTGTTGACTTGTTCAGAAGTTGACACCGATGTTTGCGAAGAAGCATCCGTTGTGTGATGTGTCGAAGGTGTCGTTGCACACGTTGGCAAGACCGATGTCGTAGCCCACTTCAGCGTAGAGCAGGTCGTAGCTGACGCCGACGCCGAGGCGCAGTCCACCGTCGAAGCGGCGGAAGTTGTCTTCTGAGAAGCTGCTCTCTGCCTTACGGTCGCCGAAGTCCTTAATCTTGCCCCCTATGCCGCAGGCGAGATAACCGCCGAAGAAGGGGTCGATGCTGAGGTTGTTGGCAACAGGTGCGCGGTACTTGAGCAGAACGGGTACCTCAAGGTAGTTGAGGTCGTAGGTGAAGTTCTTGCGGTCGAAAGTGCCTTTGCCGCCTTTCTCAATGTAGCTGAGGCCTGTCTCAAGATACAGCGGTGCGCGTAGGGTGAGTCCTACGCCCACGACAGCACCTACGTTGAGACCGGTCTGGGTGTCGCCGCCGTCGAGGTACTTGTCGTCGGAGTTGACATGGGAGGCGGACAGCCCGACACGGATACCAAAATAATGGTCGAGAGACCGGTATCCGAAGTCACTATAGCTGTTGCGCGAGTAGTCGGGACGCGGTGGTGTGTACCGGTGCCGGCTTTGGGCGTTGCCCACACCGACGGAAAGGGCAAGCAGCGCAAGGAGAGTGAGGGAACGTAATGATTGCATAGTGTTGAGATTGAAATGGGAGAATGAAACTATGATGATACTGCAAAGGTAGGAGGATGATGTGTCAGTAGGCGAGTGAGTTTCCCTATATGTGAAGGGGGAAATCCCTAAAAGTGATTGCCAGGATGTGAGGGGTATAGGGTTAACAAAAAAAGTCCGCTCCCTAATGGGAACGGACCTTTTTCTGTGTTGAAGGAATACCGTTGAACGGCTGTCCTTCAGTTATCTCAGCTTAGTTGTGAGAGCCGAAAGGATATGACTTGCCACCTTGTCTGAGGGTGATCACCTTGTTGCCATTCTGACGATCCTTGAGGGTCACGTAAGTCGGAGCCTTCAGGTTGTCGTACTCGATGTCGAAGGTGCCGCTGTAGACGTTAGCCATCTTATCCATGCCATATTCGATATAGTAAGGATAGTTGGTGTTTACACCTGCATCTGAGAATGCATTGATGGTGATAGCATCTTCGCCTTCGTATGTGAAGGATGCCTTAGCAATACATTGGTAGGTTGCAGACTGATACCAGAAGTAGATGGAGGTATTCGGCTGTGTTCCGTATGAACCCAGTGAAGTAGCTACGCATTCTTCCTTCTCAGCAGTGTAGATAGCTTCAACTACGGGCTGCCAGATGGCTGCTGCTACTGAACCGAGATCTGCATAGCTGTGTACATACCATTCACTTGTAACAAGCTGTTCGTTGATGGGCTTCACTACCAGGTGGAGCGTTACATCGTTGTCGTTGAAATCGTTGTACTTAACTACGTCAGGTTCAAACTTGAAACCGGTAATGGTATGGCCATTGATTTCGAGCGGTCTGTAGAGATGTATACCATCGAGGCGGTAGATGAACGGTCTCTGATAGGTCTGAGTTGTTCCATTCTCGAGGGGCACAACGAACGTGAACATGTTGTAGGTAGCGTTCTTTGTGGTCGCGATGGTGTCTTCTCCAACAGTCGTGAAGATGTTGGAAGCGTTCATCTCGGCAATGACCTTTCTCAGCTCTTCAAAGTAGGATTCCGGTGTGAAGTTGTCAGGCAGGGGAACCATTTCGATCTTTGAGTCATGCTTCTTACCGCGCAGTTCGATTTTCTCACTGGTGCAGCTGATGATACGCCACTCGTGGTCGCCTTCGAAACCTTCACCCCTGTTTCCGATACCATCGGGGTTGATGGGATCTGAGAAGTAGTGAATCACATTGTTGTACTCGTCGAATGACAAGACGATACCTGCACTCTGCTCAAGTCTCCAGTGACTGGTCATCATGCGATCTTCACCCTGTTTGTCGTAGGAGATTTCGCTCATTGCAGTAACACTGTCGCCATCGAACTTCAGGTACATGTTGTAACCACCATACTGTGTGTCAGCAAAGTAGTATACAATCCATCCGTTCGGAGCAGACTTCAGAGTCTGTGCATACTCTTCCATAGCTTTCTCAGCGCGATGTGATGCATCGGTATCGAACTTCTCATCCATAGTGTATGAGCAAGCGCCGAGTGCAAATACGGCAGCAATTAATGCTAAATATTTAAGATTTTTCATACTCTGTGGTTATTTGAGGGTTACTAAATCATCGTATGTCCAAGACATGATTTCATTACCACGACGGAGAACAATGTCACGCAGTTTGTCCATGTCAATACCCCAGTTGTCCTTCATGTATTTCTTTACGAGGTCAACTTTCTGTTCGAGTTGCTTCTTAGCATTTTCGTTGGCACCGTCTACTTCCTTGTCTGCTTCGATCTTTTCGTAGATACCATTGAATGCTTCAGGAGTAATGGTTACGTAAGTAGAATAGATTTCAGCAAAGTCTTCATTGTACTCAGATGAAGCATAGCCTGTAACGAAGCCCCATTTCGGTGCTTCGGGATCTCTTACGTTAATCCAGTCACCACTACGATACCAAGCTGTGGAGATGGTACGGAAGTCGGGTGAGTAGTCCTTCTTCTGAGTAAGAATGTGGCAGAACTCGTGGTGCATGGTGTGGAAGAAGAAGTAATTGAGGTCCATGGGGTTCTCGTCGTGATCGGGGAACGGTTGATCCTGAACAATGCGGAGATTGTTGAGGTCGAGGCTGTTGAGACCGAAGAGTGTAACCTTCAGACCACCTTCAGCAGTACCCAATACGCGTGAACCGTTGGAACGCCACTGGTGAGAACCGACGAACAGGAACTCGCGGAAACTCCATTTCTTCATGAAGAGACCACCGTCGTCCATCAACTCATTGTAAGCGTCAAGCCACATATACTTCATGAGGTTAGCCATAGCCTTAGCCTTCTCTACTGTAGGAGGAACAACGTTATAGGTGTTGTTGGTCTCGCTGTCGTAGTAACGATAGAGAATGGTGATGTTGTAAGGCTTGGTGAATGTATTCAGAATCCACGTGTCAAACTCGTTGCGCTCGGGAGGCGTGGTATCGAAGATGCTTGTACCGCTGGGGTCGTCGTTGTCGCAAGCCGTAAACGCAAGGGCTGCAACAAACAGCATCATAATTTTCAGATATTTCATGTGCTTTGCTTAAAAGAGTTTATTATCTGGGGTTAGGAGCAATACCTGCGTTGATTACGTCGGTAGGAATCTGAACGGCACCACGGAGGTCACCAGCGCGGAATACTTCCTTGTCGGTATCCTCGGGACGTGGGTTGTCAGGAGTAGGATGGGTGTACTCGATACCATAGCGCTTCACATCGATCATACGACGATAGGTGAAGAGTTGTTCGATACGACGCATATGCAGAATAAGTTGGAGATAAGGAGTCTGCTCTTCGGTGATGGTGAATCCCTGCGGGTGGAGCACCTTCTTGATGGTGCGGGCACGGTTGTTGTTACCGGGATTAACCGCACTGTCAGCATATCCAGCCATGATTTCGGGAACATTGGCAACTGTGAAAACGGGGAAGTTGGAGTTGCTCTGGTCAGCAACTGCCTGCATCCAAGTGTTCATGTCTTGAACAGCCTTTTCGTATTCACCCTTCATGATGTAAGCTTCAGCGCGAGTGAGGATAGCTTCGTCGCCGGTGAACTCACTCATTACGATGTGAGCATAACCTGTACGACCCACCTTGTCGGTGTACTCGAAGAACTCATATACACGATAGAATGATACGCCCTGTGTTGTACCATATGCCTTTTTCAGCCACAATGCATTGCCGGTACCAGAGCCGCTACCCCAAGGTGCGGCAGCCCACATGGTTTCGTAGGATGCAGTTGTGGTTGAGTGGTTGTAACGTGATGCAGCGTAAGCGCGGCGACCTGCGAATGAGTATGCTGTGTGGAGCAACAGGTTGGCGGGATCTCCTGAAGAGGCGAAAGTGTTACCTATATCTGCTACTCCCAAGGGGACGAACTGTTGCCAGTTGCGAAGAACGGAGAAGGGGTTCTCGCCAAGCACTTCGCTTGAGTATTCAATAGCCTTATCCCAGTTGTGATAGAGCAGGTTGAAACGTGCAGCGAAAGCATAAGCAGCCTTACGGTTGAAACGATACTTAGAATTCTGGATGTGAGAGTCGTCGAAGATTGCCAAAGCATTTTCGATGTCGGCATTGATCTTGTCAAAGAGTTCGGTCAGTGTGCCACGTTCTTTGATCTCGACACCTACAGAAGTAGGATAAGGCAGACCGGGATATTCGGGATGAGTGGGGTCGTAAGCCATGCAGAATACATCGGCGAGGCGCCACATTGCGAATGCGCGGCAGAGGAGAGCTTCTGCTTTCTGACCATTCAGTGAACTGGGACTTCCGAGAGACTCGATAGCCTCGAGAGCTGTGTTACAAGTAGCTACAGCGAAGTAGTAGTTGTTCCACAGTGAACGGGGGTCATCGTTACTTTCTGTCTCAACATCTTCGAAACGCCATAACTTTTCTTCGTTAGCCTGTGCAGAGTAAGCTGAGCCGTTGTACATTACGTCGTCAGACATGTACTTGTGGACAAAGCAGTTGTCTCGTGTACCATAAGCAGATACCAAGACGTCGGTTATTTTCTTCTCGTTGTCGAGCTCTGTACGGTCGTCGGGCAACTTGTCGAGGAACGAGTTACACGAGCTTAACAACAGCCCGGCCGCTAAGAGACTTAAGAAACTTTTAAACATTTTCATTTTGAATTCCTTTCTATTTATTAGAGACCGAAGCGGAGTGTGAAGGTGAGCTGACGAGCCATAGGAAGGGCTACACCACCAGCGTTGATGAATTCCGGGTCTTGTCCGTTAAGTTTTTTATCGTAGTAGATAAGGAAGAGGTTAGTAGCCTGCAATTTAGCACTGAGTGAGTTCAGTCCTAACTTAGAGGTAATAGTGCGCGGGAAATCATATGCGAGAGAGATTTCCTTCATTCGGATGAAGTCACCCTTAGCCACGCGAGCTGTTGAACGGTTGTAAGCGTTGTATGCATAGCTGAGGTGGTTGTCGATCTGCATGAGACGGAGGTCGGCGATGGCGGGAATGTTAGTGTACTTTTCGTCACCGGAAACAACCCAGCGGTTCTTGAACTCCTTCGGCATAGCGAAGAGGTCAGAATAGGAAGCATAGAAAGCCTGGTCGAGGCGAACTACGTTGCCGAATGCGTAAGTCATGAAGATGTTGAGGTGCAGTCCTTTGTAGGAGAAGATGTTACCCAGTGATCCGGTTACTGTGGGATCGGTCGGACCTTCGTACTTCAGGTACTTGATGTTGGTGCTCTGGAAGTAGATGTCACTGGTGGTAAGCTCACCATCCTCGTTGATGAAGGTAGGAATACCATACTCATTCAGTCCCTGGAAGTCCATGGAGAAGAGTGAACGGTAGGGATAACCCTTCATGGTGAAACCTGTACCTGCGATAAGGTCGATGATACGGCTACGTGAGTCGAGGTCGGTAACCTTGGTCTTGGTGTGTGAGAAGATGAAGTCGGTGGTCCACTTGAAGTCCTTACCATCGAAGTTCTTGGTAGAGATGGAGAGTTCTTCACCGTGTGAACGCATCGAAGCTACGTTCTTATACCATGTGATCTGTCCGTTGGTACCTGTTGAACGATACGGGCCAATGAGGTCGTAGTTGTTACGTGTGTACCAGTCGAAAGTAACGTTGATGCGGTTGCGGAGGAAACCGAGGTCAACACCGATGTTGAACTCATGCTTCTTTTCATAAGTCAGGTCGGGGTTAGCCAGGTCGTCGATCTGCAGACCGGTAACAGCGTCGGATGAGAAGGGACGCCATACGTTGTAAGCACTTACGATCATAGCTGCGTTGGTAACGGCGGGTTTGTCACCGGTCAGCGAGTATGAAGTCTTCAGTGTAGCGTGTGAGAGGATGCCGTTCTCTTTGAAAGCGTCCTGGAAGAATTTCTCCTCATGAGCATTCCATGCTGCTGAAATGTTCCATGTGGGGAGCCAGCGGCTCGAGCGGGCCTTACCCAGACGGTTTGAACCTTCGTAACGAGCGGTACCGTTGATGATGTACTTACCTTTGTAAGAATAGGTTGCTGTTCCGAAGAATGCAGCTTCACGTGAGTAACCGTTAACAAGTGAGTAGTACAGTGTGTTCTCTTCTGCTGACTGCTTGAAGTACAGGTAGTCGTAGCGGGGAACATAACCGTAGTCGTACTGCATACCTACACCGTTGAAGAAGTTACGTGTACGCTTGGTGTCGGCAACTTCCATACCGGCGAATACGTTGACGATGTGGTCATCGTTGTATACGTCGTTGTAAGATGCTGTAGCACGCCAGTTCCAAGAGTTCATCTTGTATTCGGTCTTACGATAGAAACCACCGACGGGAAGAACGGTCACGGGCAGTGAGTTCAGGACATCGGGGTCGGTGTACAACCAGTTGTTGGCGTCACGGATGGTAGCATCCTGCATAGCACGGAAAGCTTCAGCCTGGTTTGAAGACTCAGTTACGTTGTGTGCCTGAGAAGTCGTAGCATACTTGTAAGATGCGAGGAATGACAGCTCAACCTTGCTGATGGGCTTGTACTTGAATTCTCCTTGGAATTTCAGGTCAACAACGTCAAGGTTGATGAAGTTGTTCTGCAGTTCGTGGTGAATGTTGAAAGGTACGTAGTTACGTGTGTAGAATTCTTTCGGGTCGAGAGTACGTGATGTGTTCAGAGCATAACCGAAGGGGTTGATGTCGAAGTCACGTGAGATGTCACCAGTTACAACGTTTACAGCCTGTCCCATGGTACCGGGAGCATCCTGCTTACGATAAGAAGCATTACCGATGAGGTTCAGAGAGAGCTTCTTGCTGATGTTGTAGTTGGCATTAATATTAAAGGTGTAACGCTTAACCTTACTTCTCTCTGACCATCCCGGGTCATTCATGTATGAGAAAGAGGTGTAGTACTGAGCTTTGTCAGTACCAGAACTCATACTGATAGAGTGGTTCATTGAGATAGCATTGCTAAAGAGTTCGTCAAACCAGTTAGTGTTACGCATTTCTGCGGCGCGCAGGTAAGCGTTCATGGCTTCAGGAGTGTTCTCCAGACCATAGCGTCCTTCAGACTCGATGTAGTCGTTGAGGAGGTGGTACATGTTGCCATAGACACCACTCTGTGAGTAACGATAGGTACGGCCGAATGAAATCAGACCGTTGGCTTCCATTTCACGGTAAACACTCATCTGGTCCTGAGAGTTCATGATGTTGAACTGCTTGTAGCTAGGACGAAGACGCATTGTGAATTCACCTGTGTAGTTGATACGTGATGTACCAGCCTTACCTTTCTTCGTTGTTACGACGATCACACCTGCCATGGCACGTGCACCATAGATAGAGGTAGCGGAACCGTCTTTCAGAATCTGGAAGCTTTCGATGTCATCGGCATTGATACCTGCGATGGCTGATGAGATCAGCGTTGCAGCGTCACCAGATGACAGAGCATCAGCGTCAACTTCTGTAACATCTTCCATGATCACGCCGTCTACAACCCACAACGGACGGGAGCTTCCGTAGATGGAGGTAGCACCGCGGACACGGATCTTAGGAGCTGTACCGAACGTACCAGATACGTTCTGCACACTCACACCTGCTACACGTCCTTCCAACGAACGGCTGATATCGGCAACACCGTCAATCTTTGCCTTGGAGGCATCAACCTTCGTGGTGGCACCGGTGAACAGACGTCTGTCGGTTCGTGTCATACCTGTTACGACTACTTCGTCGATTACTTCGGCGTCGGAGTAGAGCGTAACCTTCATGTTCTGTCCGCCCTTTACGGTAACGGTCTTCATACCGATATAGCTGATCTCCAGCATGGGAGATTTCTGATCGGTAGTGAAGGAGAAGTTTCCGTCAATGTCCGTTACGGCAAGAGTAGCTTTACTGCTCTTGAGCGAAACTGTCGCACCGATTATCGGTTCGCCATCGTCTCCCGAGATGACTGTACCGTTAATCTGCGTCTGTGACATGGCCACTCCTACAAAAAGGAAGAGGCTAGCCACAATCATCATTAGTTTTTTCTCCATAAACAATTAATAAATTATGATTAAAAAATTTGTTAGATGGTCTTTGTATAGGTTGCCGTTATGGGAACGGGTGGGATGGTGTACGTGTTGGGGTGTGAAGTGTTTTTTGATAAATGTTTGTTTTTTTGCGTCTTAACCTTTCAAAAGGTATGTTGACAATATATGTAGCGTCTGCAAATATATGTATAAGTTTCTTTAATCGCAAAGAAAATTTCAAAAAAAATGTTCCAAACGTTAAAAATTGAAAAAATAAATCGTGTCTCCATAGCAGGTTTTATCCGTCATTGTGCGGTGCTGGCGCATAAGCAGTGATTATGTCAGCGTGATGTTGCTGTATTGTTCTTCGTCGAGGGAGTCTTCCATCTTGTCGGTCTCGTTGCGTTTGATGTGCAACTGCTGGTCGCAGTAGGCGGTGACGGCTTCGCGGTGCGTGATGAAGATGATTGTCTTGGTCTTGGTGGAAAGAATGTTGTCCAGCAGTTTGGCTTCTGTTTGCGGGTCGAGTGCGCTTGTGGCTTCGTCAAAGAGCATCACCTGTCTGTCTCTGAGCAGGGCGCGAGCGATGGCAATGCGTTGTGCCTGTCCTTCGCTGAGCCCGCCTCCGGCTTCCGAACACTGGGTGTCGAGCTTGTCGGGGAGTTCTTCTACAAAGTCGGCGCAACTCTTGCGCAACACGTCGTACATCTCTTCGTCGGTGGCATCGAGCTTGCCGAGGAGCAGATTATCGCGTATGGTGCCACTCATGAGTGTATTGCCCTGTGGTACATAGACGATGTTGCATCGTGTCAGTGCGGACAGTTCTTCTTCTCTTCCTTCTTCGTTGTAGATGACGATGCGTCCTTTTTGTGGGCGAACCAATGCCAGCAGCAGTCGTATGAGGGTGGTCTTGCCGGCGCCGGTATGTCCAAGTATGGCTGTGCAAGAGCCGGGACTGAAGTCGCAGGTAAAGTTTTCGATGATATTGCGGTGCCCGTCGTCGTATGCATAGGTGATGTTGTCGACGCGTATTCCGCAACGATGGGTAAGGCGTCTGGGTTTTCCTTGCGGCTCCAGTGGGTTGTCTTCCAGTTCCATCAGACGTTCTGCCGATGTGAATACGCCTACGAAGATGGGTATGATGCGCATCAGTGAGCGCATAGGACCTTGAATGCGGTTGACAAGTTGCAGAAAGGCAGTCATGCCGCCAAAGGTGAGTGTGCCTGCTGACATGCGAAGGGCGCTCCATAGGAAAGCGATCAGGTAGCCGATGGTGAATCCCAGACTGATGGTAATGTTGGAGAAGGTGGAGAACACCGTTCGCTTAGCAATGTTCTGCCGTAGCTCGCTTTGTGAGTGTTCCAGGCGCTGCACCATTTCATTGTTGCTCTCCAATGTCTTTATCAGCATTCTGTGTTGCACGGTCTCTTGCAGCACGCTTTGCACACGCGAGTCGCTGTCGAGCACCTGTCTTGTGAGTTTGCGCATGCGGCGTATGTAGATCTTACTGAAGATAAGGAACAGGGGCGTGATGCAAAGGATGATTATGGCCAGTCGTGAGTCGAGAGAAAAGAGATAGACGGTGGCACCGGCAAAGAGGGTGAAGGTGGAAATCATGCCCGGAATGGTTTCGGTGAAGACATTCACCACGCTGTTGACGTCGCCTTTCAGTCTGTTGATGATGTCGCCGCTATGGTATTTCTCCCTTCCTCGCCATTCTGTTTGCAGGAATCTTTCGAGCAATGTCTGCTGGATGCGGTTTTGTGCTTTGATGCCAATCATCACTTTCACCCATGTGCTTGCTATGTGCAGGGCGAATCCTGTCAGCGACACAGCGCCCATGAAGGCTACCGACCAATAAATGCTACCTTCTACGCTGCCCGATGCAACGTCGATGGCGTGCTTCACTGCCCACACCTGTAGCAGGCTGAGACCTACTCCGGCTACATCGATAAGGATGTTGAGCAGTGCCTGTAGTCTATTGCCACGCCATATCTGCCACAGCCATCTTGCCATTTGGCGTGTGGTGTACTTGGAATCTGACAGACTGAATAATTTCTTTATCTTACGTTTCACTGAGGTCATTGCGGTTGTCGACGCCCCACATCATTTTTCTCCTCAAGGTGGAGAGATATGTGCGGTCGTCGGTTTTCACTATTGTCAAGTCGTGCTTTGCCCGTTGTATCACTATCGGCTGGCTGTCATCGCAACGAACGGGTCTTCCGTCGATTACAGTAAGGAAAGCATTAGAGCGGCTTTCTACCTGAAGTGTTATGGTAGAGTCGTGCGGTATGATGAGTGGACGCATGTTGAGCGAGTGTGGTGCAATAGGTGTCAGACACAGCACTTCTGCCCGTGGGGTGATGATGGGGCCGCCGTTTGAGAGTGAATAGGCGGTGCTTCCAGTCGGCGTGCTTATCACCAATCCGTCCGACTGATAGGTGACGAGGTCGTTGCCGTCGAGCTTGGCGTGGATGGTAAGCATGGATGCGTCGTCGTGCTTCAGTATGGCAACGTCATTAAGTGCATACGGGCTGCCGCTCAGTGGAGCGTCGCCGCGGCTGACTTCTATCATGGAGCGCTGCATGAGTG
Organism: uncultured Prevotellaceae bacterium; assembly: GCA_900320845.1. Taxonomy (GTDB): domain Bacteria; phylum Bacteroidota; class Bacteroidia; order Bacteroidales; family Bacteroidaceae; genus Prevotella. The sequence continues at coordinate 20,748 of ONTS01000006.1, read as the reverse complement.
TGTAGTCACCATTCATGATATCTGCCAGCACCTGTACCCATTGTTCCTTTTGCACATCGGCAAGGAATCCCAGTCTTCCAGTATTGATGCCCACCACAGGGATGTGATGCTCAACAACCTGCTCCGCCGTGCGCAGAAACGTGCCGTCACCGCCGATGGACAAAGCAAAGTCTACATCGCTGAAGCGCGATGCGTCAAACACGGGCATGTCTATGTCTTGTCCGCTCATGGCACAAAGCTCTTCGTATGTCTGTTGAGAAAGGTAGTATCGGCATGCCGCTGAAGCAATGCTGTCGCTCACCTGACGGAGGGTGCTGACATCAGAAGGGTTCTGCACTTTACCGAAGAGCACAAAACACAAAGGATGTGAAAGCTTGTTGACTGACTGCATGTGGGATGGTTAATCACTGTTGATATGCAAATGTAAAGGTTTTTGTTGAACCTTTGAAATAAAAAGGGTGTTTTTCCCGCGCGCGCGTTATATTATATAGGGTGTATCTACTGCTTTCGCATACAAAAGTGTGACGTTTATGTTGCATTTTATGGTGTAAAGTTGTAAACTTTTCCTATCTTTGCCCAACCAACAAACTCCAATTTCCATCATTATGAAAAAGGTATATGTTTTTCTCGCCAATGGTTTTGAAGATATCGAAGCCATCACCACTATCGACGTATTGCGCCGTGGCGGGCTCAATGTGCAGACAGTCAGCATCAACGACACTATAGCCGTCGTCAGTGCCCATAACATCAGCGTCATGGCCGACCTCTGTTTCGGCGATGCCGACTTTAGCGATGCGCAGTTGCTCGTTCTTCCCGGCGGTCTGCCTGGAGCCGACAACCTCAAGGCTCACAGTGGTTTGCGCGAGTTACTCGTCAGTCATAGTGCAGCCGGACGCCATATCGGTGCCATCTGTGCTGCTCCCATCGTATTGGGTAACGCCTGTCTGCTTGACGGAAAGCACGCTACATGCTATCCAGGCTTCGAAGGTGCATTAGGCAACGCCAATGCTGTTGGCGAAGGTGTGGTGACCGACGGAAACATAACCACAGCCAAAGGACCGGCATTCTCTCTGCCGTTTGCCTACACGCTGTTGCAGCAGCTCACCGACGCCGACACCGCACAGCAGGTGAAGGATGGCATGCTCTATCAATAGTCCTTTCCACCCCTACCCTTTTCAAGCCCTTACGACATCGGCTGCCATGTACGACATTCTGCAACAAGATGTGATGTATGTGCCTGGTGTAGGTCCGCAGCGCAAGAAACTTCTCAAGGAAGAGCTCGACATACACACCTATGGCGACTTGTTGGGATACTTTCCCTACAAGCACATCGACCGTACCCGTATTTACCGCATCAGCGAGCTCACCACTGATATGCCTTTCGTGCAGGTTCAGGGGCGCATCCTCAGCTTCGAGGTTTTCCCCATCAACCCGCGCAAGAAGCGTGTAGTGGCGCATTTTGGCGACGGTACCGATGTGCTCGACCTTGTATGGTTTCAGAATGCTAAGTATATTATTGAACGTTTAGACACGGACACGGAATATATCGTCTTCGGTCGTCCCGGAGTATTCAATCATCGCATACAGATAGTACATCCCGAGATTGAGAAAGCGTCTGATATGCAGCTCACTGCCATGAGTATGCAACCGCATTACCATACCACTGAGCGTATGAAGAAGGCCGGTCTCACCTCGCGAGCTTTGGAACGCATCATACGAAGCCTGCTCGATAAGCTTACGACGACTATACCAGAGACGCTGCCATCCTTCATCACAGAGAAGCTACACCTTGTCTCTCGCGATGAGGCCCTGCGCAATATCCATTATCCTCGCAGTGCAGACGAGGTGCAGAAAGCCACCATGCGACTGAAGTTTGAAGAGTTGTTCTTCATCCAGCTCAACATACTCCGTTATGCATCCGACAAGCGTCGCAAGCGCAATGGATATGTTTTTCACCGCATCGGACATGCCTTCAACACATTCTTCTTCCACCACCTTCCCTTCTCTCTTACCGAAGCGCAGAAGCGTGTGCTGCGCGAGATACGTAACGACACCCTCAGCGGCAGTCAGATGAATCGCCTGCTGCAAGGCGATGTTGGTTCAGGTAAGACCATTGTTGCGCTCATGGCAATGCTCATGGCCATTGACAACGGCTTCCAGGCTGCCATCATGGCACCAACAGAAATCCTTGCAGAGCAGCATGCCGAAACCCTTTCCGCCCTACTTGAAGGCTTGGATGTGCGGGTTGAACTACTGACAGGCATCGTCAAAGGCAAGCGTCGCAAAGAGATTCTTAACGATTTGGCAGCCGGACACATCCATATCCTTGTCGGCACGCACGCCATCATCGAAGACAACGTTACCTTTTTGCGTCTCGGCATGGCCATCATCGATGAACAACACCGCTTCGGCGTGGCACAGCGAGCCCGTCTTTGGAGCAAGAGTGCCAACCCTCCGCATATCCTGGTCATGACAGCCACTCCCATCCCACGCACCCTTGCCATGACGTTGTACGGTGATCTCGACGTGAGTGTCATCGACGAGCTGCCCCCAGGCCGTAAGCCTATCGTCACACTCCACAAGTACGACAGCCAGCTCAGCGACCTCTACCGCGGCATTCAACAGCAGATACACGAGGGACGACAGGCATACATCGTCTTCCCGTTGATAAAGGAAAGCGAAAAGATGGACCTCAAAAATCTGGAAGAGGGCTACGAACATGTCAAAGAAGCGTTCCCGCAAAACACTGTCGTCAAGGTTCACGGCCAGATGAAGCCCGTTGAAAAAGAGGCTGAGATGCAGCGTTTTGTAAAGGGCGAGGCGCAGATACTCGTTTCTACCACCGTTATTGAGGTAGGAGTCAACGTTCCCAATGCCTCCGTCATGGTTATTTTCGAGGCACAGCGTTTTGGTCTTGCACAACTCCACCAGCTTCGCGGCCGTGTAGGCAGAGGCGCTGACCAGTCGTTCTGCCTCCTTGTCACACCCTACAAGCTCAGCAAAGACACCCGGCGCCGCATCGACATCATGTGCGACACCAACGATGGTTTCCGCATTGCCGAAGCCGACCTCAAACTGCGCGGACCTGGCGATATGGAGGGTACACAGCAGAGTGGAATGATGTTCGACCTGAAGATAGCCAACATCGCCCGCGATGGACTTATCGTGCAGATGGCACGCGAACAGGCAAAGATCATCATAGACAACGATCCCGACTGCAATGCACCGGCATACCAAATGCTGTGGCAAAGGATGAAACAACTCAAGAAAGACAACATCAACTGGGGAGCCATTTCCTGATATTTACCCCTGCCAGAAAGGGTAGGAAAGTCGGAAAGATGTCTTGAAATGTTAAAAAGTTTAAACAAATTAGACATTTTCAATCTAAAACCTCCAAAATAAATCTACCTCCCCTCCCTTCCCTATACATAGGCGTTACGAGCTGTTTATGACCTGTTTGAAAGGTTAAACTTCAATAAAAAAACGTTAATCCAGACAATTTTTCACGCTAAACGCGTTATCTTTGCAGCGTCTTTTGATAAAAAGATTGTCCGTACACCCCGCCGACGCCCCAGAAAGCGGACATAGTATTCACCAAAACACCACACAATGATTTTTAGCAAAGCAAACATTCGCAACGTAGTAGCAACTCTTATTCTTTCAAGTTCCACCCTTTTCACCGCTCAGGCTCAGGACCTGCTTGCCCGTCAAGCACCTGTTGACCGTAAGATGCGTTCGGTAGACACCCTCACTCTCCGCTCTATTACAGCCCGCGAGAGCCGCTTCAATCCCGGTGGAAACCTCTATAGCGACTTCAGCAGCAGATCTACTCACGTTCGCGAAGCATTGCCCGAATCATATCGCATCGACCTTCGCCGTTTCCACATGCCGACACCGAGCCGCGTGATCACTTCAAACTACGGTCCGCGTTGGGGTCGTGTGCACAAAGGACTGGATATTAAGGTCTACACAGGCGACACCATTCGCGCCGCATGGAGCGGTAAAGTACGCGTAGTACGCTATGAAGCCAAAGGATATGGCAATTATGTAATCATCCGTCACGAGAACGGTTTGGAGACATACTACGGTCACCTTTCAAAACAACTTGTTAGCGAAAACCAGCGTGTTCGTGCAGGACAGCCCATCGGTCTTGGTGGTAGCACCGGACGAAGCACCGGTTCACACCTCCACTTTGAAACACGTCTGTGCGGCGTGGCACTCAATCCCGCACTTTTCTTCGACTTCCGTGCCCAAGACGTCACTGGCGACTACTACGACTTCCGTCGTTCCACTGTTGAACGCGAGTCTGCCCGCGCCACACAACTGCGTGGAAAGAAAGCCAACACATATAACCCTTCCGACGTACACAGTCCTAATGCACCTAAGGGGCACCAGAATACAACTGCATCTGCAACGGTCCCTACTACGGGGCAGACCAAGTTCCACAAGGTGGAAGCAGGCGAAACGGTGTATTCCATAGCAAGAAAAAGAGGCATCACACCCGAAGAGCTCTGCCGGAAGAACAACATAGGCAACGACATGCGCATCCGTCCAGGACAGTTGCTCGCCTACTAATGCACGAAGAGCTCCACCAACAGCTGATAACAAGTTTCAGACACATACAGCAATATTACAATATAAAAGCAGTCGTCAACACTTGATGACTGCTTTTTTGTCCCTCCACCCTACGCAAATCCCTACTATACAGCCTTTCTGCAATGCTTTTCCGGTACAAGCAGAAAGTTTTTTTTCTGTCATTGAGAAAAAAGTAGCAAAAAATTTGCACACATAAAAATAAATCCTCACCTTTGCGGTGTCATAGTACACTATTACACTATAATATGAGCCGCACTCACCTTATATAATATATAGGAAGGGGCAACAATTTTTACATCAACATGTCTGACATAGGCATGATAAACACATCAACAAAATGATAACCATTGACAACATCAGTTACAAGTATGCCGGAAAGGGTGCAGAAGTGTTTCATGATTTCAGCCTAGAGCTGAAGGAAAACCGCATCTACGGACTGCTTGGTGAGAACGGAACCGGTAAATCAACATTGCTATACCTGATTTCTAGTTTACTGTTTCCAAAGAAAGGACGTATTGAGGTAAACGGATATGACGTCTGCAAGCGCCATCCCGACATGCTCCGCGACATGTTCATCGTCCCTGAAGAGTATGACTTGCCTGCCATTTCGCTGAAGCGTTATGTGGAAATGAACCGTCCATTCTATCCCCGTTTCAGTGACGAGACGCTGCAACGTTGTCTTAAAGACTTCGGCATCTCGCCCGACGTGCGGCTCAATGCCCTCTCGATGGGACAGAAGAAGAAAGTGTATATGAGCCTTGCACTTGCCACCCGGGTGCGGTTGTTGCTGCTTGATGAGCCCACCAACGGCATGGACATTCCTTCAAAAGCCATCTTCCGTAAAGTCGTGGCAGAAAACATGGCCGACGACAGCCTCGTCATCATCTCCACCCATCAGGTGCACGATGTAGAGTCGCTGCTTGACCATGTGCTGATGATTAACCGCGAAGGCATTCTTCTCAACGCCGGTATGGACGCAATAGCTCAGCGTTATGCCTTCCTCGTACGTCAGCCGGGACAGATGACAGGTGACGAACTCTACGCAGAGCCGTCGCTGCAGGGCAACAACGTGGTTGTCCGTCGCACGGCAGACATGGATGAGACACCTGTCAACCTCGAAATGCTGTTCAATGCCATGATCAGCGGCAACCTCCGTGCCGATGAAATGGCAAGTTTTGCATCATCGTCAGGTAATAATGATTCAGACATTAAGGAACAGCTGGATACCAATATCAGTGATTTTGGTCACCAATATCAGTGATTTTGCATCATCACAGTTCATCAATCATATTTCCATCGTTGTCAATCAACGTTCATATTATTCAACAATCAAACAGTCCTCATAATGAAAAACTTTAATCTGAAACGCTTTATGCAGGTGGTAAGATACATCTTCGGCATCCATCGCAATTCCTATATTAAGGCCATCATGATATTCTTCCTCGTGTTTTTATTCTTCTTTTTCATTTACACGTTGCTTCCTGAGAATGACGCTGTGTCACGCCTTTCCATGCTTAAGCACTGTGCAGGTATTGGTGTTATCACACTTGTTTTCACCATGTTCATCAGTGCAGGCTTGGCTTTTTCTCCGTTGTTCAAGAAACGTCAGTCGGCTATCAACTATTTGATGCTTCCGGCTTCCCGCTTGGAGAAATTTGTGGCAAGCGAATCCCTCGCTATCGTGTGTTTGATGGTGAGTTGCGTTATCGGTTTCGTGGCTGCCGACCTTCTTCAGTGGGTGTTCTCCATGATTTTTGGCAAGCCCGATGCTGTTCTGGCATCGCAATTTTTCGTGTCAGGCTGGAAAGCACACTTTGATGGTTCTGCCGACAGTTTCACCACCATTGTGTCGTTGTTATGGTTGATTTCGTTCTTCATGCTCGGCGGATCTTTCTTCCGTAAAGTGCCGCCTTTGTTCACCTTCATCATCCTCATCGCAATAACACTATTGCTCGGCTACATCCTTTCACATATATATGATACCAAACAGGAAATAAAAGTTGTCATTTCCGACGCCGGCATGACATGGATACTGGCAGTGCTGACGATTATCAATGTCGCCATTGCCTACATACTGTTCCGTCGCATGCCTCTCGTGGGCCGTAAGTGGTTCAACGTGTAGATATGCTTATACATACTTTTTTAATTACTTTTGAAAACCGCATCTATTATGAATTTCAGTCCCGATAAACCCATCTATCTGCAAATGGCCGACCGTTTGTCTGACGAGATCCTCTCGGGCAAGTATGCCGAAGGCAGCCGCATACCTTCCGTGCGCGAGTATGCAGCTCTGTTGCAGGTCAATATAAACACTGCGATGAAATGCTTTGAGCAGCTGGCACATGAAGATGTGATATACAACCAACGCGGTTTGGGCTATTTCGTCAGCGACGGAGCCCGCAAGCGCATCATGCGTCAGCGCCGCAACGACTTCCTCCAGCGCACATTGCCTGAACTGTTCAGGCAAATGTCGATGCTCGGCATTGACATCGAAGCCGTTGACGGTGCATGGACTAACTGGAAAAAGAATAACAACCAACAATAAAACCACTATAACATGAAACAAAAGATTATTCAGACACAACTTATCCGCGGTGTTGTTACGCTCGTAGCCGTCTTTTTCAGCATCGCTGCCGGAGCTCAGACCACCGTTGTCAAAGCCCTGTTGAAAGACGCACAGACACAAGAGTCAGAACCCTATGCCACCGTGCGTGTATTCACCCCTTCCGATAAGGAAAAGCCCATTGCTGTATCTGTTGCTGACGGCGAAGGAAAGGTTCACCAGGAGGTGAAAGGAAAAGGACAATATATCTTGCAGGTCAGTGCCATCGGCAAGCAGACCGTTGAACAACCATTCACCATCAATGACGAGTCGCAAATAGACCTTGGTACCATTCTGATGAAAGAAGATGCGCAGATGCTCTCCAATGTCGAAGTGGTTGGCACTAAGCCCCTTGTCAAAATGGAAACCGACAAGATGACCTATAGCGTGGAGAACGACCAGGATAGCCGCACGCAGACTGTGCTCGACATGCTGCGCAAGGTGCCGATGGTAACCGTCGACGGACAGGATAACATCACTGTCAACGGCAGTTCCAGCTATCAGGTCTACGTCAACGGCAAGCCCAACCCTATGCTCAGCCAATATGCGAGCATAGCCTTCAAGCAGATGCCTGCCTCCATGGTGAAGAGCATAGAGGTGGTTACCAACCCCGGTGCACGTTATGATGCCGAAGGCACGGGTGGTGTGCTCAACATTGTCATGCAGTCGCAAGATGGCCAGCAGCAGAAGATGAACGGTGTGAGTGGCCAAGCCAATCTGATGGCAGCGCCAGAGGGTATCGGAGGCGGTGTGAGCCTCACAGGACAGCAAGGCAAATGGTCGTATTCGGCGCGCATCTTCGGCAACCATATGGAGATGGATGGCACAGAGGTGCACATCAACCGTGAACAGATGTCGGAGCTTGGCAGTACCTTTATGAACTATTATCAGAAGGGCCGCCACATACAAAGTTTCGGTATGGCGATGTTGGGTGCCGGTGTGGAGCTCGATTCCATGTCAAACCTCAACGTAAACCTCTCTCTGATGAAGAACCGCAATAAGGACACCGGCAACCCGACAACTTCGTGGAGTGGCGGCATCTATGGTGATGGCTTCTCATATAGCAACCGTATGCAACAGAAGCAGGGTTGGCAACAGCTGGAGGCCAGCGCCGACTACCAGCGTTTCTTCAACAAAGAACGCACCAGCTGGATGTCGCTCATCTATCAGTTTAACTATCAGCCCAATTCTAATGATAGCTGGACGCTGTTCGACCAGGACTATACCCTGCCGCTCGACCTGACAAGCCGCAAGTCTATCGACCACAACCATACTGCCGAACACACCATTCAAGCCGACTTTACCACCCCCGTGAACAAGAGTATGACGCTGTCGTATGGCTTGAAGTACAACTACCGCCTCAGCCATGCCAACTCCGACTACTACCTTGACCACGAAGGTTCGTTTGTGTATGAGCCGACGATGAGCATGCGCTATCGTTTCAGCAACCAAGTAGGCGCTGCCTATCTGGAAGATGATATCAAGATCGGTAAATGGGGTTTTAAGCCCGGTTTGCGCTACGAACAGACATGGCAGCATGTCGACTATCTTCGTGGCGAGGGTGTCGATTTCAGCAAGCGCTACGGACATCTGGTGCCCTCTATGACCATCTCCTACGCCTTCGCACCGGTGGTAAATCTCGGTCTGAGCTATAACATGCGCATTTCGCGTCCCAGTATCAGCTATCTCAACCCTTATGTGAACCGCAGCAATCCGACAAGTATCACCTATGGTAACACCGAGCTCGATGCCGAGAAGACCCACACGATGCGTCTGACCTTCAACGTCTTCGCCGGTAAGCTGATGCTCACCACCCATCTGCAGCAGCGCATCTGCGAGAACCTTATCGCGGAACGCAACTTTGTGCAAGACGGCATTTACCACGGCACCTATGCCAATGCTGCCAAGACGCGTCAGTCGGCGTTCGGATGGTTTGTAAGCTATTCGCCTTGGCCCTCTACACGCTTCATCCTCAACGGAGAAGTTGCCTACACACATATCGAAAGCCGTTTCAACAGTCGTACCAACCACGGCTGGAACATCAACTCTATGTTTGGGCTGCAGCAGAAACTGCCTGCCAAGTTCAACTTCAGCCTCTATGTCATCAACCGCACAAAGCAGTACACGCTGCCGGGCTGGAACAGCGGATTCAACATGGCTAACGCCACAATCAACCGCAGCTTCTTCAACGATAAGCTGACAGTAGGTATCACCGGCATCACCGGTCTGGGCCATGGTGGACGCTTCTGCTTCGACTCCTATGGCACAGGCCCCAATTATCGTAACCACCAGCGTGTGCGTGTGCCAGTGCGTACAGTGATGCTCAATATCAGCTTCAACTTCGGTAACCTGAAGGGTGCTGCCCAAAAAGAGAGCAAGCAGGTGGATAACAACTATAAGGAGCAGAAGAGCAATCAGATAGACATCAACGGTATGGGCGGTATGGGAATGTAATCATCGCCCTACCCTCCTCCAACCATCGCAGCACAGGCTTTCCTACCTGTGCTGCTTTTTCTGTCTCTGTGAGCCAACGGTAATGCTACCGGATCATCATCGGTCCATGCGCTCGTCATCTTCGGCATGCATAGGCTTTCCATTTGTTTTTCCCTACGCAAAAGGCGCATCCCTAAACTGGAAACGCGCCTTCGTTGTTAGTGTCTGATACAATAACCAATCAGCTTATTGCGGCATCTGCGGCGGCTGCTGAGGACCAAAGTTTTGGTTAGGCATCTGTGGCGGCTGCTGAGGACCAAAGTTTTGGTTAGGCATCTGCGGCGGCTGCTGAGGACCAAAGTTCTGGTTAGGCATGCCGTCGGGGTACTTGGGTGAGGGACCCCACTGGTTTGTACCAGGCTGGCTGTCCTGAACAAACTTGATGAGAAGATAGATACCAACTACAAGCGACACCAAACCAAGCAGAATTAAGGGTATTCTGAGTGTGTCGTGTAAATTAGCGGCCGACATGTCCAAATGCTTTAAGGCTTTGTCTGCCAAGATACCTTGTATCATACCTAAAATTGTTGTCGCAGCCGAGCAGGCAACAGCAACATAAATCAATGTACGGCATTCGCTTCCAGCATCATGACAACGACGTATCATCAAAGGAATCATGGCTACCATGAGGCAAACGCTCAGAATGGTTCCAACGTATGGAATGAACGCAAGAACAATATTGCAGATGAACACTGCAAGTACAGTCCACCAAAACTCAGAACGGCGGCTACGACCGTCCATTTCTTTAACACGGCTAATGGCAAGTTGTACTGCCTCGCCGAAACCTAATTGAGGAACAGCTTGTTGCATAATAGTTGATTTTAGTTAATGGTTATAGTGTTATAGAATGAGCTTCGTTTGTGGAAATGTACTTATATTGTGTGTTTTAATGCGGTAAGACCATAACGATGTTCGCTACAAAGTTAACATATTTTTATAAATGGCAAAAAAAGAATGCCTAAAAACAAATAGGCATTCTTTCTTTGTATCCGACTTTGTGTAAGTCTTATTAGATGCAAGCAAGTGCAACGTCCATCATCTTGGTAAATGTGGTCCGGCGCTCTTCTGCTGTGCATGCTTCGCCTTTCACCACGTGGTCGGAGATGGTGCAGATGGTGAGTGCGCGTTTGCCGGCGCGGGCAGCGTTCATGTACAGTCCGGCGGCTTCCATCTCTACTGCCAGGATGCCCATCTTGGTCCATTCTGTGATTTCGGGGAACTCACGATAGAAGATGTCTGACGACAGCAGGTTGCCCACCTTATAATTGTAGCCGAAGCTTTCGGCAGCGTCAGCAGCCTTACGTAGCAGGTCGAAGTCGGCAATAGGTGCGAAGGTGCCGGGAATGTGGTACTGGTCGCAGTAGTTGCTGTCAGTGCTTGCGCCCATAGCGAGAACCAGGTCACCCAGGTTGAGGTCTGTGCTGTATGCACCGGCTGAACCAACGCGGATGATGGTTTCTACGCGATAGAAGTGATACAACTCGTATGAGTAGATACCGATGGAGGGAATACCCATACCGTGTCCCATGATGCTGACACGTTTGCCGTTGAAGGTACCAGTGTAGCCGAGCATACCGCGAACACCATTGAACTGTACGATGTCCTTCAGGAAGTTCTCAGCCATAAATTTGGCGCGCAGGGGATCGCCCGGCATGATGACGGTTTCGGCTATATCGCCGTACTTGGCCTCAATGTGTGGAGTTGGTGTGTTGCTCATGATAAATAATTTTATAGGGTTAGTAATTATTTGCTTGAGGTGTTTTTGCTTTCATTTGTCGTAAACCCTCACTTTGCGTCCCAGCAGGAACGGAAGATAGCGGTAGATCACCCATGCTATGGTGGATGTGATGACTATTACGGCGAGGAAGGTGAACCAGAAGCCCATGTCGAAGCACCAGGTGTTGTGGTGGTCGGGGCTGAAGACGTACTTCTTGAGCACGAAGGCGACAACGAGCGGTACACCTCCGCTGAAGAAATAGAACACCATGCAGTGCATGCCGATCCACGCCGGCGACATAAACCAGTATATGCTCTCTTTCTTGCTTTTTAAGCTGTTGTCTTGTTCTACCATATAGGTATCTTGCCAGAGTAGCAGTAGCAAGGAGGAGATACCTACACAGCCCAGCAACATGTCAAGGATGAATAGGGCGAACGGGTCGGCATAGAGGCTGGCGAAGAGGAAACCATATCCCTTTTGGGCCTCAAACAGCTTGACGATCAGGAAGAGCACCAGTGTGGGTATGAGCCACGAATAAGTGATGGTGAATGCTCTGCTCGGGAGTTGGCGGTGTTCGTCGCCATCACGCTGCACATAGCCCATGCTTGTGGGCTTGGGGATACAGGGCAGCATATGTCTGTGATAGAGGAATCCTATGCAGTAGAAGAACAATCCCACCAGTGCCGGCGGCAGGGCGAAGGGGATGCCGTTTTCAAAGTTGGTATCGATGACCGGCGAACGTTGCAGGAAGTAGGAGCCCACGACGCTTATCAACGCCACCAACAAAATGCCCCAGGTGTTGTCTTGGGTAATCTTGCGCACTACGAGGAACAGCAACTCAATGATGATGAGGGCTGCCACAAACCACGATGCACGTCCAGAGAGCACCATCGAGCCCAGCACGCGGAAGTCGATAGTACCGAAGTATATCAGCATCTTGACGATGCTTATCGACGTGGCAAAGATGAAATAGGGCATGATGAGGCGCAGGGCAATGCGCTTCATGGCTGTCTTGACAGGTTGCTGTTCGCGATAGGCGAGAAAACCGGAGATAAAGTAGAACAATGCCAATGCGTTGGGCACATACAAAGTATATGGCACTACATCGGTGCCGAAGTAGTACATCTGCGAATGGAAGAAGAGTATGGCTATCATACACCAACCCCGAAGTATGTCGAGGCTATTCATTCGTATTTGCAGTGGGTTATCCATTGGCATGTTGGTCGCTATGTGTTGGGTGTTTGTTTAGTTTACGATGGCAATTTTGCACACTGTTCCCTTCTTTCCGTCGCTTGTTGCTGTCTGCACCATGTAAATGCCGCTTGCCACGCGGTGTCCCTCCATGTCGGTGGCGTCCCATGTGTAGCTGCCGCCGTTGCTGCGTCCCTGATTGACGAGAACACCGTTGCTGGTCACTATCTTCACATCGGCGTCGTAGGTGAGGCCTGTGATGGTGATAAGCCCGTTGTAGTCGGGTCTGACGGGGTTGGGATATGCATACACGTTGTCCTTATCCATGCGCTCGTGCGTGTCGGTGGCATCGCTCATGTATGAGCACAGTCCGATGTTGGTACCGATGAATACCTCGCCTGTCTTGCCGTTGATGGCTATCGACTCGATGTTGTTGCTCAGCAGCGGGCTGTTGTCGGTGGTGAAGTGGTGTATCTGTGTGTTATTGTCGGTGCTTATGAGGTAGACGCCGTTCGAGCCCGTGCCAAACCACTTGCGTCCTCCACCATCGACGGCGATACAGGTGATGTTGACGCCGTCCAGCAGGTAGTCGGCAAAGTTTGTTCCGTCGTTGCGGGGTACCTTCACCTGGTTGATGTGGCTGTTGTCGTTGTTGGCTATGTCCTCAGCGTAGACCACGATGGGTCCCACGTTGGTGCCCACCCAGATGTTGTGGGAGGCGTCTTCGGCTATGCACTGTGCGAAGTAGGGGTTCATGCGTGTGCCGTCTTGGTTGAGGAACGACTTGAAGGGCAGTATACCATCGTTTTTCGGGCTATAGGCGTAGAAGGAGGGGCCGTCCCAGTGGTAGTTGGTAAACCACACCAGCTCGCGGCTGTCGATGATTACCGAGCGCAGTCCGCCGTAGGAGCGGTTGTCTTCGTTGAGTAGCACACTCTTGTGGTGCGACGTCCATTGTCCGTCCTTACTCATTTCGAGGAGCGACTGCGACTCTGCCTGTGCGTTGACGGTCCACAGCGTGCCGCGACTGTCGACCTTGCAGCCCATGGCGAGTACATAGTCGCGATTGTCGGTGAGTGCAGATTGCAGCGGACTGTTCTCTATATTCCAGTGCCGAGAGAATTTTTCGTCTATAAACTCGTACACGCCGCTCTTGCCCGTAACGATAACGCGATGTGCGTCAGTAGGGTCGACGTCCACAGAGAGCATATTCTCGTAGTTATGGTTGATGTATTGTCTGATATCTTCCTCAAACAGCGTCCACGTCTGTCCATCGTAGGTCTGCACGGCGGCAGGTCTGATGATTTCGGCAAGCGCCGTAAATCCGCCACCGACGGAGTATAGCTTGCCGTTGATGTGGCGCATGAAGCCAAAGTAGTTGTATGCCGGTCCGTCGGGGCGTATGTTGCTTACCACTGTCTGCTGCTGTCCGTCGGTAGTGCGATAGGCGCTGAGCATGCCTTTTCCGGTAGTGGTCCAGATGAGGTTATTGCGCGTGTCTTCCACGGTGGTCTTGTTCTCCTGACGTGGCGTATATTCGCCTACGCGTTGCCAGTTTGCTTTGTCGAGCAGGTTGGTCTTGGTGGAGCCGCGGTACAGACCGTTCGTTGACGAGGCTGCATAGAGCCATTGGTCTTCTATATAGCTGTAGTCGATGCGGAACCCCAGGTTGTAGGTGTTGGTTATTTCGCCTCGCGCCACGTTCAGTATCAGTATGCCGAAGCCTGTGGAGAGATAGGCATACTGCCCGTTCATGTTGATGTGGTACACCGTCTTGTCCTCCATCATCGAGCGGCTGTAGTAGGCAGAGATGTTGGTCGTCTGCTGTGTGTTATCGTCCAGCAGGTCGATGTTGCTGTTGCGGTAGACAATCACAAGCTTTTGGGTCGCCTTGTTGGACTCAATCAATGCTATGTTGTTATCGCTCAGCGCATCAGCCTTGGTGTAGGTCTGCACGCTCTGGTCGTTTACATTGTAGGAGAACAGTCCGCCTGCACTCAACACATACACACGCTGCGACATGGGAACAATCTGTGTGATGTCATTATAGGCATGGTAGATGTTCCATGTCCCTATGGCGAGGGCATGACCGATGCAGAAGACGGTGAGCAATAGCGTAACAATGCGGTATCTTATCATGGTTATGGTGAGGCGATGGTTAGTCATCACTCCTGTAATATATACGTGAGTGTGGGGTTTTTTATTGTTTTTCTTACTTGTTTTCTTGCTTGTTTTTCAGATAGTCCACCAGCTTTGCCACAGCCATTGCTCTGTGCGATATGGCGTTTTTCTGTTCAGCTGTCATTTGTGCGAAGGTCATGCTGTGGCCGTCGGGGACAAAGAGAGGGTCGTAGCCGAAACCCGCCGCACCACGTTCTTTCTCAAGGAGTTGGCCTCTTACGATGCCTTCGAAACAGTGTGTCTCGCTATCGACGTCGTTATTGTCTTCTCTTGGCTTGGCTTCTATCAGCGCTACGACGGTGCGGAACTGAGCTTGGCGGTTGGCGGCATCCTTCATGTCGGCAAGGAGTTTGCGCTTGTTGGCATTGTCGTTGTGCCCCTCGCCTGCATATCGCGCCGAAAATACACCAGGTGCGCCGTTGAGACAGTCCACTTCCAGCCCTGTGTCATCGGCAAAGCAGTCGTAGCCATAACGAGTGAACACCCATTGCGCCTTCTGCAGGGCATTGCCTTCCAGCGTGTTGGCGGTCTCGGGAATGTCGTCGTGGCAGTCGATGTCTGCCAACGACAGCACCTCTACTATGCCGTCAAGCATCTGGCGCACCTCACTTAGCTTGTGAGCGTTGTTGGTAGCAAATACAATGTGGTCCATGGCAGGTATAGAATGTGTGGTGGAGGGTGGCTGAAAGGTTGGTATCATTGATGGTTTTATGCGTCTATCAGGTTCTTATCTTTGTCGTTGACTTTCACCTTTATGGTGTCAAAGCCCTTTCCGTAGACGCCAATCACGGTGCTTTGCGATACGAAAGCATCGGGGTCTACCACCTTAATAATGCGGAACACGTTGACACTCTCGCGGCGCTTGGTAACCAGACATATCACTTTCGTCTCGTCGCCGGTGTACCATCCCTTGCCGTCCAGCAAAGTGATGCCTCGGTGAGTGGCTTTACCCAAGGCGTCGGCTACCTCGTTATACTTCTTGGAAAAGATGAGAAACTGCACCGATTCGCGTCGGGCGTTCATCACGTAGTCCACCATCAAGTCGCAGACAATCAGCGTGCAGAAGCCGAAAACAAGCTTTTTTGGGTCGTGGAACACGAAGTATGAGCTGCCGATGATGATGAGGTCGACGAATATCAGTATGCGTCCGAGCGAGATGGGTTTGTATTTGTTGACACAGGCAGCGATGATGTCGGTGCCGCCGGTGGAGCCGTTGTTCAGGAACACGATGGCAAGCGACATGCCGATGAGGCTGCAGCCGATGATGATAGACATGAACTCCTGTCCCGGACCGAGTATCTGTATGAGGTTGTCGTTTTCGTCCACCACCAGTCCACGTGCCAAGGTGAGCAGCAGCGAGGCCACAAAGATGGCGTAGATGGTCTTCGTCATGAACTTAAAGCCCAATATGCGCAGTGCCACGACGAGCAGGGCGGCGTTAATGAGGAAGAAACTGTAGCCTATGGGGAAGCCCGTGGCGTAGTAAATGATGGCTGACACACCGGTGACACCACCCGAGACAATCTCGTAGGGAAGCAGAAACACGGTCCATCCCACGGCATACAGGCAGAGAGCCAGGGTGATGAAGAGATAGTCTTTGGCCTCGCGCAGAAGCCAGTCTTTCTTGCTGAATAAGTATCGAATCATAGGGTTAGAATATGGTAAAGCGTTGCCTACTACCCTGTTATGCCTTTAGTGTGGGCAGACGGCAACATGGTTGATGCGTGATAGATGTTACAGCCGCTGTGGATAGGGGCTGCTGGTTATTTCACAACGATGTTGACAATCTTCTTGGGCACCACGATGACCTTCACCACCTGCTTGCCTTCGGTGTAGCGCGGTGTGCGTTCGTCGTTCAGTGCGGTCTCCTCAATGGCTTTGCTGTCGGCATCGGCGGGCACTGTTATCTGGAAACGCGCCTTGCCGTTGAAGCTTACCGTGAGCTGCACTTCGCTTTCCACCAGATAGCGCTCATCGCAGTGGGGCCATGCAGCGTCGACCACGGTGGTGTCGTTGCCCACGATGTGCCACAACTCCTCTGCCATGTGCGGGCAAAATGGCGATAACAGGATGATGAGCGGCTGCAGGATGTCGCGATGATGGCACTGTTGCTGTGTCAGCTCGTTCACACAGATCATGAACGCTGCCACGCTGGTATTGTAGGAGAAGTGTTCAATGTCAGCCGTCACCTTCTTTATCAGTGTGTGCAGGCTCTTCTGCATAGCTGGCGTGGGTGTCTCGTCGGTGATGACTACGCTGTCGCGGGCATAGAGTGCCCACAGGCGTTTCAGGAAACGGTGGCAGCCGTCGATGCCGTTGGTGTCCCAGGGCTTCGACTGCTCAACAGGACCGAGGAACATCTCATACAGACGTAGTGTGTCAGCTCCGTAACGGGCTACGATGTCGTCGGGGTTCACCACGTTGAACATCGACTTTGACATCTTCTCTACAGCCCATCCGCAGATGTATTTGCCCTCTTCGAGCACAAACTCGGCATCCTTGTATTCCGGGCGCCAGGCACGGAAGCGGTCGATGTCGAGCACATCGTTCTGCACCATGTTCACATCAACGTGTATGGGGGTCACGTTGTCGTACAGCTCTTTCAGTCCTGCCGATACAAACAGGGGCTGTCCATTGGCTCCTTGCTTTCCGTTGTCCTCTACACGGTACACGAAGTTGGAGCGTCCTTGTATCATTCCCTGGTTGACGAGCTTGCGATAGGGTTCATCCTGGCAGCTCACGCCGAGGTCGAAGAGGAACTTGTTCCAGAAACGGGAATATATCAGGTGTCCGGTGGCATGTTCCGTGCCGCCCACATACAGGTCAACATTCTGCCAGTAGGTGTCGGCAGCTTCCGAAACCAATGTCTCGGTGTTGTGCGGGTCCATGTAGCGCAGGTAGTATGCCGAAGAACCGGCAAAGCCTGGCATAGTGTTGAGTTCCAGCGGGAACACGCTGACATGGTCGATGAGCGACTTGTCAACCACCTTTTGGTTCTTTTCGTCCCATGCCCACTGCTTGGCTCTTCCCAGAGGGGGCTCTCCGCTCTCGGTGGGACGGTATTCGTCGATGTCGGGCAGCAGCAGTGGCAGACATGTCTCGGGCAGCGCATAGGGCATACCGTTTTTGTAGTATATGGGGAAGGGTTCTCCCCAGTAGCGTTGACGGGAGAAGATGGCGTCGCGAAGGCGGTAGTTTACCTTCACCTTGCCAATGCCTGTACGTACTATGTATTCCTTGGTGGCGGCGATGGCTTCCTTCACGGTCAGTCCGTTGAGTGTCAGTCCGCCAGTTGCCTCATTTGCTTTCGGCGAGTTCATCACCACACCTTCCTTGGCGTCGAAGCTCTCTTCGCTGACGTCGGCACCCTCGATGAGGGGTATGATGGGCAGGTTGAAGTGCCGTGCAAAGGCATAGTCGCGTGAGTCGTGCGCCGGCACTGCCATGATGGCGCCTGTACCGTAGCCCGCCAGCACGTATTCGCTGATCCAGATGGGTATACGTTCGTTGGTGAAGGGGTTGATGGCATAGCTGCCGGAGAACACTCCTGTCACGCGATGGTCGGTCATGCGGTCGCGTTCGGTACGCTTCTTCACGTAATCAAGGTATTGTTCCACCTCTGCCTGTTGCTCTTTTGTGGTGAGCTGTGGCACGAGTTCACTCTCAGGAGCCAGCACCATGAAGGTGACGCCGAAGATGGTGTCGGCACGTGTGGTAAACACTACGAAACTCTCGTCGCTGTCTGCCACGTTGAAGCGTATCTCTGCGCCTTCCGAGCGGCCTATCCAGTTGCGTTGTGTCTCCTTGAGCGACTCTGTCCAGTCTACGGTGTCGAGGCCTTCGAGTAGCCGTTGTGCGTAGGCTGACACACGCAGACACCACTGGCGCATCTTCTTCTGCACCACAGGGTAGCCACCGCGTACGGAAATGCCGTCTACCACCTCATCGTTGGCGAGCACGGTGCCCAGCTCGGCACACCAGTTCACCATCGTCTCTCCCACAAAGGCGATACGATAGTTCATCAGTATCTCCTGCTGTGCAGTCTCGTCCAAGCCTTTCCACTCTTCGGAGGTGAAGCAGAGGGGCTCAGAGCAGGCTGCTTCCAGACCCTCAGTGCCATGGTTTTCGAAGTGGTGGATGAGTTCGGATATGGGCAGAGCCTTGTCGGAACGGCGGTCGTAGTAGCTGTCAAACATCTTGATAAACGCCCACTGCGTCCACTTGTAGTACTTTGGGTCGCATGTGCGCACCTCGCGGCTCCAGTCAAACGAGAAGCCTATCTTGTCCAGCTGCTCGCGGTAGCGGGCAATATTCTCGTTGGTAGTCTTCTCCGGGTGCTGGCCCGTCTGTATGGCATACTGCTCGGCTGGCAGACCATAAGCATCGTAGCCCATAGGATTCAGTACGTTGAAGCCTTGGTGTCGCTTCCAGCGTGCATAGATGTCCGAAGCTATATAGCCTAAAGGATGTCCCACATGGAGTCCCGCTCCGCTGGGATAGGGAAACATGTTGAGCACGTAGTATTTCTTTTTCGTAGCATCTTCGCTGATGCGGTAGGTGCCATTTTCTTGCCACTGTTGCTGCCAGCGGCGTTCAATATCTCTGAAATTGTAGTCCATAATAGATGGAAATGGATATGTCGTTGTTTACTTTTTCTTCTTAATATAGTCGTTGTACACCTTGATGCTGAATACGATGACGCTGCATGAGGTGGTAACCAAGTTGGTAAGGAACAGCGCCCAAAGCACATCGGGCTTGTGCAGTATGCCCTGCAGCATGAAGCACACGCCACCCACAGCCATCATGAGGAAGGTGGGCAACGCTATGCCGTCAGTGTTGCGTGTGCGGATGGTCTCTATAGCTTGCGGCAGATAACCCAGTATCATACCGATGCTGGCGCACCAGCCACATATTTCGTAAATAAGTCCTTGTTCCATGGTATAAATGTTTGTTAGCTTAATAAATGATGTATATGCCCGACAATGACCCACCGCGCTGTGTGAGGTGCGTATTTGTTGAGTTCTATTCGTGCAAAGATACGTGTTTCTAGCAATATATTCACTTTTATATGGGTTTTTCATGTTTTTTCTTGAAGAAATACAAAGATAAATACTACCTTTGTCATGAACGTTTTTATACCATATCGATCGGTAATAAAATAGATACACATAAATAGGAAAGATTATGAAACAAAAACTGTTATGCTCGCTCGTCGTGATGGTATTGTCCCTTAGCCTTCATGCACAATCCCTTGCCGTATACCTCGAAGACCATAGTAAGACAGCCACCAACATACGCAATGCGCCCAAAGGCAAAGTGGTCGACCGCATACCGCAAGGCCGTATTGCCATGTTTGAGGTGGAAAACGCAAAAAACGGTTGGTGGCGTATATGCGACAACTCATACTTCTGCGTCGACAACAACGGATTTGAAGGAATGATTAAACTGAAAGGGTCACGCAACGGCTACTGGATTCACTCATCGGTAATCAGCGTCAGCACACGCAACTACGGCGACGAGACGCTCTATCTCTACCAACAGCCCGACGAAAACAGCAAAAAGGTGTTCACCATTTACGTCGAGATGCAACTGCGCCCGCTCGAGGTGCAAGGCGACTGGGTGAAATGCCGCACCTACACAGGCAACAACGTGGGATGGATTCAGGCTGAATGGCTCTGCGGAAACGCACTCACCAACTGCAACTGATACCTGCACACAGTAGTAAGAAGCTAAAGGGTAAAGACTAGGGGAGTCCGTGCATCTGCATAGACTCCCTTTTCCGTGAGCAACTACACCGTCGCGCCAACCAATGGCAACTGCTCCAGTAACAAGAGTTGCTCATCGCAGATGCCGATAAACTACAATAAAGAGAGGTTGTGTCAAAAGTAACAGACACGGCCTCTTTTGTTTTTTATGAAACAAAGCCCCGACTTTCCCAAGCCAGGGCTTTGTCATGTCCCAGATTTTT
>ONTS01000045.1 GCA_900320845.1 uncultured Prevotellaceae bacterium | reverse complement strand
CTGTAGCTCTCGCCGATGATGAGCACGATGGTTGGCGAGGTGTAGCTGCACGAGTCTACCTTGGCATTCTTGGCGGCGGCAATGCACTTCTCCACTTGCATTGAGGCGAGGTGGTTGCTGTACATGCTGAAGGCCAAGCGGTAGATGGGCAAGTAGAACTGTGCGTGGTCGGCGGCGGTGAGCTTATGCTCGATGGTGCCAATGGTCGGTGCCGTCATCATGCGGGTCATCTCCACCTTGTTGTGCCAACTGGTGATGGCGCTGGTGATGAGCAGGACGGCCACGGCGATGCCACTGATCAGCGTCACAGGCACGTGTTGCCAACGTTGGCGGGTACGGTCTTTCCATGCTTCAAAGAGCAGATGCTGACGCTCTGTGAGCAACCGGCACCACCGGTGTCGCAGGGCAATGAGGGCGTGAACCACGATGAGCAGCACGATCCAGCCGACCGGCGAGAAGAGCACGTCGGGGGTGAGATAGGAACTCAGAAACTCACTGGCCTCGCGGCTGTCGGTCTCCGCAACCAAAAGCAGCATGGCCGGATTGAGCGTGGAGCCGAACTTCCAATAGCAGTAGACATCGGCCATGGTGGTAGCGTAGATGACTACATAGAGCAGGCGGCGCACAAAGAGATTGTCATAAAGGAAATGGTCGCTGTTGAAGTCCACACGATCACTCGATGGCGCTATCAGGGCGGTGACAATGCCAAGAGTGTACATCATGAAGAAAAATACACCATTGCGTGTAATAGGCTTCAAGAGATATTGTGCTATGCGGTGTAAACTGGACATATAATGGATACCTATGAGTTGTAAATCACTTTAACCTTGCAAAATTAAGCATTTTCCGGCATATAACCAATTTTTGAATGTTGAATGTTGTGTGTGGAATGAATGGAATGTTGAATGATGAGTGTGGAATGATGAAAGTACAGAGTGTCGACTGATGAATGCACGGAGTGTTGACAGTTGAGAGTTGGACGATGAATTGGCTGAATGATGAATGTTGAGTGATAAATGTTGAATGGGTTGAATGTGGAATGCTCAAAGCTTAACAAAAAAGCCAGACTACGGATAAGGTAGTCTGGCTTTCTTTCTATAGGATGGGCAGCAGGGCCGCTAAAACGAGCCGCTGCCATAGTCTTTGCGTTTACTTAGAGCGCCACAGTCCGTGGAGGTTGCAATACTCACGTGCGTAGACGTTCTTGGCGTCGGTCTTGAACTCTGCCACTGGCTTGTCGCTCGGGGTGAGATATTTGCGCAGCACCTCGTTGTTGTCGGTGATGAGCTCGATGAACTGGATGTAGTGAGCCTCAGTCATGGGGTGCTCAACCTCGCCTACGGTGACGCGGTATCCGCCCTCGATCTTCTCCACGACGGGAACGTGCTTCTCTGTGGCAGCGTCGGTGGTGTTCTCCTTGAGCTGCTTGAATCCGCATACGTCCTTGTCTGTGGGAACGATAACCTCTACGATGTTGCCGCACTCAGCGCACTTATATACTTCGTTTCTCTTTGCCATAATGTTTTTGTTGTGTTAAATGTTGTTTGACTTTATATCACTCACAAAGATAGCATTCTTTTCTGAAAGTAACAAATAATTGTGCGGTGGCAGTGCGTGTTTTATGATATTTTGACTAAAAGCTATTCTTCCATGTCTTTCTCGGCCATGCACTCCATCTCCACTAGCCATTGTGGACGGCAAACCTTGGCGTGGAGTAGTACATAGGGTATGCCGGGATGATGGCTGTCGAGATAGCGTCCTACGGTCTTGCGGTCGGCGAAGTCGCGCAGGTAGACGACGAAGTAACGGATGTCGCTCATCTGTGCTTCTCCGTCAGCAAGCAGTGCACGGATATTGTCCAGCAGTCGCGCGGTTTGTCGCTCCACGTCGCCGAGGTAGAGTACTTGCCCTTGGTTGTCGATGCTGGCCGTTCCTGAAATATAGTAAATCTTGCGGTGGGGCAGTGTCAGTCGGGTACCGCGCTCAAAGGCTACACCGTATTCATGGGTTGGATTGAGATGGTCGAGGGCTTGGAGATACTTCATTTGTCCGGGCTT
>ONTS01000017.1 GCA_900320845.1 uncultured Prevotellaceae bacterium | reverse complement strand
CGCATTTATAGAATCGCAGCCTGATAATGAGATATTACAATGGAAGGTGAAGTGGTAAGACGAAAAGAGGTCGTGTCGGTTACTTTTGACACGACCTCATGCTAAGATAACAAAACTATTATTGAATGATGATAAAAAAAAGTCGGTTGGAGGCATCACTATAGGGATGTGAGCTATATAGAATATTAGTAAGTGTGTGTGAATGCCTCCGTTTGTGTTGTGATGACTTTCCTGCTCACGTTGCAAATTTACGCTGGCAAGGGTCGAAGAGAGTTGTTTTTTTTCGCCATTGTGTTGTCAGAAACGGACAAATGTGGCTGATTTTCTGCATTTTCACTATTTTTTCAGTTTCGGACTGGCAACAGTTCGTCCCGCATCGTTATTTGGTTGGTGTCGGGCTGGTGTCCGTCGGCAGACCAAAGTCGTCGACTTTGCTGACCCATCTTGATGACTTTGGTTTGCTATTGTTCCCTCTTCATTATCCGAATGAGGCTCAACAAAAATACAATATCACTGATTTTGGTCACCAAAATCAGTGATATTGCAACATGAATCAGTGTAGTTCTGACTGCCATCAGTAAAAGTTCTTACTACCATCAGCGAACTTACTTTGCCGATGTCCTCCCATTTTATACTTTATTGTTGGCTGCGCGCAGTTCGGAGGGCGTTATCTGGTACATCTGCTTGAACTTCTTGGAGAAGTGTGCCACCTCTTCGAATCCGCATTTTATGGCAATCTCCGATACGAGTGCTGACGGATGTTCAAGCAACAGTCTTCTCGCCAGCTGCAATCGCAGGTGCAGGATGTATTGTACGGTTGTCTCTCCTGTCAGCGCCTGTACCTTCCTGAGCAGCTGTCGGTTGCTGAGGCACATCTCTGAAGCTACATTATCGACGGTGAGTGTGCCTTCGCGCAGCAGATGGTGGACTGTGTCTTGCAGGCGAGTGAGGAATGTGCGGTCGGTATCGTTGAGCACTATTTCCTTTTCGATACCTCTCCGCAGGGCAAAGGCGAAGGTTTCGCGCAGATTGCGGCGTTGTACGATGAGCTGTTGCACGCGCACACTCAGCTCGTCGGCGTTGAAGGGCTTGGTGAGATAGGCGTCGGCGCCCTTGTCGAAGGCATTGATGCGGTGTGTCTGCTCGGCTTTGGCGGTGATGATGATGATGGGTATGTGGGAGATGGTCTCTGTGGAGCGCACGGTATTCAACAGTTCTTCGCCCGACAGCAGTGGCATCATCAGGTCGGTGATGATGAGGTCGGGGATGGTTTGCTGTGCCTTCTGCAGTCCTTCCTTTCCGTCGGCGGCGAAGATGAGGGTGTAGTCGTTGCGTAGCAGCGAGTTGATATATGACGACACATCGGCATTGTCTTCCACGACGAGTACGGTGGGTGTGGTGTCGGTAGGCTTTTCTTCTTCCAGCTCGGCGTCGTCGGGTTGTTCGCCTTCGTCGAACTGATAGGTGGGGAGGGGTGGTAACGACTCTTTTTGGGCAATGGGTGGATACTCTTTTCTGCCTTGTCGCTGTGGCAATATGATGGTGAAGGTGGTCCCTTCGCCCAGCTTGCTGTCTACGCTGATGGTTCCTCGCAGCACGTCTACTATCTCTTTGCTCAGCGACAGTCCAATGCCTGTGCCTATAGTGCGGCTGTTGGTGTGTCCTTGGAAGAACAGGTCGAAGATGTGTGGCATTACCTCGGGTGCTATGCCTTCGCCGGTGTCTGCCACGGTGATGCCTATGTGCTGTTCGTCGTGCTGTGTTATGGCGAGGGTGATGGTGCCTCCGGCATGCGTGAACTTCAGGGCGTTGGACAATAGGTTGGTAATGAGCTTTCGCATGTAGTCGGGGTCGAAGTCGAATACGATGGGATTGTCGGGGTGGCGGTATTGCAGTGTCACCTGTCTGATGCCTGCATAGGGAAGATATGACTCCACAATCATGGCGAGGATGGGCAGGATGTTGTCGTGACGGAAGTGCGGGTCGGCCAGCGATGTCTGCAGTTTGCCTACGTCGAGAATCTGGTTGGTGAGATGTATGAGCCGTTGTCCTTGGCGGTTGATGGCTGTTGCAGCCTTTTGCAGTTCGTTGTCGTCGGTGATGTGTCCGTCGGCAATCTGCTGACTCATGCCATTGATGACGGTGAGAGGTGTGCGGAACTCGTGTGTGAGGTTGGTGAAGAAGTGTGTGCGAGCCACGGTGAGCTCTCTCATCTGCCGTATATTGCGTGTACGCTTGCGGAACAGATAGATACTCTGCAGCAATGCCGAGACAAGAAGCAGCCCGAGTGCCACGGTAAGAATCTTCAGCCACATGTTGGCGCGCTGTTGTTGCGCATTGGTCTCGCTCAACGACAGGTTGTGGGCACGAAGTTGGGTGGTCTTGTATTTTGCCAGATACAGATTCTGCATGTTTGCCACCTCTTCATTGTACAAGGAGTCGCTCAGCTGTACATAACGCTCGAGGGCGGGCATGGCCCTGTTGATATCGTTGTTGCGGTAGAGTTGGTAGATGGAGTACAGACAGTTCTTCTCTATATACTTGCTGCGTGTGAAGCTTGCCATGCCTATGGCTGTCTGATAGTCCTTTTCGGCTTGCCTGATATTGTTGTTCTGTGCGGCAATCTGTCCGTGAAGGTGGTAGGCTATAGCCAAATAGTGGCGGTTGTTGTCCTCGCGGAGCTGTGGCAGGGCTTTGTCCACCATCTGTGAGGCAGCATTGTACATGCCCATGTCGATAAAGATGGATGCTATCTGTATGGCATGTATGGCGGCTTGTGCCTTTCTGCCGCTGTTTAGGTCCAGTCGGTAGGCTTCCTGGGCTACTGACAGCGCTTTGTCAGGCTGGTGCAGTTTCTTGTACGCTTGGGCTGCTATGCCCAAGCGTACGGCGAGACGTTCGTTGTTACCCAGCTTGCGCTCAATGTGTATGGCTTGTCCTATGGTCGTCAGGGCCTCGGAAGGCTGACGGGCAGTGAGATACATAGCTGCAAGGGCGTTGAGCGAGGAGGAGAGTTCTTCTTCGTTGCCCGACCTGAGGTCTATCTTGATACACTCGTGCTGATAGTGCATGGCATCGCTGAAGTTGCCAGTGCTCTGATGTATGGCTGCAAAGGTGTTGAGACATTTGGCATAAGTGATGTCGTCGATGTCCTGGTTGTAGAAGGCTATGGCGCGCTGACCGCACTGACAGGCTTGGTCGAATCTGTTCTGGCGATAGAAGTAGTCCTGCATGACGCTGTTGACAAGGAAGTTTCTTGTCGAGTCGTTGGGTAATGCCTCTGTCCGGAACAGTGTGTCGGTAAGTTCCAGTCGGTAGGCATGTTCGAACAGCTTGTCGGCATTTTCTGTCTTCTGCATTCCGAAGGACATTTGGTAGCGTAGATAGCCGCTTTCCAAATGCTGACCATTTATTGTGACTACCGACAGCAGCATGCCGGCAATAAGCAAGTGGCGTATGTTCATGAGAGACTGAGGATGAGAGGTATAGTGTTTTTTGTGTAAGTACAGACGTCAGTTGCGTGACAGGTTGTGTAGTAAGGGTAACACAACAATCCCTTCAGAGCATGTATCGCGCTCCAAAGGGATTGTCTGTTATGTCGTCAAGGCTGCATTTTTTATCTTGTTATCATGCATCCACATTGGCGAGGGTTGCATTCTTCTCAATAAATTCTCGTCTTGGCTCGACGTCATCACCCATAAGCATGGAGAATATCTCGTCGGCTTCAGCAGCGTTCTCTATTGTTACCTGTTTGAGCAGACGCGTGGCGGGGTTCATGGTGGTTTCCCACAGCTGCTCGGCATTCATTTCTCCCAGACCTTTGTAGCGCTGTGTGTGGATGGCACTGCTGTCTTCTTTGCCTTCAGCATATTTCTCGATGAATGCTTGCCGCTGCTGCTCTGTGTAGCAATACTCCTTCACCTTGTTCTTGTAGGAGCACTGGTATAGGGGCGGGGTGGCAATATAGAGGTGACCGTCTTGTATCACCTTGGGCATGAAACGATAGAAGAGTGTCATGATGAGTGTGTCGATGTGTGAGCCATCGACGTCGGCGTCGGTCATGATGATAATCTTATCATAGCGTAACTTTTCGATGTTTGCTTCGCGATCGCCTTCGCCTTCTACTCCGAATCGGACCCCGATGGATTGTATGATGTTCATCACTGACTCAGCTTCGAATACGCGATGCCAAGGCACTTTCTCTACGTTAAGAATCTTTCCGCGCAGTGGCAGTACGGCTTGTGTATGTCTGTCGCGTCCAGACTTTGCGCTTCCGCCTGCCGAGTCACCCTCGACGAGGAATATTTCGCACTTCTTCGGATCGCGTGATGAACAGTCGGCAAGTTTGCCAGGCAGTCCGCCTCCGCTCCATACGGTCTTGCGCTGTACGCTTTCACGTGCCTTGCGGGCTGCAATACGTGCCGTAGCGGCAAGCACTACTTTCTCGCAGATGCGCTTTGCCTCGGTAGGATGCTCCTCGAGGTAGTTGCTCAGCGCTTCGCCTACAGCCTGCTGCACAGCACCGGCAACCTCACTGTTGCCCAGCTTAGTCTTGGTCTGACCCTCAAACTGCGGCTCGGCAACTTTGATGGAGATAACGGCAGTGAGACCCTCGCGGAAGTCTTCACCGGCAATCTCTATCTTGGCTTTCTCTATCTGCTTGGAGATGGCAGGGTCATTGTCGGCATACTTCTTCAGCGTGCGGGTGAGTGCCATACGGAAACCTTGCAGATGCGTTCCGCCTTCAATGGTGTTGATGTTGTTGACGTAGGAGTGTATGTTCTCCGAGTAGTCGGTATTATACATGATAGCTACCTCAATGGGTATGCCTTGTTTCTCAGTCTTCAGGTAGATGACGTCGTCTACCAGATGAGTGCGGTGACGGTCAATGTATCGAACGAAAGCTTTCAGGCCGTCTTTGGCGTAGAATACCTCTTGCTTTGTGTTACCCTCTTCGTCGGGACGAAGGTCGGTGAGCGTAATGGTGATGCCTGCATTGAGGAACGCCAGCTCACGCATGCGGCGGGCAACAATCTCCCATTGGTAGGTAGTGGTGGTGAAGATGGTGTCGTCTGGCCAGAACTGCTGGCGTGTGCCGCGCAATTCGGTCTCGCCAACAACCTTTACCGGATAGAGCGCCTTGCCTCGTTCGTATTCTTGCTGGTATATCTTTCCGTCGCGGAACACCTGCGAAATCATGCGTGACGACAATGCGTTGACGCAGCTTACGCCCACGCCATGGAGTCCGCCAGATACCTTGTAGGAGCCTTTGTCGAATTTTCCTCCGGCATGGAGGACGGTCATCACCACTTCGAGTGCCGACTTGTGCAGCTTGGCGTGTTCATCGACAGGGATGCCGCGACCGTTGTCCTGAACGGTGACGCTGTTGTCAGGGTTAATGGTGACTTCTATGTGTGTGCAGTAGCCTGCCATCGCTTCGTCGATGGAGTTGTCCACAGTCTCGTTTACCAAATGATGCAAGCCCTTTTCGCTGATGTCGCCGATGTACATGGCAGGACGCTTGCGAACGGCTTCCAAACCTTCCAGCACCTGGATGTTGCTGGCGGAATAGTTGTTCTGCGTTTGTTGTGTGTTTGACATATTTTATCTTCGTCTTTATAGGTTGCAAATGTAGTAAAATGTTTGTTGATAGTGAAAAAAATAGGAGTTAAAAATGCACTTGGCAGGTGGTAGTTTTATTTGTTTTGTCGCTTTGTCATGTGTTTGTGTGGCTATATGGTTGACTTTTGGCATTGCGATGGGGTGTGGACAGGGTTGTATTGCGCAACTGTTGAGGTAGATGCTGGCGTTGTTGTTGTCTATGTGGGATACAAAAAACTGCAGCTCCTTTTGAGGAACTGCAGTAAACGATTATGAATGAGTTGTATGCTTAGCCTAACTTATTGATGTGGGCTGCAAGGCTTGACTTAAGATTGGCAGCCTTGTTCTTGTGTATGATGCTTGTCTTTGCAAGTTTGTCGAGCATCTTTTGCACGACAGGATACAACTTCACAGCCTCGTCCTTGTCTGTGGTAGCACGCAGCTTGCGAACTGCGTTACGCATTGTCTTAGCATAGTAGCGATTGTGCAGTGTGCGGGTCTTAGTCTGACGAATGCGTTTGAGGGATGATTTATGATTAGCCATCTTCTGTTTTTAATCTTTAATCTTTAACCTTTGTTTTTTTTGTCTTATAGTAGTCCCTAGGAGAGTCGAACTCCTCTTTAGAGAATGAAAATCTCTCGTCCTAGCCGATAGACGAAGGGACCATGCGGCATTATTTGCGGGTGCAAAGGTAAGGGGTAGAATGATATCTACCAAATATTTGTGTACTTTTTTTTCTTCTCGTATAAGATGTTTATCTTTGCAAGGTATCTGAACAGCCTTGTCTGGCACGTATTTTCACTATGTTTGTTACCAGTTTGTAGTATGTTGGTCACCACTGAAGGCTTTGTGTTGCGTGCAGTTCGTTACGACGACCGTACGCTTATTGTCGACATGCTGTGCGAAGCGTGTGGGCGCACATCGTTTGTGGTGCGCCTGTCGACGACGCGTCGGGGGCGGATGCAGCGCACATTGTTCCAACCCATGACATTGTTGGAGGTGGCTTTTGACCTGCGTCAGGGCAAGGCGTTGCAGAAACTGAGCAGTGCGCGTCTGGCGTTGGCGTATGCCGATATCCCGTTTCAGCCGGGAAAGTCGGCAGCAACTTTCTTCGTTGCAGAGTTTCTTCTCCATGCTACGCGTGACGACAGCGGACAGACGGAGGGTATGTTTGCCTTCATACGTCACAGCATGCAGTGGTACGACACCGCATCGGAGGGGTATGCCAACTTCCATTTGGTGTTTGTCATCCACATGATGCGCTTTCTCGGCTTCTTCCCAGAGGTGTCGGCTTATAACGATAGTGCCCTCTTCGACTTGCGCGAGGGTGTGTTCTGCAAGGTCGCTCCTCTGCATACAGACTTCTTATCGGCTGCCGATACGTTGCATCTGGTCAACATGCTGCGGCTCAACTATGCCTCCATGTCGCATTTCAGCATGTCGCAGGCTCAGCGCAACCGCGCAATCGATATTCTGATGACTTACTGCCGGCTGCATCTTCCCGCTTTTCCTGAGTTAAAGACGCTGCCCGTGTTACGCAGTCTTTTTTCCGGATGATGCGGCACAAGGCTTGCGTAGCGATGCTATGGTGGACAGAAAAACAGGCTGTGGTGCAACATGGAGTCAGTTCTTATTCCACAGTTGCAGTGCATGATCTTCGGCTTTCTCCATCTTCTCACGCTCGCCAGGACCTTTGTCGTTGATGCCGCAGAGGTGAAGGATGCCGTGTATGATGACACGCAGTAACTCTTCGTCGTACGGTTTGTCATACTGTCGCGCATTACTTTTCACTGTGTCGAGTGAGATTACGATATCGCCGTTGAGTGTATTGCCCTCGCTATAGTCGAAGGTGATAATGTCTGTGTAGTAATCGTGTTGCAGGTAGGTGCGGTTTACATTCAATATGTGTGCATCAGAGCAGAAGAGGTAACCCACTTCGCCCACTTTCTTGCCATAATGAGCCGCCACGTTGCGAATCCAGTGCGTCAGTTGGCGGTGGGGGATTAAAGGAGAAGCTACACCTTCAGTATTATAACTTATCATATGGTGTTTATATATTATATAATGGTGGAAAACAACATTGCAGCACTACCACGCAAAGGTACACAATTGCCGCTGTAAAAATGATGAAGAGGACAAAAAAAAGTGCACATATATGGTGCAATTAGAAGAATTACACTACATTTGCCCAAAGATATACATAACTGCCACAGTACAAAAGTACAAAACATATAGATTATGGAATCACACATTCTTCCCTGCCCAGTATGCGGTGTAGGCATCAATGCATCTCTTTCGGTATGCCCAGTGTGCAAATCGGAAACCCATTTTGTTGACAATCCTTCTGCAGACATAGTTCACAAATGTGCAGCTTGTGGTGAAGTTATCCCTGAGAAGGCCGCTTTCTGCCCCATGTGTGGTGAACCCACCGGCGTCAAGGCCCCCGCAGCACCCCGTCAGGCGGCCCCCGCAGCGCCTCAACAGGCAGCATCAGTACCTCCTGTTGCTCCCCCGCTTCCTTCACAGACGCAACAGATGGAAGCTAACATGCAACAACCCTATGCTACTGCACAGCCCACAGAGCAGCAACAGGCTAAAAAGTCGAAGCTCACACCCGTCATCGTGGGTCTGCTCGCAGCCTTGGCAGTGGCTGTTATCGTGTTGCTTGTCATGACGTTGCTCAACAAAGGCGGCAATGAAGAGGCGCAGCCCGAGAGCGTAAGTACCAATATTGCCATGGAACATAGACTGGATAGCATCAAGTCGACGCTGCCCGTGGCTGCCGAAGAGATAGTAAGATATGTCGACGACGAGCCCGCCTTGTTCTATCTGTACGACAACCACATGCACCGTATTGACGGCGAGACGCTCGAAGACGAAACAATAGACTTCCAAAAAGCCAACCGCGAAGCCCGAATCGACTACCGTGCCGGCGGAATTATCGAAGCACGTCCCACCAAGGACGACCGTTACCTCTTTGTTCACGCCTATGAAGATGGCGAGACACAAGGCGAGGCTCTCTATCGTTATGATGTCAAGACGGGAAAGGTGTACGTTCTCGGCTTTGGACACAAGATTACCGACCAAGGTAGCGGCTATCTCATACAAGGTCCTAACTCAGAAAAGCGCGTAGATGCCTATGGCAACATCGTAGGTGATCGCGATCCCGGTGTGACCGAGGAAGAGCCCAAGGAGGAAAAGCCAGCTTCCGACCAGCAACGCTCGAACAAACCCGTGAAACCACGCGTGGAAGAAACACCACAGACCGAAGTTATCACCGTGCAGCCTGAACCGGCGAAGCCTGTTGAGACTCCCGTGGAAAATAAGGGCACCGGATTCCACCTTGAAGAAATCTAAAATAGACGCGAAAACCATTACTATCACATACCACTAATGTAAACAACGTGCGTATGGAAAACACCAAGAAATGCCCGTATTGTGGCGAAGACATCAAGACGGAAGCAATGAAGTGCCGTTATTGTGGTCAATGGCTCAATGAGATTCCTACAGTTGTAGTGCCTCCTGTATCTCCCATACCAACAACACCCCCTGCTCCTCCCACAATGTCTACAACTCCTCAGGCAGCGGCGCCCACGCCCGAACCCATGAGGTCTCCGCAGCCAGCATCTCAGCCCCAACAAGCTGCTCCTCCGCCTCCGCATGTGGCGCAAGCACAGCCTGCTCAGCAGCCGATGTCACAACCGCAACCTACAAGCAACGGATATCCGCAGTCAGGTTATGACATGGCGCAGCAGATGAAAGTCCAGCAGGGGATGGTGATGAAGGCTTGTTCGCAAGGCTTGTCTAACGCAATGACGGGACTGATAGCCTCTGGTTGCATGGCGTTGCTCATCTTTATCCTGATGTTGCTGGTGAAAATCTTCAATCATGGACAAGATTATTTTGCTCTCTTGGCAGGTATGCCGAGCGTGTTGTGTCTCGCTGCAGCCGCAGTGGCGATGATAAATATTGTCAAAAGCACATCGTTGAAGCCCAGGGAGGATGTGGAAACCGATGATCAGAAAGCCAACTCGTATAAGATGACAGCAGTGGCTGTGCAGCTGATGCTCTACGTGGCATTCTTCGTTGTCCACTATCTCGTCTATCTCATCGGTCGTTCTGTGAGCGAGTTGTACATCATTCTCGGTGTTGCACTCTTCGGAGCGTTTATCACACTCTCCACGACCATAGACAAGGCATTGAAGAAGCAGAAGTAAACGTAACACACCATACACATTACGCCGATATTCTACTGTCCGTATCAGGCAGCACGAATATCGGCGTATGTCATTTTTTTCGTTGCAGCTGGGTGCTTTTGTGTGGGGTGTCGGTGCCCGATGGCAATGAGTTTGGTGTACTCTTTCGTCTTCCATGCCGCTATTTGTCTTCCTGCGGTGGCTATTTTCCCATGCTCTCTTTCTCCGTTTGTCCGTCTGTGGTAGGTAGATAGTGAGTCCGTTGGTTGGTAGGTAGACAAAAAATAAATTCCCCGCAGTCTTTCAAAGTCCGTTAAGACCTTTTCTGACTACGAGGAAACACCCCGTGGGCGCTGAGGGATTCGAACCCCCGACCCTCTGCTTGTAAGGCAGACGCTCTAAACCAACTGAGCTAAGCGCCCTTAAAAAAAATGCTGCTCTGCACCACTTTTGGTGTGAAAGCGGATGCAAAGATAGGGTGTTTCTACATACTGACAAATTTTTTTCAAACTTTTTTTGTTCTGGCTCTTCTCAACAAAGCCCTGTATCCGCCTCATTGCTCACTGATTGAGCTTGTTTTGTTGCTTTTTCAGTGTGCAGTAGTAGCTGATTATCTGCTCTTTAGTCAGTGTGATGTGGTTTATGTGGTATCTGTTTCCTGCATGGTATGCCCCGTCTTCATACAGTATTGCCACATCGCCGTTGGGCAGTCGGTCCATAGTTGAGTAGGCTGCGCTGTCCTGTTGTATTGTGGTTGCGCTGTGCTATGAGCTTCCTTCATCAAGGCTCATCCACAGTCGCAATTCTGTTCGGCTGCGACTCATGAGTCCGGTGTGGAGCAAGATGTCGCCGTTGCTGTTCAGTGTCATTGCCGGTATGCGATAGTAACGGCATACGTCTGTAGTGGGCACGTAGGGAAAGCTCTCTGTCTGGCAGATGAGTACGCCCGCATCGTCGTTCTGCTGCCTTGCTGCGGTGGGTGTCAGTATGGTATCTCCCTTGTCGGTGTGTGCCAACAATCGTATCACGCTGGCACGGATGCGGTTGCCCGGAGTAGCTTTCTTCTTCACGTCGGTTGTGAGCCACAGGTAAGTGGTGCCTTTTTTGATGCGTAATCCTTCTCCCTGCATGCGTATGGTGGACATTACTTCGTCGCCCGACAGTGGTGTGGCAGCCGGTACAAACCTGTTCTTTGCCATCTTGCTGCGTGTTGAACCCACCATGACGGGACGACGCTCGGCGAAGTATTCAGCCGTAGGAGTGGTGTAGAAGCCAATGACGTTGGTGTTGCGTAGCGTAGTTTTGGTAGTGACAATGTCTATGTCGGTTATTACCATGTCATTGTTTCCGTTGTTGTTTATTGTAAGAAGCTGCATCGGTGTGGTCAGGTTGCCGCATCCGGTAGTCTGGACACAGTGTGTGGCAGTAATCGTTATATCTTGTGCCTGTGCGCTGCCTGCCATGCCAATCATGGCCAACAGCAGTGAGACAATGTGCAGAATGGCGGTTGAGTTTTTCATGTTTTCAAAGGTACTGTTTATTTATATATAAGGTTAAGAAAAACTATCAAAAACGTAGTTTGTTTGAAAAATATGTATCTTTGTACCCCAACAACTAATCCCTCTTGTTATGAAAACATCATTTTTTTCTCGTTTTGTGCAACGTAGTTTTATCTTCGTTTGCTGTCTGTCGTTCGTTGTAGTGGCTTTCAGCAGTTGTGGCGATGATGATAAGGATAGTCCGTCAGGTACTGATTTGCCTGAGATGCTGTTTCAGCAGTGGATTATCAATGGCGACGGCTCCGACTATGCCAAAGCCGTCATCTATGACCTGAGCAAGAAAGGTCGTTTTGAAATTCTGCAGCAGCCAACAGCAGAGTATGCTGCCAAGGCTGAGATGCTACCCGACAAGTTCTACCTGTTGTATCCTTTCGAAGCAGAATATGAAATAGACGTGAAGACAGGAGTCATCTACCTCCATGCCAATATGGGTGTTTACAAGTTGACCAATCTTACCGCCGAATCGGTGCGCATTGATGGCAGACTGTTCAGCGCAGTGAAAGAGAAAATACAATCCGCAGGCAACTGGCGTCACATAGACGAGCCTCTTTAGAAGAAATACTAACAATACTAAAACCCTAAAAACTATACATTTTATGAGACACACCCACTTGATTCGCGTCGCTTTTTCTCACATAATCATGTTCTGCTGTTTGGCAGGCGTAGTTTCTTCACTCACCGCTTGCCATGAAGATGGGCATTACCTCGGCACCCAAGAGGAACGCCTTGCCAACGGATTCTATATAGACAAGATCCGTACACACATCGAGACAGTAGGATTCTACTACGATGAAGCTCAGAAAGGCTACAATGTCTTTATATGTGACAACACCGAAAATATCCGCAAAGGTCAGCTGTCCGACTACAGAGGCCGTCGTTACCTCTCCTTCGACCTGCCTGAAGAAGCATTTGGTAAACGCGTACAGCTCAATGACCTTGCCAATCTCGAGAACAATTATAAGTTCCAGCTCTTTTTAGACCATATTCCTTCACTGCCGCACATCATGGTAGGTATGAAACAAGTGAAGAGCGGCTATGTAGAGTTTGTAGTCTTCGACGAATGGATTGACTCTTACACCAAGAGAGGAAAGATAGACTTGCGCTTAGAGACAGTCAACGACCACCTCATCGAGGTCAACTACGTCGGCGAGATGCAGATTTGCAACAAATATATAGGCTGGTGGGGATATAATTGATATGCCCTTCGCCCAACCACGCAGCACGCAGTGTAAGCGAAACAGGCTTGCTGTAGATAGTCGTGCGCATCACCTTTTATTTAAACACTAAAGAAGTCTAATCATATTATGGAAAAAGTAGTAAGTGGCATTCGCCCAACAGGTAATCTGCACTTAGGCAACTATTACGGTGCAGTGAAGAGTTTTGTCAGTCTTCAGGATCAGTTCAACTGTTTCTTCTTCATCGCCGACTGGCATACGCTCACCACGCATCCCAAGCCTGAGAACATTCAACGCAGTGCCAAGACCATCCTTGCCGAGTATCTCGCATGCGGTCTCGACCCAGAGAAGGTCACTATCTATGTGCAGAGTGATGTAAAGGAGACACTCGAGCTCTATCTCTTCCTCAATATGAATATGTACCTGGGCGAATTGGAACGCGTTACCACCTTTAAGGAGAAAGCCCGCAAGCAACCAGACAACGTTAATGCCGGACTGTTGACCTATCCCACGCTCATGGCAGCCGATATCCTGCAGCACCGTGCCGTCAAGGTACCCGTCGGAAAAGATCAGGAGCAGAATATGGAGATGGCACGCAAGGCAGCGCGCCGCTTCAACCATATCTATGGTGTCGACTTCTTCCCCGAGCCTCAGAACTTCTACTTCGGCGAAGGCCAGGCCGTGAAGATACCAGGCCTCGACGGCAGCGGAAAGATGGGCAAGAGCGAAGGCAACTGCATCTACCTGCGCGACGACGACAAAGTAATTACCAAGAAAGTGATGCATGCCGTGACCGACAACGGTCCCCAAGAGCCCAACAGCAAGCGCCCAGAGGTGATAGAAAACCTCTTCACCTTCCTCTGTCTCTGCTCCAGCTGCGACACTTACGAGTGCTTCGACAAGCAGTGGAACGACTGCACGCTGCGCTATGGCGAAATGAAGAAGCAGATAGCGCAAGACCTTGTCAAGGTGGTGGCACCCATCCGTGAGCGCATTGCCGAATACGAAGCCAACGATGCACTCCTCTCCCGCATTCTCAAGGAGGGCGCCGAGCGGGCAAGAGAGAGTGCAAGAGCCACCCTCAAGGAAGTGAGAAGCATCATCGGTTTCAGAAACGAATAGAAAACGACAATCATTGGACAATATTCACCCTTTAACATTATAACCTTTATGGAAAAACAACAGTTTACAAATAGTCTGACCTCATTGTTTACCTTCATGGTAATGGGGCTGTTTGCGCTGCAACTCGTGGCATGTGGCGATGACGACAAAGACGACAAGCTCATACCGCCATCAGCAGAAACGGTTAATTCGTTCACCTTTAACGGCGACAAACATGAAATTAAGTCTGCAGCTTTCTTCTATAATACTGAGAAGAAGGGCTACAATATCGTCTTTTCTGATGTAGAAACTAAATTGGGAGAGCAGGAAGATGTAGAGCCGCAGGGAACAGTGATGACCATCGACCTGCCCTTACACCTCATCAACAAGATTACCAATCTTGCAACGGAAACTCTGCACTCTTACACTTGGGACATGGCATTGACCGTCAAGACGGCTGTGGTATACGATTTCTCTTCTGGAAGCCTGTCTGTAAACATCAGCGGCGGACTGTTCACCATCAAACTCAACGCTACAGACACCAAGGGCAATACTTGGAAAGTGTCCTATGAAGGATATCCAACCCAATCGTTCCATTACATCTGGAGTTACATGTAAAAGTCTTTGACAAGCTGTCGCCCGACAGCAGCATCCTGTCTCGGCGCAAGCAGTGATATAGAGCCATATTGTTTCCGACAATGTGGCTCTATATTTTTATTCCATATTATAAATATATGATGTGAAGCGGCAGGCTCATTCGCTATGGCGTGAGGTGGCTCTCACCATGCGCGGTAGCCCGAATATGTCGTTGCGCAGGTCGGTGTGGGCAAACCCCAGCTCGCTGAAGAGTGCAGCCACAGCCTGTGCCTGGCGCGAATGGGTCTCTACAAACAGCTGTCCGTTGTCTTTCAGTGTCAGCAGCGCATAGCGTCCTATGGCACGGTAGAACAGCAAGGGCTCTTCATCGGGCACGAAGAGTGCTGACGCAGGCTCAAAGTCGACAACATTTTCCTCCATCTCCTCCCGCTCATGTTGCGGAATGTAGGGCGGATTCGAGACGATGATGTCCCACTTTTCGCCCTGAGGCTGCCATGTCAGAATGTCGCGGCAGTGCCAGGTGACGTCGGCTTGCAGGCTCTCGGCGTTGCGTGCGGCTGTATGCAGGGCAGCATCGGAGATGTCCCAACCCTCAACGGTGGCGTGGGACAAGGCTTTCGACAGCGTGATGGCAATACATCCGCTTCCCGTTCCTATGTCGAGGATTGCGCATGGGGCTCCGTTTCGCTCTCCTTCCTCGCCTATCCATTCGCACAGGGCCTCCGTCTCCGGGCGCGGGATGAGCACCGAAGGGTTCACCTCAAAGCGTCTGCCTGCAAACCATTCCTCGCCCAGCACATATTGTACAGGTTCACCGCCGCACAGACGCGATGCAATTTCCTGCAAGCGTGCCTGCTGATGTGGCAGTAATTGTCTATCTTTGCCTGCACAGACGTCAGCAAACGACAATCCGCATACATTTTCGAGCACCAGACGCGCCACTGCCTGCGCCTCGCGCTCTGTGTAGCGGCCAGTTAGCCGTTGTTGTAGTGTATGATAATCCATTGCCCACAAAGATAGTAATAAATGCCCATGCCAACGTTATCCCACGACGAAAAGTATATGTCCCGTTGTCTGCAGCTCGCCCTCAATGGGCTGCACGATGCCCGTCCCAATCCTATGGTCGGCGCTGTCATCGTATCGTCGGAGGCCGACGGGAGCCGCATCCTTGGCGAGGGATGGCACCGCCGTTATGGTGAAGCCCATGCCGAGGTCAATGCCTTTGCTGCTGTGAGCGAGGCCGACGAGGCGCTGTTGCCTGATTCCACCATCTATGTCAGTCTGGAACCCTGCTCGCATTGGGGCAAGACTCCGCCCTGTGTCGACCTCATCATCAAAAAAGGAGTGCGTCGTGTGGTAGTAGGGTGCCTTGACAGCTACGAGAAAGTGGCAGGGCGGGGCATCGACCGCTTGCGCCAGGCAGGCATAGAGGTCGTTGACGGCGTTCTCGACATCGAATGCCTATGGCTCAACCACCGTTTCTTCACCTTCCACAATAAGCACCGTCCCTACATCATCCTCAAGTGGGCGCAGTCGTCCAATGGCTATATCGACGACTGCGGCAAGCCTTACCTTTTCTCCAACGAGCGCACCCTGCGCCTCAGCCATCGCTTGCGTGCCGAGGAAGACGCCATCGTTGTGGGACATACCACTTGGCTTCGCGACCAGCCTCAGCTCACCGTGCGTCATTGGTGGGGCCACAACCCTGTGCGCTTTGTCCTCGAGGGCAACATGACCATCGACGCCGTGTTGCGCGAGTGTATGGCAGGACAGCTGCAATCGCTCATCGTTGAGGGTGGAGCGAAGACACATCAGTCTTTTCTTGATGCCGGACTGTGGGACATCATGTTCGTAGAGACGTCGCCTGTGGTGTTGCTCGGCGGCACACGCGCGGCACAGATACCGAAACAGGCTAAGAGGGTTGCGACGCAATACTATGACGAAAACCGTCTGGATACATGGGTGAATGTAACGTAATAGGCAGTACCCCCTTTGCTCTATCTTCTTCTCTTATTTGCCGCCAGAGTGTTTAGGGCAGGCAAATGTTCCTCTTTCACCCGATGATGATTGTATAATAGAAAAGCAAAGTCGTCGACTTTGGTCACCAATCTCGACGACTTTGGTTGCTGAAAGTTGCCCATTCACTTTCTGCTTGTTGTTCGTTAGCCTTCTGTTTATTCTTCGTTCACCCTCTGCTTGTTATTCGTTTGGTTTCTGATGGGTCGTCGGGGTTGGGCTGATAGCAAAGAAAAGAGAGCACCGTGCGATGCTCTCTTCTTTATGTGTTGGCCATGTATGCCGCCGTCTTTTTTATTCCTTATCCGGTGCCTGCTCAATGAGTTCCATGAACTGGTCGAGTTTCGGTGTGATGATGATTTGTGTGCGGCGGTTGCGCTGCTTGCCCATGTCGGTGGTGTTTGTTGTCAGCGGGTTGTATTCGCCACGTCCGCCGGCAGTGAGACGCTTGGGGTCGACGCCATAGTGGTTTTGCAGGTACTGCACTACGCTGGAGGCACGCAGACAGGAGAGGTCCCAGTTGTTGCGAATGTTTTCGCGTGAGATGGGCACATTGTCGGTATTGCCTTCCACGAGTACATCGTAGTCGCTGTAGTCGGTGATGATTTTGGCAATCTTTGAGAGAGTCTCAGCAGCTCTGTCGTTGATTTCGTAAGAGCCACTGCGGTACAGCATGTTGTCGGCCAGGCTGATGTAGACAACGCCTTTGAGCACCTGCACATCCACTTCCTTCAGCTCTTCTTTAGAGAGTGAGCGTGTGAGGTTGTTGGTCAGTACCATGTTGAGCGAGTCGCTCTTGCTCTTCACCTCAACGAGATGGCGTATGTACTGGTTCGATTCGTTGATTTGGTCTACCAGTTTATCGATGCTGATGTTGTTTTGGTTGGCATTAGACAGGCTCTTGTCAAGTGACTGCTGCAGCATTGCATAGTCTTTTTTTGCCTGAGCGAGCTGGTCTTCCAGACTCAGTACGCGTGCCTTTGAGGCTGCGAGTTCCTCTTTGGTATTCTGGAACTGCGCCGTCAGTGATTTGTTGGTGTCCTGACATTCTGCCAGTTGTTTCTTACTCGCGCAGCTGGTGAGCGTCAATGCAGCAACAGCAGCGGTAATGATTAAACTGCTAAAATACTTCATGGTGTTGTTCCTTTCTTGTTTTTGGGGTTATTTGTCATATTTTGGTGGCGCAAATATAGTTCGGAGAATGGTAATACGGAAGTTTTTTCGCTATATTTTTCATTTATTAAGACGTTGTCAGGTGCTTTTTTGTTTAATTAACGTGTGCGTCGTCATAACGAATGAAAAATTATGATTATCTTCGCCGCATACAACCACAACATCGATTACTATGCATCCGTTTCCCCTTGTCCGCCTTGTGATGGCCTCTGCCGCTGTGTTTCTGCTGTCGTTGTTTCCCCTTTGCAGCGTAGCTCAGTCCGCCGAGCGCGGTGTTCCCCTGAGCTTAGCCCAGAAGCGAGCAGGCAATGTGTCGCAGGTGGAGTACCGAATAGGCTTTCGTGTGCCCTCCGTCAAGACAGAGCCGCTCAGCGCACAGGCCGACATCCGTTTCCTGTTGCGCAGCAATAGCGATGTGTTGCTCGACTACGAGGGCAGCGACCCCGAAGGGGAGATGGCCATAGAAGTGAACGGACGGAAGCGCAAGGCGCAGTTTCGCGATGGACATATCGTCGTGAAGCAGCAGTGGTTGCAGCGCGGCAGCAATAGGGTGACCTTCCGTTTCACACCTTCTGATAAGGCGCTGAACCGCCACGACGACTACCTCTACACCCTCTTTGTGCCCGGCAATGCCCACACCGCCTTTCCCTGTTTCGATCAGCCCGACCTCAAGGCTCGCTTTGTGCTGTCGCTGGACCTCCCTGCCGGCTGGACGGCGCAGGGCAATGGTGCGATGACCTTCACGACAACGGCGACGGGAACGGTGCACTGCGACTTTGCACAGACCGACCCACTGCCCACCTATCTCTTCTCTTTCACGGCGGGCATGTTCAGCCGCTACCAAGCCGATGAGGCGGAGGTAGGCTATCCTTTCGACATTCTTTACCGCGAGACCGACCCGCAGAAGGTGGCGCAGCTGCCCCAGGTGGCAGCGATGATAGGCAAGACGCTGCGCTGGATGGAACAATACACGGGTATCAAGCAGCCCTTCAGCAAGGTGGGCTTCATGGTGTTGCCCTCCTATCAGTTTGGCGGTATGGAACATCCCGGCACCATACAGCTCACCGACAGGCGCATCTTCCTTAACCCCCAGCCCACGGTCGACGAGCAGCTGTCACGCTTCAACCTCCTTGCCCACGAGGTGTCGCACCTGTGGTTTGGCGACCTGGTGACGATGCGATGGTTCGACGACGTTTGGACCAAGGAAGTATTTGCCAATTTTATGGCCGACAAGATGTGCGCCGAGGCGTTTCCCGATGTCGACCATGCGCTGAACTTCTTGAAGATCCACTATCCCTCTGCCATGGCAGTAGACTGCACCGACGGCACGCATCCCATACAACAGCCCCTCGATAACCTCAAGGATGCTGGTCTGGTGTACGGCAACATCATCTATCATAAGGCCCCTATCGTCATGCGTAAGTTGGAGGAGACGATGGGTGCGGTGCGTTTCCGTCAGGGGTTGCAGACCTATCTGCAGCGCTTCAGCTATGGCAATGCTATATGGGATGACCTCATCCGCATCCTCGACAGAGAGGCTCCGGAGTGCCATTTGCCTCAGTTCAGCCATGTGTGGGTGAGGGAAAAAGGGCTGCCGATGATATATACGTCGGTGCAAGAGCACTACATCCAAGTAGGGCAGGGCGGCATGCAGGCTCCGCAGTACGAGCTACATGCCTCTCAGGAGGCACCATCGACGAAGGAACTGGTGTGGCCCCAGCAGCTGACGGTGCGCGTGGACTACGGCGAGGCGCCCGACTCACAGGCGTCAGGCATCGATACCGTGCGTCTGATGATGAACAGCCGTTATGTGTCAGTACCCTTGCGCGGTGCTCCGAAAAGTGTCGTCGTCAATCCCGAAGGCGACTGCTACGCGCGTTTCCACAATTATGAGCCAATGTTGCTCAGCATGTTGGCATCAGCTAATGCCGTGGAGCGTTATGCCGGTGTGCTCCGCTTGTATGACGACTTTGTGCAGCAGCTGACCGAACCAGGAATATCGGTGCGTGCGCAGCACCTCTGCGACATCCTCACCACAGCCCTACGACAAGAGGAGAATGCGCTGGTAGCATCGCAGCTGTGCACCACGCTGGGTGTGCTGCTGGGCGAGACCGAGGCAGACGGGCGCAAGATGATGGAGAAAGAGCTGTGGACACTGTCGCACCAACACCCAGTACGTTCGGTGCGGCAGCAGCTGCGCCGACTTATTGCCCACCGTGCCACAACCGATGAGATAGTAAGTGCCGTGTATGCGTTATGGCATACGCAGGGCGACAGTCTGCTGAGCCGTCGCGACTACACCACGGTGTCGTGGCATTTGGCGGTTGAACAGCCCGAGCGTTGGGAGGAGATACTGCGTGTTCAGCGTGCCCGTCTGACGAATGTAGACGAGCTCCGTGAGTTCGACTTTGTGTCGCGTGGCTGCCATCCCGACCCGTCAGTCCGTCGGTCGTTGTTCAGCGAGCTGCTCACTGCCGAGGGGCGTCATGTAGAGACCTGGACAGAACGGCTGCTTTCGTTGCTCAACAGCGAAGTGTTTACACAGTATTCGGTGGAGTATATCGCTGCGGGTCTGGAAGCGTTGGAGTCTGTTCAGGCGCAGGGCAGCATCTTTTTCGCCAGCCATTGGCTGTCATCGTTGCTGTCGAACCACCGCAGTGCTGTGGCGCAGAGGGCTGTGGATCAGTTCATAGGCAGTCATCCCGACTATCCGCTGTCGCTGATGAATAAGGTAAAGGCAGCCTCGTACCAGCTGAGATTGCGTGCAGTGCAATAGTTTTGGGTGCGTGGAGCGGCCGTTGTACGGGACGTTTTGTGTTGTTATGGAAAAATGGTAGAGGTGTTGATGTAGCCGAAAAGTATTGTTACCTTTGCAGCATTAAACAATAGAAGTCCGACAGAAAAAGCTGTATATCCGTGAGTAACATATACTTTACCCTTTTCAAGACCTTTTTCAAGATAGGTTTGTTCACCCTTGGTGGCGGTTATGCCATGCTTCCGTTGATAGAGACGGAGGTCGTGGATCGTCGTCGTTGGTTGAGTAAGGAGTCGTTTATAGATGTTACCGCCATCGCTCAGAGCAGTCCTGGTGTCTTTGCCATCAACATGAGTGTTTTTGTCGGTTACAGGTTGCGCGGTCTTCGCGGTGCGTTGGTAACCGCCTTGGGTACGGCATTGCCCTCGTTTGTGATTATCCTGTTGCTTGCGATGTGTTTCGTTCATGTGACTGACAATGCCGTTGTGGCTTCCATCTTTCGCGG
The DNA here is from genome assembly GCA_900320845.1 of uncultured Prevotellaceae bacterium. Lineage (GTDB taxonomy): Bacteria > Bacteroidota > Bacteroidia > Bacteroidales > Bacteroidaceae > Prevotella. The sequence goes on along the minus strand of ONTS01000017.1, from coordinate 24,853 downwards.
CATTCGCCCTGCTGTAGTGGCTCTGATAGCCGTTCCGACGTGGAATATGGCAGTGTCGGCAAAGATAAATCTTTCCAACTGCTGGATACCTTTAGGCGGTGCGCTGCTCATCTACTTGCTGGGTGTGAATCCGATATACGTCATTTTGGCAGCCGCTTTCGGCGGTTATCTGTATGGTCAGTTCGTGCAACCTACCGAGGCCAAGTCTTCGGACGTGGATGGAGCTGCTCATCACCATGGTGAAGCAGAGGATAAAGAAGTTTAGAAGAGAGATAAACGCAAGATAGAGAGATGATATTTTTAGAGTTGTTTATAACGTTTTTCAGTATCGGCCTGTTCGGTTTCGGCGGTGGTTACGGTATGCTGTCGCTCATTCAGAGTGAGGTGGTGACACGTCATGGCTGGATAAGCATGGGCGAGTTCACCGACATTGTCGCTGTTTCGCAGATGACGCCTGGTCCGATAGGTATCAACTCTGCCACGTATTGCGGTTATGCCGCTGTGGAGCATGCCGGCATGTCGCCAGTCATGTCGGTATTGGGCAGCGTGGTAGCCACCTTTGCGTTGGTGTTGCCTTCGCTGATACTGATGATAGTCATCTGTCGTCTGCTGATGAAGTATATGAATTCGCCGATAGTGAAGAGTATCTTCCTTGGTGTGCGTCCTGCTGTGGTGGGCCTGTTGTTGGCTGCCACGCTTCTGTTGATGAACAAGGAAAACTTCTCTACTCCGTCGGATAACGGTTGGCAGTTTTGGATAAGTGTGGGTATTTTCTTTTTTACCTTTGTGGGTACCAAAGTGTTTCGCATTCATCCTATCCGCCTGCTCATTATGGCAGGTTTTGCCGGTCTGTTGCTGCTCTATTAGTGAGCGGTGTGTACCCGTTCTACATAAAATTGCGTCCCAATCTTTTGGCAATAGCATTGCGCAGCGTCTGCAGCTGTAGTATGCTTTGGAGCGTCTTGTCGGTTTCCTCCTCGTCGTCCATACATTGACTGAGGTGTAGCTGTAGCTGTTTCATCTTGTTGTTGACATATCGCAGTCTGAAGTCAAGCAATAGATGATCGACCATTACCAGGAGTGATTGCTCTGTCAGTTCCATTTTCAGCCTTTCGGAGAGTGTATATTCCTCCGTTACCAGCTGTGCAGCCAGGGAACTGATATTGATGTCGGGATGGCGTGTGAAGTAGTTTTCAGCCTTAAAGTCGGGATTGTTGCTCTGCTCTACAGCTTCTTTGAGGATGGTGTTGTAGAGCGGATTAGAGAATGACAGTTCGTCGATGGACAGGCTCTGGTAAATGTATTGAGCTACGTTGAGTGCTCCTTGTGTGTCGGCGTCGGCATTTTCTTCAGCTGTAACCACGATAAGCTCGCCCTTGCGTATCACTTGTTGTATGATACATCGTTCCACTTCGTCTTCCACTTTGGGTCTGAAGGGTTGTGTGTGTGGCTTTAGTGCCTGCGGGTTGGGTGGTGCTGTCGGTGTTTGGGCAGGTTGTTGTGTGCGTTGTTGCAGCTTGTTGCGGTTGTCGATGTTGCGTTCGATGATTTTGTTCATTTCTGCAATGAGCGCGCTTTCGTGTATGCCAATGCGTCGTGCACACTCCTGCACATAGGTAGCCCTTACTATCTGGTCTTTGATGACAGCGATGCTGCCTATGATGTCGATGATGGCTTGCGAGCGTTGAATAGGGTCGGTGACGCCTTTGAGCAAGTATTCGGTCTTGAACACGAGGAAATCCTGCTCGTGTTCCTTAATATATTGTCTGAACTGTTCAGCCGTATTTTTTCTTGCGAAGCTATCTGGGTCTTCATCTTTTGGCAAGAGCAGCACTTTTACGTTCATACCCTCTTCCAGCATCATGTCGGTACCTCGCAGTGCGGCGTGTATGCCGGCTTCGTCGCCGTCGTATAGCAGTGTGACGTTCTGTGTGAATCGCCGCAAGAGCTTTATCTGGTATACGCTCAGCGCCGTACCCGAGTTTGCCACGACATTCTCGATGCCGCATTGGTGCATGGCAATGACGTCGGTGTAGCCCTCTACCATATAGACGCGGTCTTCTTTTGATATGCTTTTCTTGGCTTGATAGATGCCGTAGAGCTCGTGGTCCTTATGATAGATGTCGCTGTCGGGCGAATTGACGTATTTCTGTGCCACGCCTTTGGTTCGTGCATCAAGCAGTCGCCCTCCGAAGGCGATAAATTTTCCGCTGATGCTCAGCCAGGGGAATATGACACGTCCTGCGAAGCGGTCAATGAGATTGTTGTCGCTTTTCTTTGCGTCGTCCTCGGCATCACTGTCTGGACTGCTGTCGGCATTGTTTGTAGTTCGTTCAAAGCACAGTCCAGTCTGTATGAGGAAGCGCTTGTTGTAGCCCTCTTTCATGGCTTTCTTGCCCATGGAGAACCGTTGTTTAGGTGCGAATCCCAGTTGAAAGCGTTCAATGATGTCGTCGCGTATACCTCGGCTGCGCAGGTACTGTAGTCCGATAGCCTTTCCGTCGGTGTCGTTGAGTAAGATGTCGTGGAAATAGCGTGCAGCCCATTCGTTGACGATGAACATGCTCTCGCGGTCATTCTGCGCCTCGCGCTCCTCGGGAGTCAGTTCGCGCTCGGCAATCTCTATGTGATACTTCTTAGCCAGGTATCGCAGCGCCTCGGGGTATGTCATCTGTTCGTGTTCCATGATGAATCCCACAGCATTGCCTGCCTTTCCGCAGGCGAAGCACTTATAGACGCCTCGCGAGGGCGACACCGAGAAGGAAGGAGTGGTGTCGTCGTGGAAGGGGCACAGGCCCTTATAGCTCGTCCCTCGTTTCTGGAGTGAGACAAAGTCAGACACCACCTCAACAATGTTGGCAGCGTCCATAATCTTATCTATCGTCTGGCGGTCTATCATATAGGTGCAAAGGTAGTGATAATTGCGCAGAGAAAAACACAAAGGCAGCCGAATAATCGTATGGAAGAAACCCCATACTGAAGCAGTGTGTGTAGGGTGGACACATTTTCTGCGGGAAGATACATGTGGTTTGGGCAAAAATTCGTATTATTGCATTCTATATCATTTCCTTTGTCAGATGTCCAAATCCATTTCTATGTTGAAGAGTTGTTATCACGACGGTGTTGTCGAGGCTGGCTGTGACGAGGCCGGTCGCGGCTGTCTGGCAGGCAGTGTGTTTGCCGCTGCCGTCATTTTGCCTTCCGACTACGAAAATGCCGTTCTCAACGACTCCAAACAGCTCAGCGAGCGTCGCCGTTATGCGTTGCGCAAGGAGATAGAACGCGATGCTGTGGCGTGGGCATTGGGCATTGTGACAGCCGAAGAGATAGACAATATCAACATCCTGAACGCTTCCATCCTCGCCATGCATCGCGCCCTCGATGCGCTGAAGGTACGTCCTGGTGCCATCATCGTCGACGGCAACCGTTTCAAGCCTTACCACTCGTTGCCCTTTGCTACCATTGTGAAGGGCGACGGAAAGTATCTCTCCATAGCTGCCGCCAGCATCTTGGCGAAGACCTACCGCGACGACTACATGAACGAGCTGGCGCTTGAATATCCGCAGTACGACTGGGCGTCGAACAAAGGCTACCCCACACAGCGTCATCGCGACGCCATACGCGCCTATGGTCCTTCGCCTGTTCACCGTCGCACCTTCCAGTTGCTACCGGCTGAGGAGCTCTCTCTACCCTTCGGATAACCACTTAATCCCTCCTTCCGCCATGTCCGACATCCACATCATACCCGGTGACTTCTCGAGCAGTATGCCGTTGCTGTACGCTTCCAATATCAAGGCGGGCTTTCCCAGTCCTGCCGAAGACTATCTGCACGACACGTTAGACTTCCATCGTGACCTCATCCGTCATCCCGAGGCCACCTACTACGGGCGTATTGCCGGCGACTCTATGACCGACCTCGGTCTCGACGAGGGCGATATTGCCGTCATCGACCGTGCCCTCGATCCACGTCATGGCGACATTGTCGTGGCAGCGGTAGACAATGAGTTTACCATCAAGCAGTTGGACCTGTCTCATAAAGATAAAGGCTATGTACAGCTGCTGCCTGCCAACAGCAAATATGCGCCGATACGTGTGGACAATACGCAGCATCTCGAGCTGTTCGGCGTAGTGGTGTACACCATCAAAGCCTGGCGATAGGGTATCAACCATTCTTATTTCTCACCCGTCATCATGTATTACGCTGTTGTAGATTGCGATAACTGTTACGTCTCCTGCGAGCGTGTGTTTCGTCCTGAGCTGAAAGGCAAGCCCGTTGTGGTGCTGTCTAACAACGACGGCTGCGTGGTGGCTCGCTCCGAGGAAGCCAAGCGTTTGGGCATCAAGGCAGGCACACCGTATTATCAGCTTGAGCAGCGGTTTCCGCGTAATAAGATAGCGGTATTCTCTTCCAACTACGAGCTCTATGGCGAGCTTACCGCCCGTGTGATGTCGCTCATACGCAAGTCTGCCCCTTCCTATTTCCGCTATAGTATAGACGAGTGCTTTGTCTACTTTCTCGACGACGACCTGCCACGATTGAAGCAGTGGGGCGAAGACATGCACAACAGTGTGCTCAGACAGGTAGGTGTACCCGTCAGCGTGGGCATAGGATCGACGAAAACCTTGGCAAAGGTGGCATCGCACTTCGCCAAACACTACAAAGGTTACCGCCATAGCTGCCTGATAGCAACGCCACAACAGCGCACGAAGGCGCTGCAGCTCTATCCCGTCGACGACGTGTGGGGCGTGGGCAGACGCTATGGCGCCCGTCTGCGCGAGCTCGGTGTAGAGACGGCGTACGACTTTGCCTCCAAGAGTGAGACATGGTTGCGTATGTACTTCAACAATAAGGTGTTGCTCCGCACGTGGAAAGAACTGCAATGCATCGACTGTGTACCCAATGAGACCTGGGCAAAGAAGCAGTCTATCTGCACCAGTCGCAGCTTCGCCACTCTTATAACCGACATCAACGAGCTTCGTACGAATGTGGCGAACTACACTGCCCGTTGCGCAGAGAAGCTGCGTCGTCAGCATACCGTGGCATCGGTGGTGGCGGTGTTTGTCCAGACCGGTCCGTTCCGTGAGGACATGCCGCAGCATAACGGTTTTGCCGAGGTGCATCTGCTGACTCCCACCAACAGCACGACGCTGCTGCTGAAAGCTGCCAACGAAGCCTTGACCCGCGCGTTTCGTCGCGGTTGCCATTATAAAAAGGCAGGTGTCATCGTCATGGGCATCACATCCGACAGCGCCATACAGACCAACTTCGTAGACTTCGACGCCGAACGCTTCGCGCGTCTTAAACGTCTTGACAGCGTCGTCGACCGCGTGAACAAGCAGTATGGCTCGGAGACACTCGTCATTGCCACCCAACAATACACGCGCCAGGGCGGACAAGGCAAGGCAGATGTATTTGCCAATGCCATGCGCCACGCCTACAGAAGCAAGAACCCCACTACGCGATGGGCAGACATCATACAGTTGAAATGAGAAGAAAGTGCTGCAAATAACACATAACCATGAAGATAATAGGAATACTCAGCGACACCCACGGCTGTTGGGACGACCGCTATCTGCAACACTTCGAGTGTTGTGATGAGATATGGCATGCCGGCGACATCGGCACGATGGAAGTAGCCGACCGTCTGGCTGCCTTCCGTCCTTTGCGTGCCGTGCATGGCAACATCGACGGTGCCGACATACGCCGCCAATATCCCGAGATATTGCGATGGAAATGTGAGGACGTAGACGTGCTGATGAAACACATAGGCGGCTATCCGGGCAGATACGATGCCTCCATCGCCCGCCGTCTGTATGCCAATCCGCCGCAACTGTTCATAGCGGGACACTCACACATACTCAAGATAAAGTACGACAGCACCCTCAACCTCCTGCACATCAATCCCGGCGCGGCGGGCACCTACGGCTGGCAGCCTGAACGTACACTCGTGAGACTCATCGTCGACGGCAGCCGCATGACCGATTGCGAGGTAATAACGCTCAAGGCAAAAAAGATAGAAAGGTGAAACCATATGCCGTCGCGGCAAATGCCGCCTTCTGCCGCACACCCTACATGTCTACATACTTCTTCATGCGGTTTTTCATTGTGCTGAAGGAGTTTTTTCCCATCTTCATGATGTCGCGCAGCTCCTCTTCGTTCTTTCCCAGTTTGTGCAGCAGTACAAACATTTTCGACGTACGTGCCCGGGAGCTGATGTGCTTGTCGAACTCTTCCATCACTTCCGCATGACGCACACGGCAGATCAGGAAAAAAACTGTCCATGTCGTCACTTGTCCACGAGAGGCTTGCGTTGCTGTTCACTTTTTCGTACAGTTCCACACCATGTTACATTATTTTCGTCAGCGTTGTCATAGTAGAACATCTTGTCGTATTCATCTTGGTACTTGATGTGTTCTATCATCTTGTTCGAGTAGTACATGCAGCTGTCCATCATCCCATCAGTTCGTAGTAGCTGCACAGCTCGTTGTAGCAGAACCCTTCCCTGCGCTTGTTTCCAGTGGCTTTGGCAATATCCAGCGCCTTGAATTCATACCGCAGTGCCTGACGGAAATTGTTTGCCAGTCCGTGGATATATGCTGTGTAGATGTATGCCTCCATCTCCATATTCTTGTTTCCCAGTTCCTTTGCCATTGTTCCAGCCTTCAGGCTAAGCTCCAGAGCTTCTTCATTATGTCCTATGTCACTCCGTGCCATGCCGGTATAGTATGTAGCTCTCAGCAGTTTGTCTTTCTCTTTAGGGTGGGTTGTATAATAGTTGAGGCTTGCACTGATGATGGAGTCGGATGTGAAGTACATCCTCAGTTTGTGCTGACACTGTGAGCAAAAGCCCATAGTATGCCTCGTCGGCTTCCGATGGTGACACTTCCGTGTCGTGCCATTGTTGCAACAAGGAGTAGGCACTGTCGTATTGCTGATGTGATAGCAGGGTGTCCACTTCTGAAAGAACGGGATTGTTGACATGCCTGTCACACGATATGTATGTAAGCGTGACAAGAATACTCCATATTACAAAGCCAAAAAATCGAAAACACTTATTACGATACATCCTTTATATAATATAATGGTAGCTATCAGAAATGCAGAGGGCATGTTTTTATCGTCACCAATCATCATGGTTAGCTATGTTTTCTGCACAAAGATATGAGATTGTAATAAAACAAATACACTTTTTAGGACAAAATAACGTATTTTTGGCTCATTATTACAGAAAATAAATAGCAAATACATAAACATAGTCATATCTTTTTGATTTATAGTAAGATATTTTGTGCTGTTCTTGCCATTAAGACAACGTCAAATGTAACAGATTTCTCTTGGAAGTCAATAATATTATTATTATCTTTGTATGTGTAATCATCAAAAAAGATTGTTGTGAGACATAAGCTCCTGCTTCTGACGCTTGCCTTTGTGGGTGTTTCAGTGTTGTCAAATGCTGCATATCCATCTTTGAGGAAGACGTAAAGCCAAGTTGATGTCAGAGTGCGTCCCATCACCGGGCTGTCTGACGGCAGTCTTCTTGTCGGCGATTACGACGGGAGTCAGAGTGAGGTGGAATTCACCCTCATCGGCGGGACGACGGAGCGTCCTGATAGAGGTGACGGTATATCGCGAAGACATGGCGGTGATGAGCGGAATGCTGGACTTCACGCACAGCACCTTGCAGTTCGATATCAGCAATCTTGCACCGGGTCACTACGACATATACGCATATTCCAACGGAAGAAACCTGCATGTAGGTGAAATAGATGTTGACTGACAAACAGACATATTCCTACTTATATATTCTTAGAAAAAATAGATGCCATGATTAGGAAACAAGTTTTTACATGTACTTTGCTGATGCTCATTGTCGGTTTGCAGCTTCCTGCCCAAGTGGCTGTTCCCGATACAGTTGTAGCCGACACTACAGGCACCGGTCCTGTTTCTCCCGGTGATATTATCTTTGAGCCGGGAGGTGAGGGAACACTGGTTGATGAGAACGGCTGGGAAGCTTATGATCCCGATCTATCTTCTTCCGGCTCCACTGCCGTCGGTTCAACTCCCATTGACTGGAACGTGTCTTCCCTCGGTGCCGCCACGGGCAATATCAGTTTCCGGCTTCCTGCCGGTGTGGGCGGTGTCGTTCCCACTCTTGGACTGGTTTACAGCAGCCAGGGCGGCAACGGCATCGCAGGCATGGGATGGAGCTTCAGCGGCCTGTCGGTCATCACGCGTGGGGCGCGCACGGTGTGGCACGACGGTGCGGCGCGAGGCATAGGCTATACGCCCGACGATGCCTTCTATCTCGATGGTGTGCGGATGAAGTTTGTCTCTGGCACCAAGGGGCAGGAGGGTGCCGTGTATTGTCTGGAGAACGACCCTTTCACGCATATCGTAGTGCACGGCAGCTTTGCGGCGGAGTATGACGACACGTGGTTTGAGGTGCAGCTGCGCAACGGCCGCACCCTGTACTACGGCAGTACGACCGCATCACGTCAGACGTTCACTTTCAATGGCAGCCAGCACACGGCGGCATGGTATGTCGACCGGCAGCAGGATGCCAACGGAAATGTCATAAACTATCAGTATGCAAAGGAGGACTTGTTCCTCTACCCTTCGCTCATCAGCTACGGCGGCAATGTGCATGTGTCGACAGGGCTGGTCAACACCGTGGCCTTCACCTATGAGGAGCGTTCGGACGTGTTGCCGTTCCGGCTGGGACCTGTCGGCGGCAGGATGGGCAAGCGCCTGCAAGGTGTGGTGGTGAAGAGCAACGGCGAGACTTACCGCAGCTACGGCTGTCAGTATGCAAACACGTCGTCGAGTGCCATCAGCCTGTTGGGTCAGATCAAGGAACGTAACGGCGCGGGCGAGGAGCTGAATCCCGTGTGGATGACCTGGTATCCGCGGGTGACGCATGAGCAGGCGGTAGAGACGGCGGCGTTGCCTGAAGATGGCGACAGCCACATAAAGGAGCGCTCATATACTGCCACCGACTTAAACGGCGATGGGCTGGCTGACCTGATAGAGACAAGAACCTATACCAATTCGGATAACAGAAAGACAATGTTTATCTATTTGGCTGGCATTGGCGAAGGTGGCAATAAGGTTTATACTTTTAGTGACAGTTATTTGGTATCCGATTTTTCGAATGGCACGGACATCCTCATACATGGACGATATGCTATTGGGGATGTTAATGGTGATGGTATTGCGGACATAATCAGAGTAAAACATGATGTAGAGGGTGATGTTATAAAAAGAGTTTGGTTTACATATTTTACCTATGATACAGATTCCTGTAGTGTGGTGTCACGAGGAGTGAACCACCATTCAAAGGTAATGCGAGGAAAAACGCCTCCAGAATATGTCATCGTTGATATTAATAACAATGGTATCGCTAATGTGGTTCTTATTGAGCGAGATAAAGAAAGTGGAAAATACCCATTGCACCTTGTAAATCTACATGACAATCCGGAATATTATGACTACAGATACCAACGGATATCGCTTTCTTCTGCTCCCAAGCGTTTATTCGTAGGTGATTATAACCACGATGGTCTTGCGGATTTGTGTATTTTATACAATGGTGGTTATACCATTCTTTTCAACAAAGGCACCTCAGATATTAAAGATGCATTTGCGGACGACACGAAGTATAGCAGCACTTCTTTTGGCAGTTACGACAATATTGAACAGGGCGATTTTAACGGCGACGGCCTGGTTGACTTTTTACTGAACAATATAGGCAGCAACCATTACTATTTTGCCCTTAACAATGGTGATGGTACGTTTCAGAAAGTGCTGGCTCATGACCTGAACTCTACTCATGGCAGCCAGCCTTACTGTCGCACCGTGGTTTTGGATTTCAACCACGATGGAAAATCTGACGTGGTGGTGGAGCGACACAATAAGATTGTCTGGCTGGTATCGGATGGTACCCAACTTATAGAGAAGCATAGGAAGTATGTCAGCGCACTGAATTTTTTGTCGACTACGAGCGAGGTAAGGAATCTCCTTGTTGCCGACTTCAACGGCGACGGCAGCCAGCAGCTGATGAGTCTGGGCGTAAACTGCTACGACGACAGCTCCGCTGACAGCATCAACCGTCTCTACATCCACTCCACGGCGGGCTATGGCGTGCAGACGGCTAAGGTGCAGCGCCTCATCGACGGCTTCGGACGCAGCATACAATACAGCTATGCCTCACTGTGCGACAGCAGCGCCTACCGGCGCAGCGACTCACAGCCCTACACGCAGGCACGCGCCATAATCGTTCCGCTGGCTGTCGTGGCACAGACAACGGAAGGCAACGGAGCGGCCGGTACCTCAACGATGGAATACCGTTACGAAGATCTCCTCGTCAACCGCACGGGACGCGGCATCATCGGCTTCGGCAACACCACGGCACGACAAGTGGAGAGAAATGTCGTCAATAGCGTACACACCACATGGGAGGAGACGTTCTTCGCCCCGGTAAGCCGGACGACGACAACGGGACCGCTCTCTGCAACACAGAGACCGACAACAACGCAGAATTTTGCCTTGGCGCTTCAGGGCAGCGGACATGACAGGGCATACTTTTCCTATCCCTCACAGACAACAGCCACCGACCAGTATGGCAACACGACGCAGACCACCTACAGCTACGACACGCAGCGAGGGCTGCTGCTCAGTGAGCAGACCATATTCGACGGACAACAGAACTTCTATCGCCGGGTGGCCTACAACGGTTACGCACAGTATGGTCTGCAGTGGCTGCCGTCGTCGATACTGCGCAGTCAGCAACACTATCAGGGCGATGCGCCCTATTCCACTACTACTACGCTGGCATACGACAGCCTGGGACGTAAAATTTCGGAGACGACATTGGCCGGCACTGACAAGGCACTCACCACGGCATACCAGTACGATGCCGTGGGCAATGTATTGTCCGTCATGCCGTCGGCAGCGGATATCAGTACGGTGGTACAGCATACGCAATACGACGCTACCTGCCGTTTCCCCGTGCGCAGGTGGACCGTGCCGGCATCTGCCGACCACACCTTCACTTACGACCTGTGGGGCAACCTGCTGACGGAGACCGATGCCACCGATGCAGGCCATCCGCTCACCACGGCACACACCTACAATGGCTGGGGACAGCGCACATTGATAACGCATCCCGACGGAGCGACGACGGCATACAACGCAGGATGGAGTCTTGCCGCACCGAAACGGTACTTCACCGTTGAAAACCCGCAGGGCAGGCCGTGGACGAAGAAGTGGCACGACAGCACGGGACGGCTGCTGGAAGAGCAGACCATAGGTCTGGACGGAAGGGTGGTGAGCACCGCGCGCGCGTATAATAATAAGGGAGAGCATGTTTCCACCACTACCACGACGGGCAACCTCAGCATCACGGAGACGATGACCTACGACGAATGGGGACGGCTGACGGCACTGACGTCCTCCACCGGCGCAGAGCGCACGTATCAGTACGGCAACAGGACAACGACGGAAACCCTCGCAGGACAACCGACGACGAAGACGGTGGATGCGTGGGGAAACAGCCTGTCCGTGGCAGATGCCGACGGCAATATCATCGCCTACAGCTACCACTCCAACGGACTGCCGTCGGAAGTGGAGACGGATGGCGACAGCATCACGCTGCAATACGACATTGCCGGCAACCGCACCCGCCTGCGCGACACCGATGCCGGCATCACGCTGACCGCATACAATGCCTTGGGCGATGTGTTAAGCCAGACTGATGCCCGCGGCAACGTGACGGAGAACAGCTACGATGCGCTCAACCGCTTAGCGGCATCTACTACAGAAGGGATTACCACTGCTTATACCTACGGCACATCGGGCAATGCCGCACAGCGTCTGGTCGGCAAGCAGCGGGGCAACATGGGCATTGCCTACGTCTACGATGACATGGGGCGCGTAGTAACGGAAACGCAATCCATAGGGACGGAACAGTACGTCACGGCCTATACTTACGACAATCGCGGGCGCACCGCACAGATTACCTATCCGGGCAATGTCACCGTCCGGCGTCTGTACACCGAGCAGGGCATACACCGCAAGACGTTGCTGCAGACGAACGATGGCACAACGGCTCTATGGGAACTGCAGCAGGACGACGGCTTGCTGCGCAAGGAACGGCTCGGCACGCAACTGACGCTCCTTACTCAGCGCGACAGCCGCGGCTTTCTCACCGCACAGCAGATGCAGAAGTCCGGTGCTTCGCCTTATGCCAATCCGCAGACGCTGCATGCCTTGAGCTATGCTTACGACGGCACCACCGGCAACCTCACCTCGCGACAGGGCGTGAATGGCACGGAGCAGGAAAACTTCACCTACGACGCGCTCGACCGCCTGACGGAGGTTTATACCACCAGCGGCGCGGGCGACATGGAGACGGAGTATGAGGCCAACGGAAACATCGGCTACAAGACCGGCATCGGCTCCTACCTGTACGACACGCAGAAGCTGCATGCCGTGGTGCAGACCTCGCAGATGCCGGCCATAGGCGAGGAGCGGCGGAAGGTGCAGGACATTGCATACAACCCGCACGGCATGCCGGCTTTTGTGGAGGAGGGCGGCAACACGCTGACCCTCTACTACGGTCCCGACAACCAACGCTGGCAGACGACGCTGATGACAGACGGAGCAATAGGCAAGACCCTACGTTTCCTCGGCGACTACGAGGTGGTGGACAGCGGAGGCGTGCAGAGGGAATACTGGTATGTGGCGGACGGTGTGGTGCTCTACCGCGAGAGTCCGTCGGGCAGCATCTCCACGGGTGACCCCACACCGCTCTACGCCTTGCAGGACCATCTCAGCAGCTATCTGCGCCTGTACACCGACGACGGCACGGAGGTGTTCTCCGCGGAATACGATGCCTGGGGACGGCAGACGGCAAGACACATCGCCCAGACCTCTCTACCCTCATCCCTATCGGCATTCACCTTCCACCGCGGCTACACGGGTCATGAGATGTTGCCGGAGTTCGGGCTCATCAACATGAACGGCAGGTTGTACGACCCATTGATTGCCCGCTTCCTTTCACCTGACAACTACGTGCAGCTGCCCGACAATGCACAGAACTTCAACCGCTACACCTACTGCCTAAACAATCCGCTGAAGTACACCGACCCAAGCGGGGAGTCAATTATAGGAGCATTGATAGGTGTTTTAGGTTTTGCTTATTTCAATTCTCTCGCGGCTAATATTTCATTTACGAGTTCTCAACAAACCAATCCTTTTAATCCGCTCAATTGGAATTGGCAAAGTGCAGGTACATATTTTTCAATTGCGACCTCTGCCCTTAACGGACTAACAAGTTTTGGTGTTCTTAATTTTGGAATACCTGGAATCATTCCCAATGGTTTTTTACAAGCAGGTATCAATGTTGCTTCAAATGGTCTGTCTAATGTATTACAAGGCAATCAGTTTTTTAACGGATGGGTATTTCCTGCTGTTAGTGGTTTTCTAAGCGGTGCCTTGTCTGGGTATTCTTTGGCACAAGCTAAAGGCCTTAATTATTGGTGGGGAAATAGAATTCGATATAATCGCACAGCATGGTCTTTAATTAATACAAATAAACCCGACTTTGTTGTAAAATACGAATATCTCATAAAAGTTAATTCTAATAAGGTACAAGATTGCATTATTAGCGCTTTTGCTGGTGCAGAGGAAACATTGGGTGGAAAAAGAACTTACGCATATTTTAGTGAGAATTTGAGATATGTGGAAGATAAGGGTGTATATTTAAACTTGGACGAATATGAAGAATTATTAAACACATACTTCGGTGGTTATCGGGAGATTAAAACTACAGATTTAAAGAATCATGGATTTTTTCAGGCAGTAAAGGAAGGAAAAGGTGTAATTAATGCCTTCATGGATTGTAGAGATCAGTATCATTCTGCTAATCTTACGAAGATAAAAGTGTTTATAAACAATCCAAACCTTAGTAAATTTTATTTTTCTACTCCAGATTTTAATGGCTCATTTATCAGATGGAGTAATTCTATCAATCTTTTTCTATTACGTAAATAATATCGTTTGTTATGAAAAAAATTATATCTTTCGTTTTTTGCTTATTTTTGACATGTGTCGGAGGCATCTGTGCACAATCTTCTTGTTCGCACGACACAGTTCGTTTACATCGTTTGTTTGATGTATACAATCAATTGGATAAGGAACATTGTTGGAATGTAATAGTAGACGATCACGAAAGTTGGATGTGGTGGACGATCGATACCCTTAACCGTATCAATAATATCTTCGATCCGATATTCCCTCTTTATCACGTGAGGACAAATAAATCTCCATTAAGGAAGAAAAAAACTGGTAATATCCGACCTTTCAGAGAAGAGAAACATATTTTGGTGTTGTCTGTGGCATTTGAGAATATAACAGATTTTGATGTCGCTGGTGATATATATGAACATTTGATTATAGATAGTATGAGGGTTGTCAATGCATTATGTATAGATAAATATAATGTGATTAAAGGTGTTACAGATGTGTATGAGCGAGGTGATTATCTTGAGTTAGAAACTCGAAAGAAATGGAAATGCCATCATAATTACTCTATACATCCAAATTATCTAAGGAAGATGAAGCAAATTCAACCTGACCTTCTTCTGTTTTGTCAAGACCTTCAATATTATCAGCGGCTCATGTTTGTCAAGAATAACAGTATCTATTTGGTGGATTTTGATGAAAGGGTGGTAGCCTTAGAAGATGCCGTCAAGGAACATAGTTCTTCCATATTGAAGATGATAAAGCCCAAAAGATACTTCGTTCGTAAAGAGGTAGAGGATAAGTTCAAAAAAGGTATCCCCTGTATGGGAGAAGGATGTATGTGCTCAAACAGAAAGGATAACCCGTACCAGCCCAAAATAGAACAAGAATGGGAAAAATATCTTCCCGCAGTAATTGAAGTAGGAAAGACTCCTCGAGATATGGTAAGAATCATTGATCCGAAATAAACGCCATGAGACATCTGTTCTTCCTACTTACCTTCTTCTCTGTCTGCGCCTCGGCACAGGCGGAGAATCTGTGTGGGCATAAGGAAAAGCGCAACCTCAGCTCACGGCAGGGGGTAAATGGCATGGGGACGGAGTCATTCACCTACGACGAGTTCGACCGTCTTATAGAGGTGAGCAGTGATGGCGGCATACTGAGCAGTGAGACGGAGTATGAAGACAACGGCAACATCTCCTACAAGAGTGAGGTGGGTACGTATTTCTACAGCAGTAGCAAACCCCACGCAGTGGAGCAGGTGAACGACAGTTGTCAGACCATCTCCTCTGCCAGTCAGCAGACATCCTATAATGCCCACGGCAAGACAGCCTATATCGAGGAAGGCAACAGCAGTCTGAGCTTCTTCTACGGTCCCGACAACGAGCGTTGGCAGACGACGATGATGAGGGACGGCGAGGTGGTGAAGACCATCACGTTCCTCGGCGACTATGAGCGTGTGGACAGCGGAGGCGTGCAGAGGGAATACTGGTATGTAGCTGACGGTGTCATCCTCTACCGCGAGACACCGCAAATCGGTCAGCCGTCAGCCGTCACACCTCTCTATGCACTCACTGACAATCTCAGCAGTTATGTACGCCTATATACAGAGAACGGCACGGCGGTATTTTCCGCCGGCTACGATGCCTGGGGACGGCAGACGGCAAGACAGATCGCCCTGGCCTCTCTTCCTTCATCCCTATCGGCCTTCACCTTCCATCGTGGCTACACGGGTCATGAGATGTTGCCGGCGTTCGGGCTGATAAACATGAACGCTGCGTTTAAGCGAGAGCAGAGTGATGCTCGCATCGACTCTGTCGAGCGTGAGCAGCGAAGGCCACAGGCCAACGGCAGGTTGTACGATCCTGCCATCGCCCGCTTCCTCTCGCCCGACAACTATGTGCAGCTGCCCGACAATGCGCAGAACTTCAACAGATACAGCTACTGCCTGAACAATCCGCTGAAGTACACCGACCCGAGCGGGGAAATTTATATAAGAACACTGCTGAATTTTTTTAGTTTCGCTTATTTTAATTTAATTGCGGCTAATGTATCATATTCCTATTCTCAACAAACCAATCCTTTTAATCCTTTCAATTGGAATTGGCATAGTGCAGGTACATATTTTTCAATAGCGACCTCAGCCCTAAACGGTCTTGCTACTTTTGGAGTATTGAATTTTGGTATATCAGGAATTATTCCCAATGGTTTATTACAGGCAGGTATCAACATTGCCACAAATGGTCTTTCTAATGTATTACAAGGAGAACCATTCTTTAACGGATGGGTGTTCCCTGCTGCGAGTGGTTTTATAACTGGTGCAATATCTGGATATGCGATGGCAAATACAAAAGGATTAAATAATTGGTGGGGGAATAGAATACGATACAATCGCACAGCATGGTCTTTAATTAATACAAACAAACCAGACTATACCATTAAATTTGAATATCTTAAATCGTTACAATCTATAAATCCTAATGATTGTGTTCCACTTTCCCTTAATGAAATTGAAAATGTCATAGGGGGAGATAGAACTTATTTTGATTTTTTGAAGAGCAGTAAATACCAATATCCTCTAGGTATTTTTGAAAATGCTCAAGATCATTACCAATTACTTAAGAATCATTTTAGCTCTGTCTCGAAGCAAAATGCTGGCAATTTATTTAATATAGATTTTTTTAAAAGTATAAAAAAAGAGAAAGGTGTTATTAATGTCTTCTTTAAAAATGACAATCTTCAACACGTTGATAATTTAATAAAAATAAGAATTTTTCTAAATAATCCAAATTTAACAAAGTTGTTTTTTAGAAACACATCCTACAATGGAACATTTAACAATCTTGAGAAAATTATAGAAATATTTGTCGTTCACTAAATTATTTCATCATGATAAATCATAAACAATTATTATTGTTCTTGCTATCGTTCTTGCTAACATTGAACGGATTGTACTCACAGGAGGTTTGTAGCCATGATACTACTCGTGTTAGTAAATTAAAAACATTCTACAAGCAATTGGATTTTGAACAATACACAAAAATCATACAAGAGGATCAAGAAGACTGGTGGGTATGGGAGATAGATACGCTATTGCCAATTAATATGAGTATTAATCCTCGTCACAACACCTTTAGGACAGAGATTGAAACAGGAGAGAGAATAAACTTCCAAGAAATGACAAACATATATCTGCTATCGGTGAGCTTTGATAGAATGGATAATTTTCATCGCGGTGATGATATATATCAACATTTGATTTTGGATAGTACAAGAGTGGTAGTGATAGCCTGCATTGACAAGAAGCAAAATATCAGATTCATTACTGATTATTATGAAATAGGAGATTATTTTGATTTAGAGAGGTATTCAAATGTACTGTTTCACCATAGGGTTAGAAAAGATTTCTTAAAGTTGGTGGCACTATATCATCCTGAAATAATACTTTTTTGTCCAGATGCTAAAGAATGCTTACGACTAATGTTTATAAAAGGCAATGATATATTCACAGTAAGTTATGATGGTATTATTTCTGAATTAAGTGATGCTGTTTATCACCGAGAATACTTTGCTAAAGATCGCTATTCTCTCCGACTGGAAGTGGAAAGTAAATATAAAAAATCAACGGGGTGTTCAGATACATTGTGTTCTTGCCCATGCAGAGTATACAACCCATATCATCCCATTGCCCGCCAAGATTATGATTATCTTCCTGCTAGAATTAAAGTAGGAAAAACACCTCGAAATATGATAAGAATAATTGACCCCAAATAGACTTGGACTTCATCCTTTATGACGTTACTATACATTCGGAATGGAGATATCCAAAGCACGGAAAGCGGTAATAATTGAAGCTCTACCTCCCGAAAACAGAATACTTGAACAGGCAGGAGCTGATTCTTGCATAAAAATGCCACATCACATTAACCCCTTCAGCAACCATGAAACAACTGTTTATCTTTATCGCCCTGTTCACTGCCTGTGCAAATGCTGCGCAGGCGCAGGAGGTTTATGGGTATGAGGAAAAGGTTAACCTCACTTCGCGGCAGGGCGTGCACGGCACAGAGCAGGAAAACTTCACCTACGACAACCTCGACCGCCTGACGGAGGTGTATACCACCAGCGGCGCGGGCGACATGGAGACGGAGTATGAGGCCAACGGAAACATCGGCTACAAGACCGGCATAGGCTCCTACCTGTACGACACGCAGAAGCGGCATGCCGTGGCGCAGGGCGGCAACACGCTGACCTTCTTCTACGGTCCCGACAACCAACGCTGGCAGACGACGCTGATGGCGGACGGGGCGATAGGCAAGACGCTACGCTTCCTGGGCGACTACGAGGTGGTGGACCGCGGCGGTGTGCAGAGGGAATACTGGTATGTGGCAGACGGTGTGGTGCTCTACCGCGAGAGTCCGAGTGGCGGCATGAACACAGGAATGGTTCTTCTGAACGGTGGTTCATTTAAGGATGCCATGAATTCAGGTTGGCAAGGACTATGGCAAGGGGCAGCTATCGGGACGATAACTGGCACAGGTAGGGGGATTGTAGATGGACAACAAAACCTATCTATTAGTAAACTTTCCCCTCAACAAAAGGGACAAGTTGGCGTAGAACGTGCAATTAATGAATTTGTTGCACATGGTGGATACAATATTCAAAGAGAAGTTACAATCGAAGTTGAAGGTGTGAGAATACGTTTGGATTTTGTTGGGTATGACGAATTAGGAAATTTGCAATTGTTTGAAATAAAATATGGTCCGTATGCAAGACCGACACCTAACCAGAAAATCGTAATACGTAAACTTCAGCAAGGTGTCTCGTTTATACCATATGGAAAAAATGCAACACAGATACATCTATCAATAGGGGTTCCTTATATGGGCAAGTATAAATTTAATTACATTCACTATTAATAATGGTTATGGAAAAGAAAAAATACATATCATTTGATACAAGAATTATTACGGAATTAGACAATCTTGGGTTCAAACGTAAAAACAAACATTGGTTTATCCGACAACTCAGTGAAGATATTATTCAAACACTTATATTCGGACATAATACTCATGGACAAAAACATGTTAGATATTATGAAGTAAGAACAGCTATAGAACTTCCTGTTGTACTCAAGATTGCTAATGATTTGAACATATACACTCCTATGACAGCTTTGTTAAGTGTTAACATTGGTGAGCTTATGCCTAAAAAAGAATATCTGGAATGGGCTATTGGTGTAGATACGGATAAGAAGCATGATAATAGGGTAGTTGATTCAATGTTATATCACATAAAAAAATATGCAATACCCTTTCTAAATAAATTCAGCACTACTTCAGCAATCGTTGAAGGGATAAAAAAACGCGCTTTTGTCGGCCATTATGGTGATGATTTACATGCGTGCATCGCTCTGCTTCTATATGGCAGTGCAGATGATTTCCTTTGGTTTGTCGAGAAAAGAAGTTACGAGAAACAATTCTTAGACCTTGATTCTGACGGTTATTGGGACTATAAAAATCCTACAGAGCCTCTAAATCCGTTTTGCAAAGAATTTTTGGATAAAGTAGAAGCATTAAAACCAATTATGCAAACAAAGGGAATATCTTGGTAATATGGAGAATCTTTAAAAGAACATTGCATGTAGAGGCTTATTTGGAAAAGGTCACATTCACAATTTTCTAGGATTATTATTTCGTCTTGAAAACATCATCACAACAAAATCCAAATGTATCTCTTGGTGTGTTTCCAAAGTTTGAATACAAGACATAATAAAAATAGGTTCATCCGACATTTCGAGTGACACGACAGTCATGAAACGCATAGAGCCTTGTGTTGAAGTACTTGTCGTCTCTAAAACTATATGCATTGCGCTTCATCTTCTTCTAGAACTTGGTAAGGGCATCCGCACCTTTATCCTCGTCTACATACAACACCCTGCCGCTGTCCAGATCCACTATGATGGTCTTGTACATATGCCCTTTCTTGACAGAAAACTCGTCAATGCTTATTTATTCCACGCCTTCCAGCGTCGGTGGTCTGCTGTGGGGCAAGCTGCCGCTCACCATGGTGTGGACAGTGTTCCTCGTGCTGTGCATACTCTCGGCTCTCTTCATGTTTGCCATGATGAAGCGCCTGGAGAAAGCCTAAATTAAAATAAGAAGTGCAATTTCTTAGTTAGTTTTAGTTTTCTTCACACATCCATACTCTTCATGGGAAAAGGGAGCAATAGAAAACTACAATAAACAGGTCAGACAATATATTCCAAAACAAACAGACTTCAAAGACATTTCAGATGAACAACTCCAACAAATACAAAAGCAAATCAATAATAGACCAAGGAAAAAATCAAATTTAAAACACCTAAACAAGAGTTTTATAAACAACTAATCTAAATTTGCACTTGCTACTTGAATCTGCTTTACAATTCTGGCACAGAAAGGGCAACGTTAAATTTTGAACCTCTTGAAACGAATCTAACTCAGAGACAAGCTCGTATCATTGAACAACAGCTTATCATTCGATATGGCATGCAGAAGAATGGCGGTCAATTATTGAATAGAATAAACTCGATAGCTCCAAAATTCTGGAAAATATACGGAATAAACAACTAAACAATTATTTTAAAAACTTATGGCAAAGCGCGTAATAACAAAAATTGGCGATGTGTTTATTGTGGAATTCGGATGCACAAAGAAATACTTTCAATATATTAGTAATGATATCGCTATGATGAATAGTAGTGTTATTCGAGTGTTTAAGAAAGAATTTTCGAAGAATGATCATCCATCATTATTAGACATAGTGTCCAATGAGGTTGATTTTTATGCTCATACTGTGTTGCGATGGGGGATTTATCAAGATGCTTGGAAAAAAATCGGCAACGTCCCGATAGTCAATCAACTGGAAAACATTTATTTTAGAAGTTCGCAGGATTATGGTATTGGTGCAGGAGAAAAAAGAGTAGAGGTTTCAGCAAAATGGAATATTTGGAAACTTGGAGATACAGATTATCACTTTGTGAATAAATTAGAAGGGGTGTTTCGCAAAGCAGATATTGGGGTAATATTACCAGCCTTCGTAATAATTGACAGGATGAAGAACGGAAGATATACTTTTCCATATCCCCATTTCGAATAATAATCGCGTCGAATATGGAGTAGAATGGTATTACTTTTCCACATTCTCCTTTTTTTACAGACAGAGACAATGACATACAAGCTTAGGAATTCTTACCATTTGATATAGTATGCTTTCAATATTTGACTACATTTGCCAGAAAAAGTTACTACGAAGTCTATTTAGTGATTTCCAATGGCATTGATTATCATTGGTATCGTCAGGATAAGGGAGGGTTATGGTCTCATAAGTTAGGTAAAACTACCGTCAGTAATGTTGATGCGGCAGGAAAACTTATCTACAATCCTGCAAAAGCCAATCATAATTATAAACATGCAAATTATAACAGCGGAGGAATAAAGCTATGGATAAAAAAAAGATAAGTACCTTGTTGTCGCTAATGATGTTGTTCTGCATGCAAGGTTATACTCAAATATGTTCGGATAGCTTGATTTGGAAACAAAAGGATAAAGCCATCGGCGAACTATACGACTATATGAGTCGTATAGTAAATGACACGTCCCCAATAGTCATAAAGCCTTGGGGATATTCTCTTTTTGATTATATTCAATGGCTGGTACAAAAAAAGAAGATTAAGAGGATACGTACCTTACAAA
The DNA here is from genome assembly GCA_900320845.1 of uncultured Prevotellaceae bacterium. Lineage (GTDB taxonomy): Bacteria > Bacteroidota > Bacteroidia > Bacteroidales > Bacteroidaceae > Prevotella. The sequence continues at coordinate 3,097 of ONTS01000017.1, read as the reverse complement.
GACAAATACTGCAAAGTAAAACTAAGGCCTATATGGATAGTTGTTTTGTGATAGTGAACGATTCTGTGAAGTCTTTTAGGTTTAGCGACAAGAATCAAGCAATAGAATGGGGAAAAAGTATTGTTCTGTCCCCCTATACACCAACAGAAGTGTACCCCACTGAATTGTCTGTCATGAAGAGCAGAATCTTGATATTAATGTTTCACTATGGCTCAGGTATTATACAGATGCGTTTTTACGTGTTCAGATACCATGATGATTATTGGGAGTTGCTAACAGTTTCCAATGATTGTAAAATCAATGTGGTTCAAATGAAAGTTGATGACAACAACGAAGCTGTTTTTTTTAAGAGTCCCTCTGGTAACATAGGAAAATTGTCATATGAATTGCTACAGAACAAATAACGTCCTGTTTTCAGCGTTTCTCCGCCTAGCGATAGCGTAGGCAATACTCGTAGCCTGCATTTGCCTAGACCACACCAAACTTGTAGACAAGAGCCTTGGAAAGGGAATGGAAAAGAACAAGAAGTGACGGAATGGAAAAACGGAAGTGGAGAGGGGAAATCGTAACATTCTGTCATTTTGTGCTTTTAAAACACCGCAAATTCTTGATTTATGTCAAGAAAATAATCATAAAGTCAAAACAGGTGCTCTTTTTCTTGCATTAACCCAAAATTTGTTTTATATTTACAGCGTGCAGTATGTTATGCCATGTTACACCAAATAACCACTACATTATGAAACCGTCAAAAATCTTATTCGTGGTTTTGTGGCAGCACATTTCCAAGCGGTAGGTGTCTGGTCAGGAATGGGGGTAGGAGCATTGTCGGGAGCAGCTATCGGAGGAGCGACATCCGTGATGTCCCAAGGATTAACAAACATTCTGTCGGGACAAAAGATAACAGATGGGCTATTCGTCAATATCTTGCCTGACATGGTCACAGGTGCTATTCTTGGGGGGATACAGGGTGGTATTGAGGGGTATCAGTTTGCCAAAGAGAATGGTATTAACCCATGGACACGTGAGTATATTGACTCTCACCAAAGTTATTCATCAAGCGTAGAAAGTTTTATTGGACAGACAGACCCGACAAAACATTGCTACGCCTATGCAACAAAAAATGCGTTAAGAAATGACATTATTTCTATTAATGATATTCTAAATTTAACAGATTATGAAGATGGCTATGCAATTCATAACTTATTACCAAAATTAAAGAAGTCATTTGGAATAAAATATTCAGAATTCAAAGCCATTCCAACAAAGACGTTCAGTTTCAATATGCGTGAATTTGGTAAGTATATGAATAGCAATAAAGCAAGTTGCGTATTATCTTTGAAATCAAGTGATTCTATGCATGCTGTAAACCTACATTCTTATGAAAGTGTTGTTAAGAGTTCCGCTTTCCGTCTAAATAGTCATACAGTGCTGAAAAACATTAGCGTATGGGATCCAGCATTGAAACAATGTGTATTCATAAAAAACAAAAGTATCATTATGGGGCATTGGCTTTTTTCTAAATAAACAATCATGAAACATATTCTCATTACCATCATGTCCTTTTCACTCGTCATATTATTGTCCTGTTGCGGTATCTTTAGAGTCGGGGCACAGCATGAATATAAATGGAATGACTCCATTACTTATCCTGAATTCATAAAACAATTAAACGCTACTGTTGACAAAGTCTTAAAGAAAGAACATGATACTATACAGATTTTTATGGAAACTGAAAATCTCCGTGTGACAAAAGAAGAACTCAGTCAAAGATGTTTTTATCCTGTTTATAGTATATATGCTCCATCTTATTTCACATACGACAACCCTAATCTGAAAGGCAATAACAACATTATTATTTCTTTAGACCCGACGGAATTACACATGGTGTATGTGATAGTGGAGGAAGAAAACCGTTATATTCACATGACTTATGAATTGGAGAAAAATCAAAAAATACAATCTATTGCGAGTTCAAATGACATAAATGGCGATATGAGTGAAGGAATCTATCACATATTAAAGAGTGAGCATGCGGATGCCGTGGTATGTGTCTGTGAAAATATGGAAGTCATATTTGTGAGAATAAAAAACAAATTTCAAATGTATGTATACGAAAACGGGCAATATAAAGTGGTCGAGTACGCAGATTACATTAAGAAGTTAACACAAATGGACATCGATATTTTATTGAGCAACAGCTATTATTACAAAAAGAAACAAATAATTGTGTGGTAGAATCAATCGAACATGGACAGAAACCAATGCAAACAGAAGAGCATATAAGTACTTTACAAATCGCTATGGGGAAATTGAATGGAATGACCATAAATATCCTCGTAAGTAGTAATTTACAGCTAACATAAAAACATAGAACAATGAAAACACAATCATTTTTAATAGCAACTGTTTTTACAATAGTCTTTACATCGTGTGACTACTGGGGTGTTATCTATTTTTACAACGATAGTGACACAGAACTGTTTGCTTCTATGGCGTATGGTTATATGCCGCCTAAATCGTTATCAAGTTATCCTGATACACTCCTTCCCGATGCCGATGAAGAGTCGTACTATAAGATTTTTACAAAGGTTCCTGCACATACTTCACGAGATTTGCTATGTGAGCTCGGAGGAGGGAATATGGACAACAACTATTTGATAGACAATTATATTTCTGTTGATACGGTATGTGTCTTTGTCATCAGTCCTGATACGTTTTCTACATATGGATATGTGCGTATGGCTAAAGAAAACCATATTCTGGCCAGATATGATTTGAGTAAAAAGGACCTCAAACAGCTTGATGCACGCATCCATTATCCTCCCACCCCTGCCATGCAGAACATGAAGATGTACCCCTCGTATCAGCAAATTCTGAACAACATTTCCAAATAGCATAACCATATTAGCATATATTATGAAACATGTCCTTCTCACCTTCATCCTTCTTGCAGTCTGTTGCACCATTTCGCGTGCACAGATAGCCTACAGCTACGATGCGGCGGGCAACCGCATCAGCCGTCAGCCTGTGCTGCAGCAGGGGCAGCCCGTCATTGACGAAGAAGCCCTCTGCTATGAGACGGTCAGTATCAGCGTAA
>ONTS01000009.1 GCA_900320845.1 uncultured Prevotellaceae bacterium | reverse complement strand
CAGTATCAACCATTAAATGGTATTTCGGGTGCAAAAGTAGACAGTGCATTCCGAAACCTTGGTGCGCATATGTTACATTTAAGAATCGTTAACAAAAAACATCATTTCCTACCATTCTTGCCACCATTTTGCTTAAGTCTATGCATTTTGACGACAGAAGGACATAGGTAAAACAAAAGACAGAAGGGAGCGAACGTAGGCCAAAAGAAAAATACAAAAGGACATATAATATTAATATGTCTTCATGTCGAAAATTCACGTCTTCGCGCCCGCGTATATTATATAATGGTGTAAGCGGTGTAAACGAAGACTGAAAAACTATAACATATGAGCCAACACCCTCAGACACGACCTGCCGAAAAAAAGAAAAGACGGCATATTGCTGAAAGTACACTTTCGCATTTTGTCGTCTTATTCTTTGGGGTCCGCCCGAACACATCGTCCGCCTCCCTGACCCTGCCACGGGCTAATCACCTGAAAACAAGTTTTTCGTGATTCCGTTGGGGTTGACTATGTCCATCCCTGACCCTGCCACGGGCCAATCTTACATACATAAGAGGGGCCTCGATTGAAAACAAGTTTTCATCTCTGCCCCTCTTATGTATGTGATTCCGTTGGGGTTCGAACCCAAGACCTACTGCTTAGAAGGCAGTTGCTCTAATCCAACTGAGCTACGGAACCTTTCCAGCTAAGTGGTAACACATTGTTTGCACATGTGGTAGCACAGTTTCGTGCAAGTGGTAACACTTTTGCGGATGCAAATGTAGGGATTATTTGCGAAGTGCAAAAATCACAACGGAATTATTCTGTTTGATTGTTCTCTGAGAGTGTCAGAATCTGCGAGGCGTGTTCTTTTGTTTTCACCTGCTTACCGGTAAAGATATGTTCGATGATGCCTTCTTCGTTGATGACGAAGGTGGTGCGTATGGTGCCCATCGTCTTTTTGCCATACATATTCTTCTCGCCCCATGCTCCCATTGCCTCCAGTAAGGTATGGTCGATATCGGCGATGAGTGGGAAGGGCAGCTGGTGCTTTTCCTTAAATTTCTGGTGGGAGGCAGCCGAGTCTTTGCTCACGCCTACCACCTCGTAGCCTTGTCCTTGCAGGCTGTCGTAATGGTCGCGCAGGCTGCATGCCTCGGCGGTGCAACCGCTGGTGTTGTCTTTCGGATAGAAGTACAGCACCAACTTACGTCCTTTGTAATCACTTAGACGGATGTCACGTCCTTGTTCGTCTTTGCCCAGTATCTCAGGGGCTTTGTCTCCTATGTTCATGGGGATTCAGGTTATAGAGGGTAAGAGTATTCTTGTGGTGCAGGTGGGTTCCTTTTACAGTCCTTATTTATCGTATGCGTGGTGTGGGTAGTCGATGGTGAAATGCAGTCCGCGGCATTCCTTGCGTTCTATAGCCCAACGTGTGATGAGGTATCCAACATTAATCATATTACGCAGTTCACAGATGTCCTTAGTGGCTTTCACACGTTTGAAGAGGGCTTCGGTTTCTTCGTAGAGCACATCCAGTCGTGTCCATGCGCGTTTCAGTCGGAGATTGCTTCGCACGATGCCCACATAGTTGGACATAATTTCGCCCACCTCTTTCACGCTTTGTGTGATGAGCACCTTCTCTTCATTGCTCAGTGTTCCTTCGTCGTTCCATTCGGGCACGTTATCGTTGAATACGTATTCGTCGATGTGGCTCAACGAGTGTTGTGCTGCTGTCTCAGCATAGACGACGGCCTCGATGAGTGAATTGCTTGCCAGTCTGTTGCCGCCGTGCAGTCCTGTGCATGAGCATTCGCCGATGGCATAGAGTCGTTGTATGGATGAGCATCCGTTGAGGTCGACCTTGATGCCGCCGCACATATAGTGAGCTGCCGGCCGCACGGGGATGTAGTCCTTAGTGATGTCAATACCTATGCTGAGACACTTCTGATAGATGTTAGGGAAGTGGTGGCGTGTCTCTTCTGGATCTTTGTGGGTTACGTCGAGGCATACATGGTCGATGCCGTGTATCTTCATTTCCTTGTCGATGGCTCTTGCTACGATGTCGCGCGGTGCTAGTGAGAGGCGCTTATCGTACTTCTCCATAAACGATTCGCCTGTAGGCAGACGCAGGATGCCGCCATATCCGCGCATCGCCTCGGTGATGAGGTAGGCGGGATGGGTCTCGCTTACGTTGTGCAACACAGTGGGATGGAACTGCACGAACTCCATGTCTGCCACTGTTCCTTTGGCACGATATACCATGGCGATGCCATCGCCGGTGGCTATGATAGGGTTGGATGTTGTCTGATATACGGCACCGACGCCGCCGGTGCATATCAGTGTCACCTTCGACAGATAGGTATCCACTTTCTCTGTATCGGGGTTGAGCACATAGGCGCCATAGCATTCTATATCCTTCGTGCGGCGTGTCACTTCCTCTCCGAGATGGTGTTGGGTAATGATTTCCACGGCGAAGTGCTTTTCCTTCACTTCTATCTGCGGACATGCTCTTATGGCAGCCATCAGTCCGCGCTGTATCTCTGCTCCAGTGTCGTCGGCATGGTGCAGTATGCGGAACTCCGAGTGTCCGCCCTCACGGTGGAGGTCAAACTCGTCGGAGCCTTCTTTCTTGTCGAACTCCACGCCCCATCGCACCAGTTCTTTTATCTGTTCAGGCGCCTGTCGCACCACCTGCTCCACTGCCTGCGGGTCGGATATGTAGTCGCCGGCTATCATGGTGTCTTCAATGTGCTTCTCGAAGTTGTCCACCAGCAGATTGGTTACCGATGCCACACCGCCTTGTGCCAGCTTGGTATTGGCCTCGTCGAGTGTCGACTTGCAGATAAGACAGATGCTTCCTTTATGCTGTCGTGCCACCTTGAGGGCATAGCTCATGCCAGCCACACCGGCACCGATGATGAGAAAGTCGTAATGTTTAATCATGAATGTGTATTGTTCTTTTTACTCGGTTCTGTTGTTTTCCATCCAGACAGTTGAATGGAGAAGTCGTATATGAGCGCCTTAGGCATTGCCACACGTCATTCATATTTCCAATATATAGTGAAGAACCACATTGATAGCGTACTCTTCACTCATATATATGATAAACGCTGCTGGCTTTTGCTATTATTTCTTTATTACTTTTTTGCTGTTTATTACAACGATGTGGCTGTAGTCTTTGCCTACGCGTTGTCCGTGACTGCTTTATCATGCTTAAGTTATACTGCAAATGTAGTTTGTTTAGCATTTCAGCGCAAATAAAACATTAAAAAAGAGCAATGACCTAAATCAAGTCATTGCTCTCTGTTTTGAAAATAATATCCTTTTCTTATAGGCTATTTTTTATTTTTTGCATTTCGTCTTGCCCCCATTTTTCCACCTTTCGTTTTGCGTTGCTGTATGAATGCTTCTGCCACAGTCCACATGTAAAGTCGGGCACCTCTGCGGGCATGTTGCCGTTGTCCATCGACAGGGCACCGAGTTCTGCCAGACAGCACCACTCTGCCAGGGTGTGCCTTTGACATCAAAGGCGTTCACGATGGCGAGCAGCATGCGGGTGTCGGTCATGTATGACGATGTGTAGTGTTGATATCTGTCAGTTATGTAGTGGCAAATGCCAGCTCGATAACTTTCTGTGTAGCAGCGGGCAGTGCGTCGGCATTCTTTCCTCCTGCCGTTGCGAAATGCGGTTGTCCGCCTCCACCGCCTTGGATGAGCTTGGCAGCCTCACGAACAATGTTGCCGGCATGCCATCCGTGGTCTTTCACCACGTCTTCGCTGATGATGACGGTGAGCATGGGTTTATCTTGATGTACGCTGCCGATGGCACAGATAACCTTTTCGCCCACTGTCTGACGTATCTTGAAGGCCAGGTCCTTGACTGTGGCAGGCTCGAGGAAGAGTGTTGTGGCAATGACGGTGATGCCGTTGCGCACCTCTGCTTTATCCACGAGCTGCTGACGCAGACGTTCTACTGTCTGGGCATGGAAGGATTCTATCTCCTTCTTCATGTTGTCGTGCTCGTCGATGTATTTGCGAATGACGCCATCAAGGTCCTTGGCATTGTTGAACAGTGTGCTTATAGCTGAGAGGGTATCCTCAAAGTTATAAATAAGTTGTTCACATTCCTCTGCTGTCTTAGCCTCGATGCGTCGTATGCCGGCTGCCACGGAGCTCTCGCTGACAATCTTGAAGAGTCCGATACGCCCTGTGCTGGATGCATGCAGACCTCCGCACAGTTCACAGCTGTCACCGAAGCGTACCACGCGTACACGGTCACCGTACTTTTCGCCGAACAATGCCACGGCACCATACTTGTTTGTCGCCTCTTCTATGGGCGTGTCGCGGTGTTCGTCGAGCGGAATGTCTCTGCGCACAAGGCGGTTGACGAGACGTTCTACCTCACGCAGCTCTTCGGGGGTAATTTTCTGGAAGTGCGAGAAGTCAAATCTCAGGGTATTGCTGCTCACGTAGGAGCCTTTTTGTTCTACATGGTTGCCGAGCACTTGACGCAGGGCATAGTGCAGAAGGTGGGTTGCTGTGTGGTTGGCCTTCGATGCTTCGCGTTTGTCAGTGTCTACACGCGCCTGAAAGGTGATACCATTCATCTGTAGCGGCAACTTATTTACGATGTGCACGCTGATACCGTTCTCGCGTTTGGTGTCGATGACGGGTGTCACGGTGCCGTCGGGTGCTGTCAGCGTGCCACTGTCGCCTACCTGTCCACCCATCTCGCCGTAGAAAGGTGTCTGATCGAACACGAGTTCGTAGTATGTATTTTTCTTTTGTATCACCTGACGATAGCGCATAACGTGCACGGGGCTTTCGTCGAGGTCGTATCCCACGAATTGTTGTTCAGCCTCGCCGAACACTGTCCAGTCGGAGTTCTCCACCTGTGCGGCATTGCGGGCGCGTTGTTTCTGCTCCTGCATGGCGGCATCGAACTGTGCTGTGTCGACATCGAAGCCTTGTTCGCGCAGGATGAGCTCGGTCAGGTCGAGGGGGAAGCCATAGGTGTCGAACAGTTTGAATGCCTTGTTACCATCGAGGGTGGTGGTGCCGGCGGCTTTCAGGGCTGCTGTCTCCTCGTTGAGCAGGGCGATGCCCTTGTCGAGGGTGCGCAGGAAGGCTTCTTCTTCCTCTTTTATCACCTTAGTGATAAGTGTCTGCTGTGAATTTAGCTCGGGATAAGCGTCGCCCATCTCGTGTACCAGTGTCGGAACAAGCAGGTGCATGAAACTTTCTTTCTGATTGAGGAAGGTATAGGCATAGCGCACGGCACGACGCAGTATTCGACGGATGACATATCCGGCCTTAGCGTTGGACGGAAGCTGTCCGTCGGCTATGGCGAAGGCCACGGCACGCAGATGGTCGGCCACCACGCGCATGGCAACATTCACCTCTTGCTGCTGCTTAGGCAGGTCGGCGTCTTCCTTGTCGGTCACATAGGGCAGACCGGTGAGGCGCTGCATCTCGCGGAAGTAGGGTGTGAAAATGTCGGTGTCGTAGTTGGAGTGCTTACCTTGTATAGCTCTGACAAGTCGCTCGAGTCCCATACCGGTGTCGATGACGTTCATGCCGAGCTTCTCCAGGCTGCCGTCGGCCTTGCGGTTGTACTGCATGAAGACAAGGTTCCATATCTCTATCACCTGCGGATGGTCCTTGTTGACGAGTTCTCTGCCTGACACGGCGGCCTTCTCTTCCTCTGAACGGAAGTCGAGATGTATCTCTGAGCAAGGTCCACAGGGTCCGGTGTCGCCCATTTCCCAGAAGTTGTCGTGCTTGTTACCATCCAGGATATGGTCGGCAGGGATATGTTTCTTCCAATGGTTGGCAGCCTCGTTATCGCGGCTGACTCCTTCGGCGGGCGCACCCTCAAAGACGGTGACATACAGGTCGGCAGCAGGCAGATGCAGCACGTCGACCAGATACTCCCATGCCAGGTCGATGGCACCTTCCTTAAAGTAGTCGCCAAACGACCAGTTGCCCAACATCTCAAACATGGTGTGATGGTAGGTGTCGTGTCCCACCTCCTCCAGGTCGTTGTGCTTGCCGCTCACACGCAGGCACTTCTGGCTGTCGGCACGACGGCGCGGCTCTGGGTCGCGCGTACCGAGGATGATGTCTTTCCACTGATTCATGCCCGCATTGGTAAACATGAGGGTGGGATCGTCTTTGATAACCATAGGTGCAGAAGGAACAACAGTGTGCTGATGAGTCTCAAAAAAGTCTTTGAACGACTGACGGATTTCGTTAGCTGTTAGCATTGGTAATGATGTTATATTGTATTTAGTGTTTTATCCATATAGGGATATTCCTCGCAAAGGTAGGGATAATTATAGGAAAGGACAATTTTTCTGCCTTTCATTGCAACAAACTTGCAACTTATTGATTACCTTTGTAGCACAATAACATTTCATTCCATGAGGAAAAACATCCTTTACAGCCTTTTATTATTTCTGCTTGGCCTTCCCCTGTGTGCCTCTGCGCAACAGTCTGACAACGATGCAGCAATAGCCCGCATACGAAAGGCTTACAATGCCGCTGTGGCAAACGCCAAGAAGATTGAAAAGAACAAGGTGACCATGACGAAAGACGGATCATGGGGAGTTGAAAACAGCCGAACCGTCATCGACTTCTACTACACCTTTGAAGAAATTAAAGAATTAGGATTTTCTTTTGAGAAGCTAAACTTGGTGCGCGAGACGCAAAAAGGCATTCACACTACTTACTATCAGGAGTTTCTCTTCGACCCTGATACGGAGACGCTGCTCTTCCACCTGTTGGTGACCACCGATAAAGACAACAACTTAAAAGTGGAACGTCGCACATACTTCGGCATGGATAACGACGGCACCTCTCATACCGAGGTGAAAGTGACTGACACAAAGACCAGTAAGGACGTCACCTCACTGCATTCGGAAAACATTGGGATACTCATGGACGAAGGATTCATCATACGCTACGGACACAATCTCGTCGGCGCATTCAGCAACATCATGTTGCGCGGATGGGACTAAGCAGCAAAATATAACTCACAACCATCACCCATGCCTTGCAATAAGACAGGTAACGATTATGGCCCTGAAAAAAGATAAGACTTACAAGATGTACTACTCCATCAAGGAGGTTGCCTCAATGTTCGACGTCAACGAGAGTCTATTGCGCTATTGGGAGACAGAGTTTCCCCATCTGCGCCCAAAGACCACCCGCAACAACGTCAGACAGTACACAGAGAAAGACATTGAGCAGATACGACTGATATACAACCTTGTGAAAGTGCGCGGATTCAAGCTCTCCGCCGCACGCCGCATGCTTAATGCCAATCGCGACGGAGCCGAGAAGACGGCAGAAGTGCTTGAGTCGCTGCTCACAGTAAGGGCACAACTGCAGGAGCTGAAGCAGCAACTGGATATAATCGTTTAGTAATACACACTGACATATCAACAACCGACGATACCACACCTATATATATCTAAGGAGGTATCGTCGGTTGCTTGTTATATGGGGTAACCTTAACAGCGTTGAGGTTCAATGCACATGCTGCACCGTCTGCATGTCAGGGATGTTTCTCAGGCTCTGCGAGATATCATCCACCTCTTGTCTGTCTGCTACGCGCACCTCGATGGTGCCGTCGAAGATTCCCTCATTACAGGTAATGGTTATCTTGTGCATGTTGACGCTCATCTTTTCAGATATTACTTCAGATATTTCCTTCAGCATTCCGATACGGTCGATGCCGATGATGCGTATGGTGGCATCGAAGAGTCGGTCTTGTGTGAGTTGCCACTTGGCGTCAACGATACGGTTGCCGTAGGTGGTCTTCAGCCTGTCGGCTATGTGGCAGGCGCGGTTGTGAATCTCAATGCGCCGGTTGTTGTTGATGTATCCGAGGATGTCGTCGCCGGGAATGGGGTGACAGCAGGGAGCAAGGATATACTTGCCGAGCGTGTCGTTGGTGATGATGACGGGCTTCTTGCGGTTGAAGTTGTCGTCCACTATGAGCTGTCCGGCACTGTCGTCAGCCTGAGTATCGGCAGCGTTGTCGCTCTTGAGGAAGGGTACATACTTCTTCCATCCGTTCTGCTGTCGGCGTTTGCCGTTGAGTGCTTCGATGTCGGTGTCGGAAAGGGTTATCACTCCTTTTCCGATAGCTATGAGCAGTTCCTCAGGACGTACCTTACCGTGGTGCAACGTAAGCTTATAGATGGTGGAAGAAGTGTATTGACGCTGATGCGACTCAAGAAATTCTTTCAGAATGGCTTCGCCTTTCTTCTGCCACTCGGTGTTCTGGCGGCGCAACACCACCATAATCTTCGACTTTGCCTTGGCCGTTGAGGCGTAGTTTATCCAGTCGGGGTTGATATGCTGCGACGAAGAAGTGATGATTTCCACCTGGTCGCCGTTGTCGAGGACGTGACTGGGCGGCACCAGCTTGTGATTGACCTTTGCGCCGATGCAATGGGTACCTATGAAGGTGTGAATGTTGAATGCAAAGTCGAGACAGGTGCTTCCTTTGGGCAGAGTCTTCATCTCACCTTTAGGTGTGAAGACGAATATCTCTGAGCTGTAGAGGTTGAGTTTCAGCGTGTCGAGGAAGTCCATGCCGTCGGGCTGTGGGTCGTCGAGCACTTCGCGTATGGTAGTGAGCCAGTGGTTGAGGTCGGTGTCGGCGTTGGACTCTTCACCTTTATCGTCTTTGTAGCGCCAGTGTGCAGCCATGCCACCCTCGGCTTTCTCCTCCATACGTTCGGAACGTATCTGCACCTCTATCCATCTGCCCTGCTTGGACATGAGGGTGACATGCAGAGCTTGGTATCCGTTGGCTTTAGGATGGCTGAGCCAGTCGCGCAGTCGGTCGGGATGTGAGCGGTAAATCTTGTTGAGAGCGATGTAAATGTTGAAACATTCGTTCACATCGTTGTCGGCATCATGGGGGATGAAGATGATACGCACAGCCAGGATGTCGTAGATATCTTCAAAAGCGACATGCTTCTTGCGCATCTTCTGCCAAATGGAATACGGGGACTTAACACGCATGCGTATCTCATGCTGTATGCCCATCTCGTTGAGCACCTTGGTGATGGGTGCCGTAAACTGACGGAACAGCTGGTCGCGCTCTTCCTGTGTGAGAGCCAGCTTACTGACAATGTTCTGATACTCTTCGGGATGTTCGTACTTGAAACTAAGATCTTCAAGTTCGTCTTTTATCTTATTCAGTCCCAGTCTGTTGGCGATGGGCGCATAGATGTATAGCGTTTCACCAGCTATCTTATACTGCTTGTTTGCGGGCTGCGACTCCAATGTGCGCATATTGTGCAGACGGTCACATATCTTTATCAGTATGACGCGTATGTCCTCACTCATGGTAAGCAGCAGCTTCTTGAAGTTCTCAGCCTGCACCGATGCCTGGTTGCCGAAGATGCCTCCCGAAATTTTTGTCACCCCGTCGACGATGGTGGCTATCTTTTCGCCAAAGAGGTTGCGTATGTCATCGACGGTATAGTCGGTGTCTTCCACCACATCGTGCAACAGTGCCGCACAGATGCTCGTCGAACCCAGCCCCACTTCTGCCGACGCTATCTGCGCTACGGCAAGAGGGTGCATGATGTAAGGCTCGCCCGACAGACGGCGCACACCTTTGTGGGCCTCACGCGCAAACTGGAAAGCCTTGGTTATGAGTTCTGTCTTCTTACGGTGCGGGGAGTTGAGGTAGGAATCAAGAAGCCGTTGAAAGGCCTCGTCCACCATTCTTTCATCATCGTCGTGCATAAGATGTTTGCTATTGGGGGTGAGGGATGAAGTGAGAAGATCGTCTACTGACCTACCGCCTGCCTCGTCTGTGATGTCGTGAGGAATGACCGCTGCCATGGTGGTAACTCTTTCCGCGTCGCCACGATGAACTGGACTGGCCATTGCCTTTGGAACGTGATGAGGAGCGGCTGACTGAACTGCTCGTTGTCGACGATGCCACAGCAGGTTCCACCTCGGTGCGGCGGCCAACGAGCTCGTCAGCTTTGTATTGATAGACAGAGTCTTGGTATTCGATAAAGCGGTTGATAATGTCAATGGGCAAACGGACAGCATAAGGTTCTGTAGCACCATTGACAATGTCCTTGCGATATTGCGGATTGAGCGTACGCAGCAGGTTGATATCGGTCTGACACACATCGGCTATCTGCTGAAGATGCAGGTTGCGGTTGACAACGATGGTGTCGGTCTTCAGCGACAGGTCGGTAAGCATAGGACAGATATTGTGCTCACAGTAATAGGTCATGATGTAGTTGGCAGCGATGAATGCCGGCACATAGCCTCGTGTCTCTGTAGGCAGGTAGGGATATATCTGCCAATAGTCCCGGCTACCGCCTGCACGTTTAATAGCTTTGTTTATATTTTCAGGACCGCAGTTGTAAGCGGCGATGACCAGATTCCAGTCGCCAAATATCTTGTATAGATCTCTGAGGAATTGCGCAGCAGCGTACGAAGAGCGGATGGGGTCTTTACGCTCGTCGATGAGCGAGTTGACCTGAAGTCCATAGTGTTTGGCTGTGTTGAGCATGAATTGCCATGGTCCTGATGCGCCGGCGTGCGACTCTGCCTTGGGATTGAGTCCCGACTCTATGAGGGGGAGATACTTCAGTTCGAGCGGCAGCTGATAGCTCTCCAGTGCCTGTTCAAAGATGGGGATGTAGAAGTTGGACAGTCCCAGCCACAGTGCCACCTGTCGGCGGCCACGTTCGGCATACTGGTCTATCATCTTGCGCACGGGCTCGTTGTAGACCATCTCCATAATAGTGGGCATCTTGGCTATACGCTCCACATACACAGCCTTATCGAAATAGGGATTGGTGCCTGAAGTTTCGCAGTTAGCATCTTGTTGCAGGTAAGCCTTGGCATGATAGAGGCTGAGCAACGAGTCGATGTCTGACGTCAGAGCCAAAGGAATTTCTATTGGGGCTGGTTGGTTGTCGGGCTGTACGTTAAGCGTATCTTGTGCAGCTGCGGCCATGGAGAACCATGCAAGAGCTGTGGCTGCCATGAGTTGTATCAGCCGATGAAGGTGTTTCATGTCGTTGGGTGTTAAAAGTTAAGCGTGCATGCTATCCCAAGTGCTTTGGAATGCAGTTGTAGCGGGGTGGTATGTGTGACGTTGCCTGCCAGAGGCGGATTGTTGTTAATGATGGTGGGTGTGATGCGCATACTGAGATCTCTGCTGATGTCGAAGTCGGAGAGAGAGGCGTCTACATACGCATCAATAATGGAAAGGGCATAAACAGCGGCAGTGATGATGATGCTCAGGTCGCGGTAACGACGGTAGAAATCTTTACGCTTTCGGAACAGTTCGGTGTAGCGGTCGGCATTGTCGGGTGTCACTTCTGTGCCGAGATGGAGAAACTTGTTGTAGCTATCGGTCGTTGGGTCATCGTCGGTGATATCCTTGAACGCCTGTCTGTAGTCGGAATACATCATGTTGTTCCAACGTATGGCATATGCGCATCCAGTAAATGCGCCGTAGACGATGGGCAGTTTCCAGTATTTCCGGTTGTATATCTGTCCTGCTCCGGGTATGAATGCCAGCCACATGGCCTTCTTTGGCGAGGGTTTCCAAGTTGTATGCGTCATGTCGTCGCTCAACACGACGGTATCGCCCGTCACTTGAGCCTTGACGGACACACTGACAGCGCACAGCAGCAGCGTGATGGAAATGAGTCGGAGGAGTCTCATGGCGGGATTATGGCTTGCGTAGGGTGTCGAGCACAGTCATGATGTGAAGCAGTTCGTCTTCATTATTGAAGGGAATGGTAATCTTTCCCTTGCCTTTGTTGGAGATATTGAGTTGCACGGTGGTCTGCAGAAACTGCGACATCTTCTTGGTAAGCATATCGTACTGCTCTGCCAGCATGACGGAATCCTCTTTCGCTGTCTTTGGTGTGGCTGAAGTGGCTTGCTTCATCTGCTTGACGAGGTTCTCCACCTGACGCACGGAGTAGTTACGCTTCTGTATTTCATTGTAGAGTGCTATCTGCTGTGAGGTGTCGTCAATGGCGATGAGCGCTCGAGCGTGCCCCATGGAGAGTTCTTTCTTCTGCAATGCTATCTGTATGGGTGCCGGCAGCTTCAGCAGTCGCAGGTAGTTGGCCACCTCGGCGCGGCTCTTGCCCACACGCCGGGCTATCTTTTCCTGTGTAGCGTCGGCCTCTTTGGTGAGCTGTGCATAAGCCAGTGCTATCTCAATGGGGTTGAGGTCTTCGCGTTGGATATTCTCTACCAGCGCCATCTGCATCACTTCTTCGTCTTTCGTGGTACGTATGTATGCCGGCAGCGTGTTGAGCCCTGCCCGTTGTGCTGCTCGCCAGCGTCGTTCGCCCGCAATGATCTGATATTGCTGCGGTGCAGTCTGACGCAGGGTGACGGGCGAGATGATACCTATCTGCCGGATGGACTCCGCCAGTTGCTGCAGTGCTTGTTCGTCGAAGTCGCGACGGGGCTGATTGGGATTGGGTGATATCTGTGTCAAGGGCACTTCGCTGATGGTGGAAGTGCCATCGGTCTTTACTTCAGGAGCGGGAATAAGTGAGTCGAGACCGCGTCCCAGGGGAGAAAATTTCTTCTTGGCTGACATATTAGAAAACGGATATGCTGTAATAATAGTCTTCAGTTCTTTTCATTCTTATTGATGATCTCTCTTGCCAGCTGCAGGTAGTTGAGTGCTCCTGCCGAGTCGGCATCGTAGAGAATTACGGGAATGCCGTGCGAAGGGGCTTCGCTGAGCTTCACATTGCGCTGAATGACAGTTTTGAACACCAGCTCTTGGAAGTGGCGTTTCACATCTTCGTAAATCTGATTGGCAAGACGCAGGCGCTTGTCGTACATGGTAAGCAAGAATCCTTCTATCTCCAGCTTCGGATTAAGCCGTTCCTGGATGATTTTGATGGTGCCGAGTAGCTTGGTGATGCCCTCGAGGGCAAAGTATTCGCACTGAACAGGTATGATAACGCTCTGTGCCGCTGCCAGTGCGCTCACCGTGATGAGACCCAACGACGGCGAACAGTCGATGATGATGTAGTCGTAGTCGTCGGCTATAGCCTGCAGACGCTGTCGCAGTATCTGTTCGCGGTGGTCTATGTGGAGCATTTCCACCTCGGCACCTGCAAGATTGATGTGCGAAGGGATAATGTCTAAGGTCTCAATGTCGGTGGTATAAATAGCTTGACGGGTATCGATGTCATCAATGAGGCATTCGTAGAGCGAACCTTCGGTCTGCCGCACATCAATACCGAGGCCGCTCGACGCATTAGCTTGAGGATCGGCATCGACAACGAGCACCTTCTTCTCAAGCGTAGCCAGCGACGCTGCCAGATTGATGGACGTCGTTGTCTTGCCAACACCGCCCTTCTGATTCGCCACAGCAATGATTTTTCCCATGATTTAAGATATTTCGGATGCAATAGATTATGCAAAGGTAAAAGTTTTTTCCTGGATGTGGGGAGTGAAAGAGCTATTTTTTTGTAACTTTGCACCTCTAAAATAATATAGCATTTATTATCTTCCATACAAATCATGAACACAAAACGCCCACGCATTCTTATCTCCAACGATGACGGCTACCATGCCAAAGGCATCAACTGCCTCATTGAAATGTTACGCGACATGGCTGACCTCATTGTCTGCTCTCCCGAGAGCCACCGCTCGGGTTTTGCATGTGCATTCTCGGTGGAAGACCCGCTGCGTCTGAAGCTCCGTCGACAGGACGATGGCGTGCAGGTGTGGTCGTGCAACGGAACACCGGTAGACTGCGTGAAACTGGGTCTGCACGAGTTCTTTGCCGAGCAGAAGCCCGACATGGTCATAGGAGGTATCAACCACGGCGACAATGCCTCGGTCAACGCTCACTACTCAGGTACCATGGGAGTCACCTTTGAAGGATGTATGAAGTACATTCCCTCTGTGGCTTTCTCACTATGCGACCACCACTCGGATGCCAACTTCGAGCCCATGCGTCACATCGTGCGAAGCATCGTGCAGCGCGTGCTCAACGAAGGTCTGCCCAAAGGGGTATGCCTCAACGTCAACGTGCCCGTGACAGAACATGTGAAGGGCGTGAAAGTGTGTCGCATGGCACAAGGTTCATGGTACAACGAATGCGAGAAACGCCTCCACCCGCGCGGACACAACTACTTTTGGCTCACAGGAACATACACCAATGATGAGCCACAGGCAGACGACACCGACAACTTTTGGCTGAACAAGGGCTATGCTTCGATAACACCCACACAGATAGACGTCACGGCATACCAGATGATGAGCAAGCTCAAAGACTGGGAAACCGAATATTGACCCGTCGGCACCGAAAGCCACCACACAGATTTTCCCCATCACCGACCTTCCCACATGAAATACTACATCATAGTAGGCGAGACGAGCGGCGACATACACGCTGCTGCATTGATGCGTGCCCTGCAACAGCAGGATGCCGAGGCGCAGTTCAGATACATCGGAGGCGACGCCATGGCACAAGTGGGCGGCACACGCACACGACACTACAAGGACATGGCATACATGGGATTCATACCCGTGTTGATACACCTGCGCACCATCATGCGCAACATGCGATGGGCAAAGAGCGATGTGGCACAATGGAAACCCGACATGCTCATACTGGTGGACTACCCAGGGTTCAACCTCAGCATTGCCAAGCACATACACGCACACACCGACATCCCCATCACCTACTACATAGCCCCCAAGCTATGGGCTTGGAAGGAATATCGCATCAAGCGGATGAAGCGCGATATAGACCATCTGTTGTCCATCCTCCCCTTCGAAAAGCAGTTCTTTGAGGGCAAACATCACTACCCCACCCACTATGTGGGCAACCCGACCGCCGACGAGGTGCGCCGTTTCCAGGCATCCTACCATGAGAGCAGGGAGGAATTTTGCCTCCGTCATGGGCTGGACAGCACTCGCCCCATCGTAGCCCTGCTCGCAGGAAGCCGTCTGCAAGAGGTGAAAGACAACCTGCCCGGCATGCTGCAAGCCATGCAAGAGGAGCCACAGGCACAGGGAGTGGTGGCTGGAGCACCCAACATCGAAGCCGAATACTACCATCGTTGTGCCGACAACGCACCATTCCATCTCATTGACAACGAGACGTATGCGCTGCTGAAACATGCCGACGCAGCCCTCGTCACCAGCGGAACAGCCACACTGGAGACCGCCGTATTCAATGTGCCGCAGGTAGTGTGCTACAAGACGCCCATGCCACATGTGGTGAGATGGGTCTTCTCGCGTCTGCTCAGCGTGGAATATATCTCCCTTGTCAACCTCATAGTTGGCAGAGAGGTAGTGCCCGAGCTGGCAGCCGAACGCTTTACGCACGACAACCTGCGCTCAGCATTGCACAGCATGCTGCATGATGACGACTACTGCCGACAGCAACGGCAAGGATACGACGAGGTGCGCAAAGCATTGGGCAGCAAGGAAGCACCGACGGAAGCGGCAGCACAGCTGATGGCATTCATGCAGGGAAAGAAAGCATGACCTCAGTGGGACGAAAAAAAATAATCGGCTGTAAATTGTCTAATTGTAAATAAGCATTACCTTTGCACCCGCTTTCCAGCATCACGAAAGCACCATCGGGATGTAGCGCAGTTGGTAGCGCACTACGTTCGGGACGTAGGGGTCGGGCGTTCGAGTCGCCTCATCCCGACCAAAGCGGCAAACGAATTGCTTCGTTTACCGCTTTTTGTGTACCTAGTATGGCTCCATCACGGCGCAGAAAGACACCATAGCACGTCTTGATGACCCCCATGCGGCAGGCAAAGATAGCCCTTCGACATGCCAAAATGGGGAACATGCAGACGATGACCATAGTAATTTCACGATGTAAAGTCGAAGAGATTTGGTCAGCAAAGTCTTTGACTTTGCATTGTCATCATTTCCCCATCACTTTCCTATCGTTAGACACCCGGACAGCTATGCGCTCTACTGACAGGCGTGACATAGCCGAAAAGCGCTTCAATCAGAACGTTACGGCTGTAGGCACACAGAAAAAACAGGGCGAAATTTTGGCTCATTTATATATAAAGTATAACTTTGTGGCTCACAGACACACCATATTATATATATATAGACGAGACACTCAGCCATGCTGGCAACGCACGTTGACACGACGGGAGGACAATGCCCGAAAGCGCATGGCAAAGTTTTAATCTAACACTCACTGTGCAATGAAGAAAGAGAAGATAAAAATAGAACATGAGTTGCACTCCAACTCTGAAAACATCATTTGGAACCTCATCAGCACCGACACTGGTCTTGCCAAATGGGTGGCAGACTATGTAATGGAGATAGACGGCACTCTCACTTTCCGTTGGGGCGAAGAGTGGAGCAGTCATGAGATACGCCGTGCCAAAGTGGTGCGACGCACACGCAACGAATATGTGAGACTGAAGTGGGAAGACGACACCGACAAGGATGCCTACCTGGCATTTCGCATGATATATAGCGAACTGACCGATGACTACATCCTGTGTGTGACCGACTTCGCCCTCGCCGACGAGACAGACAGCCTGGAAATGATGTGGGAACAGAACTTCGACCGCCTGCGACAGAGCACCGGACTATGACGACAACGCACCAAACTGCCCACATAGAAACAATACAAGAGAAGCACGACAGCGCAGACAACAGGAAAGATAATGGCAAAAACAGGTACAGACAACAGCTGTCAGACACTACTTTTCAGGCTATAGAATAAGAAAATGTGACACTTGTGTCACGTTTTCTGTGTATAAACACTATCTTTGTCGGCCAACCTGAAGGATTCAACAACGCAACAGGTGATAGTAAAGAAACTCGACATATACATCATAAAGCAATTTGGACTGCTCTTTATCGGCACATTCTTCATTTGTCAGTTTGTGCTGATGATGCAGTTCTTGTGGCAACACATCGATAAACTTATCGGCAAGGGTTTGACGATGGATGTGATGGCACAGTTTTTCGGCTACATGGCACTCTTCTTGGTGCCGCAAGCACTGCCCCTCGCCATTCTGCTGAGCTCCATCATCACCTTCGGCAACCTGGGCGAGAAGATGGAACTCACCGCTATCAAGGCTGCCGGCATATCGCTGATGCAGGTATTCAAACCCATGGCGGTGCTGTGCACACTGATAGCACTGGGCTCATTCTACTTCCAAAACAATGTGGGACCGCACGCCAACCAGCAACTTACGCAGCTGCTGATGAGCATGAAACAGAAGAGTCCGGAACTGGAAATACCCGAAGGGGTGTTCTATGACGGCATACCGGGCACCAACATCTACGTACAGCAACGCAATCTCGACACAGGATGGCTGTACGGCATCATGATTTATCGAATGGGGAACAGCTTTGAGGACGCATCCATCATCCTCGCCGACTCGGGTATGCTGCAATCCACTGCCGACAAGAAGCATCTTGCACTGTCGTTGTACAGCGGCGAGTGGTTCGAGAACATGCGTTCACAGGAGCTTGCCGGTGCTGCCGCTGTGCCCTACCGCAGGGAAACATTCTGGATGAAGCACCTCATCATCGACTTCGACAGCGACTTCAATCTCGCCGACGCCGGCTCGTTGGCCAACAACGCACGTGGCAAGAGCCTCGCGCAGATAAGCCATGCCATAGACTCACTCAACCTGGCATTCGACAGCCTGGGCATGGCAGCCTATCGCGATGCCAAGCCCATACTGTTTGACATGGTAAGCGAGGTAAAGCAGCCGGCAGTACGGCAAGAGGTAATCATTGACGACGACAGCATAGCAGGCAACAACAAGACCCCACCGACAGTACAGAAGCCTGTGAAGCCGAAAGCCAAATACGGAGTAGCCTACAACAAAGACCCGATAGAATACTTCCAGAGCCTGTCCGACGAGCGCAAACGAACCATATTGGGCAGTATCGGCGCCAGGATAGCTTCGGAACAGACCAACCTGGAGTTCAGACAGATGATGGCGACAGACAACGAAAAGGTGATACGCCAACACCAGATAGAGGCCATCAACAAGTTTTCACAGGCATTGGCATGTATTATCTTCTTCTTTATCGGTGCACCGCTCGGAGCCATCATCCGTAAAGGCGGACTTGGTGTACCCATCATCATCTCCGTGTTTGTGTTCATCGTGTACTATGTCCTCGATAACACCGGCTACCGTATGGCACGCGGAGGCATGTGGGCAGTATGGTTCGGTAAGGCACTGGCACCGGCAGTGCTCATACCCTTCGCCATATTTGTGACCTACAAAGCCAACCGCGACAGTGCCGTCTTCAACGCAGACAGGTACCGCGCTCTGCTGCTCAAAGCCCTCGGACTGCGCACAGCAAGACCATCCTATGCCAAAGAGGTCATCATTGAAGATCCCGACTACAACGCCGACAAAGCACGTCTGCAACATATCACTACACATGCGAAAGCTTATGCCGAGACACATAAGCTGCGCAAACTGCCCAACCCCATAGAGGTATTCTTCAGATATCAGCCCGACGAGGAGATAGAAGACATCAGTCAGCAACTGGAAACAACCATAGCCGACCTGTCAAACAGCAAAGACAAATACATTGTCAGCATCCTGAGCCGCTATCCCGTCATAGCCACCAAAGCACACACACGCCCCTTCAACAACAAATGGTTGAATATAGCAGCAGCCATTCTGGTACCGGTAGGCGTATTCTTCTACCTGCGCATGTGCCGATTCCGCCGCAGACTGGACAAAGACCTCAAACAAATACAAACACATAACGAAACCATCCTGACACGATTCAGCGAACTGTCGCTGGCAACATAGACACAACAGCATCATGAACACATACCCACTCAACAGCATCGAGGAAGCCATCAGCGACATACGCGAAGGCAAATTTGTCATTGTCGTCGACGATGAAGATCGCGAAAACGAAGGCGACCTTATTATTGCAGCAGAAAAAATAACGCCCGAGCAAGTGAACTTCATGCTGAAGAATGCCCGTGGCGTACTTTGTGCGCCCATCACCATGAGCCGCTGCAGAGAACTAGACCTGCCGCATCAGGTAGACGACAACACATCCGTACTGGGAACACCCTTTACCGTCACTATAGACAAGCTCGAAGGATGCACCACCGGCGTATCGGCACACGACAGAGCAGCCACCATTCGGGCACTGGCTGACCCGACAGCAACGCCGAAAACATTTGGAAGACCAGGACATATCAACCCCCTTTATGCCCAAGAACATGGCGTACTGCGCCGCTCAGGACATACCGAAGCAGCCGTAGACCTATGCCGACTGGCAGGCCTTTACCCCGCAGGAGCACTCATGGAAATAATGAACGACGATGGCACCATGGCACGCATGCCACAACTGCAAAAGCTGGCGAAAGAGTGGGACATGAAAATCATCAGCATCAAAGACCTCATCGCCTACCGCCTGCAACGTGAGTCGCTCATAGAAGTGGGCACCGAAGCTGACCTGCCCACACAATACGGACACTTCCGCCTTATACCGTTCAGACAGAAGAGCAACGGAGTGGAACACATGGCACTCATCAAAGGCACATGGGAGGAAGACGATGCACTACTCGTGCGCGTTCATTCATCATGTGCAACGGGCGACATCCTCGGCTCCATGCGTTGCGACTGCGGAGAACAACTGCACAAAGCTATGCAGATGATAGAAAAGGAAGGACGCGGCGTGCTCATATACATGCAACAAGAAGGACGCGGCATAGGACTGATGAATAAAATACGCGCCTACAAGCTCCAGGAAGAAGGACTCGACACCGTCGACGCCAACATTCACCTCGGCTTTAAGCCCGACGAACGAGACTACGGATGCGGAGCGCAGATGCTGCGACATCTCGGCGTACACAAAATGAGACTCATCACCAACAACCCCGTCAAACGCGTGGGACTGGAAGCATACGGACTCGAGATAGTAGAAAACGTACCCATAGAGATAACGCCTAACAAATACGACTACCGATACCTAAAAACAAAGAAGGAACGCATGGGACACAACCTCAAACTGGTTGACGATAAGGCACAATAACACATTGAAACACTGCCAGAAGAGGCATCGGCAAAATAAAAGAGGCAAAAAAAATGTCATCTTTATTATATAAACCACAAAAGTATATGTATCTTTGCATGGTGTAGTTATTTGCCACACAGCCTCAGAAAGTCTGCTACAGAAGCTATCCACAAGTGTAAATGTGTCTTATACACCCCGTTGCAACATCATGGACAGGCAACACTGCCGCACAACAAAATAAACTATCGAAATACAACAAAGCAGCAACGCACAACACTTCTTTTTCAAAAAAATATAGGTAAAGAAAAAAAACATTTATATTTGCACACACCTTAAACCCAACCTAAACACAATAAAGCAAACATTATTTCATTATATTAACTAACAACAAACTTAAACAAAACAATTATGGCAACACAACAAAAACAAGCTGCCCCCAAGACACAGTCTAAGGGCTTCACTGGAGTTAGAGGCGCATTCTGGATCATTCTGGTTTGCTTCGCAGTAGCATTCGTACTCTTCTTCACATGGTTCGCAGACGCTTCCCACTTCCAGGACGCTTCCAGAGAATCTCCTAAAGATGTTTGGGGAACCATCTATAAAGGTGGTATCGTTGTACCGGTTCTGCACGCTCTCTTGCTGACCACATTAGCCATGTCTATCGAGCGCTGGCTCGCTATGCGCACCGCATTTGGTAAAGGCTCTCTGCCTAAGTTCGTTCAGAACATCAAGGCAGCTCTCAATGCTGGTGACTTCGACAAAGCACAGAAGCTTTGCGACAACCAGAAAGGTAGCGTAGCAAACGTTGTTAACGCTTCGCTCAACGCATACAGAGAGATGGAAAAAACATCAGGTATGGCCAAGGCACAGAAGGTAGCTAAGATACAGCAGGCTCACGAAGAAGCCTCACAGCTTGAAATGCCTACACTGACAATGAACCTGCCTATCATCGCAACCCTCACCACTCTCGGTACTCTTACCGGTCTGTTCGGTACGGTTGTAGGTATGATCAAATCGTTCTCCGCTCTGTCAGCAGGTGGTGGTGCAGACTCAGCTAAACTGTCAGAAGGTATCTCCGAGGCTCTGATCAACACCGCCTTCGGTATCGGTACTTCATGGGTGGCCGTAGTCTCCTACAACTATTTCACCAACAAAGTGGACAAGCTCACGTTCGCTCTTGACGAGGTAGGTTACTCCATAGCACAGACTTACGAAGCCAACCACGCAGAAGAAGCTTAATTTTTGCTAACCCTTTAAACCGAATTACACTATGGGTAAAGTAAAAATTAAGAAAAGTGACATCTGGATCGACATGACGCCGATGTCCGACGTGATGACGCTGCTGTTGACATTCTTCATGTTAACATCAACGTTCGTCAAAAACGAACCCGTGAGGGTACTCACCCCAGGGTCCGTGTCGGAGATCAAAGTCCCCGAGAACGGTGTCCTCACGATACTGGTCACTCCCGAAAAGAACGCTGCAGGACAGCCAACGGGAGAAGGACTGGTCTATATGAGCCTTGATAACAGCAATGACATGGAGAATACGCTCAACTCTATGGTGGGCGGACTCACTCCAAAAGAGATTGAAGCCTTCAAGAGCGACGCTATATTTGGCGTGCCCATCAAGAACATGAAGAGCTACCTCAATCTTCCTTCAGGTCAACGCCCAGAGTATCTCACTAAAGATGGAGGCATACCCCTTGACACCATCTCAGGGGAAGACCGCACCAACAATAGCGAATTTAAGCAATGGGTGAACGCCGCACGTCAAGCTAACAACAACATTAAGATCGCTCTTAAGGCTGATGCTTCCACTCCGTATAAGACAGTGAAGCAGGTGATGAACCAACTTCAGGATATGGACGAAAGTCATTACTACATGATAACCCAGCTCAAAAAACAGGAGGATGACAACTAATGGCTAAGAAGAAAGAAAGTAAACAGAAAAAGATGAACGTGAGAGTCGACTTTACCCCTATGGTCGACATGCTCATGCTGCTTATCACCTTCTTCATGCTATGTACCACCTTGAGCAAGCCCCAGACAATGGAGCTCACAATGCCAAGTAATGACGAAAACATACAAGAAGAAGATAAGAACGAAGCCAAGGCTTCGGAAACAGTCACACTGTATCTCACTCCCAACGATAAGATCTATTACGGTGAGGGCATTCCCCAGTACAACAATGCCGACTGGCTGAAGGAAGCTACATGGGGCAATGGCAAAGGCAGTATCCGCGAAGTGCTGCGCAACCACGCAACAGAAGACGGAACAAAGCCTGTGAAGCAGATTGAACTCGCTGTGAAAGACCTAAAGCGCAAGAAGGCCGAGAATCCTGATCAGTGGCCCGACAGCGTTTATCAGAAGGAACTGAGTAAACTCAAAGGCGGTGAACTCGAAGACGGAAAGATTCCTACTCTTACCATCGTCATCAAGCCCACCGACAATGCAACCTATAAGAATATGGTTGACGCTCTCGATGAAATGCAGATACTTAGTATCGGTACGTACGTAATAGACAAAATCTCTGACGAAGATTCCAAGCTGCTGAAACTGAAAGGCATCAGCGAGTAAGGAGACAGAGCAAACAAAACACATAACAGAAAAGACTTATGCCAAAAATTGATATTTTCGATCCTAAATGGGTCGATATGGTGTTCGCCAACAAGAACAAAGAGTATGGTGCTTATCAGCTCCGTATGGGTACTTCAGGGCGTAACATGAAGGCTATCATCATTCTGCTCGCTGCTGCTCTGCTCACTGGAGGATACCTTGTCTATAAGATTAAGGCGCAGCAAGCCGAAGAAGAACGCCTCGCATACATGGAGGCACAAGAACTCGCCAAGCTGCGTGAGCAAGCAAAGAAGAAGGAAGATCAGCCAAAGATTCCGCCAAAAGTGGAACCTAAGAAAGAAATTCCTGAAGTACGCGAATCTCAGAAGTTCACCGCTCCTGTCATCAAGAAGGACGAACTGGTGAAGGAAGAGAACGTCGTAAAGCAGATGGATAAGCTTGACGAGAACGTCGCTGTCAGCACAAAAGACCAGGAAGGTGTAAAAGACCGTACTGTGGAAGCTGTGCGTAACGACATTGCTGTCAACACCGAACCGAAACAGGAAGTAAAGCAAGAAGTAACACAGAAAGTCTTCGACGCTGTGGAACAGATGCCTTCCTTCCCTGGAGGTCAGGGAGCCCTACTCTCATACCTCGGCTCACACGTGAAATATCCAGCTATTGCCGAACAGAACAACATTCAGGGTAAGGCAATCGTAGGCTTCATCGTAGAGCCTAACGGAAGTGTGTCAGGCGTGAATATCATGCGTAGTGCCGGTGACCCGAGCCTCGACCAAGAAGCCATGCGTGTAGTAGCAAGTATGCCACGTTGGAATCCTGGTAAGCAGAACGGTCAAGCCGTACGCGTGAAGTACCAAGTCCCCATCACCTTCAAGCTGCAGTAAGAGAAACAACAATGTTCTGCAGGCCCCGTGCCTGCAGAACATTTCTTGCCGCATTCACAAATACAGAAACTGAGAACAAACATACACATGAGAACACTTTCTCTCAGTGCACTCTCCGCCTTGCTGCTTGCAACCCTATTGCTGGGTGCTTGCAGCAAGGTTGATAGAGGGGGGCGTACAGACACTCCCACCTCGGGCAACATATCCTTCGTAGCCGACGAAAGTTTCAGCCCTATCATAGAGGAATTGCGCGAAGCTTTCGAGTACGATTATCCCGAGGCACACCTCAAACCCATCTACACCAATGCCGTAGAAGGGCTGCAGCAGCTTAAAGATCTTAAGACCTGTCTGCTCATCACCTCACGTCCGCTCAATGAGCGAGAAATAGCCTACATGCACACCAAGAGCCGCGAGCCCGTCATCTTTCCTATCGGATATGATGGAATAGCCCTCATTGTCAACAAGGCAAACAACGACACCTGCATAGCAGAGAAAGATGTCAAACGCATTTTGCGCGGTGACATCACAAAGTGGAACGAACTCGTTCCTGGCAGCACACGCGGCGACATCGAAGTAGTGTTCGACAACCCCTCATCAGCTACACTACAGTTCGTCGTCGACAGCCTGCTTGATGGAAAACCCATCGACAGCCCTAACATCGTAGCATCCAAAACCAGTAAGGAAGTCATCGACTATGTCGACAAGACGCCCAATGCCATCGGCATCATAGGCAGCAACTGGCTCAACGATCGCCGCGACACCACCAACACAACCTTTAAGAAGAACATCCACGTCATGTCGGTCACTGTCAAGGACAAAGCTACTCCGCGCAACAGCTGGAAGCCCTACCAAGCCTATTTGCTTGACGGTCGCTATTCTTTCGTGCGTACCATCTACGCTATTGTCGCCGATCCTCAGAAGGCACTCCCATGGAGCTTCGCCAACTTTATCTCAAATCCTAAGGGACAGCTCATCGTCTTTAAGTCAGGACTGCTTCCCTACCGCGGCGACATCACCATTAAGACCGTACATGTAAAACAATAAACGAATAACAAAAACAAACGTCAAAACGATACAACAGCACAAAACACAGTATGTGCAGACAAGAATGTATCACCAATAAAACGCAAGAACGATGAAAACTGTAAAGTATCTCCTCTTCGGTGCATTCTTTTTCACAATGACAGGCACCGTCACCGCTCAAGTAACCGACTACAAGCCCCTGCTCGAGACTATCTCACAAGGCATCAAAGACGGTAACACTGCAGCACTGAAAGATCCCTTGAAGCAGTACAACAAGCTGTTCAAGAAAAATCCTGAAGCTCTCGTAGCTCTCGGCAATGCCTATCTCACAGCAAAAGACTATATCAAAGCCAACGAGTTTGCTGACAAAGCTCTCCACGTCAACGGCAAATATGGCAATGCTTACATCCTGAAAGGCGACATCGAAGCCATCCAAGACAATGGTGGTGAGGCAGCCAACTGGTACATGCAGTCGATGACACTTGACCCGCAGAACCCGCAAGGCTACATCCGCTACGCCAACGTTTACCGTAAGGTTGACCCCAGCGAGACCGAGCGTACCCTGCAGAAGCTGCGCGAAGTGTTGCCCGACTACCCCATTGAGGCTGAAGCCGGACACTCATACTACACCATGGGCAACTACACTAAAGCCATGGAACACTTCATCAAGGAAAATCCCGAGCGTCTTAGCGAAGACATGCTGGTGGAATATGCCATCACAGCCATCAACACCAACAAATATACCGAAGGACTAAACGCCGCCGAAATTGGTCTGCGCAAGAATCCCGAGAGCATGAGCTTCGTTCGTCTGGCACTCATCAACGCCATCAATAGCAATCAACACGATAAGGCACTCAACTTTGCCAACACCCTCATGCAGAATCCTGTAGAGAAGACTTCATCCGACTACACGTATTATGGTCGTGCACTCAGCGGCAATGGCAACTACCAAGAAGCCATCACGCAGTATGAGAAGTCTCTCGCTATGGATGCCGAAAACCACATGCCTCTGCGCTATCTCTCCGAAGCCTATGCAGCCATGGGCAACGAAGATAAGGGCGTAGAATACATGCAGCAGTTCCTCGAGAAGGATGCCAACGCACGTCCCAGCGACTACAACCGCTTGGCAGACATCTACATTCAGAAAGTAAAGAAAGGTGTAGACAAAGAAGTTAACATGCAGAAGGCTCTCAACGTGTACAGCATCATGGGTGAGAAGTATCCTACACTGGGCACATACTGCATCCTGCTGCAAGGCAACGCCGCCTTCCAGAACGAATTTGACGACATCGCCATGGCTAAATACCAGCAGCTCATCAACACCATCGAGCCTAAGGGAAGCAACGCCAGCGATGACGACCGCAGCTATCTGCGTCAAGCTTACCGCAACATTGGTCTCATCTACTGGAGCTCCAAGAACGACCTTAACAGCGCAAAGCCCTACTTCGAGAAGCTCATACAAATCGATCCTAACGACAAGTATGCCCGTCAAGCCCTCGGTCTGGACGAAAAAGCTGCTACCGAATAAAAGCTTAGCCAAGCAGAAGGGAAACGACAGTCCCCCACTGCGACACGCATAGAAGCAAGCGTCATGACCCACGTGGTACATGACGCTCTTTTTCTTTCCCTTATCCGTAGTTATTGTTCCCTGATTGGTTTACACCTCTTGCCTACTCCGAAAGCAAAATCACCGAAATTGGGGACCAAAATCGTCGACTTTGGTTTGCCACTGTTCCCCATTCACAAACCGAGTGGGGAATGTAAAAGAAAAAGACAGGCAATGTAAATGGAGAAACAGACTATAGCTGAAGAGAATCAGGCTGTAAAAGAATGGCAGACAGCCTCTTGTGGCTCACAAAATGTATCGAACTTCTGACGCGAAAGGAAAAAGATAGGTTCGTAAACGATTTCAAAGAGAAATGATTACCTTTGCGCTGCATATTGTACTCTTATGATGCGCAGCCTTTTACATCCCTTCCCCTCCCTGCGTTTCTCCCTCCGTTGGAGACGCATCGGGCAACACCCCTCCTTATAACGAAACACTTGTCTATACATAACGCACCACACCTTTATTTATAATATGGAATACATCGTATCTGCCCGCAAGTATCGTCCTATGACATTTGCCAGTGTTGTAGGACAGTCCACCATCGCCACCACGTTGCAGAATGCCGTTAAGAGCGGCAAACTTGCCCACGCCTACCTGTTCAGTGGTCCGCGTGGAGTAGGCAAGACCACGTGTGCACGCATCTTTGCCAAAGCCATCAACTGCTTTAACCCTACCGAGGACGGCGAGGCCTGCGGACATTGCGAGAGTTGCGAATCTTTCAACGAACAACGTTCGCTCAACATCTTTGAACTTGACGCTGCATCCAACAACGGCATTGAGCATATCAAGTCGCTCATCGAGCAGACCCGTGTGCCGCCGCAAATAGGAAAGTACAAGGTATTTATCATCGACGAGGTTCACCAGCTCTCCACAGCTGCCTTCAACGCCTTTCTCAAGACCCTTGAGGAGCCGCCAGCCCACGTCATTTTCATCCTTGCCACTACAGAAAAGCAAAAGCTGCTGCCCACTATCATCTCGCGCTGTCAGCTCTACGACTTCGAGCGTATGCGAGTGTCCGACATGGTGGCACACCTCAAGCATGTGGCAGAGCAGGAAGGCTACCAGTATGAAGACGAAGCGTTGCAGCTTATAGCCGAGAAGGCCGACGGCGGCATGCGAGATGCACTGTCTATCTTCGACCAGACAGCCAGCTATTGTCAGGGAAACATCACCTACGAGAAGGTGATGGAAGACCTCAACGTGCTCAACGCCGACAACTATTTCCGCCTCATCGACATGGCATTGGAGGGCAAGGTGTCTGACATGATGGTGCTCTTCGACGATGTTCTCAACCAAGGTTTCGACGGCGGCCAGCTCATCAGCGGTCTTGCCAGCCATATTCGCTATGTCATGCTTGCTCGCGAGGAGCAGACGACACACCTCATAGAGAAGAGCGACTCCCTGCGCCAGCGCTACCACGAGCAGTCGCAGCGCTGCAAACCTCAATTCCTGTACAACGCCCTGCGCATCCTCAACGACTGCGACCTCAACTATCGTCAGAGCGGCAACAAACGTCTGCTGGCTGAGCTTACCCTCATCGAGCTGGCGCAACTCACGCAGGGCGAAGAAGATCCCCCTGGTGGGCGTCGCCCTATACGAGAACTAAAAGCCATCTTCAACCGCGAAGATGCATCCCTGTCAACCACACAAGCATCCACACCCACCACTTCACCACACCCATCCCAACCTAAGGAGCAGAAAGAAGCCCCCGATTTCTCCCCCACTGCGCCACAGTCATCAGCACCGAAAGCACCGCGACAGCCTAAAAAGAAAGTGGAAGTACTGTCGTTCAAGAGCCTTCAGACCGCAGAAGCGCCAGTTGAGGAGCCTATCATCGAGGAAGAAGAAACCTGCACCAACGAGCAACAGCCCTTCACTGTCGAACAGCTGCAACAGGAATGGCTCGCCATGTGCGAACGCATCAGCAAGTCGCAGGCAGGACTCGGTACGCGACTGAAAAATGTGCTGCCACAGTTGGAGCCGCCCACCACGATAGTGCTCAACATGCCCAACGAAGACCTGCTGGGACAAGTAAAAAAAATTGAACGTCGCATCAAGAAGACGCTTGAACTGGCTTTGCACAACGATGCCATCACCCTGCAGTTGACAGTCAACTCAGAGGCATTCAATCCTAATATCATAACCAACGAAGAGTATCTTGCCAAGCTGGCACAGAACTATCCCCTCTTTCGCAAGATGTGCGACAAACTACAATTAGAACAAATATAAACGCCTATTGGCACGCTGCTTGCATACAGTATCATACATGAACAACGACAATCCCCTCATTTCCGCCATCATTGACGGCATTCAAGAGAAGAAAGGGCAAGGAATCACGCTCATCGACCTCACGTCTCTGGACGGTTCGGTGTGCGATGCCTTTGTCATCTGCGAAGGACGTTCTCCGCAACAGGTTGAAGCCATATCCGACTCCGTGTTCGACGTCGTTCTCGAACAAGTACACGAGAAACCCATTCACACCATCGGCGCCGAGAATGCACAATGGATAGCCATGGACTACAGCAATGTAATGGTGCACATCATGCTGCCCGACATGCGTCATTTCTACTCTATCGAAAGCCTTTGGGAAGACGCACCTGCCACACATATCGCCGACGTGTGATGCTGTAGTGGCACATGAGGGACACATCACAACCATTCAAGAAAGGACATTACACACATGGACCCCAATCGTAACAACACACCGCAGCCCAAAGGGCCACGGTTCAGTATGAACTGGCTCTACATCTTCATCATCGCCTCGCTTGCCATATTCTTCTTCACAGGCAACAGCGAAAACAGCGGAGGCGTAGGCAAAACAGCCGGATGGGACGACTTCAAGAAATGGGTGCAGAAAGACTGTGCAGCCGATATTGAAGTGAATCTGGCCGACAATACGTTGAAGATGTTTGTCAAGCCCGAAAAGATACGTGACGTTTTCCAACAGTCAGCGCAACAGGTTGGCACCAAGCCACATCTGGAGGTTACCTACCCCGACGTGAAGACCGTGGAAGAGTTTCTCAATCGTGAAAAGCAGGCTAAGCACTATACCGGTACCGTATCGTACATCAATAAGAAAGGTAGCGAATTTCTCAACATCCTGATCAACCTCTCCCCACTCATCTTCTTTATAGTGCTGTGGATACTCATGTCACGTCGCATGGGCGGCGGCTCGGGCAGTGGCGGCATCTTCAGTGTGGGCAAGTCGAAGGCCAAGATGTACGAAAAAGGCAACGACATGGGTATCACCTTCAAGGACGTTGCTGGTCAGGAAGGTGCCAAGCAGGAAGTGCAGGAGATAGTAGACTTCCTCAAGAATCCCAAGAAATATACCGACCTGGGTGGTAAGATACCCAAAGGTGCCCTGCTGGTAGGTCCTCCGGGCACAGGTAAGACACTGCTTGCCAAGGCTGTAGCAGGCGAGGCGGCAGTACCATTCTTTTCCATGAGCGGCAGCGACTTCGTTGAAATGTTTGTCGGCGTTGGCGCCAGCCGTGTGCGCGACCTCTTCCGCCAGGCCAAAGAGAAAGCACCCTGCATCATCTTCATCGACGAGATTGACGCTGTGGGTCGTGCCCGCAGCAAGAATCCTTCCATGGGCGGCAACGACGAGCGCGAGAACACCCTCAATGCGCTGCTTACTGAGATGGATGGCTTCGGCACCAACAGCGGTGTAATCATCCTTGCCGCCACCAACCGTGTCGACATGCTCGACTCGGCATTGCTTCGTGCCGGACGTTTCGACCGCGAGATACACGTAGACCTGCCCGACCTCAACGAGCGCAAAGCCATCTTCCAGGTACACCTGCGCCCCATAAAGGTAGACAGCAGCGTAGACATCGACCTGCTTGCCCGCCAGACACCGGGTTTCTCGGGCGCCGACATCGCCAACGTGTGCAACGAGGCAGCACTCATCGCTGCACGTCATAATGCCACATCGGTAGGTCGACAAGACTTCCTCGACGCCGTTGACCGCATCATCGGTGGTCTTGAGAAGAAGACCAAGGTGATGACAGCAGCCGAAAAGCGCACGATAGCACTGCACGAGGCAGGACATGCCACCATATCGTGGTTCTGTCAGTATGCCAACCCGCTCATCAAGGTCAGCATTGTTCCCCGCGGACGTGCTCTTGGCGCCGCTTGGTATCTGCCCGAAGAACGACAGATAACCACCAAGGAAGAGATGCTCGACGAGATGTGCTCCCTCATGGGTGGACGCGCTGCCGAAGAATTGTTCGTAGGACGCATCTCGACAGGTGCCATGAACGACTTGGAACGTGCCACGAAGAGCGCTTACGGCATGATAGCCTACGCCGGCATGAGCGACAAGCTGCCCAACTTGTGCTACTACAACAATCAGGAATACCAGTTCCAGCGTCCTTACTCGGAAACTACCGCCAAGACCATCGACGAGGAGGTGATGCGCATGGTGAACGAGCAATACGAACGCGCCAAGCAGATACTGCTGGAGCACAAGGAGGGCCACAACGCCCTTGCCGAGCTACTCATCCGCGACGAGGTGATTATGGCAGAGGACGTGGAAAAGATATTCGGCAAACGTCCGTGGACCAGCCGTTCGGAAGAAATCATGCAGGAGGAGCAACAGCAGCAATCCGACGAAGCTGACGAAGCCGACGAAATGCAGCTCACTCCCCCACCCTACATACCGCCAACGGAGGAAAATGAGTACGACACTCCCACCATAGCATAGACATATCACCTGGCTTTTATGAAAAACTTCATCACCCGTGCCATCACTGGCGTACTCTTTGTAGCCATCATCGTCACATGTTTCCTGCGTCCGCAGGCTATGATATTTCTCTTTGCCGTTATAACAGGCATGACGCTGTGGGAGTTCTGCGGCTTGGTCAACGAGCGTGACAACGTCATCGTCAACCGTTTCATTTGCACCGTAGCCGGCGTCTACTTCTTCCTTGCCATGGCTGGCTATGCCATCGGGCTCACCCCTGCGACGGTATTCATCCCCTATCTGCTCACCATCCTCTATCTTTTCATCAGTGAGCTCTATGCCAAGCAGCCCGACCCCATACACGACTGGGCATACACTATGCTTTCGCAGTTGTACATCGCCCTTCCGTTATCTATGATCAACCTCTTGGCTTTTGCTCCTTCCACCCCCGAAGGCCCGTCGGTGTATAACTATCTGCTTCCGCTCAGCGTTTTCATCTTCTTGTGGCTTAACGACACGGGAGCCTACTGCACGGGCATGATGTGGGGCAAGCATCGACTGTTTGAACGCATCTCGCCCAAGAAGAGTTGGGAAGGCAGCATCGGCGGCGGCATCGTTTCCATAGTGGGAGCTGTGGTCATTGCCTTGCTCACCGTGCCCGAAGGTAGCGACAAACTCACCCATTGTCTGGTGTGGGCAGGTCTCGCCCTCGTCGTAGTAGTGTTCGGCACTCTCGGCGACCTTGTCGAAAGCCTCCTGAAACGCACCCTCGGCATCAAGGACAGCGGTAACATCCTGCCAGGTCATGGCGGCATGCTTGACCGCTTCGACTCGTCGCTGATGGCACTGCCTGCAGCGGTGGTCTACTGGTATAGCCTTTCCTTGTTGTGAAAACATATATGTTTTTCATCATATTTTTCCTTATCCTGTTTGCCAGTGTAGCCTATTGCTGCTGGCATATATGGGTAGTGTTGCCTGTGGCAAGGTTCATCAAGATACTTGTCATGGTTGGTTGCATAGGCAGTCTGCTTATGCTGTTCCTGACTTTGGCACCGTGGCTGGACGAATGGCCCATGAAGGTATCCTCAATTATTTACGAAGTAGGTACCACATCGCTCATCGTTCTTCTCTATCTGACGCTCACCTTCCTTGTCCTCGACCTCGGTCGTCTGCTGCATATTGTTCCCAAGACGTGGTTGGTGCACAACGTGTGGACATCGCTGGCGCTGGTTATAGGCATGGGGTGCTTGCTGGCCTTCGGCAACATCCAGTATCACCACAAGGTGAGGCAGCCCCTCTCCCTGCTGACCGACAAGGTGTTACGGAAAGATATGAAGTTTGTATTGGTGAGCGACCTTCACCTTGGCTATCACAATCGCGGGCAGGAGCTGGAGCGTTGGGTATCGTTGCTGAACAAGGAGCGAGCCGACGCCATCCTCATTGCCGGAGATATCGTTGATCGCAGCATCCGTCCGTTGCTGGCAGACAGCATGGCAGCAACATTCCGCAAGCTGAATGCGCCGGTTTATGCCTGTCTGGGCAATCACGAATACTATGCCGGCGAGCCCGATGCTCAGCAGTTCTATATCGATGCCGGCATTCATCTGTTGCGCGACAGCGCCGTATTACTGAAGGACGGTGTGTTGCTCGTAGGTCGTGACGACCGAACCAACAAGCGCCGCAAGCCCCTGAAAGCCATCCTTCCTCAACCCGACAGCGCCCACTACACCATATTGCTCGAGCATCAGCCCTACCATCTGGAGGAAGCTGAGCACGCCGGTATCGACTTCCAGTTCAGCGGACACACACACCATGGTCAGGTGTGGCCCATATCGTGGATTACCGATGCCACTTACGAGAAATCTTTCGGCAGCCATCAGCGCGGAAATACCCACTACTACATCAGTTCCGGTCTGGGCATCTGGGGCGCCAAGATACGCATCGGCACCCGTTCGGAATACATCGTAGCAGAGGTGAAACGCCGCTGACATCGACTTGACGCCTGCAATGGGGCGTCGTTTTTCTATTGCCAATTATCAGTTACAAACACTTAAATACCAGTTTATGAAGATTTTAGTTTTGAATTGCGGCAGCAGTTCCATCAAGTATGCTTTGTACGACATGACCGACGGCAGCGTGCTGGCTTCAGGCGGTGCCGAGCGTGTTGGTCTTGACGGCAGTTTTGTGAAGGTGAAGCTTCCTTCTGGCGAGAAACGTGAGCTCTATCACGACATGCCCGAACACACGGAGGGCGTGAAGTTCATCTTCTCCCTGCTTACCGACCCCGAGATTGGTGCCTTGCAGTCTCTTGATGAAATTGACGCTGTGGGTCATCGCATGGTACATGGCGGTGAGAAGTTCAACAGCAGTGTACGCATCAGCGACGAGGTGTTGCGCGTGTTCAAGGAGTGCACCCCATTGGCTCCCCTTCATAACCCCGCCAACCTCAAAGGCGTCGAGGCAGTGAGCGAATTACTCCCCAACGTACCACAAGTAGGCGTATTCGACACTGCTTTCCACCAGAGTATGCCCGAACGTGCGTATCTCTATGCCCTGCCCTATGAGTTATATGAGAAGTATGACGTCCGCCGATATGGTTTTCACGGTACCAGTCATCGCTATGTGTCACAACGTGTATGCGATATGCTCGGAGTTAAGTATGAAGAGCAGCGTATCGTGACCTGTCATATAGGCAATGGTGCGTCGCTGGCAGCTGTAAAGTACGGAAAATGTATCGACACCTCTATGGGCCTGACCCCGCTGGAGGGTGTGATGATGGGAACTCGCAGCGGAGATGTAGATGCAGGAGCACTGACTTACATACAAAATCAGCTTCATCTTGACGCCGATGGTCTGTCGGAGCTACTGAATAAGAAAAGCGGTGTGCTGGGCATATCAGGTATCTCTTCCGACATGCGCGACATCGAGCAAGCGTCGGCGTCAGGCAACCGTCGCGCCCAGCTGGCTTTGGAGATGTATTTCTACCGTATCAAGAAGTACATAGGCGCTTATGTCGCAGCCATGGGAGGTGTTGACATCATAGTGTTCACCGCTGGCGTAGGCGAGAACCAACCCAGCATGCGCGAAGAGGTATGCAAAGACATGGAATGGATGGGTGTGAAGCTCGACGAAGCAAAGAATGCCACCCTCCGAGGCAAAGAAGCCGTGATATCTGCGCCTGACTCAAAGGTGACGGTCTGCGTAGTGCCTACCGACGAGGAACTGATGATTGCTACGGACACCATGGAACTGTGCCGATAGGAGCCTTGCCGCGCGGTGACTATTCCTCGCACGGGCTTCTTCAGACACGAAACATTCCTTTATATCATAAAAATCCCTAGATGGCTATTACAGCTTCCAGGGCTTTTTTATTGGGGGTGGCGGCTGTGGTACAGCCGCATACGGGACGAGAGTAAGGGTGACGGTGGCTGTGGTACAGCCACGTACTGAACGCGAGGGGCGGACTATTGACAGGTAAGGTGTGCTATCGAGTGAGCGAGAACTTGAGGCTTAGTCCGAAGTCTTGCGTTGTGATGGGGTATGAGTTGGCTGACAGCAGCGGCGTGTTGGTCTGTCGGTCGTAATAGAAGGACAGGGTAAGCAATCTTGACACGGTGTAGTCAGCGAGGAATGAGAGTTTGAATGCTGTGTTTCCGCTTGACGCGGTAGAGCTCTGTGTCGGTATGTCGCGGCTAATGTTAGCCTGTTTTCGATAGGACAAGTCGAGTCGCAGGTTGAGGTCGTTGTTGAATTGGTTTCTGCGAGAAGATGTATTCGTTTTTTTGTTGTCCGTTTGGTTGTCGTTCTGGTTTCTAGATTGCTTTGATTTTCTTTTTCCTTTGCTTCCGAAAATTTTGAAGTCGTTGATTTTATATCCCATTCCTACTACCCAGTCATTGGACTTAGCCTCGTTGATTTGCATGCTTGTCAGGCTAAGGTTGAGTGTGCGTGTAGTGCGGTATTCGAGTTTAGCTGTAAGATTGTTGTGCAGTGTGACATCTACTCCGAGCAGGGGTGAGAACGATTCGGCAATATTCACCATTGAGACATTGTACATGGAGTTGGGGATGGGGTTTCCTGTTGTGGCGTCGGTGATGAATCCGAGTCCATTTTGGTACTCCTGCCATGTGCTATAGGAAGCGTATGAACCTACAGAATAGGTACTTTTGTATGCATGGTTTATATTTACGCTCTTGAACAGTTCCTGCATGAATGAGAGTCTTGACAGTCCGCTGTATCGCAGGGTCCAGTTGGGCAGCATACGTGCTATGGTCGGGAATATGCCGAGGTGCTTTTTGCCCATAGATGTATAGGATGCGAGGAATGCGGGTATGAGTACGTCTGCGCTATAGGGGTTAACAGCTCCGTTTTCGGAGTTGTATGTCTGTCCTGCAAATCTTGTTCCCTGCGGATATACAGCTCCTGTATATAGTGCTTCTACTCGGTTGCGATATAGTTCGATGTTTCTGCAGAATCGTGCGAAAGCATTGGATCGGAATCCGTTGCGTGCGCTGCCCATGCTCTCGAATGCCGACGATAGAGAGATGGTGGTCATCGTGAGACTACCTGAGCGCGTTGTGGGATTGCCGGCATACATATACTGTCTGCTCATGGCTTGTGTGCGTGTGTGCGAGGCGTTGAGGTCGATCTTCAGGTCGCGAATCGGCTCGAGCGTGACGCGCACTTGCACATCGCGTGTGTGATTAGTGGTCGCAGGCGTTGCCACACTGTCGTTGTTGAGAAGCCATCCGCGCTGTTGAGCTCGGTCGATGTAGCTGTCGGAGATAAATCCGAAGGCGTAGTCGAGTCCCGGTGCAAGGATATTTCCGCCACGTTGACCGAAGAAATCACCAATCTCGGGCATGAATCCCGGTAGCGACATGGAGTATTCGTCACGTACAGAGATGTTGACATTGCGCACCATCATGAGGAATCGCGCTATGCCTTGTGTGGCCCGGTACCATTTCTTGTCGTCGAGGGGTTGTTTCGGTGTTATAGCGAGCTTGAGTGTGATGGCAGTGTCGAGTTTATTGTAGAGTTTTATGGTATTGTCGTCGATGCGTCTGTACTTCAGCTTGATTGTTTTGCCGTCGGCAGTCTTGGCTGAGAGTCTGAAACGGCGCGTTTTCTTGTTGTGCTGAATGTTGATGGCAGTGTCGGGCGCAATCGTTATTTCCTTTTCGAAGGCACGTTGGTTTTTGGGCAATTCCGCTTTGGCATTGTCATCCTTTTTTCCGTTTCTTGTTTCGGTTGTTTTCGGCGGAGTATGTGTTTTTCGTTTCAGCTTAGAATTGCTGTTGCTGGCATTACTGAATCGGTTGTTGGCCTTTTTGAGGAACGGGATATGGTCGTAGAGTCTTTGCAGGTTGAATCCGGCATTGACATTTATTCTGCGGTTGTTGCTGATGGTGTTACCGAGGGATGTACCATCTTCAAGCTGTGAGCCTCTTGCCCAGTTATATGTAACCGAATAGTTAGCGTCGGCATTGATCCAGTCGAAGATAGGTATGAGATTGATGGGGAGCTGATAGGTGACGTTGATGTTCTGCGAGAAATCGAGCGGGCGTCCCCAGTGTCGTAGTGAATAGTTCACGGAGTCTTTCCATGCCTCGTATTGGTCGGGGTATCTGTCTTTGTTGATGGGCATGTAGGGCTCTTCCACCTCGGCGTGCGTAGCGGAGCGGAAGTTGACGTGGAGGTTTCGTGTGAAGTCCCACCTTATGGAGAAATCACGGTTCCAGAGGAACTGCTCGGAGAATGTCAATGGCAGTCCCATTCCTCCCAGGTCTTCCATGTCTCGCTCCTGGAGTTCGTAGTAGTTGCGCGTTATTTCGGAGTTGAATGCTACGTTCTGCGGTAGCCAATTGAGTCCGAATCGCTTGAGGATGTCGAAGTATTTAGATTTGCTCTTTATCTTCTTGAACGGCTCCCATGGTTTGTACACCGGTGTCCAGTTGTAGTTGAGTGCTCCTCTCCAGTTGTCTTCATTCTCGTAGATGGTAGTTCTTCCTGAGGTGTGTCTATGCGAATGGCTGTATGAGAATGAGAAGTTTGCCGGGTCGTAGGGCATGGGGTGTCGTTTATTTTGTATGCCTACGCGCACATTGGAGAGTGCGAAGTTGGTGTTGAGGGTCTTTGTTATGGCAATGGCCTCTATAGAGTCGCGTTCATGCTTGTCGGCTGCTGCATCGAGGGCATCGTCGAGCTTCATATCTGTGTCGAGCGGGTTGTACTTCGGCTTTGTCTTCTCGCGCGTGACGCTATAATATAATGGTGCGCTGACCTTCGCCTTGTCGGGGAAGAACTTACCGAGCTGCAGATTGGCTGTGACGCTGTAAGACGAGAAGTTGTCGGTGGAGCGTTCGGCTACCGTCTGCTCTAGACCGCCAAAGCCTTCGGTCATGTATTTACCTGTTAGGTTGAGGCTACCGAAGTCTGACAGCTGCACATTCATGTTGGCTTGTGCCGCCCATCCGCCTTCGTTGTTGTAGTCTTTGAGTCTCAGCTCATTGACCCACACTTCACCGGATTTGTTCTGTGCAGTAAGGTTTCTGACACCGATGATGATGGTCTTCACCTCGCCGAGCGTAGGATTACCCATGATGGTAATCTTGTTGGACGGTTTGTCTTCATCGTACACCGAGTATTCAGCGTTGTATGATGCCTGTTTTGCGGCTTTGGCCTTGTTGCGTTCTTTCTTGACATTGGTAAAGATGTCAAGTGGCACGTCAAGCATATTTTCCTCGGGCCATACGGCGCGGCGGTCGGCAGTGGAATAACGGTCGTACTTTCCTGGAGCTGTGAGCTTGAGAGGTATCTCATATTCGTAGTAGTTGCTCTTGTAGTCGCTTCCCAATCGTACGAAGACAGCCAGCTCGTCGTCATTGAGATTTGTGTTGTTGTCTATGGTCGTGTTGGCGTGGACGAACATCTGCAGTCTGCGATACTGTCGCAGGTCGATGGTAGTATTTTTGTACACCGCCTTTGATTCTCCGTTGCTCATATTTTCTACAAGCATGGAGAGGGCCTGTTCGTTGCTTTCTACGAGCTGAGGCTGTGTGGGGTCTACGTTGCGTTTGATGCCCGGCGGCAGCACATAGTTGACAGGCTGTTTGTCGTTGTTTTCCTCGATGTTAATTGCGCTTACGCTGAGGTGTCCTGTATTGGCAGCTGCTGCGGTCAGATTCTGGTCGTAGACGCGCCAATCTCCACGCACGAGGTCTAGGCTTCCGAAGCGGAGTACGACTGGTTTGCTGAACGATGTGAGGAAGATACGCATGAAACGTATGCTGCTGAAGTCGGTGATGCCTCCTACGCGCTGAGCAAACTGGTCTAGCGGTATGCGGAAGAGGTACCACTTGGAGTTGTTGGGTTCGCCGTTGCGCAGTCTTCCTGTGCCTTCACGGCTGTCGACGATGAAGTTTCGTCCTACCTCAAGGTCTTCTGGGCGTATGCTGATATGGTATTGGTAGAACTTTTCGTACTCGTTGAGCGTGTAGTCTTGGTTGATGTCCTCGACGTCGGGCGTAGTCTTGTATGAAGTGTCGTATCCTTCAGTTCTTGTGTCGCTGTCGGGCGAGTTCCCCTGCGGGTTGTTGATGCGTTTGTAGCGTTGCAGGATAGGTGCCTGTATTCTGTCGAAGTCTGAGCCTCTGAAGTAGTGATAGTCGTCGTTTGCAGGGTCGTTGATGATGGAGTCGAGCACATTCTGCTCCACTCGTCCCTGTATGGCTGTGAGGAACGACTGGTATGGGGTGTATGTTCTTTCCTCTTCGTTTGTCAGTCCGTTATATCCGACGTCTTGTCGTGCTCTGGCACCGCTACCAGTGGCGAATGCATAGTTGATAGTGGCTTGGTTTGGTATCTTACCCCACTGTGTTGTTGTGAAGTTTGTTGAGCCGTCAACGGGCATTCCGCTCTCATAGAATTTCTTTCCGTCGCGAAGCACATCCTCGCTCACCTCACCGAGATTGATATATAGGTCTCCTCCGTAGTGGTCTGCATCTGGTTGTTCTTTAGAATAGAGGAATGGGTCGAGCATCCAGAACTCGATATACTCAATGTTGGCAGCTTCGAAGTCGTTGGTATCGAGTCTTCTCATCATGCCTCCCCATGTCTGTTGTGGATTGGTGAGTCTTCCGAGGTTGGTCAGGTTGGGGTTGAAGTTGTAGGGTCCTCTTTCTTCAGGATAGAAGGCGAGGTTGAGTATGGGTAGAATGGATGTTGCTCCGTTGTAGCTGCTCTGGTCACGGTTGGGATAGAGCTCGTTGACATATACTTCTCGCACGTAGTAGTTGGAGAGTTGGTTGAGGTCGCTCTTGATGTGGCTAGGCGTGAGGGATGAGGAGCGTCTGGTGAAGAGCGGGTCTACGTTGTACCATGCCAGCAATGAGCGGTTGTATCCGCTTGTGAGTCCTGTCTTGTCGTTGTATTCGGGGAACATGGGCGGTACGCTCGACAGTATCCATGCAGTGGGCGATGACACATCGAGTGTGCTTTTGGTGTTCTCGAAGTCGTCGAGGTATGATGCGTTGTCTTGTGTTCCTTTGCTCTGTCCTGCTATGAGGTGGGCAAACTCGGCATTGAAGGTTATCTGCGAGGGGGCTGTGACGTGCAGGAGCGGCACCTTATTGAGCATGTTGGTCAGCCATTGACTTTCCTTTTTCCAGTTGATGTTCACTCCCCAGATGGTGTTGTTCAACGGTTCGGAACCCATTGCCACTTTATTGGTGAGTGCTTGTTCGGTGAGATGCTGGAATGTTCCGCTGAGTTGCAGATTTTTAGAGAAGTCGTACTCCCAGTTGAGTCCGTACATGGTCTTGCGCTGCTGTCCGAAGTCGGTGTTGCTCTCGAGCGACACGTTGACCTGTGTGCCTGCGTCGATGATGCTTTGGTTGAGAATGGTTACTTCGCCAGCTGAGTAGTTGACAGTGTAGTCGCTTCCTTCGTTGAGTGTTATACCTCCGGCTGTTACCACTACGGATCCTTGTGGCACATTGTATGCTCCGAGCGCGATGACATTGCCTGCCGAACCTTTGAACTGTCCCATGAGCATGTACTTGTTCTTTTCGGCTATCTGTTTGGCAACGGTCTTGGTAGAGTCGTAGAGTTCGGTGAAGATGTATTTTTCGGCAATACTTGCCGGTACGCCTGCCTTGGTGAGTGCTTTCTGCATATGGCTTCCGAAGGGTTCCGCTTCTGGGAAGAACACGCGTCCGCCGCTCACGGTGTATCCGTCGACATAGTCGAAGTATCCGTTGGGGTGGGCTTTCATGTTGTTATCCAGTCTGTCTGCGCCGAGCAGGCGGATGATAGGCTGCTCTTTCACCTGTGCTTCGGGGATGTAGTTGAGGTATACTCCTGCTGTGTCGCTCTGGTATTTCACGTCGAGTCGGAACTTTTCCTTCTGCACGTTTGCAGCGAGGTAGTATACGTTCTTCATCATCAGGTCCCAGTTTCCCTGCCATGGGTTGTTGCTGGTATTCTTCAGTGATTTGACGAAGAGACATTGGCTGTTGTTGTTGATGTCGGCTGCAAATTCTCCCACCTGATATGTGACTCCTCCGTAGTTGTATTCGTATGCCACGGCCAGCACTTGGTCTGTCTGCAGTGCACTGTTCAGCGTGATATATCCCAGTGCGGTGTTCACCTTATATTCACTGGGGCGCAGAAGGCGTGCGCTCTCCAGTTTTTCGTAGTCTACTCCTCCCTCAAAGCCTGTTATGGCGTCGAGCACTGAGCTAGTCTGGTCTACATCTCTTGCAGCGGCGTATGTGGTTGTCATCTCCATGTACTCGCTGTTGGCGCTGTTGGCTGGAATCTTTTGCCCTGCCGGTGTCCATATTGGATTGCTGATGTGGCCATCTTCTGCCAAGTCGGTGAGTGCTATGAGGTTACGTGTGTTCTCTGCGGATCCAGACTTGTTTGTCACCCACACTTCTATGCGGTTGATGGTAACGCCTGTGGTGATGTTGGGCAGCGTCTTCATCACGTCGTCGTAGCGGTCGCGGAAGAAGTGTGAGAGGAAGAAGTGTCGGTTTTCTTCGTAGTCTGCAACATTGATTTCGAAGGGTGTGTACTGTACTCCTCCTCTGGATGACACGCTTTTCGAGCTTGATTTCTTTTGTGAGAACACTGTCTGCAGCTTCAGCTTACCGA
The DNA here is from genome assembly GCA_900320845.1 of uncultured Prevotellaceae bacterium. GTDB lineage: Bacteria > Bacteroidota > Bacteroidia > Bacteroidales > Bacteroidaceae > Prevotella. The sequence goes on along the minus strand of ONTS01000009.1, from coordinate 35,299 downwards.
ATTGCAGGTCTGTGCGTATGCCGAAGAGTGATGAGGCTCCCCGCACCAATGAAGAGTTGGAGGGGAAGGTAATGTTGCCTGCCTCGACGAGTTTGATGATTTCGTCTTCTTTTCCGTCGTATTTCAGTTTAAGGTTCTGGGCATCGAAGTCAAACGTAGCTTCGGTGTTGTAATTCAGGTTCATGTCTACCTTATCTCCCACCTTTCCGTTGACGTTGATGTTTATCTTCTCGTCAAAGTCGAGCGTCGTTGTCTTGCGGTTGCGTATCGGCAACGAGGGGTTTTTTATATTTTTCAGTGTAGCTCCAAACTTCAGTTCGGCAGTACCTTGTGTCTTGATTCTCACGCCTCCAGGACCGAAAATTTTCTCGGCAGGACCGAGGCTGAAGTGCATGTCGGTGAAGTCGAACTTCTCCTTGCCCTTTGTTTGGAGTATTTCGCTGTTCTTCTGTCGGAAGTAATTGTTGAGCATCTGCCTGTCGCTCCATGTGCGGTACTCCTCGGGTGTCATCATGATGGGTGCATCTACATAGGTTTCGCCTATCTTGTAGCCAATGATGTATCGGTCGAGTGTGTCGTTATACTCCACTGTCTGGCGCAGGTTTTCGGGTCTTTGCAGGTCGGATGCTCCCTGTTCCAAGTCGTCGAATGTGATGGGCGTTGTTCGTTGAATTTTCCAGCGCGGATGGAGCAGTGAGTCGGGTATTTCTTCTTCGTCTGCGAGGATGGGCTGTGCTTTTATGTTCAGGCTGTCGGTATCGGCAGGCATGTGCGTGATGGCAGAAGTTGCAGTCTGCTGTTTATGTCCGGGCATGACAATAGTGCCCGCCATGGCTGTCAGCGCCACGAGGAGCATGGTGAAGAATGTTGTCCGTGCCCTGGTATTCATTATTCTTTGCCTACTTTATTTGTTTCAAGGCCAGTTTTACCACTTGTTCGACGGTCATGTCTGGCTGTTGCTGCAGTAGCGCCACTACCACCTTTGCTGTCGGTGCGGGGGAGAATCCCAACATCGTCAGTGCGCTGATGGCTTCTTGCTTAACCTCATTGTTGACCATGGCTTCGGCTTTGTGTTCTCCTCTGTCTGCTCGTGCTCCGCTGTCTTCCATCACGGGAAGCTTGTCTTTCAGGTCGATGATGATGCGTTGTGCCGTCTTGAGTCCAATGCCTTTCACGGCTTTCAGTATGCGTTCGTCTCCTGCTGCGATGGCGTTGATGAGGTCTGCCGGTGTGAGCGAGGAGAGAATCATTCTGGCTGTGTTGGCACCTACGCCCGAGACGGTTATCAACAGGCGGTAGAGGCTGCGTTCGTCCTCGTGTGCGAATCCGTAGAGTGTGAAGCTGTCGTCACGTCCTCCAGCCACGAGTGACTCGTGCACGAAGAGTTTTACAGCATCGTCTTTCTCCTGTCGTTGTTGCAACTGTGTATACGTATTGAGCGAAATGTTGAGCGCATAGCCCACGCCACATGCTTCGACGACCGCCAGCACGGGGGTGAGCGACGCCAGTTCGCCTTTGATATAATCTATCATAAAAGTTTGTTTGTTGTATCGATACGTGAGAATAACGCTCCGTGTACGGGTTTATTGCCTGCGCACGCGTTTTTCTTTCAGTTCCTGACGCGCTTTTCTTCCGCCGTGCCCTGCGCGCGCGGAGCAGGAGCCACCGGCACATGGAGTATGAAAGGAGACGCAATGCGCAGCGTGTGCCTGACTCTCGGATACCCCTTGGCATGCCAACGGGGAACTTCAGGATACCAAACTCGACGATATTGGTATGCAAAATCGGCGATTTTGGTCACCAATATCGTCGATTTTGCATTGTTGTCGTGTCTCCGCCGCAGTGCGACGGTTGCCTGACGGCATACAGAAGTTCCCTTGCGCGTCAGTCAGGTTCAGTTCATGTCGAATCCTATGAGCATGCCGTCGTACATTTTGGAGAGCTCACCGATAGTCTGCAGTCCTGTACTACCGCTGAAAGCTGCGAGTGCCTGGAGGAGTTTCAGCAGTTTAGTCCCTTCGAAAAGCAGGCTGATGCCGTTGGTTCCGCTGCGGCGCACCTCTGCATTGTAGGTGCCGAGCAGCAGTTTCAGTGCCATCTTTCCCGTCTTGTCGTTGAGGGAGTATGTGCCTTTCACGGGCAGCCCGTTGATTTTTCCGCTGAAGCTCTTGTCTTCGCTGAACGTGAAGACCGTGTTGGCAGCGCTGATGCCGAGGGATGCGTAGCCGCTTTGCAGTTTCCTTTTTGCCTCGGCTGCCGCCACGGCTCCCCCTGCTTTGGAGAGGAGGTTCTCGCTTTCGAAAGCCAGTCCGGGCTGATAGTATTTCCATGTGCCTATGATGGAGCATTCCGTCATCTTATTGGTTCCGAGGATACTGCCTAACACGTCGGCAATGGTACCGATGGTGTTGTTTGAGTTTGTGCTGCCGTTGTCTCCTGTATTTCCGAAGAGGGTGGCTGGCATTTGTCCGCAGCTGGCGCATAGCAATGTGACTGCTGCTAAGAGAAGGAGTTTTGTTTTCATGATATTGTAAACTGTTATGGTGTTATTATGGTGGCAAAGGTAGAAAAATAATCTTGTTTCCTTCAAATAAGAAAAGATTGTGTATATTTGCAATTTATTGAGGGGGTCTCGTTTGCGAGATGCCGTCCTATTGATTACTACAGAGACACTTACAAGTATTTTCAGCACACAAAGTAAATATGAACCAACAGATTATCGAATGCGTTCCCAACTTCAGTGAGGGACGCGACATGGCAGTAATCAACCAGATTACTGCCGAGATTGAGCGTACAAAAGGAGTAAAACTGCTCGATGTAGACCCGGGTGAGGCCACCAACCGCACGGTGGTGACCTTCGTGGGCAGTCCGGAGCCGGTGTTGGAAGCCGCTTTCAGGGCTGTAAAGAAAGCTGCCGAGCTGATTGACATGCGTCAGCACAGCGGTGCGCATCCGCGTATGGGCGCCACCGACGTGTGTCCGCTGATTCCTGTGAGCGGCATCACGCTGGAGGAGTGTGCCACACTGGCACGCAAGCTGGCAGAACGCATTGCCACAGAGCTGCGTGTACCGTGCTACTGCTATGAGGCTGCCGCCTTCACCCCCGAGCGTCGGAACCTGGCCGTATGCCGTCAGGGCGAATATGAAGGACTGGCAGAGCGCGTGAACACCGAGGGTGAGAAGCCCGACTTCGGTGCACGGGTCTTCGACGAGGGCGTGGCACGCACAGGATGCACGGCAGTGGGCGCACGCGACTTCCTGATAGCCGTGAACTACAACCTGAACACGACCAGTACACGCCGCGCCAACGCCATAGCGTTCGACGTTCGGGAAAAAGGACGTCCCAAACGCGAAGGAGGCTCACCCGTAGGCAAGCCCTTGAAGGACGAACAGGGCAACACCATCATGTTGCCCGGCACCCTGAAAGGAACAAAAGCCATCGGATGGTTTATCGACGAATATGGAATAGCACAGGTGTCGATGAACATTACCGACATCAACACGACCCCTCTGCACGTGGCCTTCGATGAGGTGTGCCGCGCCGCACAGGCACGAGGCATACGCGTGACGGGCACTGAGATTGTAGGACTCATCCCCAAGCGCACACTGATCGACGCGGGCAAGTATTTCCTTGAGAAGCAGCAACGCTCTACGGGCATACCCGAGACGGACATCATCAACATTGCCATACATTCCATGGGACTTGACGACCTGAAACCTTTCAATCCGCGTGAGAAGGTGATAGAATACCTGCTGGAAGATGCCGAACGCACAGGCAAACGTCTGATAGACCTCACCGTAGACGAGTTCGCCAACGAGACAAGCCGTGAGAGTCCCGCCCCCGGCGGAGGCACTATCTCCGCCTACATGGGCATGCTGGCAGCGTCGCTGGGCACGATGGTGGCTAATCTGTCGAGCCATAAGGCAGGCTGGGACAACGAATGGCATAAGTTCAGCCAGTGGGCAGACCAGGGTCAGGCCATCATGGCTGAGCTGCGCCATCTGGTTGACGAGGACACGGATGCTTTCAACCTTATCATGAACGCTTTCGGCATGCCTAAGAATACTGATGAGGAAAAGGCAGCCCGTACTGCTGCTATACAGGATGCTACGCTGTACGCCACCGAGGTACCTCTTCGTACTATGAAGGCTTCGTACCGGGCTTTCGACATCTGTCGTGCCATGGTGCAGGATGGTAACCCCAACAGTGTTACCGACGCTGGTGTAGGTACGCTGGCTGCTCGCGCCGCGGTGCTTGGAGCCGGACTGAACGTGAAGATCAATGCAGCGTCGCTCAACGACAGATCCGTGGCCGACAAGCTCGTGGCAGAGGCTAACGAGCTGATAGAGAAAGCCAAGCAGGCTGAAGAGGAAATCATGCAGCTCATAAAGCTGTAAACGACATAGGGCAGCTGTGTAGGGCATGGTTCTGCACAGCTGCCTGCTGAGCTACTATCTTTCCAACACTCATACCCCACCTTTTTTCACTCTCATAATTTGTAAACGACATGACCAACGCCGAATTCAGAGCCGACATTCAGGCAGGCATCCCCTCAAGGCTGCCCGCTTTGCAGCCCTATGACCCAAGCATCAACCACGCGCCGAAGCGCAAAGACATACTGACTGCCACTGAAAAGCAGCTCGCCCTGCGCAATGCCCTTCGCTACTTCCCTCAGGAACTCCACGCAGCACTTGCCCCGGAGTTTGCAGAAGAGCTGAAGACATACGGCAGAATATACATGTACCGGTATCGTCCGACGTACAAGATGTACGCCCGGCACATTGACGAATACCCCCACCGCTCGCGTCAGGCTGCAGCCATCATGATGATGATACAGAACAACCTCGACCCTCGTGTGGCACAGCATCCGCACGAGCTCATCACCTACGGCGGCAACGGAGCTGTGTTCCAGAACTGGGCACAGTACCGCCTGACAATGAAATATCTCTCGGAGATGACCGATGAGCAGACACTTGTGATGTACTCCGGGCATCCTCTGGGCCTGTTTCCTTCGCACAAGACGGCACCACGCGTTGTGGTGACCAACGGTATGGTGATACCCAACTATTCGAAGCCCGACGACTGGGAGCGTGACAATGCCTTGGGTGTGAGCCAGTATGGTCAGATGACAGCCGGCTCGTATATGTACATCGGTCCGCAGGGTATCGTTCACGGCACGACTATCACCGTGCTGAATGCAGCCCGTCGCATCAAGGGCGACCACATGAAGCTGTTTGTGACAGCTGGTCTTGGCGGCATGAGCGGTGCTCAGCCGAAAGCTGGTAATATAGCAGGCGTGGTGAGCGTCACTGCCGAGATAAACGAGAAAGCTGCTCGCAAGCGTTTTGAGCAAGGCTGGGTGGACGAGTTGCACGACAATCTTGACGAGCTTATGAGCTCTGTGCGTAAGGCCGTGGAGCAGAAGCGTGTGGTGTCGATGGCATATGTAGGCAACGTGGTAGACCTGTGGGAGCGTCTGGCAGAGGAAGACATGCATGTAGACCTGGGCAGCGACCAGACCTCACTGCACAATCCTTGGGCAGGCGGATATTATCCTGTGGGCTACAGCCTGGAAGAGAGCAACCAAATGATGGCTGAAGAGCCTGCTCGCTTTAAGGAAGCCGTGCAGGAGAGTCTGCGCCGACAGGTCGCTGCCATCAACAAGCTGACGGCGAAAGGCATGTACTTTTTCGACTACGGCAACGCCTTCCTGTTGGAGTCGAGCCGCGCCGGTGCCGATGTTGTGGGTAAGGACGGAGGTTTCCGCTATCCTTCTTACGTTCAAGACATCATGGGTCCGCTCTTCTTCGACTACGGTTTCGGTCCTTTCCGCTGGGTATGCAGCAGCAACGACCCTAAAGACCTTGCCATCACAGACCGTCTTGCTGCCGAAGTGCTCGAGGAAATGCGCTCATGGGTGACCGACGACATCAAGGGTCAGCTGGAAGACAATCTGCACTGGATACGCGAAGCAGGCCGCAACAACCTTGTTGTAGGCTCACAGGCTCGTATTCTCTACGCTGATGCAGAAGGCAGAAAGCGCATTGCTCTTGCCTTCAACGACGCTATCCGCCGCGGTGAGCTGTCGGCTCCTGTGGTACTGGGCCGCGACCATCACGACGTGAGTGGTACAGACAGTCCTTTCCGCGAGACGAGCAACATCTACGACGGTTCTCGGTTCTGCGCCGATATGGCTGTGCACAACGTCATTGGCGACTCTTTCCGCGGTGCTACCTGGGTGAGCATCCACAACGGTGGCGGTGTTGGCTGGGGCGAAGTCATCAACGGTGGTTTCGGCATGGTGATAGACGGCACCGATGAGAGCGACCGTAAGATTCGCGAGATGCTGTTCTGGGATGTCAACAACGGCATCACACGCCGCGCCTGGGCCCGCAACAACGGCTCTATCGACGCCATAAAGCGCGAGATGGAACGTACACCAGGATTCTGCGTGACACTGCCCAACATCGTAGAGGACAACATCATAGAGAATACAAAATTCTAAGACATCATCTACCATACAATAAATAAGAGAAGCATAGCGTCGGCTATTGTCTCACAACATAACATTTCATCCCTAGATTTATGCAAATTCATCATATCTCTGCCGACCACCTGACCGTGGAACAGGCTTACAACATCGTAATAGAAGGCATGCACATAGCTCTGAGCGACGCTGCACGTCAGCGTATTCTGCACTGCCGCGAATATCTGGACAAGAAGATTGCCGCATCGGAGGTTCCCATCTACGGCGTGACAACAGGTTTCGGCTCGCTGTGCAAGGTGTCTATCGACGAGGACAAACTGTCGCAGTTACAGATAAACCTGATGATGTCGCACGCTTGCGGCACAGGAGAACGTGTGCGCAAAGACATCGTGCGCCTGATGATACTGCTGAAAGTGCAGTCGTTGTCGTATGGTTTCTCGGGCTGTCAGCTTGATACTGTGGAGCGTCTCATCGACTTCTTCAACAACGACGTTTGCCCGATAGTGTACCAGCAGGGTTCTGTCGGTGCTTCAGGCGACCTTGTTCCGCTGGCTCATCTCTGCCTGCCTCTGGTAGGCCTGGGCGAGGTGGAATACCAAGGCGAAATACTGTCAGGCGCCGAACTCAACAAGAAGATGGGCTGGAAGCCTATACGTCTGGCCTCGAAGGAAGGTCTGGCCCTGCTCAACGGTACGCAAAACATGAGTGCACATGCCGTGTGGAGCATGGCGAAAGCTAATCGCCTGAGCCGCTGGGCTGACACCATCGGCACGCTGTCACTCGAGGCTTTCGACGGCAGGAAGGAGCCTTTCACCGACGCAGTACACCAAGTGCGTCCCCATCGCGGGCAGATAGAGACTGCTGCACGTATACGTACCTTGCTGGAGGGCAGCGAGCTGATTGCACAGCCTAAGGTGAATGTGCAGGACCCGTACTCTTTCCGTTGCATGCCTCAGGTGCATGGTGCTGTAAAAGACAGCATGCGCTACGTGGAATCGGTGATTGACACCGAGATAAACTCTGCTACTGACAATCCTACCGTGTGCCCTGACGATGACCTCATCATCTCTGCCGGCAACTTCCACGGCGAGCCTATAGCCCTTCCGATGGACTTTTTGTGTCTTGCGTTGAACGAGCTTGGCTCTATCAGTGAGCGCCGCACATATAAGCTTGTAGGCGGCACACGCGATCTGCCGAGTTTCCTGGCAGCGCATCCGGGTCTGAACAGCGGTTTCATGATTCCTCAATACACGGCTGCCGCCATCGCTTCGCAGAACAAGATGCTCTGCATGCCTTCGTCGGCAGACACTATTCCCACGTCACAGGGGCAGGAAGACCACGTATCGATGGGTGCCAACGCCGCTACGAAGCTCGTCAAGGTGGTGGAGAACACAGAACGTATTCTTGCCATCGAGTTATTTAATGCTGCTCAGGCTCTTGACTTCCGCCGTCCTTTGAAGTCTTCGCCAGCCATTGAGAAGCTGTATGCCGACTTCAGAAAGGTGGTGCCCTTCGTGGAGAACGACGAGGTGATGTATCCGCACATTGCTCACGCTGTGGAGTTCCTGCAACAGCACGAGGCGTAAGAGCCCGTAAGGCAAGCATATACACTGCCTAAAATAGTATCGCAGCATTAAAGAAAGCAGCGCAGAGAGAGTTGTCTGCGCTGCTTTTTCGGTGTTGTTATCGTGTTGGGGGTAGGGTTGTTGTTTGTCGCCATGATATGGCGACAAACGGGATGGTTGGGGAGATTGTAGGTCGTTGAGTGATATGGTGTTTTTTCTTTTTCGCTTTTTGGTGTGTATGTCAGAAGTTGTTGAGTCCTTTAGCATCGATGTGTGAGATGCCAGATGACTTGATGGAAGTATTGTCGGCCGTGCCTTTAATGGTCATGGTGAATGAGCCGCTTGTTCTCGCGTTGAGTTCACTGCATTGGCAGTCGACGTTGAGGTTTCCGTGTCCGCTGTTTTGGAACGTTGCTTTACCTCCTTTGAAGGAGATGTTGCCTTTGGCAGAACCAGAGTTACTCATGTTGAGTTCTTGTGCCTTGCATGTATGCTGTATGTGTAGTGTGCCAGAGTTTTTGATTTGTGCGTTGTAGCATTCAACATTTCCTGATGTGTGTATTGCGCCCGTGTTGTGGAGTGTGTATAATGCTTTACCTTTTACATTGGCTTTGATGTTGAGGCTTCCGCTGTTGTATATGTTGAGTTGTTGTTTTACGGTGATGGTTGTTTTTCCTTTGAGTGAGCCTGTGTTGTGAATATCACCTTGTTGTGCATGGATGTTTCCAATCATGAGTTGTAGGAGTCCTGTGTTTTTGAGTTGGAAGTTGTCGGCGGTGATATTGTCAATGTGGAGTGTGCATGCTCCATTGTTTGTCCATTGGTTGATTTGTGGTGCTGTGATGTCTATTCGGATGTGTTGTTGCCAGTTTTTGTTTTTCTTTTTATCTTTGATGAGTAGCACTCCGTTTTCGACGCTGATTTGCAGTCGTTCGATGAGTTCTTTGTTTCCTGTGGCTTTGATGGTGTAGGTGTCTGCCTGTCGGTACTGTATGTTGGCTGCGATATTGTTTTTGAGTGCGTTGAAGGGTGTGACTTTATAGTGTCGTGTTAGGGTATTTTCCTTTGGTTGCTTTCGTGCTATGTTTGTTTGTGTAGGTTGGGCATAGAGGATTATTTCTGCATTTTTGTGGGGTTCGCATGCTGTGATTGTGGCGAGGAGTGCAGCGAGGAGGTGGTAGCGTAATGGGTTATTGTTCATGGGTATTTTATTGTTTGGGGTTATACTTGATTATGATGGTTGTTTGTGCTCTGGTATTTGGCTCTCTGTTTTTATTGTATCTGAGTGTATATACTCTTGTGTTTTGTTGTTTGTTGACGATGAGTGTGGATGTTACTGTGTTACCATTTGTTTCGGTGTAGTTGTCTCCTGTGTTTGCTTCGTTTTGGAATGCGTTTTTGAATTTTGCTACAGACTGGTATGGCAGGTATAGTGTTTTGACTACTCTGATGACTTTTCCAGTCTCGGGGTTTCGTTGTACGACGGATGTGTACTTTGAGTTTCCTACGGCACAGTATTGGTCGACGAGTCTGTCGATGGTGTTTTGTGCAGTGATGTTGTTGCAGGAGAGTGCTGTAAAGGTTATGAGTAGTAGGAAGATGTGCTTCATGTTGTTGTGTTTTGGGGTGTTATTATTGTAGTGCTTTTTGTATGGCTTGTTGTGCTTGTGGGTTTTTATAAGAGCTAATGAGGTCGGATACTACTTCGTCTACATCGTATTGTTGTTTTGTTTTCTGCTCTATGGCGTCTGCGACGTTGAGTGTTGAGTCGAGTTGTGTGTGTATTGTGCTTATGTTGTCAATGCGTTTTCCGTCAACGATGATGTAGCTTCCTTGGTATTTGGCTTCGAGGTATGCCAGTTTTCTTACGTTGTCTTGTATGGTTATTGTTGCTGTGAGGATTGTGAATGCAATGATGGCTGCGGCTGCTGTCCAGATGCGGTTTGTTTTAACGGGAACGGTTTTTTTAACAGGAACGGAAACAGAAACGCTATCGGGAGCGGGAGTGTTGAGTGTTGCTATGTCGCGGAACATTTCGCGCCATGGCAGGTGTTGTTCTGCAACGTTGTCGGAGTTGAAGTAGGCATAGAGAGCCTGCTCTTCTTGCAGGGTTGTTGTGCCGTCAAAGAATAAGTCGATGAGTTGTTGTATGTTGTCTGTCGTCATAGTTTTCGGTATTTCTTGAGATATTGTTCTCTTACGGCTTTTCTTGCTCTGCTGAGTTGCTGTCGTAGTGCTGTCTCGTTGGTTTGAGTAGCTTGTGCGAGTGTTTTCATGTCCATTCCTTCGATGTGTCGTAGGATGAGTATGCGTTGTTGTTTGTCGGGCAGTTGGTTTATGATGTTCATCATTCTGTCGACTCTTTCGGTGTTGTTATAAGGTTGCAGGTTGGGTTGTTGGTTGGCACTATGATATGGCGACACACGGGATGGTTGGGGAGATTGTAGGTCATTGAGTGATATGGTGTTTTTTCTTTTTCGCAGTTCGTCGACGGCGAGGTTTCTCAGCACTGTTTTTGCCCAGGGTTCTATGGGTGGGTGTAGGTTGTTGTGGTGTTGCCATAGTCTTACGAGTGTCTCTTGTACGATGTCTTCCGCAGCGTTGTCATCGGACAGGTACTGGCGTGCCAAGTTAGACAGCCAGCTGCGCAGTCGTTGTGTTTCTTTCTTAAACTCTTCGGAAGTCATGTTCGGGTGAGTACTCTTTGCTTATAGTACGAAGAGGTCTGCCGTTTGTGACATGTTTTTTTTAGTTTTTAGTTTTAGGTATTCATTTAGCGTCCCATTTTCTTAGTACATCTTTTGCTCTTTGCTGGTGTTTTCTGTCTCTTCTTGTGCGTTTGTCGAGTATGAGTCCGAGGTTGAATGAGAATCCGCTTATGGGTTTTTGGTAAATTTGGTTTTCGTGTATTCTTTCCATTTGTCTTCTGAGGTCGCTGTTGATACCAACTACCACAACTTCGTCGATGGAATATCGCAATGGCAGTAGGAACATGGTGTCTTCAATTTCGCTGTATGCGAGTTTCTCGGGTGTGTATTCCACATGTGAGAAGCTGATGCTGTCGAACATCTGTTGCACTTTAGCTTCTCCGAGGTAGTTGGTGAGGACGGCTGCCGAGCGGTCGCACCTGACGGATACTCCTTTGACGGGAAGCCCTGTCTCGAAGTCGACGACGATGATTTTGCGCTGCGCCATGACAGTGGTGGTGAAGCAGATCAGAAGGGAGAAAAGGAGTATAGGTTTCATATTTTTTGTTTTTAGTTCTTTATTTTGGAGTTCTGTGAGGCAAATGTACATGAAAGGGTATGTACTGGCAAGTGTGGGTGTGTGGAGGGGTTGTTTTTTACGAAAGTATAACATTTGTTTTCATTCGTTTGCCGAACCTGAAATGTTTTTGTACTTTCGCATGATGAAGGAACGGGAGGAAAAGATATGCACAAATAACAATTACAACGATATGGAACGACTTCTTATTTATAATATCGGTACTTTGGCTGGCATTCGTCCTGCAGGTACGCTTCGTGTGTGCGGCAGTGAGATGTCAGAGTTTCCCACTTTAGACGATGCTTGGCTGCTGTCGGAAGATGGTTGCATTGCTGCTTTCGGCAAGATGAGTGACTGTCCTGCTGACAGTGATGCAGAACGTCTTGACGCTGAGGGCGGCATGGTGTTGCCTTCGTTCAGCGACAGCCACACACACATCGTCTTTGCTGGCAGTCGTGAGGGTGAGTTTGTGGACAAGATAAACGGTTTGAGCTATGAAGAGATAGCCCGTCGTGGCGGTGGTATTCTGAACTCCGCCGACTTGTTGCACACGTACAGCGAAGAGCGTCTGTATGAGGAATCCTGCCGTCGTCTGCGCGAGGTGATGAATAAGGGCACGGGCTGCATAGAGATAAAGAGCGGCTATGGCCTGACATTGGAGGATGAGTTGAAGATGCTGCGCGTGATTGGCAGGATGAAGGAGGCTTATCCAAATCTTATCATCCGCTCTACCTTCCTGGGTGCTCATGCTGTCGGTCGCGCTTTCCAGAGCCGTCAGGGAGACTATGTACAGCATATTGTGAACGATATGTTGCCTGCTGTGGCAAAGGAGAATCTTGCAGACTTTATCGACGTGTTCTGCGACCGCGGTTTCTTCACTCCCGAAGAGACATCATTGCTGCTCAGCGAAGGCAGCAAATATGGTTTGCGTGGTAAGATTCACGGTCAGGAACTTGCCGACTCGGGCGGTGTGGAAGTAGCTGTGAAGCATCACGCCCTGTCGGTAGACCATCTGGAAGCTATGACAGAGCGCGACATCGAGCTGCTGAAAGGCACCGACACCATTCCTACGGCGCTGCCCGGCACATCGTTCTTCCTCAACATGCCTTTTGCTCCTGCCCGAAAGATTATCAATGCAGGTTTGCCTCTTGCCACTGCCAGCGACTACAACCCAGGCTCAACCCCATCGGGTGACATGAAGTTTGTGGTGAGTCTGTCGTGTATCAAGATGCGTCTGACACCCGCCGAAGCACTGAACGCTGCTACGCTGAACACTGCTGCAGCCATGGGAACGAGTCATCTGACTGGTTCAGTGACGGTAGGAAAGCGCACGAATCTGCTCATCACACATCCTATACCTTCTATTGACTTCATACCATACGCCTATACCACCCCCATCGTGCGCAAGGTTATCCTTGGCGGAAAGCCAGTAGCGTGAGAGTTGGAGTGCGTTTGCGAGCGTAACACTCAGTCATTCATCGTATAATCACACTGTATGACCCACCCATTCGTCACCGCCCTGCTGAACTGGTATGCCCTCAACGGTCGCGATTTGCCTTGGCGCCATACTCAGGATGCCTACTCCATCTGGCTGAGTGAGGTGATACTGCAGCAGACGCGTGTCAGTCAGGGCATGGACTATTGGCATCGTTTTGTTGGTCGTTGGCCGACGGTGGACGCCTTGGCAGGAGCTACAGAAGACGAGGTGCTGCGCGAATGGCAAGGCTTGGGCTATTACTCTCGTGCCCGTAATCTTCTGACAGCAGCCCGACAAGTGGTTGCCATGGGTGCATTTCCCGACACTGTGGATGCGCTACGTAGGCTGAAAGGCGTGGGACCATATACCGCTGCAGCTGTGGCGAGTTTCGCCTTCGGTGAAGATGTGGCAGCTGTCGACGGCAATGTGTTGCGTGTGTTGAGCCGCGTGTTCGACATCGAATTGCCCATCGACACGACGCAGGGTAAGCGTCTTGTCAGTACTCTTGCCGAAGACCTTCTTCCTACAGGTCGCAGTGCCGACTACAACGCTGCGCTAATGGACTTTGGCGCCATGGTGTGTACACCTTCACCTCAATGCGAAGGTTGCCCAATGAGTGAGTTGTGTGAGGCGCAAGCGGCTCAGACTGTTGCTCATCGACCGCAGAAGAGCATGAAGAAGAAGCCCATAACGCGCGCGCTTACCTATATATATATGGTGAGCGATGACGGAGATATAGCGCTGCACCGGCGTAGTTCGGGCGACATTTGGCACGGATTGTGGGAGCCTGTGTGCATAGCGCAGAAAACATCAACAGAAGAGGTGAGGGAGATATTGGGCCTTGGCAGCCATGGTGTGGGCAATCTTACCCTACTTGCCTGCGACGTGAAACATCAGCTGACGCACCGTACACTGCTTGCCACATTCTATCTGCTGAACGATGTAGGGCGTGAGGCATTGCCCGAAGGCTATCAATGGGTGGACTCAACGCAGCGCGACGCCTACGGCGTGCCACGACTGGTGGAGAAACTGTACGCCCTTGTTGACGAAGTTTTCAACCCAGATACAGGACTGCACAGCAACAGGACTGGCCATGTGAGAAACAAGAAGAACATTTAGAAGACTTTACCCTCCCCTAACACCTATGATATACATCCACTGGATACTACTCTTGCTCTATGTTGTAGTCACCGTTGGTACTATGGTGGCAGTGCTTATAGACGACCGTCAGCCTGTGAAGACGCTGGCATGGCTCTTGGTGTTGCTGTTTCTGCCGGTGGTAGGTGTGGTAGTGTACTTCTTTTTCGGTCAGAACACGCGTCATGAGCGTATCATCAGCAAGCAGAGCATGGACAAGTTGACGCGTCGTTCGATGTGGTCGTTTGCCCATCAGAGCGAGCTTCGTTTTCCAGAGCGTTATCGTGAGCTCATTCAGTTGTTGTCGCGTGACGGCGGCGCTTTACCTTACAAGGACAATGCGATAGAGATATTGACTTGCGGCGACGACTTTTTCCGTTCGCTACTTGCAGCCCTAGGGCGAGCCGAGCACCACATACACATGGAGACGTACATCATAGAGAATGATGCGCTGGGTAATCTTGTTGCCGATGCACTGATAGACAGGGCTAAGGCTGGTGTGATGGTGCGCTTCATCTACGACGATGTAGGTTGCTGGAAGACTCCCAAGGCATTTTTTGAGCGTATGCGCGACGCCGGTATTGACGCGCATGCCTTCATGCCGGTGAAGTTTCCGGCTTTCACCAGTAAGATAAACTACCGTAACCACCGCAAAGTGTGCGTGATAGATGGTAAGGAAGGCTTTGTTGGAGGTATGAATGTGGCTTTGCGCTATGTGCAAGGTACGAAGCATCTTGGCGCATGGCGCGACACTCAGCTCCATGTTCGTGGCAGTGCTGTGCATGGTTTGCAGACTGCATTTCTGATAGACTGGTACTTTGTAGACCGCACGCTGATACATGAGAAAGAGTATTATCCAGCTCCAGTCGATAAGACGGAGAATGACTGTCTGACACAGATCGTTACCAGCGACCCAACGAGCCGGTATCCCGAGATGGAGCAGGCATACGTGAAGATATTGTCGGAAGCCAAGCGTTATGTGTTTATGGCGACGCCCTACTTTCTTCCTACCGAGCCTGTGCTGTTTGCCATGCGTATGGCAGCACAGTCAGGTGTCGACATCCGCTTGATGATACCCTATCATGCAGATTCAAAAATTGTGGAATGGGCCAGCCGTAGCTATGTGAGCACGATAGAAGAGGCCGGTGTGAAGGTGTTACTGTATAAAGGCGGTTTCAACCACTCCAAGCTATTGGTAAGCGATGATGCTTTGTGTTCGTGCGGTTCGACAAACATTGACTTCCGCAGCTTCAATAATAACTTTGAAGTAAATGCTTTTATCTATGATGAGGAGACAGCATTGAAGATGAAGCATCTCTTTCTGGATGACAGTAAGAATAGTATTCCTCTGTCGGATGCTCCCAGGATGCTGAAGCGTCCTTTCTTGCAGCATTTGTGGGAATCGTTTGTACGTCTGTTTGCCCCACTGTTGTGAATCAACATTCGGCGCCGTCCGTCTATTTATCTGAACAATGAGAAGTTGACGCTGCCGTAGGTGCGGTGGTCTATGCAGCGTGGATGTTCGGTGAAGTTGTAGTCGCTTCCGTGTTCGAGTATGAAAATACCTTCGTCGTTGAGCAGTTGTCTGCCGAGAATTTCCTCGGGCAGTGTGGACAGTTGTTTTAGTGCGTATGGTGGGTCAGCGAAGATGATGTCGTACTTCTGCCGGCATTTTTTTAGAAATCGGAACACATCGTTTTTCAGAGCCTTAGCGTTGTTGTCGTTGAGTTTGCCGAGGCACTGCAGTATGAATGCGAAGTGTTGTCTGTCGGCTTCTACGGCAGTGACGGAGCTGCATCCTCTGGACAGCAGTTCGTAGGTGATGCTTCCTGTTCCGCTGAAGAGGTCGAGAGCTTGGGCTTCTTCGAAGTCGACATAATGTTGGAGTACGTTGAACAGGTTTTCCTTGGCAAAATCCGTTGTAGGTCTTGCCTTGAAGGAATGTGGAATGTCGAAGTGTCTTCCTTTATATTTTCCTGCTACTATTCGCATGTTGTGATGGCTGCTAAGATGTCGGCGGGTAATGTTGTTGCCGGTTGTGTGTTGCTTTGTTGGTATAGCTGTTGGTCGGCATGAGGTGTCACGTGTAGTATGAAGGTACGCAGTCTGTCGGTAAGCCATTCTTCCTGCGGCAGCGTGCCGAGCAGATGTAGTTGATGGATGTGGTGTTGCATGCCGAGTTGTTCCCATACGAAGAGGATGTAGTAGAGGATGTCGTGGGGGTGAGCAGCTGGGAATCGGTTGGCGAATTTGAGTCTGTTGTCTTTTATGGCATAAATTTCGAGGTTTCCATCGTAGGTATATGCGTAGAGCGTGTCGGCAGCTTTTGCCTGTCGATGTTGTGCTGTATGGCGCCAAAGCGGTACAGCTATGGGCTGTAGCTGCGGCATGGGGATTAGTTTATTGATGAGTTGCAGAAGGTTGTCGGGTATTGCAAAGAGAATGTATGTAGAGAGTTGTGGCAGGAAGAGAGGTTGTGCAAGGGTGTCTTTGTCGTCGGTCAGCGCATATCTGTATAGGGTTTCAGCCTGTTCAGCCTGAAATTCGTCGGCGGGTATGGTGAGATATTTTCTGTCGAACAGCACAGGAATGGGTTTATGGCACTGTGCGAAAGCGTCGGCGTGTTCTTTCAGAAGTTGTTCTACCGTTTCGTTGTAGTCGTTTTCGGTGTTGATGATATGATGTATGAATGTATATGAGCCTTGCGTGTTGGATATGGCGATGTCGACAGCCGTGTTGCCGAGTCGGATTGCGGGTGTTGTTGCGAGCGAGTTACCAGTTTGTTGCATTGTTGTTGGGTTTGTTTATGTCTCCGAACTTTAGTCCCGGGAATTGTCCTTGTTTTTCGGTTTGCAGTGTGATGCGTTCAATCTCCTTTTTGTCAAGTCCGTTTAGGTAGTCTTTGTATTGTGCCTGACATTCTACGAGCGGCAGTGTTGCTCCCGATAGCGCTACGTCGTTGGACACTTGCAGCGAGAAGGGTTTGTTGTCGGAGAAGGGTATGATGGTTGTTTGCTTGTCGAGTAGTTTTTCGCGTATGAGTTCGTCCCAGTTGTCGGTGTATGTTCCGTGCTTCTTGCGGTACGATTCTTCTGCTTGTCTGATGCGCAGCAGTTGTTGTTTGACAAGTTTTTCTCGTTTTTCTATCTGTTGTTGAAAGGTGATGGGCTTTGCCACGCTGAAGATACACGCCAATATGAGCGCCAGGAGTGTGATGCTGAGCAGGAGCTTTGCGTGTCTTGCCATGGGTGTTGTGATATATTTTATGTATATAGATTTCTTTTATTGCGACAAATTTAGCACCTTTGCGTCACAAACCGCTCAGTATCGTCAGAAAAAAATGCTTTCCGAGGAGTATTATCGTCGACTCTGTTCTGCCTTTGGCTATCTTCCTACCAGCGAGCAGGAGCATGCCATCGGCATATGTTCTTCTTTTCTTTCGGACAAGTCGAGCAACACGGCAATGATACTCCGTGGCTGTGCGGGTACGGGCAAGACGCTGATAGCCTCGGCATTGGTCCACATGTTAGATAGCCTCGGCGCTCCTACCGTACTTCTGGCTCCTACGGGTCGGGCTGCGAAGGTCTTTTCGCAATATAGCGGCAAGAGTGCACACACCATTCATCGGTACATCTACCGGCAGTCGAAGCCGAGTGTGGAGATGACGGGGTTTGAGTTGGGCTACAACCGTCAGCGAAGGTGCCTGTTCATTGTCGACGAGGCCTCGATGCTGAGCAACGACTACGGCGGCGAACAGTTTGGCAGCGGACGGCTGTTGGACGACCTTGTACGCTTCGTCTACAGCGGTCCAGGGTGTCATCTCATGCTGATTGGCGACCATGCCCAGCTGCCTCCTATTGGAGAACTGGTCTCACAGGCGTTACAAGCAGATACGCTTGAGGGCTACCGGCTGACGGTCTACGAGGCGACACTGACCACCGTCATGCGCCAGAGTCAGCTGTCGGGCATACTATGGAACGCTTCTGCTATTCGCCAACTGATAGGGCGCGATGCATCTACGCTCATGCCAAAGGTGAAGTTTCAAGGCTTTGCCGACATCACGGCAGTGAGTGCCGACGATTTCATGGAGGCGCTCGGCGAGAGTCTGCGCCGCGTAGGCAACGACGACCTGATTGTCATCACCCGTTCCAACCATCGTGCAGGGCTGCTCAACAAAGGCATACGCCGTTATGTGTTCGACCGCGAGGACGAACTGGAAGGAGGCGATATGGTGATGACGGTACGTAACAACTACTACTGGCTACAGCCTGACGGTGAAGAGCATGACGAGGGCGAGCCAACGCAGGAGAATGATGCCGAGTTGCGGCCCGACTTCATTGCCAATGGCGACCGCGCGGTGGTGAAACGCATACGCCGTGAGCGCGAGCTGTACGGCTTTCGCTTTGCCGATGCTACCCTACTGCTGCCCGACTATGCCGACATGGAGGTGGAGGTGACGCTGATTCTCGACACACTACACGCTACAACGCCTTCACTCGACACTGAGAGTACCAACCGTCTCTACCAAGCCGTGAGCGAAGACTATATGCATCTGCCTACCAAGCAGGAACGCATAAAAGCCATCCGGCAAAATCCATACTTCAACGCCTTGCAGGTGAAGTACGCCTACGCTGTGACTTGCCACAAGGCGCAAGGCGGACAGTGGGCACATGTGTATGTCGACCAGGGCGTTCCGCCACAGGAAGAGAGCAATGAGGAGTACCTGCACTGGCTCTACACGGCTTTCACACGCGCAAGGGAACATCTTTACCTCATCAACTGGCCCGAGGAAATGACGCTGAACGAGGACAAGGAATGAAGAGCTGTTAAACCATTGCACATATTATAACGTCAAATTTGCAGATAAACTATTATTATTAATTCCATAAAAAACATGAAAAAACATTTTATCCTTTTCATCATGGCTTTTGTTTCTGCCACGATGACTTTTGCACAAGACTGTAACAAGTGCGACAAACACGGCAAGGCGCCAACCGATATGGTTCAGAAGAAGACCAACGACATGGTAGCGCTGTATAATCTCAACGAAAAGCAGGCTGCACAACTGCTCGAACTTAACAAGGAATATGCCGCCAAACTCGCACCTGCACGTCCCCGTCACCACGCACATAGACACGGTGCATCAGCTCAACATCAGTGCGACAAGCAAGCTAAAGGCCACAACTGCGACAAGCAGACTGCAAAGCAGTGTGACAAGCAGAAGGCTCCGGCACTATGCGACGAATGTAAGAAAGGCGGCAAGTGCGAGAAATGTGCTATGAACAACTGCACAGACTGCGACCCCGTCAACGGCAAACACTGCACAAAGTGCAAACAACCAGCCAAGCAATGCGACAAGAAGCCTGGACACGAGTGCGACAAGCAGGCTGATAAGCAATGTGACAAGAAGCCCGGACACGAGTGCGACAAGCAGGCTGATAAGCAATGTGACAAGAAGCCCGGACACGAGTGCGACAAGCAGGCTGAAAAGCAGTGCGACAAGAAGCCTGGACACGAGTGCGACAAGCAGGCTGATAAGCAATGCGACAAGAAGCCTGGACACGAGTGCGACAAGAAGGATGAAAAGCAGTGCGACAAGAAGCCCGGACACGAGTGCGACAAGAACAAGCACAGAAAAGGACACCAGCACGCAGCAATGCCCCAAAAGGAAGACAACAAACTTGCACAGCAGGAATACGAGGCTAAGCTGAAGAAGATTATGACATCAAAACAGTTCAAGCAGTATCAGCAGAACAAAAACATGTAATCCCTTCTAAACCATCATGTAGAACTTCATTCGACTTCTCCCTACTGCGCCATCTGTGCAAAGCATATCGGAAAAGTCACCAAAAAGCGGAGCAGGCCTTCTGTTCCGTTTTTTCGGGAGTAGATGCAAGGATATACTATGGTGGGAAAAGGGTGCGCCAACTCACCATTAAAAATAAAAAGGACGGTGGGGGTTGGATTATGCTAAATAACCCTTACCTTTGCAAGCTCGAAATATCCATTGTCATAATGTAAAATTAAGATACTTACAACATGAACATTACTTTCAACAACCCTGACACCATCAATGGCAAGCTGACCATTGTGGTGGAAGAATCTGATTTCGCCGAGCTCGTCGCTCAGAAACTGAAGGACTACCGTCGTCGTGCTGATGTTCCCGGTTTCCGCAAGGGGCATGCACCCATGGCGCTCATACAGCGTTCCTACGGCATGGCGGTAAAGGTTGACACCATCGACCGTATCGTCTACGAAAACATCATGAAGTACACCAAGGAGAACAACATTCGCATGTTGGGAGCTCCCATGCCAGCCGAAGAGCAGGTTGAACAAGACCTGGAAAGCGCTGCACCCTACACCTTCGTGTTCGACATTGCTATAGCACCCGAAATCACTGTCAAGCTCTCCAAGCGCGACCAGGTGCCTATGTACCACATTGCCGTTGAAGACGAGCTCATCAATAAGCAGGCTGAGCAGTACTGCCGCCAGTTTGGTCATTATGACAAAGCTGAACAATACGACGCCGAGCAGAACGATGTCATCCGCGGCACATTGCGCCAGATGGCTACAAAGGCAAAGGTGCTCGAGGGCGGTATCGAAGTAACTGAGGCTATGCTCATGCCTTCCTACTTCACCGACAAGAAGCAACAGGCTTTGTTCAAAGACGCGAAGGTGGGCGAAACCATCACCTTCAACCCACGTAAGGCTTACAAAGACAACGAGGCTGAAATAGCTGCTCTGCTCAAGAAGAAACGCGAAGAGGTGGCTGACATCAAATCTGACTTCGCCTTCGAGCTCACCGAGGTGTCACGCTTCGTCGCAGCCGAAGAGAATCAAGACCTCTACGACAAAATCTTCGGTGCCGGGATGGTAAAGAGCCACGAAGAATTTGCTGCTAAGATAGCCGAACAGATGGCTGCGCAGTTCGCCATGGACGCTGAATATCGTTTTAAGGTCGACATGCGCGCACACCTGGAGAAAAAGGCGGGAAACATTGAACTCCCCGAAGAACTCCTCAAGCGTTTCATGCTTCGCAACAACGAGGATAAGGGAGCTGAATTCGTAGAGCAGAACTTCAAGCCCAGCATCGAGGCTCTGAAGTGGCAGCTCATCAAAGACCAGCTCATCGAGACCTACGAGGTGAAGATTGAACACGAAGATGTGCTCAACACTGCAAGAGCTATGGCTGCACAGCAGTTCGCACAGTACGGAATGCAGAACGTACCGCAAGAATACATCAACCAGTATGCGGACGACATGCTCAAGAAGGAAGACTTCATGCGCAACTGCATCGACAACGCTGCAGAGAATAAGCTGATGGAGAAACTGAAGACAGTGGTCAAAGTCGTTGACAAAGACATAAAGCTTGACGACTTCAATAAGCTGTTCAACTAAAAACCGTTACAAACACCAACAGTCACGTGGGAAGCCTAATGCGTTTCTCACGTGATTTTTTTTTGCGCATCTGTCACACCAGCCAAAAAAAAATGTTATCTTTGCATAATAACAGACAACACTAAATACCATCCTTATATGAACGAATTCAGAAAATATGCCGTACGACACCTCGGTATCAGCTCGATGACCATCGACAGCATCATCAATGCGCAAAACAGAGCACAATATCTCAACCCGTATATTCTTGAGGAAAGACAACTCAATGTCACCCAGATGGACGTATTCTCAAGGCTTATGATGGAACGAATCATTTGGCTCGGTACCGACATCAACGACACAACGGCTAACACGCTACAGGCACAACTGCTCTTCCTCAACTCTGTCGACCCTTCAGCTGACATCAGCATCTACATCAATTCGCCTGGAGGAAGCGTCACAGCGGGCCTAGCCATCTACGACACCATGCAGTTCATCTCGGCTGACGTGGCTACAATATGCACCGGCATGGCTGCTTCTATGGCTGCAGTGCTCCTCGTAGCAGGTAAGGAGGGCAAAAGACAGGCGCTGCAACATAGCCGCGTCATGATACACCAACCGCTCGGAGGCGTGCAAGGACAGGCATCGGACATCGAAATCGAAGCCAAGGAAATACAAAAATTCAAAAAGGAACTTTATAGCATCATTGCCGAACACTCGCACACACCATACGAAAAGGTATGGCAAGACAGTGACAGAAACTACTGGATGAATGCGGAAGAAGCTAAGGCGTACGGAATGATTGACACCATCCTCTTGCCCAACAACAAAACCACGCAAAATGAGCAAACAGAAATGTAACTTCTGCGGAAGAGGACAAGACGAGGTGCGCATTCTCATCAACGGCCTCAATGGCAATATCTGCGACGAATGTGTCACACAGGCGGCACAGGTGCTTGAGGCGTCGGGAATGATGAAGAAGCAAAAGAAGAAGAACAACAAAACCGCACCACAACTTGACAAGGTACCTAAACCTATTGAAATCAAACAACACCTCGACCAATATGTCATTGGACAGGACGAAGCTAAAAGATACCTCGCCGTAGCGGTCTACAACCACTACAAAAGACTCGCACAAAAAAAGGACAACGATGATGTTGAAATCGAAAAAAGCAACATCGTTATGGTAGGTCCTACAGGAACGGGCAAGACGCTTATGGCTAAGACCATAGCGCAATTGCTGCAAGTGCCGTTCACCATTGTCGACGCTACGGTGTTCACCGAAGCCGGATATGTGGGCGAGGATGTCGAGTCTATTCTCTCCAGACTGCTGCAGGTGGCTGACTACGACGTCGAAGCGGCGGAACAAGGCATCGTCTTTATCGACGAAATTGACAAGATTGCACGCAAGGCAGACAACCCCAGCATCACAAGAGACGTCAGTGGAGAAGGCGTGCAGCAGGGATTGCTCAAACTCCTCGAAGGAACCAACGTCAACGTACCGCCGCAAGGGGGAAGAAAACATCCCGATCAGGAATATATCAAGGTCAATACCAACAACATACTCTTCATCTGCGGAGGAGCATTCGATGGCATCGAAAACAAGATTGCACAGCGCATCAACAAACACATGCTCGGATTCAATGCCAAACAACACGACATCGCAGAAACCAAGAAGAATATCATGCAGCACATCCTGCCACAAGACCTTAAAGCTTTCGGACTCATACCCGAAATAATCGGACGACTGCCTATTCTCACACATCTCGAACCGCTCGACAAAGACGCACTGCAACAGATTCTGACCGAACCGAAAAACGCCATCGTAAAGCAGTATATCAAACTCTTTGCCATGGACGGCGTCAAGCTCTCTTTCGACAAGGAAGCGCTCAACTTTATCGTCGACAAAGCCATACAGTTCAAACTCGGAGCCAGAGGACTCAGGTCGATTGTCGAAACCATCATGATGGACGCCATGTTCCAAATACCATCAAAAAAACAAAAGACACTGCACGTTACCAAAGCGTACGCCGAGAAACACCTTGAACGATAACTGCCAGAAAACCTCTTGCATACACTTCTACGCTAACGAGAAATGAATCTGCCAACGACCGAACAACTCACCAAACTGCTCAAAAAGTATTTTGGCTTCGACACTTTCAAAGGGCACCAAGAAGCCATTATCAGAAACCTGCTCAAAGGCAACAACACTTTCGTACTCATGCCTACAGGAGGAGGTAAATCGCTGTGCTACCAACTGCCGTCGCTCATCATGGAGGGAACTGCCATCGTCATCTCCCCGCTCATAGCACTCATGAAAAACCAGGTCGACGTCATCAATGCACTCAGCGAAGACGAAAGTACGGCACACTTCATCAACTCATCGCTAAGAAAAGAGGAAATAGAAAAGGTCAAACAACACATCACCGCAGGTAAAACCAAACTACTCTACCTCGCACCAGAATCTCTCGGAAAAGAAGAAAACATCGACTTTCTCAAAAACGTACACATCTCCTTCTACGCCATCGACGAAGCCCACTGTATCTCCGAATGGGGACACGACTTCCGACCCGACTACCGAAAAATAAGGTCTACCATAGACGGCATCGGTCAGGCACCCATTATCACGCTCACAGCGACAGCGACAGACAAAGTGGCGAATGACATCAAGAAAAACCTTAACATCCTCGACGCTACCGAGTTCAAAAGCTCCTTCAACCGACCGAACCTCTACTATGAGGTAAGACCAAAGACCAAGGACGTCAACAAGCAGATCATCAAATACATCACACAAAACAAGGGGAAAAGCGGTATCATATACTGCCTATCCCGCAAGACTGTTGAAGAGCTGGCTGAGGTACTCCAAGCCAACAACATTAAAGCAGCGCCTTACCACGCAGGTCTCCTCGCTCCGGTACGGTCGCAGACACAGGACGACTTCCTCATGGAACGCATCGACGTCATCGTAGCTACCATTGCTTTCGGAATGGGCATCGACAAAGCTGACGTCAGATTTGTCATTCACTACGACATACCCAAAAGCCTCGAAGGATACTATCAGGAAACAGGAAGAGCAGGAAGAGACGGAGGCGAAGGCAACTGCATCACGTTCTATGCCAGAAAAGACTTGCAGAAACTCGAGAAGTTCATGGAAGGAAAACCCGTGGCTGAACAGGACATCGGACGCGAACTGCTGAAGGAGACTACCGCATACGCCGAATCGTCACTCTGCCGCAGAAAGATGCTGCTGCACTACTTCGGTGAAGACTACCTGCCCGACAATTGCCACAACTGCGACAACTGCCTGCACCCACAACAACACATACAGGCGCAAAACGAACTGCTCATCGTGCTCAATGCCATCGAAGCGGTTAAAGAGAAGTTCATGAGCCAACACATCATCGACTTCGTACAAGGACAACGGACGCAGGATATCACGGCATACAAACACTACGAACTGCCAGGATTTGGAGCAGGCGAAAACAAAGACAACGACATCTGGAATCCTATCATCAGACAAGCAATGATTGAAGGATATATCAAAAAGGATGTCGAAAACTACGGACTGCTCAAAATCACTGATAAAGGAAGGCAATACATGCGACAGCCGCAGCCCTTCAGCATCGTTAAAGACCATAACTTCAACGACGACGACTTCCTCAACAACGAGCAACAACAGGCCAACCCGCTTGACGACACGCTCTTCACCCTCCTCAAACAGCAAAGACATACCATTGCAGAGAAAAACAACCTGCCCCCCTACATCATCTTTCAGGACATCTCACTCGTGCAAATGGCAACGTTCTATCCAACTACACTGGAGGAACTTAAAAACATTCAGGGCATTAGCGAAGGTAAAGCTAAAAAGTACGGACAGCCCATGTGCCAGCTCATCAAAGAATACTGCACACAAAACGATATCACACCGCCCGAACATTTTAGCACCTATACCGTTCCGAAAAAGAACACGCGCAAAATCAACATCATACAACTCATCGACAAACAAAAGCCGTTCGACCAAATAGCGAAAACCATCGGATACACCGAGGAAGAACTGCTCACCGAAATGGAAAACATTGTCAAAAGCGGTGTACCACTCAAAATCGACTATATCATTGCCGACATCCTCGACCCTGAAGACGTCGATGACATCTATCAATACTACCGCGAGAGCAACACACCAGATCTTGACGAAGCTCTCGACAACTTCGAAGGACTATACAATGAAGACGAACTCAGACTCGTACACCTCAAATTCGTCTCCGAACAAGGTAACTAACCACGACCCTATCCCTTAAAAACATATCAGCGCTGAGAGTTTCCACTCCCAACGCTGATTTTTTCGTGGCTGTCTTATATACTACAAATGCAGCGTCACGCCGACACAGCCAGACAAACGGCCCTGCGCCTGCAACAACGCATCGGCATCTTGTATACTGCCCCCTATCAAATAAGGTAACGTACCGGTATAAGCAGAAAGCCAAGAGGGGTCCATACTGCTCCAACAGCTTACGCCGGCATCGTCCAACGACTCAAACAACAGATAGTCTGCCACTCCCGAGTATGCCTCGGCAGCTTGAACATCGTCGGCACTGCGCAACGACACGCGCTTCACAAACACTATCTCCTTGCGAAGGTCAGGAACAAGCGTGCGACGAAGATTGTCCAATAGCAAGGCCTTCTCTTCACCGGCAAAAACCACCACGTCTAAATGGTACTGAACCACATCAGTTATCAGCGTCTGAGGCATCACGTTGGTAAACCAACCGGCACGAAGGGCCGGACTACTGGCTGACGGTGCAACACCATCTACTTCACCAGATGACAAACGCAAAGCACGATCGGGGATGATGCCCGAATGTTCGCGTATCATACCTATATAATGCGTGGACGAACGGTCAAATACATACCCCTCCCAATGAACGCCTAAGGGATACGCATCACAGCTAAAACCACGGGTAGAAAGACCATTGAGGTGTACTATCATAATCTGTTGACTTTAATTCTCTATTGCGTAATGCGACGACTGTTGTCACTCAACACCTGTACGACGATGGCCTGCACCTGCGCCTTCAACTCATCGATAAACACACGGGCATCGTATTCCTTGCGCTCTATCAGACGAAGCTTGCGCTCCCAGGTACCGGTCAGTTCAGGGCTCTTCAGCAATTCTTCCTTGATGGTATCGATGAGCTGTATGCCAATTGGTGTAGCTACAAGACGCTTACGTTCTTTCTTGATATAACCGCGCTTGAAGAGGGTCTCGATGATGGCGGCACGCGTGGAAGGACGACCGATGCCGTTCTCTTTCATAGCAGCACGCAATGTCTCATCATCTACTAACTTGCCGGCGGTCTCCATGGCACGAAGCAGCGTAGCCTCGGTAAAGTATTTGGGCGGACTTGTCTGCTTTTCGGTCAGTGTAGGCTCATGGCTGCCACTCTCGCCCTTGCGGAACGATGGCAGCGACTGTACTTCGCTCTCTTCTTTGCCTTCCTCTATCTTGCTCTCTTCGGCCTTCACCTCCGTTTGAGTCTCGCGGTACACGCCTTTCCAACCCTCATCGAGGATGGTCTTGCCAGTAGCTTTGAAGGCGATGGCTGAACCTTCTTCAGGCTGCACCTCGCCCTTGACAGTGGTGCTGGCAAAGGTGCAGTCGGGGTAGAAAGCAGCTATAAAACGAAGCGCAACAAGGTTGTACACCTTCCACTCTTCGTCGGTCAAGCCCTGAGGCACAACGCCGGTGGGGATAATGGCATGATGGTCGGTCACTTTCTTGTCGTCAAACACGCGCTTCGGCTTCGACAACGGCTTGCCGCTCAACTCCTTCACCTTCTCGGCATAGGGTGCGACATCGCCTACCTTGGTCTTGTACAGTCCGTTCATCACGCCGCCACACTTGGCATATACATCGTTGCTCAGATATTGGGTATCGACGCGCGGATAGGTGGTCAGCTTCCGTTCGTACAGCGTCTGGATGGTATTCAGTGTATTCTCGGCACTCATACCGAATTTCTTGTTGCAATCTACCTGCAACGTGGTGAGGTCGTACAGCTGAGGGGGCGACTCCTTGCCTTTCTTTTTCTCTACCGATGTCACGGTGAAAGGACGGCCCGCAATGAGCGAAAAGGCTTCTTCACCCTCCTCACGACTCTTGTATTCGCCGGCGCTGCTCACAAATTTTGTGTCGCGGTAGATGGTAGACAGCACCCAATAAGGCTCCGGCACGAAGCTATCTATCTCTTTCTGACGGTTTACTATCATGGCGAGTGTAGGTGTCTGTACCCTACCCACACTCAGAGGCTGACCGCGGCGCCCGTATTTGATACTATAAAGACGGGTGGCATTGATGCCGAGCAGCCAGTCACCGACGGCGCGAGACAGTCCCGCCATGTACAGGCTGTCGTAGGCTTTCTGCTCCTTCAGATGGGCAAAGCCTTCACGGATGGCATCATCGGTCATAGAGGAAATCCACAAACGCTGTACAGGACACTTCGCACGTGCCTTCTGCATCACCCAACGCTGAATGAGTTCGCCCTCCTGACCGGCATCGCCGCAGTTCACAATACTGTCTGCCTCACTCATCAGTTTTTCTATCACGGCAAACTGACGACGAACGCCTTCATCGTCCTTCAGACGAATGCCGAAACGTGGAGGCAACAACGGAAGACTACCCAACGACCAACTCTTCCACTGGGGGGTGTAGTCCTCGGGCATTTTCAGCTCACACAAGTGACCAAAGGTCCATGTCACCTGATATCCGTTGCCTTCCATATAACCCTGCTTCGATTGCGTGGCGCCTATCACGCGGGCAATATCGCGGGCCACACTGGGTTTCTCGGCTATACAGACTATCATGATTGGGTAATTTTGAGCCACAAAGATAACACTTAAACGGCACTTCCCGAAGCACTGTGCCATGTTTTTACGCGCACAAGGTCCCACACACACTCACCGACACACGCTCACACCGCTCTGGGCAAACAGCCTTGAGCGGACATGAGCCATGTTTCATTCTGGTCGGTAAAGATAGTATACTCTTGTCTCTGTGCCATCTCTCAAGAATTTTGACTTATCGGAACCTGCATCTTCCACAACTGGCTCTTCGATTGACAATTCCAGTTCTATATAGGTGCTTTTATAGTGCCCATGCGCCCGCAACCAAGCCATAACATATTCAAATCCGGGACGCATATCGGAAAGACTTGCCAAGATATAGGGCAAAGACTTTTCGCCGCCTGTATGCGCAAATGTGCGCTGCAGATAACGCTCACTCATCTTCGGAGAAGAGTAGAGGTCTGAAAACACCCCATAAGGCTTGCATTCCAGCAGGGAGATAAGTGGTAAAGAGGCATTGCTGACAAGATAACTGCCTTTCGGTATCTGTGGGCCGGCCCAATGCAGCAGCTTATTATGTATATCGGCATTCTCTTTCGTCGTCATAATATAGGCTGCCTTCGGGTTCTCTATTGCATAGTCGCATTGTGTCAATTTTCCGTCTTCCATCTGCGGCAAGAAATGGGAAATAATCATGCAGGAACCGCACACCACATACATCCACATCACGGCACGTAAAGCTCTTCTATCGCGCTCGTACTGCCACTCGTCAAGCATCAACAAGGCTAACGGCAACGACAGCACACACATCACAGGACTGATAAAACCAATACCGGCATTACTGCCAAGAGGGAGGATGAACAGCACAAGCACAGAAAAAGCGTACAACACATGTAGTTCATGCCTTTCCTGCCACATGCGCTTGCCGTGGAGAACAATGGGAAGAAGCGAACAACTGGCGCCGACTACGCTGGCATCCAGGAACAAATACACCAGGAAAGAGTAGCCAAAGACCAAAACCATCAGCCCGAAGTCGTTGAGACCCCATGCGTATGCTCCCTTTACAATAACTGTCAGCACTGCAACGCTGATACCTATGTAGAACAACACATAGGCATACTGACGCACAATGACATTCAACCCGTGCGTGTCTGATCTGTCACCGCCTATCGACAACACATCTATCCACGTCTGCTGCAGCACACCGAGACTGCCCGTCAGCCACGACAGCAATACCACAACGACAAAACCTGCTGCCACACCGAGGAAGAAAGCACTCAACTGCCTCCACCACTGTGGCTTATCTGCCTTGCGAAAGGTAAACACACATGCAGCAAAGGGTAGAAGAAGGAACGTCAGATTGACTACACGAAACATCACAGCCCATCCTACTGCCAAGCCCGACAAGCCTATCCACAACTTGGCACGGCGGCTGCGAAACAGGCCTTTGTGGTACGATAGCACGGCAAGGACAAGCCACAGCGCTGACCAGTCGTTGTAGTTCAACTCACTGTAAGCACCATATTGCGACAAGGTCAGCAGCAACAGACCCGGCAACAAAGGAAAAGGTGACACACGACGGCGAAGGTAAAGCCACACAATGGTCTGAAGACCAAGCAGCAGCACGATACGCATCACACGAAGACCGAAGAACGTCTCTATACCGAAGAGGCTGCACAGCCAACCGGTCACCTGATAGGTGAGCTGCCATTGTCCCAGGTACGACAGGCTCTCCGGGTCGCTGTTGAACCACTCATAGCCTGACATATACATACCGATATCCAACGGTGAAAAACCATAAGTGGCTTTCATCGTCAGAAAGCAAGCTGCTATCGCCATGTACACGGCAAACAACAGGTCACCCTTCGTCTGAAGGTCTGCCTTCGACAAAAACGCTTTTACATTCATCGGGGAAAACGATTTACCGCTGCTATCACCTGCTCCACCTCGGCATCGGTCATGGCGGGATGACAAGGCAGGCTCAGCTCACTCTCGGCAATGCGTTCGGCAACGGGCAACGTAGCGGTCAGCACACCCGCATAACACTGCTGACGGTGTACGGGAATGGGATAATGTATCAGTGTCTCCACGCCTTCCGACGACAGATGCCGCTGCAAGCGCTCACGGGCACTGCACAATACGGGGAAGATGTGGTACACATGGCTGCCGTCGTCCTGCAGCATACGAATGTCGGGATGGTCTATGTCCGACAAATAGCGTAATGCTATCGCACGACGCACACCATTGTCGGCATCCAGATAACGCAACTTCACACTCAGCGCGGCAGCCTGTATCTCGTCCATGCGACTGTTGCGTCCCAGCAGACTACACTCATATTTGCGTGCCATGCCGTAGTTGCCTATCGCGCGTATGGCATCTGCCAGTCGGGCATCGTGCGTCGTCACAGCACCGCCATCGCCCAAGGCACCGAGGTTCTTTCCAGGGTAGAAACTGTGCGCAGCGGCATCTCCTAAACTGCCCGTGCGAGAGCGTGGCGCACCTGACTGAAGGCAGCACACTGCACCCTGTGCCTGCGCATTGTCTTCTATGAGTAGCATCCCGTGTGCCTTGCAGAAGTCGGCTATGCGTTGCGTATAGGCGCAACGGCCGTACAGGTGTACCAGCAGCAGTGCTTTAGTACGCGGCGTAAGGGCTTGCTCCAGCAGACTTTCGTCCAGCTCGAGCGTGTCGGCACGGGCATCTATGCAAACAGGGTTCAAACCATTGCCGGTCAGTGCCAGCACGGAAGCTATGAAGGTGTGCCCCGACACCAGCACATCGTCGCCCTCACTCATCACACCAAGCTGCTTGTAGGCATTGAAGATGAGCCACAAAGCATCGTATCCATTGCCTGTACCGACGCAGAAAGGCGTGCCGATATAGGCAGCATACTGCTCTTCAAACGATGCCACAGCACTTCCGCGAAGGTACCAGCCGCGGTCTATCACCGACGAGACAGCCGACTTTATCTCGTCGCCGTGCATCGCCGTGATACGCGAAAGGGGAAGATAGGGAATGGTCATAGGGTATATTCGTATGTATCGTACACCACGGTCCTGCCGCCATAACCTTCTTTTTGGAAGGTGAGGTGTGTGTTGAGCACGTCGCCTGCCGGTCCCTCCGTAGAGCGTCCGAAGTCGAAGTGCGGGCGGTCGGTGTACTCCTCGCGCAACACATGGTCGTAGATCATGTCCATCACGCCCAGTGCCTTACCATCGTCGGTGGCGGAGCTGTACTGTGCGTGCACCACCTGCGTGGTGATGTAGAGCACCAGTCCGCCCAGCATCACGCCGTCGCGGTATGCACCGAACAGCACTATATTGTCGGGAAATCTACCGGCGAGCAGCTCGATCTCTTCCACACTATGCACAGGCTGCACACCATAACGGTTGCTCAGGTTGGCGGAAAGTATGTGCCAGAACGCCTGATAGTCTTCCGTCCGTCGCACTGTGATGCCTGCTTCCTGCGCGCGGCGCACACCACGCCGCCGCACGCGTTCCCAGCGTGGAGCACGCTCACGCACGATATCGGTGCCAATGTCGCGCCCTGTGAGACGGGCATGGCACACATGATGCAGCGCATACAAGTCTTCTTCGGCAGGCAACACATGATAGATATGGGGCACGGGCTTGTACACGACGCGCCGGAAGCCTGACTGGCGAAGCCAATCGTTGAGCTGTGTGAAGAGCGGCACAACTTCCGCCGCTGTGAAGTGAAGGTCTGTTACCAGTCCGCCATAGGTAAGACCGGAATGGGAAGAGAAAAGGGTTGACGCCTCATGCGCCGGCAGCAGTGCACGAAGACTGCCACTGCGGTAGAAGAGCAGCGAACAGTCGCTGAAACGGTCAGCGTGATAGTCCATATAACGTCGGTCGAAGAGGAAAGTACCATTCTTCGACTGTGCCACAAAGGCATTCCACTCATCAGAAAGCGAGGGCGTAAAACGCTGTATGTCAAACCGTATGTCGTCCACTATCGCTGCACTTTCTTATAGGCTATAAACTCGTCGTAGTCATAAATATAATCGTCTTCCTCATAGGGTTCCGACGCCAGCACGAGGCACACTGCGCCCGACGAGAAATCGTCGAGGGTGCGCCACACGCCTGTCTCCACCACCAGCCCCTGCCAAGGGTGATTCAGCAGGTACGTCTCTTTATGCGTACCGTCGTCAAGGGTGACATGAAATGAGCCGCTCAAGGCTATGATAAGTTGCCTGAGCTGCTTGTGTGCGTGACCGCCGCGGCTCTCACCGCCAGGCACATCATACACCCAGTAGACACGACGGATGGGGAAAGGTACTCCCACAGATGGCTCCGCCACGGTAAGGTTGCCGCGCGGATCGGTAATCTTGGGAAGATAAATGAGCGTTCCGATGGACATGATTATTGAATGTTGAAATAGCAATATCAGTGATTTTGCTTGGTAATATCAGTGATTTTGGTCAGCAGAGGTTCCCCATGTGTTTGCCAGGTGGAGAACAGGCATCGTGCTAAATTACTGATTATGCAGTGCAGTTGATTGACGGTTGCGCGTCTGTTGCCGTTCTGCTGCCCAGATGCGGGGCTGTCGGTACCCTCCCATTGGGGGAAAGTATGAGCGTACTGGTTTCAAAATTACGTATCGCCCTGTATGTCAATACTTTGGAGATACTGTAATCCTATATTTCCGACAGGATACGCAATCTTCACGCTCCTCCCTCCTTGCTCCCCGATGCAACGCTCGCTGAAAGCAACTCACGAGCAACATCTTATCTATTGCCGTACATCTGCTCGTAGTATTTCTGATAGTCTCCGCTGGTCACTTCTGCTATCCAGTCCTGATGTTCGAGGTTCCAGCGTATGGTCTTCACTATTCCCTCGGCAAACATGGTCTCCGGCATCCACCCCAGCTCGTTGTGTATCTTGGTCGGGTCGATGGCATATCGCTGGTCGTGACCCAGACGGTCGGCAACGAAGGTGATGAGCGAGTCGTTGATCCAGTCTATGCGGATGTTTCCGTCGGCATCTTTCTCCTGTTTCTTCAGCACGCGGCGCAGTTCGGGCTCTGTCTCCATCATGTCGTGGATGGTCTTGATGGTCAATCGCACGATGTCTATGTTGGTCATCTCGTTGTGTCCGCCTACGTTGTACACCTGTCCTTCGCGTCCCTTGCGCACCACCAGGTCGATGGCTTTGCAATGGTCCTCCACATACAGCCAGTCACGAACGTTATCGCCCTTACCATACACCGGCAGAGGCTTGCCTGACAAGATATTGTTGATGATAAGCGGTATGAGTTTCTCCGGGAAGTGGTAAGGTCCGTAGTTGTTGGAGCAGCGTGTGATGCTGACGGGCATGTGATAGGTGTCGTGATATGCCATCACAAACATGTCGGCGCTGGTCTTCGAAGCCGAATACGGGCTGTGTGGACACAGGGGAGTTTCCTCGGTGAAGAAGCCTTCGCTGCCCAGTGAGCCGTACACCTCGTCGGTCGACACCTGATGGTAGCGCTTGCCGGGCTTCCATGTGGGATAGCCCTTGTCGTCCTTGCCTGTCACCCATGCCTTGCGCGCTGCGTCAAGCAGGTTCTGCGTGCCGAGGATGTTGACGCTGAGGAAGAGCTGTGGGTCGGTGATGCTGCGGTCGACATGGCTCTCTGCGGCGAAGTTCACCACATAGTCGATGTCGTGTTCGGCGAAGAGGCTGTCGACGAGTTCGCGGTCGCGTATGTCGCCACGCACGAAGATGCAGCGCTCACCGTCGATGTCGTCCTTGATGGTGCCAAGATTACCGGCATAGGTCAATGCATCAAGGATGATGACCTTTGCATCATTATCTTCTTTGTTCAACAGATACTTTACGAAGTTGGCGCCGATGAATCCGGCTGCTCCTGTTACAAGATAGGTTTTCATACGTTTATTGATTGTTTGATTGATTTTCGGGTGTAAAGGTATAATAAATTCTTTATTATCCGGCAAAGACTGCACATAAGCATAGTTTTCCCTGCCTTCTCCGCCTTTCATATAACGTGGAGAACTGTCTTTTATTTCCGACAGGCGACACATTCTGCCCATATCGACGGCAGTGGTGTAGGCAAAAAAACGCCTACACCAAGATTGCTATCATTATCAGCGCAATAACAACCTTGGTGTAAGCGTGTAGACAAAATAGCACATTTCACTGTAACACGAGAATGTAATGGCAGAAAAACACCATCAGCACTCCCTATGCCCATCATCTGACGGGTATTTTGTAGCCCAGCGTGAATTGGAATACACTGTTGCGGAAGTTACCCTCGTCCCATATCTTGGTAATTCCAAAATGATAGCGAGCATCGAGTACAACCCGTCTGTATTCGTATGAAAGTCCTATGGGGATACTCAAGTCATTGGGCTTGCCCTTGCCAGCTCCATACCCCACTTTCCTGCCATATTGAATGCCGGCTTTCAAAGCCAAGCCTTTTATATTATCCGGATAAAAGTTTGCCACTATCGGAATGTTGAGGTAGTGCATGTACTTCATTCCCTTGGATCCTTGATTGGAATACATCAGGGAAGCAGCCACACTGAAGGTGGGCAAGAAGCGATATTCAACCTCTATGCCACAAGCCAAGCCTATTTTTGCGCCCGGACTGCGCCAGGTGCCAACATAGCTGTTGATGTATTGACTGCCTGTTAAATCAGATAGATTGATGCCGATTCTTGGCTGAAGGGTAAGTCGCTGAGGAGTGGGAGTCTCCTGACTATACGTGTGCAGCGAAAGACTGCATGCTATGAAAAGTATAAGAAGGTGTTTCATGGTTGTCAGGTTGTTTGGATATGGGTCGTTTCACTTATCGAAAACGCTCGAATAAATGCTTGCACAGCACAACGCGTCATTATTGTCTGACAATCTTCTTGCAGTACTGCTTTCCGTTGAGTGTGACGAAGACGAGGTAGTATCCGCTGTGCAGTGCGGAGATGTCCAGCGGGGTGGTCAGCGATGAGCCCATGACATTCACCAGCGGGGTGCCGTAGGCGTCGGTAATGGTCACGGGGAACGTACCTGGTTGCTCCATGCCGTGAACGACGAGTGTGAACGGACCGCTCGTGGGGTTGGGACTTACGCTGATACTGACCGTCTCATAGCAGAGGGCTTCTTCGTCAATGACGGGCTGCCCCTGCTGCAGCACAGGCT
>ONTS01000013.1:56879-57638 GCA_900320845.1 uncultured Prevotellaceae bacterium | reverse complement strand
ACGTTCTGCTATCTGTACTTTCGGGAGTGATTAGAAATTATGTTGCTTCACAAGGTGTTGTGACCATCTGCACAAGGTTATGGCTCCAAATACAACCCGAATGGTGTGGAGATTTCGAGTCATACCTATGGTACACCTTGGGTAGATGAAGGAGCAACAGTTACCTTTGCAACCTAATTTCATCGTCTCACGAAAGCAGAAACGGCAGATATTAAGAGAGTTTTTTTCAGTTAAAAGGAAAGTGGAATGAGAAGGGGAGAGAATAAGTCGGTTCATTTTCAGTAAAAAGAAAAATGTGATTTATGGGAAACATCGAGTCGTTTCATTTGGTAAAGTTTAGGTTTACGTTTACTCATGTATATATACATGCACTTCTAAACTTAAAGATTAAACCTTCTTCTATCCTGATTTTGGTTTACAATACCTTTTATATATATAAGAACATCTAAACTTAAACCTAAACTTATGGCATTGAATTCCATCCATTTTTCTTTTAGTCGAAACAAGTATTTGGTGACTGGATGTGGTTATTGCCTTAATTTATATTAAAAACTGACACGTTCTGCAAGAAAAACGTGCAAAACAAACGTAATGTCATGAGAAATTATTAATTTTGCAAGCAAAATTTGCAGAACGTGCTGTATAGTCGTAATGCAATGCGTGTTCTAACAATAGTGTTTAACAATTAAAATATCGAAAAGTAGTCGAAGTGGCAAAAATGGTCGGATATTTTGAGGAAATCGGGTGCAGAATGTGCAG
>ONTS01000013.1:0-56874 GCA_900320845.1 uncultured Prevotellaceae bacterium | reverse complement strand
AAATCGGGTGCAGAATGTGCAGTACATGCTCATAATGTTTCCCAAATGTTTCCCAGATTCGCCGTAAAGTGCTGATAATCAGTTCCCGTTAGCCGCCGCGCAGGCAGCGGTTGAGGAGTAAGTGTAACTCTCACATTTAAGCAAAAGGATCTGTCCGCTTGGCCAGGTCCTTTTCTTGTGTATATAAGAGTCGAAATAACGATTTTATGGCTCAAACGTTTAATGTGTGTGTTGCCTGCTTGCTTTGCGATTCAACATTTTTTAATATATTTGTCGAACTAACAATGACAGTTATATACGTTCTATGTGTATGAAAGGAAGCAGGAGTGCTGCTCGGTGAATGATTTTTAGCAACACGAAGATGTCGATGGTTGAACCATAAATGAACGATTCCGCTTTGCAAGTCTTTTGTGTAACACCGAAGCGTGAGGATTATTAATATTAAAGAACTAAAAAAGGGGGGTCGCTTGGAATTTTAAAAGAAAGACAATAACATGAAAAATCTATTGCTGAGTGCAGCTATTGGCGATATTGCCGGTATGCCTTATGAGTTTGATAGGAGAACAAAAGACTATAACGATGTTGATCTTCTTCTACCGTCGAACACCTACACAGATGATACAGTATGCACGTTTGCATGTGCTGAAGCCCTATTAAAGGGTTTAGATATTGCCCAAAACCTGTGGAGCAGATGCCGTGCAGATTTCTATCGTGGGTTTGGAGGACGTTTTGCGAGGTGGCTTATTGCAAAAGAAATCCAGCCATCCTATCATTCTTACGGTAACGGGAGCGGCATGAGAGTTGCTGCAGCAGGCTTCATGGCAAATAGTGTAGAGGAGTGCATAGATTTGGCTACAAAGACCGCATTACCAACGCATGACCACCCAGAAGGTATCAAGGGAGCTGTTGCGACTGCCCTTGCCATTTGCAGGGAAAAGATAAAGACTACATCAGGCATCATGTTTTAGATAAATATTACCCGAACTGGTCTGAGTTGACTTATGCTTGTATAAAGCCCGACTATGGTTTTGATGAAACATGTCAGCAAACCATACCTGCGGCACTTATCTGTTTTTTGGAAAGCAAGGATTATGCGGATTGCCTAAAGCTTGCAATCGCATTGGGTGGTGACGCAGATACACTTGCCGCCATTTCGGGGCCTATGGCATACGCATTTTATCGCGAGGTTCCTAAAGAACTTATAGAGAATGCAAAAGCAAAGCTTCCAGAATGGATGCTTCAAGTGAATGATGAATTTGATAATCATGTAATTAAAATGGAAACAAAACAAACGAAATTACGCATATATAATGGAGTTATTCGTCCCAATTTTACTCCCAATGAAATTTCCTCATTGAAAGAAGATGAGGTGTTCGTCTTTGGAAGCAACCTTCAAGGTTATCATGGAGGTGGAGCTGCCAAAGTTGCGATTAACAAGTTTGGAGCTATATGGGGGCAAGGTGTTGGACTGCAAGGTCAATGCTATGCTATACCAACTATGCAGGGTGGTGTAGAAACCATAAAACCATATGTTGATCAATTTATAAACTTTGCCAAAGAGCATACCGAATTATTCTTCTATGTTACACGCATTGGCTGTGGTATTGCCGGTTTCAAAGATAGAGACATTGCACCTTTGTTCAAGGATGCAATGGGTATCAGCAATATCTGTCTGCCCAAGTCATTTGTTGATTTGTTAAATAAAGACACCACGTGCTCCTAAATTTGGAAGATTTGACAAGCATGCAATCAATTCATAAGGATAATAGGGTAGGGGACTTTTATAAAAATTATCCATAACACCTATTAACAATAAAAAGGCGGTTGTATCGTTATCATAGATGAAATATGAATTAGCATGTCAATCGCAAAAATAACATCTTGTGAACGTAAACTTTAAGTATAACTTTAACTATAAAACAAAATGAAAAAGTACTTATTTATCGTCCTTGCAGCAGGTTTTCTTTTCTTCAGCTGCACAAACAAATCAAACAACGAAAACGCTTCAGAAAAAGCTGATGTTGAAATTTCAGCTGATGAAGAAGTCAAGAGTTTAACCGATATGCTTGACAAAGCTATTGGTGAGAAAGACACCACACAGCTGCAAAACGCCCTGCAGTCAGTGAACGAAAAGGTAAACACACTCGACAAGGAGCAAGCTTCTGTTGTGCTTACCAAGATTCAGGAATACTTAAAAGCTCAGGAAAAAGAGATTAAGAACTTCATGCCCGCAACTTCTCCAATATCCTCTTTGTACAATGACATTTGCACCATGACGAACGAGAGCATCCAAGCTGCCGAGAATGTAGGCAAAGCCGTTGAAAAAGGCGTTGAAGAGAATGTAGAACATGCTATTAACGACGTCAAGAAAGACGCTGAGAAAAAGGCTAACGAAATCAAATCTGAGGCTACCAAGAAAGTAAACGAAGCCCAGAAAGCCGTTGACAACAAAGTAAAGGAAATAAAAGAGACTCCACAAAAAGCAGCCGATGCAGCCAAGAAGAAAACCAGTGAAGCCATTGACGCTGCAGCTGCCAGTGCTAAAAAACAATTAGGAATTTAATATACATTTTATCCTTTATCCTTGTTGGTGCTAATCTTTTTGGGGTTATCACCAACTTTATTTTTCAATCTAAAAGACAATAGTGCAATATTATCAGCCTTATTCACCCCACTATTTAACATAATCGTGATTACGTGCCTTAAAAACAAACTTTATTGACGTGTAGGAAAATAGAGAAAAACACGAAAACAATGATATGTTGAAATAAATGTGTTATCTTTGCAGATTGAAATTAATATATAGAAGATGAATACCAAATATATATTTGTAACAGGTGGTGTTGTATCCTCTTTAGGTAAAGGTATCATATCGGCATCTGTCGGTAAGCTTCTTCAAGCCAGAGGTTATAGTATCACAATACAAAAGTTTGACCCATACATCAACATTGACCCGGGAACTCTCAATCCTTATGAGCACGGTGAATGCTATGTGACTGAGGATGGCATGGAGACAGATCTTGACTTAGGACATTACGAGCGTTTTACCGATATCAGGACATCACGTCGCAACAGCGTTACGACAGGTAGAATCTACAAGAAAGTCATTGACCGGGAACGTCGCGGCGATTATTTAGGAAAAACCATACAGGTTATCCCTCATATCACTGATGAAATTAAGCGTCGTATCAAGATGCTGGGTCAGGAAGGCAAATACGACTTTGTTATTACAGAGATTGGCGGCACGGTCGGCGATATTGAGTCTACCCCATTTCTTGAAGCTATACGTCAGTTAAGATGGAAATTAGGAAAGAATGCTATCAACATTCATCTCACCTACGTCCCCTATCTCAAAGCTGCTAAAGAGTTGAAAACCAAGCCGACACAGCACAGCGTTAAAGAGCTGCAAAGTATTGGTATACAGCCCGATGTCCTCATTCTTCGTACAGAGAAACATCTGTCAGAAGGTCTGTGTCAGAAAGTTGCCGCTTTCTGCAATGTAGATTATGAAAGCGTTGTAGCTTGCGAAGATGCCTCTTCCATCTATGCCGTACCTCTCCACATGGAAGAACAGGGACTGGCTCGTGTCATTCTGAAAAAGATGAACCTGCCCTACAATGAAGAACCCGACCTGAAAGAGTGGCGGCAATATGTCACGAAGCTCAATGCGGCAACAGAGGAGATACATATCGGCTTAGTTGGTAAGTACAATCTTCAGGACGCATATAAGAGTATTACCGAAAGTCTTTCACAAGCAGCCACATACAATGACCACAAAGTAACCGTCACTTTTATCAATTCCGAAACGTTGACGGCAGAGAATGTTGCTACCGAGCTCAAAGGCATAGAAGGCATTGTTATTTGTCCTGGTTTCGGTGAGCGTGGCATTGAAGGTAAGATCTTAGCTGCCCAATATGCACGCACCCATGCCCTACCCTGCTTCGGCATTTGTTTTGGCATGCAGATGATGGTCATCGAGTTTGCGCGCAACGTACTGGGTTGGCACGATGCCCATAGTAAAGAGATTAACGAACAGACTCAGCATAAGGTTATTGACTTGATGGAAGAGCAGAAGACCATCACCAATATGGGTGGTACTATGCGCTTAGGAGCCTATCCTTGTGTACTACGCAAGGGTTCCCGTGCAGCATCCATCTATCAGACCGAGACCATTAGCGAGCGCCATCGTCATCGCTATGAATTTAACAACATCTATGTCGACGATTTCGAACAACACGGCATGCAGTGTGTTGGTCTCAATCCTGAAAGCAATTTGGTTGAAGTCGTTGAGATTCCTGAACATCCGTGGTATATCGGCACGCAGTTCCATCCGGAATACCACTCCACAGTATTACATCCACACCCTTTATTTTTTGATTTTATAAAAACTATCATCGGTAGAAAACAAGCATAGTTATGGACAAGAATACAGTTATTGGTTTGGTTCTTATCGCCGCCGTACTCATTGGGTTCAGTATTCTGAACAAACCTTCTGAAGAAGAAATCAAGGCCCAGCAGGAGCTTGTCGCCAAGCAACAGGCCGCGGAAAAGAAGGCACAACAGGAGCAAGCCAAAAAACAAAAGCAGCAAAACGAAAAGAAAAAAGAAGCCATTACCGACTCTACAGCTTTGTTCAACAAGGCTTTGTCGGGGAGTGAGCAGCGCATCAAGCTCAGCAATGACAATCTTGAGCTGACTCTTAACACTCATGGAGGTGTTGTAGAATCGGCTAAAGTGAAGAATTACGCCAGCATTGACGGAGCGAAAGACGTTACACTATTTGAAGGAAAAGACCAAAGTCTGGTCTTCATGGTGGATGGTAAAGAGCAGAACATCAACACTTCTGACTATTTCTTCACCCCCTCCAATGTTACCGACAGCACAGTGACGTTCACTGCAACAGCTGCTGCGGGTAAAAATCTCATTCTCGATTATCACCTCGGCGATTCGTATCTGCTGCATCTCTCTCTTCGTGCCGAAGGTATGGAAGATCTGTTCCCCACTCGCACCAACACTCTCAACATACAGTGGCAGGAGCGTTGCAAGCAACAAGAGAAGGGCTTCACATTTGAAAACCGATATGCTACCCTCACCTATAAGGAAAAGGATGGCGGAACAGACTATCTGAATGAGAACAAGGAAAAGATAGATGAACCTATTGAAGAGTCACTTGACTGGGTGGCCTTTAAGAATCAGTTCTTCAGTGCTATGATGATATCCAAGACCGGATTCACCACAAATGGCTCTCTGACCAGTATCCCCCAGCAAAAGGGCAGCGGATATCTCAAGCAATACAAAGCCAACCTCGAGACAGCATTCGACCCAACGGGTAAGGAAGCTACTGAGTTAGAATTCTTCTTCGGCCCCAATGACTTCCGTCTGCTTCAGAAGGTAGAAAAACTCAGCACCTTCGGCAAGGATCTTGAGATGGAACGTCTTGTATACCTGGGCTGGCCGTTATTCCGTATCATCAACAGATGGTTTACGCTCTATGTCTTCGACGGACTTACAGCACTTAATATCAACATGGGTATCGTGTTGATTCTCATTACACTCTTGTTGAAGTTCATCACCTTCCCATTGGTGAAGAAGAGCTATATGTCGTCGGCCCGCATGCGTGTACTGAAGCCCAAATTGGAAGAGGCCACCAAGCAATATGACAAGCCCGAAGACCAGATGCAGAAGCAGCAGGCCATGATGCAACTCTATTCGCAGTATGGAGTCTCGCCTCTTAGCGGTTGTCTGCCGATGCTGATACAGATGCCTATCTGGATTGCGATGTTCAACTTCGTCCCCAACGCCATCCAACTGCGTGGAGAAAGCTTCCTTTGGATAAAGGACCTTTCCACCTACGACCCCGTCATAGAATGGAGCAACAACATTCCATTCGTTGGCGACCACCTCTCACTCACCTGTATTCTTTTCTGTGTGTCCAATCTTCTTTATTCTTACATGACGATGCGTCAGCAACGTGACCAGATGGTTGGCAGTCAGGCACAGCAGATGAAGATGATGCAGTGGATGATGTACCTCATGCCCGTCATGTTCTTCTTCATCTTCAACGACTACAGTGCAGGACTTAACTTCTACTACTTCGTCAGCCTCTTCTTCAGTGCCGCCATCATGTGGACATTGCGCAAGACGACCAACGATCAGAAGCTGCTTCAAGATCTCGAAGCCCGATATCAGGAGAACAAGAACAATCCCAAGAAAGCAAGTGGTTTCGCTGCACGTCTGCAAGCTATGCAGCAGCAACAAGAAGAGATGCGTCGCAAACGTGAGGAGTTTGAAAGAAAACGTAATAGAAAATAACACCACGTCTCCCCTACCCCATCACACCACATATGCTAATCACATAAACTTATAATATATGAAAAAAAGTATTGCCATTGCAGCCCTACTCATCACATCATTTAGTATGGAAGCACTCGCACAAGACGACCTGAACATCGGTAAGAGCAACATACAGCTCAGTTCCGATCAGATGACGCCCGAAGCTCTGTGGGCTATGGGCAGAATCGGTTCCTACGCCCCCTCACCCGACGGCAAACTCATTGCCTACAACGTCGGTTACTACAGTGTAGAAGCCAACAAGAGCCATCACGTGCTCTGTATGATGAACGCTGACGGAAGCAACAAGCGTCAGATGACTATCAGCAACAAGAACGAGACAGACCCTGCGTGGATAGAAGGTGGCAAACGTCTTGCCTTCCTCCATCAAGGACAGGTGTGGAGCATGAATCCTGATGGCTCTGACCGTAAACAGCTGACCAAAGATGAGAAAGGCATTGAGGGATTCAAGTTCTCCCCCGATGGCAAGCATGTCATCCTCATCAAGGAACTACCATACCATGGCACCATCAAAGCCAACCCCTCCGACCTGCCCAAAGCTACAGGCCGCCTGGCAACAGACATGAACTACCGCCACTGGGATCACTATGTGGAGAGCATTCTCCATCCCTTTGTAGCTACTGTAGCTGCTGATGGCAGTATCGATGAGGGTTACGACATCCTTGAAGGTGAGCCGTACGAAAGCCCCATGGCGCCGTTTGGCGGTATCGAGCAGCTCGACTGGAGCAAAGACTCGAAGACCATTGCTTACACATGCCGCAAAAAGGAAGGTATAAAGTATGCTATCTCTACCGATTCTGACATATTCCTATATAATATTGAGAATAAGACTACCACTAATATATGTAAGCCTGCCGGTTATCAGGAGCCTGAAGTAGATGCCTCCAAGACCATGGCTACGCAGTCTGTCAACGCCAAGGAGAATCTGAAGAATCTCCCCGGCTATGACCAAAACCCTCTCTACTCACCCGATGGCAAGTACATTGCCTGGCAGTCTATGGCACGCGATGGCTATGAGGCTGACCGCAACCGCCTCTGTGTACACAACCTTGCCACCAATGAAAAGACTTTCGTTACCGAGAAATTCGATTCCGATGTTGACCAGTTCGTATGGGGCAACGATTCCAAGACTCTCTATTTCATTGGTGTCTGGCACGG
The DNA here is from genome assembly GCA_900320845.1 of uncultured Prevotellaceae bacterium. Classification (GTDB taxonomy): domain Bacteria; phylum Bacteroidota; class Bacteroidia; order Bacteroidales; family Bacteroidaceae; genus Prevotella. Next base: position 49,365 of record ONTS01000013.1, on the reverse strand, counting down.
AACTAAGAACATCTACCGCACCAACCTCAATGGCGATGTTGAACAGCTCACCAACGACTGTGCCGACTTCGGCTCATTGCAATTGATGGCTGACGGCAAGCAGATTCTTGCAGAACAACACAGCTTCCTCACCAGCGCCGACCTCTACATGCTCAACATGGGTAAGGGTAAGCAACCTATTACCACCAAGCGACTGACAGAAGAGAATCAACATATCTTCAGCCAGATGGCATCTCCCACCGTTGAAGAGCATTGGACAAAGACAACTGATGGCAAGGACCTCATGTATTGGGTGATTCTTCCTCCTCATTTCGACAAAAACAAGAAGTACCCCACCCTTCTCTTCTGCGAAGGTGGTCCTCAGAGCCCTGTCAGTCAGTTCTGGAGCTATCGTTGGAACTTCTTCATTATGGCATCTCAGGGTTATGTAGTCGTTGCTCCTAACCGTCGCGGTCTGCCTGGCTTCGGCAGCGAATGGTGTGAGGCCATCAGCGGCGACTGGACTGGTCAGTGCATGCGCGACTATCTTTCTGCCATCGACGACGCATCCTCCAAACTGTCCTACATCGACAAAGACCGCATGGGCGCTGTCGGAGCAAGCTTCGGAGGATTCTCCGTATACTATCTTGCAGGACATCACAATAAGCGCTTCAAGTGCTTCATCGCTCATGACGGTGCTTTCAACCTCGAGTCAATGTACACCGATACCGAAGAAGTTTGGTTCTCTAACTGGGAGTACGACGATGCTTACTGGAACAAAGACCTTACGCCGAACGCCAAGCGCACATACGAGAACTCTCCACATCGTTTTGTGGATAAGTGGGACACTCCTATTCTCTGTATCCATGGCGAACTCGACTATCGCATCAATGCCAACCAAGGTATGGGCGCTTTCAATGCAGCCCGTCTGCGTGGCATTCCTGCCGAACTGCTCATCTTCCCCGATGAGAACCACTGGGTACTCAAACCACAGAACGGTATTCTCTGGCAACGTACATTCTTCAACTGGCTTGACCGCTGGCTGAAGAAATAAGACACGGCACATACTTAAAAAATCGGCTTTCAGCGAAATTTGCTGAAAGCCGATTTTTGTACCTATATATAATAATGTGTAGGCTGCAGGAATCATTTCACAACGATTTTCTTGCCGTTGCGGATGTAGATGCCTTTCTTGAAGGGTTCGCCGTAGAGTCGTTTGCCGTCGAGGGTGAACCATTGTGCAGGTGCGTTGGCATCTGCACCAAGCGTCTTAATGCCTGTAGCTGCCTTATACGTCAGGTATCCGGGATTTGATGTACCGCCATCCACATGGGCATAGGATAGTCCCACGTTGTTGGCATCGTACACCGTGCCGGCACCGCCGCGGAGTGTAGTACAGTCATAAAACATGCTCTCTCCATTGGTGACATTACTTACATCCCAAAGATTGCTGACTTCTATGGAAACGAGGTCCCAGCACCCGAAAAACATCCCACTCATATCCGTTACATTCGCTGTATTGAAATTGCTCAGGTCAAGGGAGGTGAGGGAGCGGCAAGCACCAAACATCCAACTCATATCTGTTACATTCGCTGTGTTGAAATGGCTCAGATTAAAGGTAGTGATGGAACTGCAATTCATAAACATCCTATTCATATCCGTTACATTCGCTGTATTGAAACTGCTCAGTTCAAGGGAAGTGAAGGAGTTGCAAGAAGAAAACATACTTTCCATATTTATTACATTCGCCGTGTTGAAACTGCTCAGGTTAAGGGACGTGAGGGAACTGCAACCGGAAAACATCCCACCCATATCCGATACATTTGCCGTGTTGAAACTGCTCAGGTTAAGGGAAGTGAGGGAACTGCAACCGGAAAACATCCCACCCATATCCGTTACATTCGCCGTGTTGAAACTGCTCAGGTCAAGGGAAGTGAGGGAACTGCAACCGGAAAACATCCCACCCATATCCGTTACATTCACCGTGTTGAAACTGCTCAGATTAAGGGAAGTGAGGGAGTTACAGCCGGAAAACATCGAACTCATATCCGTTACATTCGCTGTGTTGAAATGGCTCAGATTAAGGGAAGTGAGTGACTCGCATGCATAAAACATCCTTCTCATATCCGTTATGTCTTCGGTATTAAGATATTCTATACCTTTTATTTGTTTTAAATTCTTACACCCAAGAAATGTAAACTGTTTGGGTTTGAAGTTTGCAAATGACGGATGAAATTCCACTTCCGTCACATCACTGCCGATAACGCTCCCGATTGATCTCACCTTGTTTCCTTTGTTACTGACTTCCGTGTCGTAGTACAGCGTAGTCTTGCCGCCTGCCTCATCAACAGCATACGCTCGTACGTTAGAAGCTGGCTGAATGCCGATTAACGCACTTTGATTGTTGTTATAGGACATGTTGTCGAGAGTATAGTACTGTTGATTATAATATGGTCCTGTAGCTACGTAACTACCGCCCCATCCCCAATTGACATGCCAGTAAGCAGTGTTATCAATGTATCGGTAGCCGTCAATCACAAATGCGTGGTCTCCGGATTCTGAATAACCGCCATAGTCTATAGGGCGCTTCTGTTTCAATTCGTTGTATAGCATTTCCTCCCAATCGGCATCTGAATAGTTGCTTCTGACAACTCTCTGCATGGAAGTCATGTCATAATCAAGCAAATCGTATGCTTCAGGTAAGGAGAAAGCACCGCTTCCACTTAATGTATAGTCCATTTTCACTGCTGCACCGCAGAGTGCCAACAAGGTGGATACTGCATCTTGCTCCTCTGCAGAAGAATTTACAGAGCATCGGTCGGGAATCTTGCTCCATTCAATGGTGGTCGGTGGAGTTTCCGGTATTTCTATTTTTAAAGTATTAGTGGTATATGCCGGTATGGTAAATGTGGTTTTCTTGGGCCATTGATGGTAATACGTGATTTGTGCCATTGCCGTAGCTGTACAACCTGTCACACAGTGTTGCCCATTCACTTCCGGACATTTCAGATTGTAAGGCGTCCTTTGAGAGAACTTACATGTCAGCATGGGTGCAATGTCTGCTCTTTGAGGCGACTTGCGACGATCTGCCACAACCTCTGGATGGTCGCGCAGCCAACGCACCTGAGCACTACAGGCGTCGAGCCATGCCTGCATGTTGCAGGGGATGGCTGCCGGGTCGATGGTGCCTTCGTACGAAAAGCCGAGCACTTCGGGCATACGTTCATCGCTGCTGATGATGACATGGCTGTCGTTGGCTTCATCGTTGAAGATATAGACTTCATCGTTTGTGTTCACCAGCGACAGCTGGGGCGCACGGCGCGGGGCTTTCTTCGCTGACGACGCATCATCTGGCGTTTTGGCAAGAAAAGTAGATGCACGCAGACGGGCTGTCTCTAAAGACACCTGCTGCGCAGACAGTGGTAATACTGACAGCCACGCAATGAACGTCAGCAATAAGTACATGTTTTTTCGCATTAGATTAAAGTAATGACTTGCTGGCATAATCGTAAAATATTTAGAAAAAATAATGATTTATCAGTCGTTGATTGCAAAGATACACGTAAAGTTTGAACAACAAAAAAAACAGTTAAAAATTGCAAAATTAGGCATTTTCAGTATACAAGCAGCCCGTCTGCGTGGCATTCCTGCCGAACTGCTCATCTTCCCCGATGAGAACCACTGGGTACTCAAACCACAGAACGGTATTCTCTGGCAACGTACGTTCTTCAATTGGCTCGATCGCTGGCTGAAGAAATAAAAACAACGAAAACAAAATAAGCTGCGAGTGGAATATTTGCAGCTTTTTTTGTATCTTCGCACCCGAAAACTACAAATGTGCCATTGAGATGCGCATAGCCAAGACACATCATCCTCTTGTATTAAGAATCTATTGTTCTTACTTACACCAGTAAAGGAAAATCTTTTTATTTTCATGATATGTTTTATTTATAACAAACTACTAAACAATGAACAACAAAGCACAGACATTCGCGAAGTGGCTCATAATGCTACTCTTCGCCGTGCCTGCGACCTTGCGGGCACAAACATTCGGTGGCGGTAGCGGTACCGAAACAGACCCGTATATCATCACCACACCGGCACACATGCAAGAGCTGGCAAGTGAAGTGAACAGTGGACGAAACAAGTACAGGAACACGTTCTTCCGCCTTGATGCCGACTTGAACTTCAGCGGCATCACTTTCAATGGCATCGGCATTCCAGACAACACTGATCCCACTGGTTACCTCGAATTCGGCGGATTTTTCAACGGCAACGGACACACCATCAGTAATTTGCAGATACAAAAAACCAATGACAACTGCAAAGGTTTGTTCAATGTGATTGGTGGCGGTGCGCGAGTAGAGAACCTTACGCTGGCGAATAGCCGCATAGAAGGAAAAGATTATGTCGGCGGTATCGTCGGCTATATGAATGGAAATGTTACCTACACCGATCGCGGCATACGCAACTGCAAGGTGGCTGAAGACGTAACTGTGGTCGGGCAAAAAAATGTCGGCGGTATTCTTGGCATGACATCAGGCAAGAGCGATGTCGTTGACTGTGTGTTTCTGGGAACGGTGAGCGGCAGCAGTTGGGTCGGTGCCATCACAGGTTGTTCGTATACACACTATACTTATGAAAAGTACGGCAATACCAGTTTTGACCCTGACCAACAGAGTAAAAACTGCCTTATCGGAGGCAATTGCACGAAAGGTGCTGTCGGTGTAGATGACCCTCACGGCACAGACCGAAATACTTCCGCAAAGCATATCACTACAATCAGTTTTGCCAACGATGTGAACGGCACTATCATCACCACGCCGAAACTCAAATTCAACGGTCAGCAATACTACGATTGTGCCACGGCAACAGACCTTCAACTGAGTTATAGAGGCACAGTTCCTACTGGATATACCCGCGCTTTCACTACAAGTAGCGGCACATTGGACTGTACGGGAACATATTATCGGCTCACATTGTCGTCTATCGTGACGAATGTGAACATCGCGGCAGCATCGACAGACCCCGTGCGCGACATTGGATATAACGAATGGATACACATCAGTATTGCGGCACAGGAATACACGGGCAGTCCGCTTACCCCCAACGTGGTGGTGACCGATACCAAGACCGGCTCATCGGTAACGCTGAGCAAAGGCACCGACTACCGCCTGATAATACCCGACGACATCATCAATCCCGGTAATTATACGATAGGCGTCGTCGGCATGGGCAACTACGGCGGGCAGACCACGGCGGTATTCAACGTCTATCACCAGATATTCAAAGAAGGCAGCGGCACGCCTGACGACCCGTTCATCATCCGTAATACCGACGATATGGACCTGCTTGCCACAAGAGTCAACCTCGGTGATAATCTGAAGGATTTCCATTTCCGCTTGGTAAACGATTTGAACTATGAGGGAAAGACTTTCTCGACGATAGGCACTTCTTATGAAAAGTCGTTTGAGGGCCATTTCAACGGTTATTACCACACCATCAGCAATGTTAATACTACCAGCAATGAAGCATTATTTGGTTATGTGGGCAGTAACGGAAGCGTGGAGAACCTCACCCTGGATAAGAGTAATCTCAGCGGAATGATGGGTATTGGAGGTATAGCCAGGTTTGTTAAAGGTACCGTACAGTATTGCAATACTACCGAAAGCGTCAGCATAAGTAGCCAGTATGGCGGCAATGGAGGTATTGTTGCTCATCTTCTTAATAATGGGGAAGTCAACAACTGCACCAATGCGGCAACGGTGTCTGCATCAAGTGGTAATTGTGGAGGAATAGTCGGTACAGCTGGTGAAAACTCTTCTGCCATCAGATACTGCACAAACACAGGTAGCGTCAGTACAAATGCATATGCCGGAGGCATCGTAGGAAGTTGCGACTCCGAACAATTGGAAATTGAAAGTTGTATCAATACAGGCGAAGTAAGCGCCCGGACAGAACGAGTAGGAGGAATTGCCGGCAATATCGATTACTGTCGAATCGTATCAGGCTGTATCAATGAAGGCACGGTTAAGGGAAATAATAATGTGGGAGGTATCGTCGGATATATAGTACAGAAAGGCTCCATCAGCGATTGTCTAAATCTGGCATCAGTAGTAGTTACGAACAATTCTGGAGGAATTGTCGGAAATAAGAGTGACATATTTAACGGCACTTTGCAAAACAACTACTATGCTGGCGCGTGCAACGTGGGCGGCATCAAAGGCAGCGACGTGAAAGGAAAAGCCATGAAGGGATGGATTATCAGCAACGACGAAAACGTCTTCGCACAGATGTTCCCCATCGATGATGTGGAAGGAACATTCGTTGGCATCACCTACGACGGCATACGCTATTTGGGTGCCGGTGAAACGACAAAACTACTCATCGACAGAATGGACGGTGCTCCTGCCGGCGATTTCGCCGTAACGGCTGGCACACTCACACCGCTCGATGAAGATTTCTACGGCAGAACCGATATGTTCTATATGCTCACCATGCCCAATACGGGACAAAACGTGAACATCTATATCAATACCGCCACAGGCATCGACGACATTCCGCAAACCAATGAAAACGCCGACGGACAGTGGTACACCATCGACGGACAGCGCCTGCAGGGTAAGCCTACCAAGAAAGGTGTTTACATCTACAACGGAAAGAAAGTGGTAATCAAAAATTGATATTTTACTACAACCATTTGATGGAAAGGTTGTTAAAGTGGAGATACGTGCTATCTCCACTTTTTCTGTCATACATGTTTGTTTATTAGTACCATTCTGGCCTCGTATCTATCCGTATAAAATGAAGTATGTATTTTTGTATGTACTTCGAGATATTCTTTTTAACTTTGCCACGTTTTATGTAACGATGAAATATACAATAATTAAAATACCTTTATTACAATGACACAAAGCATTCAAAAAACATTGAGAGATTCCGCTGGTATGCGGTGGACGGCGCTGCTGCTCCTGGCGCTTGCCATGTTCTGCAGTTACATTTTCATGGATATTCTGTCTCCCATCAAAGACCTGATGCAGTCAGAGCGTGGTTGGGATTCCGATGCTTTTGGCACCATGCAGGGCGCAGAAACTTTCCTTAACGTATTCATTTTCTTCCTTATCTTTGCCGGTATCATCCTCGACAAGATGGGTGTCCGTTTCACTGCTATCCTTTCAGGAGTGGTGATGCTCATAGGTGCCATTGTCAAGTGGTATGCGGTGAGCGACAGCTTCATCGGCAGCGGACTGGAGACATGGTTCACCAACAACCTCAACTACATTCCTGGTTTCGACGAGTTGGGAGTGAGCCCCTTCTACGAGGGCATGCCTGCTTCAGCTAAGGTTGCAGCCATCGGCTTCATGATATTCGGTTGCGGCTGCGAGATGGCAGGCATTACCGTAAGCCGCGGTATTGTAAAGTGGTTCAAGGGCCGCGAAATGGCTCTCGCCATGGGTTCGGAAATGGCATTGGCACGTCTCGGTGTTGCCACATGTATGATTTTCTCGCCCATGTTTGCCAAACTGGGCGACGTCATCGACGTATCACGTTCCGTTGCTTTCGGTGTAGTACTGCTGATGATTGCACTCATCATGTTCATCGTCTACTTCTTCATGGACAAGAAGCTCGACTCTCAGACAGGTGAGGCTGAAGAGAAAGACGACCCCTTCAAGATTTCCGACCTCGGCAAGATTCTTACCAACAGTGGATTCTGGATTGTCGCTCTGCTGTGCGTACTCTATTACTCAGCCATCTTCCCATTCCAGAAGTATGCTGTCAACATGCTGCAGTGCAACCTCACCTTCCCCACAGTGGAAGCAGGTTCATTCTGGACAAAAAACACCGTTGTCATCGTGCAGTATCTCATCATGCTTGTTGTGGCTGCTACTGCTTTCGCCAGCAACTTCCAGAAGAAAAAGTCTCTCAAGGTGTCTCTGCTGCTTCTCTCCATCGTAGCGCTCATCATCTTCTGCTTCATGGGGTACAAGCGCGGCTCGGCTGAGACAGTGTTTGCCGTATTCCCACTGCTCGCCGTAGGCATCACACCTATTCTCGGCAGCTTCGTCGACCACAAGGGTAAGGCAGCGTCCATGCTCGTGCTTGGTTCACTGTTGCTCATTGCCTGCCACCTTACCTTCGCCTTTGTACTTCCCATGTTCAAGGGCAGTGCAGTAGGCGGTGTCATCATAGCATACGTCACCATCTTAGTACTGGGTGCATCGTTCTCTTTGGTACCTGCTTCCCTCTGGCCCAGCGTGCCTAAGTTGGTAGATGCCAAGATTATCGGTTCTGCTTATGCACTCATCTTCTGGATTCAGAATATCGGACTCTGGCTCTTCCCCCTGCTTATCGGTAAGACCCTCACCGCCACCAATCCCGAAGGCACTCCCGCCGATCAGCTCGACTACACCATGCCTCTGGTAATGCTGGCATGTCTGGGTGTGGCTGCTCTGTTGCTGGGCTTCGTACTGAAGATTGTTGACAAGAAGAAGCACCTCGGACTGGAAGAGCCCAACATTAAGCCTACAGAGGAATAAGCGTATAGCATTCACCCACTGAAGCTTAATGACAGCATCACTCGAACCCCTCTTGCAGAATTTTTCTTCTGCAGAAGGGTTTCTTTTGTTACGTTAGCAATACTTGCTATCTTTGCAACAAGATATGACACTCATCGACACACATATACATATAGATGGTTCGGAATATGCCGAGGACCGTACTGCAGTCATCCAACGTGCTCAGCAGGCAGGTGTGACAAAGATGCTGGTGCCAGCCATCGACCAAGCTACATCCGAACACATTCTCTCGCTATGCCGACAATATCCCGGCACGCTATATCCTATGGTAGGCCTTCATCCTGAAGAGGTCCGCTCCAATTGGGAAAAAGTATTGCAAGGCATTCGCCCACTGATAACGAGCGACGTGATTGCCATAGGCGAAGTCGGTCTGGACTTTTATTGGTCGCGTGAATATGAGTCGGAACAGCTCCTTGCCTTTGAGGAACAGGTGCGCTGGTCTGTCGAGACGCGGCTACCGCTGATGATACACTGCCGCAAGGCGCAGAACGAGATGGTGAACATCCTCCGTCGTTATGCCGACGAGCTACCCGGCGGCGTATTCCATTGCTTCACCGGCAACCAACAGGAAGCTGAACAGCTGTTAGCTTTTCCACGTTTTGTGCTCGGCATAGGCGGTGTGCTGACTTTCAAGAAGAGTCATCTGCCCGAGGTGTTGCCCCACATTCCCATTGACCGCATCGTCCTTGAGACCGACGCTCCCTATATGGCACCCGTCCCCATGCGAGGCAAGCGCAATGAGAGTGCATACATCCCACACATATTGTCAGTAGCTGCTCAAGCATTGGACATGACTGCCGAACAATTAGCCGAAATAACTACAAGCAATACACAACGCATCTTTCAACTATGATACGTAATACTTTTCTACTTCTATTTTTCTGCACCGCTATAGGAGCAAAAGGTACGAACATCGACACGCTGAACGTACAGCCTCTGCCTACCTCTATTACCCCTCATTCTGCATCATTGCCAGACAGTAGTGTCGTGCGCACCTCCAGTGTTCCTTTTGGCAAGCACTTGGGCATAGCCCTCCATGTCAACCCGGGATGGATGGCTAAGTTTGACCCTGATTACCAGATAGGCCGCAGCAACATGGCTATAGGAGCAGAATTGCTTTATGAGCCACGCCCTGAAGATTACGATGCCTTTGCCGACGATTACGGCTACCCCACCCTTTCCTTAAATGTGAAGTATGGCTTCAACCATGGCTCCACGATGCATCGCAAGACAGACCCACAGTGGGGATTGGCGGAAGAAGTAGACTACATCACGCGTATCGGCAACACCCTGTCGGTGTATGGTACGTTCTCGCGTCCCCTCTTGCGTTTCCATCGTTTTGAGATGGATGCAGCGTTGAGTATCGGTACTGCCTATTCTCATTCTAAATACAACCGTCGCTATGCCATCGACAACGATATTGTCGGTTCAAAGTGGCTCATCCATTTCGGTGCCGGCATACATTTCAATTATCGTCTGGCAAGCCATTGGGGACTTAGGGCTGGTGTCGACTACTGGCATGTGTCCAACGGCGCACTCAACCGCCCCAACAAGGGTGCCAACTATGTTGGTCCCTCATTGGCACTGATCTATTATTTCGACGACGACAGTCATATAGACAAGCGTCCGGGCGGACTGCTCAACCCACATTGGAACAAAGCCAATACCATCGACTTCGTAAAACCGAGCTTTCAGCGATATACCTATCTGCGCTTTACACTCGGAGTGGGCATGAAGACATTGGACGAGGAATGGAAACTGACACAATTCTGGACACCTAAAGGCGAAAAAGACTATCGCAAAGAGCATTTCCATCACTATTTGTGCTACTCCTTCAATGCCGACATCATGTACCGCTATGCCCGTCGTTGGGCATCGGGAATAGGTGTAGACATTTTCTATGCCACCTATGCCGACGCCACACACGACATCAACGCACTCATGAAACGACATGACCATACCGACCCTTTCGGTATTGCCATAGCCGCCAAGCATGAGACCTTCTACCACAATTTCTCCATGCCCGTCTCTTTGGGTGTGTACCTCTATCGTGCTATGGGCGCCATGGCGCGCGACCTGGAAAAGCCCTATTATGAGACCGTCGGCCTGCACTATACGTTCCCGAAGTTAGGCAACCTGCGACTGGGATTCAATGTCAAAGCCCACCTGTTCAAGGCAGACTATACCGAACTGGCACTGTCCTACCCCATCGTGCTGAAAAGGTCAAGCAAGATATAGCGGAAAGCATCTGCAATGCCCCACCCCGTAAACTACAGGAGTAACACGATGTGACTCCTGTTTGTTATTATTGCTGTCCGTTAAAAGTGAAATGCGCAATAATTATCTTTCGCAATGCCTTTAACAGGCGTTGCGGTTTTATTTTCAGGATAGTCTGACTGATGTCAGACAACACACTCTCATTCCATTGCCTCAGCCTGTTGCCGCCCCACTTGATGAGTAATAGACTGTACTGAGCTCCGACATGCAGTACGTCCGTCGTATTCCTGCCGGCAGACAACATGCTGAATGTTCTCCACTCATGACGCAAAATCAGTGATATTGGTAGCCAAAATCACTGATATTGATGACCAATATCACTGATTTTGCTATATCAACAGCACTTGACAGCGCTGCCATTATTGCCTGGTGCCGACATGTAGGGCATTCATCACATAGAAAAAGAGAAGCCGCATTGTGCAGCTTCTCTTTTATAATATTCTTCTCTGAGAGAGTTATTCCAGCGGAACAGCGTAGTAAGCCTTCTTACCTGTAGGATAGATGCCCTGGATGTAGAGCACAGGATCTTTACCGGTGGATGCGTCCTTCACAGCCTTCTGAAGATCATCGAGCTTACGCATCAGGGTGTCATTCACACGCTGAATGATGAATCCCTTGTTGATGCCTTCATCCTTCATAGCTCCAGCTCCAACCTTGATAACTTCCAGTCCGTTCTGGATGTTGAGCTGTTGCTTCTGTGCATCGGTAATTTCTCGGAACTGTGCACCGAGCACGTCGAGGTCGGCACTCTTCACCACCTTGGTGTTGCCTTGGGCATTCTTCAGCGTCACGGTCTTATCTAATGTGCGCTTGTTGTGGAGATACTTCAGATTGACCTTGTCGCCCGGACGCTTGTTGGCGAGGGCTTCCATGAGTTCTGCCATCTTGGTCACTTTCTTTCCGTCAATGGCAATGATGACGTCGCCCTCAACAATGCCGGCTTCGCTGGCTGCACCACCGTCTTCTACTTCCTGAACATAAACACCTTCATTGGTACCGAGATCTACCTCGTTGTTCTTTTCCTTCTGCTGGTCGATGTATGCATGTACATCTGTGCCTGCGATACCTATCATGGCACGTTGTACAGTGCCGTACTGCTTCAGGTCGTCAACCACCTTCTTCATGATGGTAGTGGGAATAGCAAAACCATAACCTGCATAGGATCCTGTCTGCGAATAAAGCATGGCATTGATGCCAACCAACTCGCCTGCCACATTGACGAGTGCACCGCCAGAGTTACCTTGATTGATGGCAGCATCGGTCTGAATGAAGCTTTCCACACCATTAGCACCGAGCGAACGTGCCTTGGCACTGACAATACCGGCAGTAACGGTGTTGTTGAGTCCGAAAGGATTGCCAACGGCAATAACCCATTCGCCGACCTTCAGCTTGTCGCTGTCGCCAATAGGCAGTGTGGGCAGGTTGCGACCGTCCACCTTAATAAGGGCGAGGTCTGATGTCTTGTCCGTACCGATGATACGTGCTGAGAACTCACGGTTGTCGTTGAGTGTTACCGTCAGTTCGTCTGCCCCCTCCACAACGTGGTTGTTGGTGACGATGTATCCGTCGGAGGAAATGATGACACCCGAACCTGTGGCGGTGCGTTTCGGTGTCTGCACCTGACGGCGCTGTGTTCCGCCTCCACCGGGATTGCCGAAGAAGCCGAACGGGTCGAAGAAGTCAGAGAAGGGATCCTGCACCTCTACTGTCTTCGTCTTGGAGTTTTGTACATACTTGATGTGAACTACTGCGGGCAGGGCTTTCTCTGTGGCATAAGTGAGATCGACGGGCTGTCCCGGTGTAAACGTAGGCATGGCATTCACCTTGAAGAATGCTCCTGCCGAGAATGCGATGGCTGCTGCTGAGAGCACCACGCAAGCGTAACGTGTGAGTGTCTTCATACTTATCTTTTTCATGATGATTGTTGTTTTTGTTTGTTATGAGGGCGTTTAGGGTGATTTGTCTAATGCAAATGTAACAAAGGATGTGGTTTGAAAGTATGTTTTCGTCTGTCTTTTATAAATCTTTAAGAATGCAGCTTGCTGAATTAACATGCCGAAAGGTTTCACAGTGCACTTTTTTACATCTCTTTTCAATACTTTGGTGATGAATGATTAACTTTGCCCATTAATATATAATATGGTGTAAGAGCCTCTTTCTGTCTGAGTGGCTGCTGCTATACCAAAGCAAAAAACATGCCAAATAACTATTTAGAATTGATATCATGAGAACTAAACACCTTTCCCTATTTACCCTCGTAACCCTTATGCTGCTGATGTTCAGCTCATGCAGCAAGGTTCCATCCTCAGCGCGCCTCATTCCCAAGGACGCCTCCACTGTCATACGCATTGATGTGAAACAAATAGCCGACAAGATGGACGAAGATGGCGGCGACGATTGGAAGGAACAACTGAAAAAGGAAATCAAAAACAGCGGCATGTCGCGTCGTGCCATCGACGTACTGCTCGGAATCGTGGAGAAACCCCAAAAACTGGGCATTGACCTGCGCGACCCGCTCTTCGTCTATTTCCGTAACGAACAGGAGAACCTCTTTGCCGACATGTTCAGCAATGACAATATGACTGAGGAAGAAGAGGTGGAGTATGCCGATTCTACCGGAGACTATCCCACAGCAGAAGAGCTGGAGCCTGTAATTGTCGAGGAGGAGGAGGAAGAGGACACTGTTGAAGGTGCCGCAAACGTCTTCGACAACATGCTGAACGAACAACCTACAGACTTCGGAGTGATAGCCACGGTTTACGATGCCGACAACCTGGACGAAGTGATAGAGGCATTAAAGAAGGAGCTGGAACTGAAGCCGCAGAAAGGAAACGACGATATACGATACATGTTCTTCAGCGAAGGCATTATGATGTATAACAACGAATATCTTCTTTTCCTCGGTCAGCGCAACGGGGAGTCGACGGCACAACTCAAGGAACGTGCTACCCAACAACTGAAGCAGGAGAAGGACGAAAGCCTGTCGGGCAACACCTTCTTCAGCGACATGTGTAAGAGTGACGGCGACATGCAGGTACTCTGGTTAGGCGCATCGCTGGCAACCAATCCCGTCTACGCCAGCCTCATGGCTATGATGATGCCCGAAGATTGTAAGCTGGCAGACATCGCCCAGCTCACAGACTTCAACATGGAGAAAGGCGAGACACTCATCTCCAGCCGACTGCTTGCCGACTCAAGAGCATGGAAGAAACAGATTGAGACATGGCTGGCAACATCCGAATCCATCAAGGGCGATTTCTACCAGTACGTAGACAACGATGAAGATGTGGTCATGGCGTATAACATCAACGGCGAGAAGGTGGTGGAACAGATTGAGAGCATGCCGATGGTGAAGATGATTCCACGCGAGATGAAGAAAGACATCTTTGCCATCATGCGCAGCATGCAGGGCGACGGCATGATGGGCATCAGCCTCAATGCCAAAACCATGGAACCCGAACATATCCAATTCTATACCAAGGATAAAGACAATCGTCTGCTGAAATTCATTGTCAAAGACATTTTTGAAGGTGAGGCAAAGGCCAACGGCAACAACAGCTATCGCATCAAGAACGACAGCACCGAGTTGGATTTAGGATGGAAAGACGGAATGTTCTACGCTTCCATAGGCAACGAGAAGCCCTTCAGCAAAGCAAAGAACGCGTTTGACAGTCAGGCTACGAAAGATAAGAATATGTATTTCCGCTTAAACGGCAAACTCTTCGAAAAACTACGAAACAATCTGCCGAGTGATACAGATGGCTCTGACCTCATCCTACTGCAACTGCTTAGCAAGTTTGAGACCTTCGAAATATATTCAGAAGCAGAGCCTGTGTTCAACATCCGCATCGTCAGCAAGGATAAGACGAAGACACTGCTCGGCATAGTGAGCCATTTCTTCCTACACCTTGGAGAAGAGTTAGCCGACATGATATACCACATGCCTGCAGTACAGGAAGAGAGCAACGACACCATCACCGAATAACCTATTTCAACAGCGTCGGTCAACCATGTTGTCACGCTACCTCTCACGGTCATGTCGCTGCTACGCAAACTCCTTTCACACAATATCAATGCCTTGCAGATGGCAGGCTTTGCGCTTGCCAATCTGCTGGGTATGACGATTGTGATTGTAGCCGTACAATTCTTCTTCGATGTGCGTCCGCTGTTTCAAGAGGGCGACGGCTTACTCTCGCCTACACGTATAGTAGTGGCAAAACGCATCAGCAGCCTGCGTACCCTGACTCGTAAGCCACCGACGTTTACACAGCAAGACATTGACGACATCGCTCAACAGCCATTCGTGAAGCGTGTTGACCCGTTTGTTTCTTCACAGTTCCAGGTAGAAGCCTCGTTGGGTGTTGAAAGCATGGGGGCAACATTCAGTACGGAGATGTTTTTCGAAGCAGTGCCCGATGCCTGTATCGACATTGACAGGTCGCTTTGGGTAGATCCTCTCGACAGCGACACCCTGCCCATCATCCTGCCGAAGAACTATCTCAACCTCTACAACTTCGGTTATGCCGGTGCCCGTGGCATGCCCACCTTCTCTGAAGGCATTGTCAGCAAGATGCCCATACATCTCACACTGTACGGAGCCACTGAAGAGTGGCAGAAATGGGGAAAAGTTGTCGGATTCTCCAAACGCCTGAACACCATCCTTGTGCCGTTGTCATTCATGCAACGTGCCAACCGCACACTGACAGGCACCTTAGAGCCGCCACCATCCAGGCTTATCATCACGGTGAACAACCCCGCCGATGAGCGTATAGCGACATTTCTGACAGACAACAACTATGAGACAGAGACGGCAGACGACAACACCTCGCGCACAGCAGGGATGTTGCGATGGGTCATTCTGGCAGTGTTGACCATTGGCTTGTGCATCACCGCTTTGGCTTTCTACGTACTATTGCTGAGCATCTTCCTTCTGTTGCAGAAACATACAGACAAGATAGACACGCTGCTGCTGGCAGGTTATCCGCTCAGCAACATCACACGATTCTACCATCGCATTGCCATTTGGCTCAATCTTGTGGTGATGTTGCTCTCTGTCGCTATCGCCATTTGGGTACGAGAGGCGTATGTAGAGCGTTTCGTCCAATGGTACGAGCGCTATGACTCCCCTACCCTGCTGCCCTTGTTGCTCACAGCCGTGCTGTTGTTTGCCTTGGTGGCTACTCTCAACTATTTTGCCATCTTGCGCAAGGTGCGACGTATCTGGGGCATGCATAGGTAAGCATCCGACGCTATTGCAGAACCATAATAAGCTATTAGCGTACCCACCCATTGGTCCTCTGCAAACAGTTGTGCACAACGGTTTTTGTAGAGCGACATTCTTTTTCTTGATATAGGGCATGAAAGAGCTGATAAATAGTGATAATTTTGTGAACGAGTTTGATAAGATGAAATTATTATCTTAATTTTGTAGCGAATATTATAAACCAAACTACTAATAAATTATGACAAACAACGAATTGTTAACTCAATGTATAGCCAAAGCACAGCAATGGCTTTCTCCTTCATTTGATGAAAAGACCCGCACCGATGTCCAAGCTATGCTTGACAACGATGACAAGGCAGCGCTGATAGACAGCTTCTATAAAGACCTTGAGTTCGGTACTGGTGGTCTTCGCGGCATAATGGGTGCTGGCAGCAACCGCATGAACATATATACCGTGGGCATGGCTACACAAGGCTTTGCCAACTATCTGCACAAGCAGTTCGCCGACCGCAAGGATATCAGCGTAGTGGTTTGCCACGACTGCCGCAACAACAGCCGCTTGTTTGCTGAGACAACAGCCAATATCTTCTCTGCCAACGACATCAAAGTGTATCTCTTCGAGGATATGCGCCCCACACCTGAGTGCTCGTTTGCCATCCGTCACCTGGGATGCCAGGGAGGTGTAAACATCACAGCCAGCCACAACCCGAAAGAATACAACGGCTACAAGGCTTACTGGGAAGACGGCGCACAAGTGCTGATGCCGCACGACGTGGGTATCATCGCCGAAGTGAACAAAGTGACCGTCGACGACATCAAGTTCAACGGAAAGCCCGAACTTATTGAGAGCATAGGCAAAGAAATTGACGACATTTACCTGAAGCGTGTACACGAGGTTTGCATCGACCCCGAAGTCATCAAGCGTCAGCACGATCTGAAGATTGTCTATACTCCCCTGCACGGTACAGGTATGATGATGGTGCCGCAGTCATTGGCATATTGGGGATTCACCAATGTACATTGCGTGAAAGAACAGATGGTACGCAGCGGCGACTTCCCCACAGTGGTAAGCCCGAACCCCGAGAACGGCGAAGCACTCACACTGGCCCTGCGCGACGCTAAAGCCATCGATGCCGACATCGTAATGGCAAGCGACCCCGACGCTGACCGTATCGCCATGGCATGCAAAAACAGTAAGGGCGAATGGACACTCATCAACGGAAACCAGACCATCCTGATCTACCTCTATTATATCCTCACCAACCGCAAGGCTAAGGGACTGATGAAAGACGGTGACTTCATAGTGAAGACCATCGTAACCACCGAGGTCATCAAGAAGATTGCCGACAAGCAGGGCATCGAGATGCGCGACTGCTACACAGGCTTCAAATGGATTGCTCATGAGATAGCCATCAGCGAAGGCAAACAGCAGTACATCGGTGGCGGCGAAGAGAGCTTCGGCTTCCTTGCACAAGACTTTGTACGCGATAAGGACTCCGTATCAGCATGCTCACTCATGGCTGAGATTTGCGCTTTTGCTAAAGATCAGGGCAAATCACTTTACGACCTGCTCATGGACATCTATCTCGAGTATGGTTTCTCCTACGAGTACACCATCAACATCGTTCGTCCGGGCAAGACCGGTGCAGACGAGATTAAGCAGATGATGACCAACTATCGTGAGAATCCTCCCCAGACTCTCGGCGGCAGTAAGGTGATCATGAAGAAAGACTTCCAAAAACTGGAACAGACCGACGCCGAAGGCAACGTGACCAAGCTCACCATGCCTGACACAAGCAACGTGCTACAGTGGTTCTGCGAGAACGGCAACAAGGTCAGCGTACGTCCCTCAGGTACTGAGCCGAAGATTAAGTTCTATCTGGAAGTGAAGGACACCATGCATTGTGCTGACTGCTACCAACGCTGCATGAAAAATGCCGAAGTCAAGGTGGAAGAGATACGTAAAGACCTTGGTATCTAACCCCATGGAGGCATAGCACGCACACACTTCACAAAATATTTGGCTGGTTGAAAGATAAGTCCTACATTCGCCGCCGAATTCAAAGAGACATTTCTAAACATCACATTATTTATATTAAAAACTCAAACGTAATAATGAAAAAGTACAATTTCACTGCAGGTCCCTGCATGCTCGACCGTTCTGTTCTTGAGAAAACTGCTCAGGCTGTCCTCGACTTCAATGGCATGGGTTTGTCTTTGGCAGAAATCAGCCACCGTTCAAAGGATTTCCAGGCTGTCATCGATGAAGCTGAGGCTCTGGTAAAAGAACTGCTCGAAGTACCCGAAGGCTACAGCGTACTCTTCCTCGGAGGCGGTGCATCCATGGAGTTCTGCATGATTCCTTACAACTTCCTTATCACAAAGGCAGGTTACCTCAACACTGGTGTTTGGGCTAAGAAAGCCATGAAAGAAGCTAAGCTGTTCGGTGAGGTAGTAGAAGTAGCATCTTCCGCTGATGCCAACTACACCTTCATTCCTAAAGACTGGACATGCCCCACAGACCTCGACTATCTGCACATCACCACCAACAACACCATCTACGGTACCGAAATCCGCAAGGATCTTGACGTTCCCGTTCGTATGATTGCAGATATGTCATCCGACATCTTCAGCCGTCCCGTCGACGTATCCAAGTATGACGCCATCTATGGTGGTGCTCAGAAGAACCTGTCTATGGCAGGTGTTACCATCGTCATCGTGAAGAACGACGTTCTTGGTCGTGCTCCCCGTGAGATTCCCACCATGCTCGACTACCGCACACACGTTGACAAGGGCTCTATGTTCAACACTCCTCCTGTTGTTCCCATCTACACAGCCATGGAAAACCTGCGCTGGATGAAGGCTATGGGTGGCATGAAGGCTATGGACAAGCTCGCTCACGACCGTGCAGAAATCGTTTACGGCGAAATCGACCGCAACAAGCTCTTCCGTGGCACCGTGAAGGAAGAAGACCGCTCACTGATGAACATCTGCTTCGTGATGAACGACGAGTATGCAGAACTGGAGAAGCCCTTCTTCGACTTCGCTACAGAACGCGGTATGGTAGGCATCAAGGGCCACCGTTCAGTAGGCGGCTTCCGCGCAAGCACTTACAACGCCATGACCATCGAAGGATGTCAGGCTCTCGTAAAGGCTATGCAGGACTTCGAAGCACAGCACTAAACATACCTATTATATTATTAAAAAAGGGATGCGAACAATTTCGCATCCCTTTTTTGTAATTCTCTTAAATTAAGTTGACTCATGTAGCATTGGTAACATTCCTCGCTTTGCCCGTTTCTACAATAGTAGAAATTAATTTGGCTTATTAGCCCTAAAGATAAGAATGAGCTGAATATAAAGGTCTACATTTATAAGATTTATAACACGAGTCATAGCGTCTTTGCAAAGATACAAAATAGTTCCGTTTTCCTTTCTTGATAATGTGCTTTTATATATCAGGTTTTAGGATTTCGAAATATACCTATAATAATAAAGGGATGCGAACATGATTGCATCCCTTTTTTGTGTCAATGATATAGTTTATATCCGATAGCGTGTATCAGAACTCGCTGGTAAAGTGGAAGCGGATATTTTCAAAGTCTTGCTGAGCCATTTGCAGCACATAGCCGGAGTCGGCAAGGAAGACGTCGCGGCCATCCTTGTCTTTTGCCATGTACTGTTGCTTACGTAGCTTGAACTGTTTCAGTTCGGCTTCGTCATCACTCTCTATCCAACATGCTTTATACAGGTGTACGGGCTCCCAGCGGCAGCGAGCATTGTACTCATGTTCGAGACGATATTGTATCACTTCGAACTGCAACTGACCTACTGTTCCGATTATCTTTCGGTTGTTGAACTGGTTGACAAAGAGCTGTGCCACACCTTCGTCCATCAGCTGTGAAATGCCTTTTGCCAGCTGTTTGGCTTTCATGGGGTCGTCATTCTCTATATACTTGAACATCTCTGGCGAAAATGAAGGCAGTCCGCGGAAGTGCAACAGCTCTCCTTCGGTCAACGTATCACCAATCTTGAAAGTGTTGGCGGTGTCGGGCAAGCCAACGATGTCGCCTGCCCATGCTTCATCGATGGTGGATTTACGCTGCGCCATGAACTGTGTGGGAGAAGTGAAACGCAATGTTTTTCCCTGACGCACATGCAGATAAGGCTGATTACGCACAAAGCGTCCGCTACACACCTTGCAGAAGGCGATACAGGAACGATGATTCGGGTCGATGTTGGCTGTTATCTTGAAGATAAATCCTGTGAACTTCTGCTCGTCGGGCTTCACTACACGCTCTTCTGCTGTGGTGGGCTTGGGCGATGGTGCTATGCGCACGAAGCAGTTGAGCAGTTCCTGCACACCGAAGTTATTGAGTGCAGAGCCGAAAAATACCGGTGCTATCTGCGCACTGCGGTAGTCTTCTTCGATGAATTCAGGATAGACACCTTCAATGAGTTCGAGGTCGTCACGCAGTTGTTGCGCATCGGCTGCCCCCACCCTACTGTCGAGTTCCTGACTGTGGACATCAACCTCGACCTTTTCGGTAACGCGTTGTTTGTCGGGGGTGAACAGGTCCAGTCTATTTTCGTACAGGTTGTACACGCCTTTGAACTTTGCGCCTTGATTGATGGGCCATGACAGGGGACGCACACTGATTTGCAGCTCCTCTTCCAGTTCGTCGAGCAGGTCGAAAGGATTGCGTCCTTCGCGGTCCATCTTATTGATGAAGATGATGACCGGTGTCTGTCTCATGCGGCAGACATTCATCAGTTTGCGTGTCTGTGCCTCCACACCTTTAGCTCCATCGACAACAATAATGGCGCTGTCGACAGCAGTAAGAGTGCGAAAAGTGTCTTCGGCAAAGTCTTGGTGACCGGGAGTGTCGAGGATATTGATTTTGTAGCCTTCGTAATCAAACTCCATCACCGATGTCGACACGGAGATACCACGCTGCTTTTCGATGTCCATCCAGTCGGATGTGGCAGTCTTGCGTATCTTATTGCTTTTCACAGCGCCAGCCACTTGTATCTGTCCTCCGAAGAGAAGGAATTTTTCGGTCAGTGTAGTTTTACCAGCATCAGGGTGTGAGATGATGGCGAATGTTCGGCGTCGTTGTATTTCCTGATTCATATTATAACGTAATCTATTTCGGTTTGCAAAGGTAATAAGATTAGGTGGGTATCAGTTACTTTATCAAACAGAAAACGACCACCGACAGAAAGGTGTGCCGGTGGTCGTCAGAATTATGGAAGGATGGATGAGAGTATTATTCTTCTCCCTTTTCCATCTTAGCCTTCAGTTCAGCCAGTGCATCGATGTCGCCGAGTGTTGTGCTTGCAGCAACATTGTTGATACCTGTTGACTCTTCCTTTGCCTTAGCCTGCTTCTTTGCAGCGGGTGCGGGCTCGTCGACGCCTTCTTCGAAGGTGCGGCTGTGAGAGAGGATGATGCGCTTGGTTTCCTTTACGAACTCAATCACCTTGAAGGGCAGTTCTTCACCCTTCTGAGCCTGTGAACCATCTTCCTTAACGAGGTGTTTGGGAGTAGCAAAGCCTTCGCCACCTTCGTTGAGGGTGATCACAGCACCGCGGTCCATCATTTCGGTAATCTTACCGGTGTGGATGCTTCCAGGAGTGTAGAGAGTCTCGTAAGTGTCCCAAGGATTCTCTTCGAGCTGCTTGTGGCCGAGTGAGAGACGACGGTTTTCCTTGTCAATCTCGAGCACAACAACATCGATGGTAGCACCTACCTGAGTGAACTCAGAAGGATGCTTCACTTTCTTGGTCCATGAGAGGTCGCTGATGTGGATCAGGCCGTCAACGCCTTCTTCGAGTTCAACGAAGATACCGAAGTTGGTGAAGTTGCGAACAGTAGCCTGATGCTTGCTGTTGAGCGGGTACTTCACTTCGATAGTCTCCCAAGGATCTTCCTTCAGCTGCTTCAGGCCGAGAGACATCTTTCTGTCTTCGCGGTCGAGAGTGAGGATGACAGCTTCCACTTCGTCGCCAACGTGGAGGAAGTCCTGTGCAGAACGCAGGTGCTGGCTCCAAGACATTTCGCTGACATGGATAAGACCTTCAACGCCCTGTGCGATTTCAACAAATGCACCGTAATCGGCGATGACAACAACCTTACCGTGTACGTGGTCACCCACTTTGAGTTCGCTGTCGAGAGCGTCCCAAGGATGCGGAGTGAGCTGCTTCAGACCCAGTGCGATACGACGACGCTCCTTATCGAAGTCGAGGATAACGACATTGAGTTTCTGGTCGAGTTCAACCACCTCACGCGGATTGTTGATGCGGCCCCATGAAAGGTCGGTGATATGGATGAGTCCGTCTACGCCGCCGAGGTCAACGAAGACACCATAGGAAGTGATGTTCTTAACGGTACCCTCGAGGATCTGACCCTTTTCGAGCTTAGACATGATTTCTTGCTTCTGTGCTTCGAGCTCTGCTTCGATAAGAGCTTTGTGCGAAACGACAACATTCTTGAACTCCTGGTTGATCTTGACAACCTTGAACTCCATTGTCTTGCCGACGAAGATGTCGTAGTCGCGGATGGGATGTACATCAATCTGGCTTCCGGGAAGGAATGCTTCGATGCCAAATACATCAACAATCATGCCACCCTTAGTGCGGCACTTGATGTAACCCTGGATAATTTCTTCGTTGTCGAGTGCAGCATTGACGCGCTCCCAGCTCTTGCTCAGGCGTGCTTTCTTGTGTGAGAGGATGAGCTGTCCTTTCTTATCCTCCTGATTCTCGACATAAACTTCTACTACGTCGCCCACCTTCAGGTCGGGGTTGTAGCGGAATTCGCTTGCGGGGATGATACCGTCGCTCTTGTAACCGATGTTGACGATTACTTCTTTCTTGTCCACGGAGATAACTTTTCCGTCAACAACCTGATGTTCGCTGACCTTGTTGAGGGTCTCGTCGTACGCCTTTTGCAAATCTTCTTTGCTCACATCAACGGCGCTACCGTTCTCAAATTCTTCCCAATTGAAGTCCTGTAACGGCTTTACATTTTTAAAGTTTGACATAAATGATTTGTTAAATAGATAAAGTTAGACTTTATGTTAATTTGAAGCAGCATTTGACTGCTGTCCAAAATTTCGGCTGCAAAAGTAGTGATACTTTGCGATTTAGCCCTAACTTTTTTCAACTTTTTTATATATGGTGAGCTATTTGTTGTTCTTTAGTGTAGCAAAGTCGTCGAGATTGGTCACCAAAGTCAACGAGATTGGTTTTCGATTGAGGCTCATGGACATGCCGAAAGAGGCTTAACACAACAGCCATATCAGAGAGGTCAGCAACCAAAGATGCTGTTGTTGATAATGAGCTGTTTTCCAATCAGACTACCCACAGTGCGCTTTAGGTATAGGTGTATACAAAAATTGCGGCAGGGGTGACAGTATTGATGTCTCCCTTGCCGCAATCTGTATGCAGGTTGCTACGTTTTGTATGTTGCGTGGCTTTAGGTTTCTAAAGTTCTTCTAAAGTACGGTTTTTCAACTTTTGTGAAGGTGTTCTCGGTGTTGTGGGTATTGCAGACTCCCGACTGTCGTATTCCACCTCGTTGCCTCCAATCCAATCGTCATCGTATTGGTCCATGGTATTTTCTTCATCAGCCAGAGTGCGTTCAGCCGGTGTGAAGTTTTCGACGGGAGCCTTTGCTATCTGCTCGTTGGTGAGCGTGTGTTTGGGATTGAAGTGACGTCTACGCTTGATGTTCTGCTTCTTCATCGCCTTGATTTCGAAGGGATAGTCGTCAACAGATTCAGCCTTGATGATGACTTTCATGCCTTCAAATGCATAGTTGGCACGAAGATCTTTGATGTCTTCATCTAGGAGGCGTATGCAGCCTTCGCTGGCTCTTCCAGGTACGCTTTCTCTGTTGTTGGTGCTTCCATGTATGCCTATTCCGCTATGTCCGGGTGTCAGCAGACGCATGAACCATGCTCCGTAGGATTTGATATTGCCTCGTCCATCTCCGAAGTCGTGTGTCCATGACGAAGAGTTTTGGATTTGGGTTATCTTGAAGGGGTTGCGCATGGTGCAGTGTGGCGTCTTCATGTCTCCACGGCGCTCCTTATTGCCTTTCTTCAGAGCAAAACAGCAGTCATAACGTGCCACCATGACGGTATCTTTGCCTTGTGCTTCGTAGACGTAAAGGTAGAAATCCTTTTTCGACATGATAATGAAACAGTTGCGTTTGTTCTTGACGAGATGTGGATTGGTGATGGTAATGTCTGACTCCGAACGCACAGAACGTTTTTTATGAGCTATGACCACATGTTCGCGTACGTCATCGGTGAAGGGAAGTGCCTCTTCTACAGCATCAATGGCTTTCTTGTCGACAACTTCGCCTTTGCTGTTTACAGACTTGTTATCGTTGTTTCCGCTGGCTGCACTGCATGCAATAAGGCAAGCTGTGAGGGTTAGAAAAGTAATCTTTTTCAAAATGTTAAGTATTTGCATTAAGTGATATGAGTTATGAGCAGTGAACTCTTTCAGTATCTTCGCTCTGTGGCGATTGCTGAAAGCATGTTGACAGGATTATTTCTTGGTATCGAGGTAGCTGAATTGTTTTGAAACATAGAACTTTTTATCTTTATATCGTACACAGTACCAGTCTTTTGTTTCGGAGATGTACTCAAGCTTCGTTCCTTTGGGGACCGATCGTGTCCTTCCGTCTTCCCAGATGAGGTATCCGGCTTCGAGACTGGGCTCAAAACGCAAGCGCACACCTTCTCCATCGATGACGACTTGGGGCTGAGCCGGTGCTTTTTTCTTTATGAAAGAAACATCGAAGATAGACTTTTCTTCTTTTGCAGCCTTGTCATCGTCGAATGACTCCAGGTCGGTTGGTTCCATAGCATCGTAGAGCAATGAGTCGCTGTTGTTTTCTGTCAATCCATACACATCTTGATTATCCTGTTCTTGTTTTTTGCCGGGTATGAGTAGCAGCAGGAGAAGAGCCAATACGATGGCAGCAGCGACTATGGCCAGCAGCTTTGTATTCTTCTTAGGTGCCTTGGGCGCTGTTCCCCCTACCCTATTGCCTGTGGTGCTTGATAGGGTGGGCTGTGTCGGTGTGCTGAGCTGCGGCGGTGTGGTGTCAGCATAGAGGAATGTTCTGCCACATTGTGGGCATTGTTGTGTGCCAAAGTTAATCCATGTGCCACATTGTCCGCATTTGAATTTATCAGTCATTGCTACGTTTTGGTTATGGTGGCTCTACCTACGCCACATACAGAACTTGGGGTGAGCTGTTTTGTTTTGAGATTTTGTTTTTGGTTTTTAATTATTAGTTATTTCTGTCGCTTCGCTTTGTGAATGCGTGAGAGCTCAAACGATGTGTTCTGAGGCGGCTTTCTGTCTTGCAAAGATAGTTATTGCAGGATGGATGGAGAAATAAACGGTACTAAAAATAATGTAGCATTATTTCTGCGCAGGCTTATGAGTGACGCTGTCGGCTGATTGGCGGAGCGTGTCGGTTGCCTGTTTGCTTGTTGATTTTCTTTTTCTGAAAAACTCCGTAATGCTATTAAAATCTTTTTTAAGTATGAGTCCTACTCCTTGGGTGTTTAGACTGTTGCGCGTAAAGTATCTGTCATTGGTTTGGTTGTAGACTCTTACTGCAAGGTTGCCGTTTGGCATGAGCAGATAGCGCACATCGAAGTCGCCAATGAAGGAGGTTGTGGCATTGGCATTATCCCGATATCCAAACTGTCCGTTGATAAGGAGTCGGTTGTTGAGCAGTCTTCCAGACAGCAGACCTTCGTATTGTGCATTGTTCCAACCTTCTGCACCTGTGGAAATATTCGCTCCTATACTCCAGTTGTTATTGGTGTGTAGCACATTGGTGAGTATGTTGTTGAGCTGTTGGCTTAGTGTTCCACTGAGCAAGCTCTGCATGGCGAGGCTTGTCTGGCTCTGCGCGTTAGCGTTTTGTGCAGTGGCGTTGTTCTCAGGATTGTAGAATCGGCCTATCGTCAGCAGGTAGATGACCTGTTGGTTGAGTTCTTCCTGGCTGTTGATGATGCTCCTTACCATTTGTGCTGCATCGTTGCTTGCCGTGGGCATGCTGATGTCGAAGTCTACCTGTGGCGCAAGAGGAGTACCGGTGAGTTTCATCATGCAGTTGACCGGTATGTTGTTGGATTTGAAACTGTTTCCTATTTGCAAGTCGGCAAGGCTGACACCATTCACGGTGTGTACAGCTTTCAGGTTGAGCTGTGCCTCGTATGGATTGCCTGTGAAGACAATGTTGCCTCCTTCCTGGAAAGTGAAGGGACGGGACAGCATATTTTGTATCGTCATGCGATATAATCCTTGGTTGACGATGTAGTTGCCATAGATATTGAAGGACGCCTTATTGAAATAGTTAGCTCGGAGTGTTCCGTTTCCTTGCAAGTCGATGTAGTCGCCCGTCTCCTGATCCATGACAACGCGCAAGGTAAGGTCGGGTGTGGCATTGAGCAGCAGATTCATTCTGACATCAGCAGCATTGTTGTTGCTCGCAACAACAATGGGCATTTGTTCAGCAGTGGCGAGGACTTGTGTATCGTTGGGTTTGAGACTGGCATCATGCCATCTGATAAACTCCCTTTGATGAACACTCTCCGGCTGTGAGGCATTGTATTGTACGATAGAGCCTTCGAGCGGTGTGCAGGAAACGTCAATATCGACCTGACCTTTCTTTCCTCGCACTTCGATATCCGCTTCGGCGAAAATTTTTCCACATGCAGTGTTGCCTTCGAAGTTCGGTCGGTTGAGCAAACAGAAGTTATCGCCCGAAAGATTGAGGTTATACTCCCAATTTTTCAAATAATTGTGGAAGACATCGCCTTGCATTCGGAGCGGCTTGTTGCGTTCGTCGGTAAGCTGCAGACTGCGGAATGCAATGTGTCCGGGGAAGAACAGCACCGAATCATTGAGTAATGTGTATGTCGTACGTAAAGGTTCGAGCATGACATCGCCATTGACAACGATTGCACCTTCAATATCGACATGACGGGCGGGACCAAACACGCGAATGCCACCTGTGGCACGTGCATCCATTCGACCAATCGTATTGTGCAGATACGTCTCCATGAAACGCGTCTGCGTGTTGTTGACACCGATATTAAGATTGAGTGTCAAAGGCTTCAGCTGAATGTCGCCATTGACTGTTGTGGAAGACAGTCCGTCAGCCTCGTCGCATTTTCCGTGAAGAGTCAATGTATTGTTCTCAGCCGTCCAGTCTGCCCATCCGACAAACTGTCCGAGCGGTGTGCCAGTATACTCCATGTCGTCGATGGTAATGAGCACATGAGCCTTCGGTGAGCGGAAGACCGACGATATCTGAGCCGTGCCGTGAGTGAGTCCAGAAAAGGTAACACCTTTTACATTGAGCAGTGCAGACAGCATTTCCACATTCACACCTTGAAATTCGACATTGATTTTACTGTTTTCATCCTCGGTTGCAATACCCGATACGTTAACAAACTGGTTGCCATTTCTTATTGCGAGATGGTCGACGATGAGTTGTCCGCTCTGGTACACCACATCAGAAGGTTGTACGTTCCAACTCTCGTTGTTGAAGGTTATCGTGGAAGGTTGCAGTGTTAGATGAGTGACACGTTGTCCTTGCTCATTTCGGAACAACTGCACAGTAGACGTTATCGAGCCTTTGAGCGGACGTTTTTCGCTGTGGTTATCGAAGCTGAGCGACGACACGCATACGCTGTCGTATGCGAGCCCATCAAGGGCGATATCCCACGTCTGTCCGCTGTCAGTCATCCTATGTGTTTTGGCTTCGAGGCGCAAAGAGTCGTGTATAGTGTTGATATTAAATGTGGTATGGGCAAGCGTCGTCCCCTTATAGCGTATGTGTGGAATGTTAGCGCTCATGTCGATGGTGTTGTTGCGCTCGTTTACCAATCCTTCAATATGAACCGGTGCCTCTGTTTCAACATCAATGCCGGTCAAACTGCGTAGCCACTCGGTGCTGTACAGCTGCATATATACCTTGAAGTTGTTGGCTGTCGGCACGCTACCGGCTCTTTTAGTCTTAATGAAAGCAGGCAGACGGTTGCTCAGCACTCTTTCCAGACTTGACGTGAGCGAAGAGAGTTCGAATTGTCCTTGCAGATTGGCATCAGCCACAGGGCTGTGCAGGGTAATGCGTCTTTCTTCAGCATTGAGTGATGAGGAGATATCGACATTGCTGATGGAATATGACTTTTCGGCAGAACGTACATGGACATTGGCCAGTCTGATGTTACCGACAAGATTGTTGAGTCCGTTGCCTGCCATGTCTGCCTGCATATCGAAGTCTACCAACGACGGTCTGTGCCGTTGAACAGGAGAGAACAAGTTGCTGTTGAGCTGTTTTACCTGCGCAGTGAGGTGTGTTTGCGGTTTATCATTCGAGAAGTCGAGTGTTCCGTTCAGCTGAACATGTCCTCGGGTATCGTCAACAGCCAGTTTGCCTTCGTATCGGTTCTTGTTCAACACTCCGTCAAACGACACATTATGCAAATCGTAGTGTTGATATTGTATGTGTTGGAGTGAGCCTCTCAGCGTTAACGGCATTAGCGATGTGTTGCCTTTGTTGGCTGAGAAGTAGATGTTACCCGAAACATTCAGGTCGTTCTCCTTGCTTATCATCCTGCCAGCCAACAGTTGGTTGGCAGTGATGTCGCCGACGATATTGTTTCCGTCGTGCTTCACCCATCCTTTAATATGTCCGAGGTCAGTTCGCACAGAGCCTTCCCCTTTCCACTGTCCGCCATGATATGCCAACAAGCCCTGCGCCTCGACGGAACCAATCTGTTGTAACGACTCGGGAAGTGTGACGTGTACTTGTCTGAGTGTTTGGGTAATTTCCGTCATACGCTCTTTAGCAGCAAAGAGCTTAGAGATGTTTATATCCGCCTTTGTAGTTTCTCCTTCCTTGGCAATGGTACCATCGGCGGAAAGTAACAGTTTACGTTCGTCGTCGGCAATGTTCAGATACTGCAAATGAAAGGTATTGTTGTCAACGCTCAAAGATGTCTGCACGTTCACCGGCGTACTAAAAGGTAGCGGTTGGCGTATCAGACACCTCACATCGGCGGGCGACAGCTTGCCCTTTAGATCTTGCATGTCAAACTTGGTGCCATCAGGTTTGGCGAGCAGGGATATCTTCTCCGTCTGCAGATTGGTCGTCGGCAGTTGTAAGCTCAGTTTATCAAGCGTCCACTTGTCGCCAAGGCGATAGACATGTGCAGAGAGATCTGTTATGTGTAACCCGCATTGTTCTACCAGCGAGAGATTTCTGAGTTGCACATCCGCCTTATTGTCAGTAATGCTGTTCACTATCAGATAAGCATTCAGGCTGTCTACTTTTACATGTCGTGCATCGAATCCTCCTACCATTCGTTTGCAGCTCAACACATCATAGCGTAGCTTTCCATTGCTAATCACCGCTGCGTTGATGCTGATGTCTGTCGGCTTTTTCTCCTTGTCGTCTTTGCTGGCCAACGCATCGAGAATAAACTGATAATTAGGTTTGGCATTGTCATGGCTCCGGTATAACCGGATGTCGGGATTGATAAGCTGTACAGATGACATTCTTATCTTCCCGTTCAATAACGGCATGACCTCCACTTTTCCATTTATCCTTGGTGCAGTGAGCAGCTTTTTGTCCTGCTGGTCATATATTTGCACATCGTGCATCACAATACGATTAAGCAGTCCAACATCAACGCTGCCCACGTTTACGCGTGTTTGCAGAGCATCAGCCATCATCCCTGCCATACGTCCTCCTATCCAGCGTTGTACTGATGGTATCTGTACCGCCAGTAGTATAGCCGCATAGAGGATGAGCAGGCTCCAGATGCAGCGAATGAGTATGTTGATTACACGTTTCGTGAGCCGAGATCTTATATGATAAAAAGACAACACTTTCTGCAGTCGGGGCAAAGGTAGTATTTTCGGTCTTATTGTAGGATAAAAGCAGAAAATAATCAACTACGATAAAGGCGGATTATCACGTAAAAGGCAACGAAGTGACGCTGCCTAAGTATGGACAGTCGCCCCTTCATTGCCATTTGTCTATGGTTTTGGTAGTACTGTTAATACACGTTACCGTTATAGAGTACACCATCAATTTTTTGCAGTTACTGCATGAGTTGGATACTTCTGTTGACGAAGTTGTTGAGCGCTTCACCTTTGAGCATTCCGTTCTGCAGCAGTGCGAGGTCGATGAGCTGGTGTATGTTCTTATTATTTTGTGCGTATTCAGCAATGATTTGGTTCTTGTTGTCTTGCTTTTGCCTAATATCGTCCTCGTACTTTTTCATTTCTGCCTTCTCGTCTTCGGTGACTTCTTCGGGCTTTTTCTTATCTTGTATTTGCTGGGCGGCT
Organism: uncultured Prevotellaceae bacterium; assembly: GCA_900320845.1. Lineage (GTDB taxonomy): Bacteria > Bacteroidota > Bacteroidia > Bacteroidales > Bacteroidaceae > Prevotella. The sequence continues at coordinate 18,909 of ONTS01000013.1, read as the reverse complement.
TGCTTTTGTGCCTGCAGAGATTTCAGTTCGTTGACGATGGGCTGCAACTGTTCTGCACATGCCTTGCTTTCATCGGCAAGAATGTCTTTAATCAGCTTATGGTCGGCATTTAACGTCAAGTTAAACATGTCGGGCATCTGCGAATAGAAGCTCATTCCGCTTTGCAGTCGGCTCATATCTTTCATGCGTCGCATATATTCGCTTTGCGTTATAACAATGGGTTGTGCCGTTTCGCCAAGTGCTTTTACATCAACATGGACATCTATTTTCTCCAGTTGCGGCATTTGTGACTGGAATGCCTCTCTGATGTTCTCCGACTCCTCTTCGCTGATAGAGAGTTTGTTTTCGTCCTGCTTAGGAATGAGTCTGTCGATGGTGTCGGCATCAACCCGGATAAAGCGACTTTTCTCTATCTTCTGTTCCAGCATGGAAACGAGGTGTGTGTCTAGCTCACCGTCAAGAAGCAATACGCTATAGCCTTTCTCTTGCGCTCCTTTTATATAGGAATACTGTGCCTCTTTATCTGTAGAATAAAGGAAGATCAAATTGCCGTCTTTGTCAGTTTGTTCGCCCTTGATGAGCTGCTGATACTCATCATAACTATAGTATTTGCCTTCCACATCCTTCAGTAAGGCGAAGTCTTTGGCTCTGTCGTAAAAGTCTTCTTGCGCAAGCATGCCATAATGGATGAAGAGTTTGAGAGCATCCCATTTTTCCTCATATTCCTTGCGGTTGTCTTTGAAGATATTGTGCAGTCTGTCTGCCACCTTCTTGGTAATATAAGTGGCTATTTTCTTCACATTGGCATCGCTCTGTAAGTAAGAACGGCTTACGTTAAGCGGGATGTCGGGCGAGTCGATAACACCATGAAGAAGGGTTAAGAACTCGGGAACAATACCTTCTACCTGGTCGGTGACAAATACTTGGTTGCAATACAGCTGAATCTTGTTGCGTTGCAACTCAATGTTCGAATGTATTTTGGGGAAATAGAGTATTCCTGTCAGGTGGAAAGGATAGTCCACATTGAGATGTATCCAGAACAGCGGCTCGTCCATCTGCATGGGATAGAGGGTGCGATAGAACTTCTTATAGTCATCGTCTGTAAGCGTTGAAGGTGCTACTGTCCATTGCGGTGTGGCATCGTTGATGATATTATCCTCATCGGTTTCCACGCTCTTTCCGTCCTTCCATTCGGTCTTCTTACCGAAAGCGACAGGCACAGCCATAAACTTACAATACTTGTTAAGCAACTGTTCTATCTTGCTCTTCTCCAAAAACTCCTTACAGTCGTCGTCGATATAGAGTACGATGTCAGTACCTCGGTCTTCTTTCTCGGCTTTTTCAATCGTAAATTCCGGCGAACCGTCGCAAGTCCATTTCACAGCCTCGGCATTGTCGCGGTAGCTACGTGTGATGATTTCTACCTTCTTGCTCACCATAAATGCCGAATAGAATCCCAATCCGAAGTGTCCGATGATGGCATTGGCGTTGTCTTTGTACTTTTCAAGGAAATCGTTTACACCCGAGAAAGCAATCTGGTTGATGTATTTCTCTATCTCCTCTTCAGTCATTCCTATACCGCGGTCTGAGAAAGTGAGCGTCTTTTGGTCTGCATTGAGTGTGATGTGTATGGTAAGATCGCCCTGATCGCCCTTAAACTCTCCACGTTCAGCAAAGGTCTTCAGTTTCTGAGTGGCGTCAACAGCGTTGGAAACCATCTCACGAAGAAATATCTCATGGTCGGAATAGAGAAACTTTTTGATAACGGGGAAGATATTCTCGGTTGTAACCCCTATCTGTCCTTTTTTCATAATTACAGTTGTTTTGATTCTTTACTTTTCAATTCAATCAATGCAAACATTGTGCCAATCGGCAGAAACAATGCGTTCAATATAGAAAAGTATCGTTGCTGAAAAGCGAACGGTCCACTTTTGCAAAACAAAGTCACCAGAAAAAGCTTAAAACTCAACACAACTCATATCTCATAACTCAAAACTATTATTTACCTTTGCAAACAAAATATCAACAGTACAATCAAATTTAAAACCATAACTTTATGAAAGCATTTGTATTTCCTGGCCAAGGTGCCCAGTTCTCAGGAATGGGAAAAGACCTTTATGAGCGCTATCCTTTGGCTCATGACTTGTTTGATAAAGCCAACGATATTCTCGGATTTTGCATTACCGACATTATGTTTTCCGGTACTGACGAAGACCTGAAACAGACACGCGTCACACAACCGGCAGTGTTCCTCCACAGTGTTGTCTCGGCATTGTGCATGGGAGATGCTTTTCAGCCTGCCATGACAGCAGGTCATTCGCTGGGTGAGTTCTCTGCCTTAGTGGCAGCAAGAGCATTAAGCTTTGAAGATGGTGTCCGTCTTGTTCACGCACGTGCCATGGCCATGCAGAAGGCATGTGAAGCGCAACCATCAACAATGGCAGCTGTCGTTGGGCTCGACGACAACACAATAGAAAACATTTGCCAACAACTGCAACAAGAGGGCAAGATGGTCGTGGCAGCCAACTATAACTGCCCTGGACAGCTGGTAATCTCAGGTGCAGTTGAGGCTATCGAAGAAGCATGCGTCAAGCTCAAAGAGGCTGGTGCCAAACGCGCATTGCCCCTTAAGGTAGGAGGTGCATTCCATTCACCGCTCATGCAGCCGGCGAAAGATGAGTTGCAACAAGCTATCGAACAGACACCTTTTGCAAAACCCATATGCCCGGTTTATCAAAATGTGGACGGCATGCCTCATACTGACCCCGAAGATATCAAAGCCAACCTCATTGCTCAGCTCACCAGTCCGGTAAGATGGACCCAATGTGTGCAACACATGATTGCCGATGGAGCCACCGACTTCACCGAATGTGGTCCTGGAAAGGCACTGCAAGGCATGATTTCGCGCATTGACAGTAATGTAGTGGCTCATGGCATCACGTTCCCAGAAGAATAAAATCATAGTATATCAACTCCTGCCCCGTCTGTTTGCCAAGAACAAACCTTTGCAACAGAGACCTTTCGGCTCGTTGCAGGAGAACGGATGCGGCAAGATGAACGACATCTCAGCGGCAGTGCTAAAACGGCTGAAGATGCTCGGTACTACTCATGTGTGGTACACGGGCATCATACGACATGCATCTGCTACTGACTATACTGCATATGGCATACCCACACAGCATCCGCTTGTAGTTAAAGGAAAGGCTGGATCGCCATATGCCATTGTTGACTACTATGATATCGACCCTGACTTGGCAGAAGATGTAAACCAACGCAAACAAGAATTTCAAGCACTCGTTGAACGTACTCATCGCGCGGGACTCAAAGTCATCATTGACTTTGTGCCCAATCATGTGGCACGAGAGTATCATTCCGTCGCCAGGCCAGAAGGTATTGTGGACTTAGGAGCCGACGACGATAAGACAACGGCTTTCTCGCCTCAGAACAACTTCTACTATCTGCCTACCGAGACGTTTGCCCCCACATTCGACATAGGCGACTACAACGAGACTCCGGCACGAGCAACGGGCAACGATTGTTTCCACGCCCATCCCAATGAATACGATTGGTATGAGACCATAAAACTCAATTACGGTTGTCCTCCTCTCTGCACGCATCTCGCAGACATGCCAACGCCCCAGGCCCCGTTGTCTACATGGAAAAAGATGGCGGACATCCTCCATCACTGGGCAGGCTATGGCATTGATGGTTTCCGCTGCGACATGGTACACATGGTACCCATACAGTTTTGGCAATGGGTCATACCAAAGCTCAAAAGCAGTCACCCGCATCTCTTATTTATAGGGGAGACCTATTCGCCCGAGCTCTACCGTCCACTACTGCAAGCCGGATTTGACATGCTCTACGACAAAGTAGACATGTACGACACGCTCATGGCAGTGGCAAAAAACGAAGCTGCCACACACGATATTACACGTGCATGGCAACACACGGACGACATTGCTGAGCACATGCTCTCCTTCATCGAAAATCATGACGAGACAAGGCTGGCATCCGAATTCCTTTTAGGCAATCCATACAAAGCCATGCCGGCGCTTTTAGTGGCCCTGTGCCTACGTACCAACCCGTTCCTACTCTACTTCGGACAAGAAATAGGAGAAGACGGTATGCAAACTGAGGGATTCAGCCAACTCGACGGCCACACATCTATCTTCGATTATTGGTGCCTGATGTCTACACACAGCGCATACTTCGCACGGAGAAGCATGCGAAAACATCAAAGACAAGTGGAACAAGCCTACCAACGGCTGCTCAATATAGCCAAAGATATGCCTGCCATAGTTGAAGGAACGATGTTCGACCTTATGTATGTCAACCCACATCTGACAAGACAGTTCGCATTTTTCCGCCAACATCGCAAGCAACTCCTGCTATGTGTGGCAAACTTCGACTGCCAAACATGTGACACAGACATACACATACCGGCACATGCCATCGACTACTTAGGCATTAAAGAGGGAGACTACAAGGGCACAGACCTCATTGACGGAACCACCTCCAACCTTCATCTCCAGTCTGAAGGTAACATCCTTATCGACATGCCGGCATACGGCACGCGTATCATCAAGATAGGATAGACACACCATTGGTACGCTCCACATCTTGATAGGTTTACCAATGGCACAATCATTGGTACTTAATAAGCAACCAAGATTGATGAATTAGAATACCAATACCGATGATTTTGTGAACCAAAACCACCGGTATTGCTTTTTGTTTGCCATGGGTGTCTGCCTATCAATGTCAAAGGCAAATCCACGCAGGTGTGCTATCCGACTATTTGCTTGCCACGCATTCTATCTCTACACGTGCGCCTTTCGGCAACTCGCGCACGGCAAAGGCAGAACGGGCAGGGAACGGATCCTTGAAGAAAGTGGCATAAACCTCATTCATGGCTCCGAAATCAGCCATATCGGCAAGAAGAACGGTGGTCTTAACGACATTGTCCATCGTCAGACCTGCACTGGCTAACACTGCCTGTACATTTAAGAGCGACTGACGGGTCTGTTCCTTGATGTCATCGGAAGGAAATGCGCCGGTAGCGGGGTCTATGGGCAGCTGACCCGATGTGAAGACGAGAGCTCCTGTATCAACACCCTGGCTGTAAGGGCCAATGGCTGAAGGAGCAGAGGTTGTACTTAATGCTTGTTTCATGTTTGATATCATTATAAATGTTGATTACTGGCAGACAAAGGTAGACAAATATTCACACATAAGAAAAATATGACGCTGCCAAGATAGACTGTTAGCATCTTTTTGTGATATCATTTTTCTGCTCATGCAGAAATTACGATATTTGTAGCATGAGCGAAACAATCTTTACACGCACTGCCATGATCATCGGCAACGAGGCTATTGAGAAGCTGCGTGCTGCACGCGTAGCGGTATTTGGCATCGGAGGCGTCGGGGGATATGCTGTCGAAGCACTGGCAAGGAGCGGTATCGGTGCGCTAGACATCTTCGACAACGACGTAGTGAGCCCCAGCAATATCAACAGACAGATTATCGCACTCCATTCCAATATAGGACAATATAAAGTTGACGTAGCTAAAGCACGTATTTTGGACATCAACAGTCAGTGTATCGTCACCACGCACAAAATGTTCTACCTGCCTGACAACGCAGATGAGATAGACCTGTCATGCTACTCTTATGTCATTGACTGCATAGACACTGTAACTGCCAAACTAGAACTTATCAGAAGGTGTTGCCTTCTGGATGTACCTGTCATCTCTAGCATGGGAACAGGCAATAAATTGGATCCATCGCAAATGCAAGTATGCACATTGGACAAAACGGACATTGACCCTTTGGCGAAAGTCATGCGGCGCACACTCCGCAAGGAAGGTATTACCCACATAAAAGTTGTCAGCAGTAAAGAGATGCCCCTTAAACCTCGACAAGACGATGAGCCCGAAATGCAACCTGGATCTTCGCGCAAACGCGCCATACCTGGCTCCATTGCCTTCGTGCCTGCAACGGCTGGCCTCTTGGCAGCGGCAGAAGTAATAAAAGATTTAATAAAAGCCTGAACTGCTTTACACTAAAATATGCACACACACGAAGTGTTCAACGTTGATGAACTCACCAACTGCACGCTCACAATTTGTGAGCAGGAAATGGCAATGGCTCAAGAACCACTGCAAGTGGCAGAAGCATTTGTCCGTGGTGAAACTCCTGCAGACTTCTCTGAGGAGCAAAGACTCATGCTGCTACGATGCCTTGACGCTGATGCGGTGGAACTAAACAATACCAAGAAGGACAGTGAAAACTACTGGCGGTTGCTGGTTACAACGGCAGCAGACGTAAGAGTCATCATGATTCTTATCGCACGCCAGCTGGCGATGACTCAAATGCTCACCCAAGAGACCGACGAAAAACTGAAAAATACCATCGCTTACGATGCCGGAAAAATATATGCACCTATAGCACACAAACTGGGACTATACAAGGTGAAAAGTATGCTGGAAGACTTGGCGATGAAATCTACCGAGCCGGAAGCCTACTACCATATCAAAGAAAAGCTCTCTGCCACTAAAGAAGCTCGCGACACATACATACAACAATTCATCACACCGCTTGAAAAACGACTTCAAGAGGCGGGATTGCATTTCTACATCAAAGGACGAACTAAGAGTATTCACTCCATCTGGCAGAAGATGAAAAAGCAACAATGCTCCTTTGAAGGGGTATACGACCTCTTTGCCATACGTATCATTCTGCAAAGCCCGGAGGAGCACACCACATCTAAACCTTCTGCACAACTCCTGCAAAAGGAAAAGATTGACTGTTGGCAAGCATATTCCATAGTGACAGACATGTATGTACCCAACACACGACGCCTTCGCGACTGGATTAGCATGCCAAAAAGCAACGGATACGAAAGTCTGCATATCACCGTGAAAGCACCTGACGACAAATGGGTGGAGGTTCAGATACGAACGCAACGCATGGACGACATCGCTGAACGCGGCGTCGCGGCACACTGGAGGTACAAAGGCATAGCACAGGCGGAGACAATAGACAGCTGGTTCAACGCAGCAAGGATGTCCGACAACGATGCCCTTATCACTCCATCGCCCGAAGTATATGTCATTACGCCTAAAGGTGATATATGGAACTTCCCCAATGGAGCTACAGTGCTCGACTTCGCCTATCGCATTCATACCAATGTAGGCAACCATTGCACTGGAGCACGCATCAACCAAAAGCTGGTACCTGTCAAACAACAGCTAGCCAATGGACAACACATCGACATCATAACGTCCAATACGCAACAACCTAAACACGATTGGCTCAACATCGTTGTAACACCAAGGGCGAAAGCAAAGATAAGACAAACGCTCAAAGCCATGCAGGTGCACAACAGCCAGGTGGCAAAAGAGATGCTTGAGCGTAGACTTAAAAACCGAAAAATCGCTATCGAGGAACACACCATGGCACAGGTGGTAAAACATCTGGGCTTTAAAGAGACAACGGAGTTCTACCGACACATTGTGGAAGGGAAACTCAATGTCTTGGATGTCATAAAACTCTACACCGAACTACAAAATGACAACGATGCCAATGACACTACCAACACTCAACATGCTGATACCTACCAACTGGAAGATGCCCCTGTAAAGACTGCAAGTGACGAACTTGTGATAGGGCGTGGTGTGAAAGGTATAGACTATACTTTGGCAAAATGTTGCACCCCCATCTATGGTGATGACATATTCGGATTCCTTACCAGCGGAGGAGGGGTAAAGATTCATCGTAACACATGCCCAAATGCACAAGAGATGAAACGTCGCTACCCCTATCGCATTATCAAAGCGCACTGGGGTGAAAGCAACAACAACGACTTTAATGTAACACTACGCATCGTAGGCAAGGACAATATCGCTGTTGTCAACACCATCTCACAAGTCATCATGCACGATCCTCATCATTCTCTCAGAGCTATCAACATCGACAGCAATGACGGATTATTCAAAGGAACACTCACTGTCATCACCGACGACATCTCACGTCTGCCAGCATTGATGCGCAAACTGAAAACGGTAAATGGCGTGACTAGTGTAGACAGGACTTAAATTAAATGTAATGCATCATGAAAAAACTCTCAGCCCTACTCATCGTAACGATGCTTAACGCTCTCCACGCATACGGTAGTGACATCACGGCATTTCAATCTCTGGTAAGAAGAATCATTCCGGAGTTCGAAAATCATATTGAAGCCCGCATCATTCCTGCAGAAAAAGATAAAGCTGACTTCTTCACATTATCTACTCAGGAGAGAAAAGTCATCATTCAGGCCAACAACGCTAACAGTTTGGCGGTAGGACTTAATCATTACCTGAAGTACTATTGCCACACTGTCGTGTCTTGGTTTCACGACGAGACAATGAACATGCCTGAAGTTTTGCCCGAACTGCCCCACCCCATCACCATAAAGGCACGAGTCAAAGAGAGATTCTTCCTGAACTACTGCACATTCGGATACACCATGCCTTGGTGGGGATGGCAACAATGGGAACATTTCATTGACTGGATGGCTATGAACGGCATCAATATGCCTCTTGCCATTACTGGACAGGAGTCTATCTGGTACAAGGTGTGGCAACAACTCGGACTGGATGATAAGACAATACGCAGCTACTTCGTCGGACCTGCTCACCTGCCATGGCACCGAATGATAAATGTAGACCGATGGGGAGGACCGCTACCGATGTCATGGCTGAAAGATCAGGAGAACTTGCAGAAAAAAATTGTACAGCGTGAGAGAGAACTCAACATGCGACCCATCCTGCCCGCATTCTCCGGACACGTTCCCATGGATATAAAAAAGGTGTACCCACAAGCTAAAATCACACAAATTGAACCTTGGGACGGATTCAAAGATGAATATGCACCATGCTTTCTCGACCCGATGGACCCACTGTTCAAAAAGATACAACGCACTTTTCTGCAGATACAAAACAAGACTTATGGCACCGACCATATATATGGTATAGATTTGTTCAACGAAATCACTCCACCAAGCTACGACAGCCAATATCTGGCACGTGTGGCAAGGCAGATATTCCGCACACTGCAGTCCGTCGACAAGAAAGCGGTATGGCTGCAGATGGGATGGCTCTTCTATTACAACCGCAAAAACTGGAACGACGAAAGAATGAAAGCATACCTCAATGCCAATCCCGCTGACCGACAAATCATACTCGACTATTTCTGCGAGCGCAAAGAGGTGTGGAGAGATACACAACGATTCTTTGACACACCGTTTATATGGTGCTACCTCGGAAACTTCGGAGGTAACACGTTTCTTACCGGAAATCCTCACGATCTGAACAAACGCATTGAAGCATCGCTGAAAGAAGCGGGCGATAAGGTGTGCGGTATCGGTGCCACATTGGAAGGATTGGACTGCAACCCGTACATCTACGAATATGTCTTTGAAAAGGCTTGGGATTTCCCCGAGCACAAAGATGTGGACAACTGGACAAAACACCTTGCTGACGAGCGCACCGGAATCGTTGACGAACAAGCCAGACAGACATACTCAGACTTGATAAATGTGGTGTACAACAGCACAAGTACATCATGGCACGCAGGATGTCTGAACCAAAGACCATCGGTAAACAGAATTAAGAAAGGCAAGAAAGCAGCCCGACTTACGTATGACACTAATCGGCTGCAGGCTGTAGCCGAACGACTGGTGGAAATAAAGGACATCAGCGAACGACACAAGTTCGATGTAGTCAATATAACACGTCAATGGTTAAGCAACCGTTTTGACGAGATTCTGCTTGCTTTTGTCAACGAGTTGGAGGGTAAGAGAAGGTTTGCAGTACTCAAAAACTACGAAGACTGCATGCTTGAACTTATAAACGACCTCGACCGACTGCTCGCCACACAACCTGCATTCCTGCTTGGAAAATGGATCAAGGATGCGAAAAGCAAAGCGGAAAACCAAGAGGAGGAAACTTATTACGAACAGAATGCACGCAACTTGCTCACAACTTGGGGAGATAAAGGAAGTCCCTTAAACGATTATGCCAACCGCTCTTGGGCTGGACTGACAAAAAATTATTACGGAACAAGATGGCAGATGTTCTTCAACGAAGTGAACAAAGTCGTGCTTAATGGAAAACCTTTTGACGAAAACGAACAAAAGGCTTTCGAAAATATCGTCAGCAAATTTGAATATCTGTGGTGGAAGCAGTGCATTGGCACTTTCGACGCCGAACCACAAGGCGATCCCGTAACCATCAGTAAACAACTCATACAGAAATATAAGCAACCATGAACATTCGGATTATCACTATTGCATCACCGCTCCACGACGAGCAGGTGCTAAACGAAGAACTGCAGAACATTCTATCGGAAGTAAAACTATCTTATCAGCTTTCAAGAGCTGCTCAATATGTACCTGGCAATGACGAACTGCCCATCTATCACATTGCTACCGGCGGTACGGAAAACATCTTTCTGCAAACCATAGCTCAGCATACCCCTTCACAGAGTCATCCCATCTATCTGCTCACCACACAACGAAACAACTCCTTGGCAGCATCTTTGGAAATCCTTTCTTACCTTAATGCCCACGGCATGCGAGGCGAAATCTTACACGGAACGCCCAAAGCCGTAGCACAACAGCTACACGACATTCAACGAATGGCAGATGCTGAACAGCTGTGCAGACATGCTAATTTGGGAATTATCGGCAAACCATCCGACTGGCTCATCTCAAGCACATACGATACAGAAGCAATTGAAAAGAAATTGTCTGCCCATTTACTCAATATCGACATCAACGAACTCATTGATGCCTTCCACACAGTCACAGACATGGACTGTTTTGACGATATGGCACAGACAACTTTCTTCCAACGTTGGGAGAAAAAAGGCGAAGCGTTACCTAAAGCCATGACTGATGCCACACGCATATATCTCGCGCTGAAGATTCTTATCCAACGTTATCAGCTCACAGGTTTGACACTGAGATGCTTCGACTTGCTCGGCACATTACACAACACCGGTTGCTGGGCACTCGCACGACTGAATGCTGAAGGCATTATTGCCACATGCGAAGGCGATGTGCCGGCTATGCTGTCCATGTTAATATCCAAAGCACTGACCGGACAAACGGGATTCATGGCCAATCCTTCGTTTATTGACTACGATAACCAGCAAATCATCTTTGCCCACTGCACCATACCGCTCGATATGGTAAAGAGTTATGCCTTTGACACGCATTTCGAATCGGGCATCGGCATAGGTATCTGCGGACAAATCGAAGGCAATAGAGTCACTATCTTTAAAACAGATGGCACACTCAGCAGATGCATCATTGACGAAGCGACATTAACTGAGCACACCTACTCCGACAGACTATGTCGCACACAGATTAAACTGCATCCCGACCAGCCTGAAACCATCAAGACAATGTTGAGTCAGCCTATTGGAAATCATCAGATTATTCTGCAAGGCGAATACAAACAGCTCATTGCTAAAATGCTTGACAGCATCAAAAACAACTAAACCCATCACCAACCAACGATCACACACGATGAACAATATACGCAACCGCAGAACTATCAGAAAATACTCTGCCCAACCTATCGACGATGCTTTGTTACACACTTTGTTGGAAGACGCCATGCGCACCCAGACGATGGGCAACCTGCAATTGTACAGTGTTGTCGTAACACGCGATGCAGAAATGAAACGGCGTCTCGCACCCATGCATTTCAATCAACCTATGGTTGAACAGTCACAAGTGGTGCTTACTTTCTGTGCTGATTTTCACCGAACAACAACATGGTGTGAGCAGAGAAAAGCATCACCAGGCTACGATAACTTGCTATCATTATTCAATGCCATGAGCGACTGCCTTCTCTATTGCCAGACATTCTGCAATCTTGCCGAAGAAAAGGGATTGGGATTGTGCTATCTCGGCACAACCATCTACAATGCACAAAGCATCATCGACCTGCTACAGCTTCCCAAGCTCACTCTTCCTGTGGCAACCATCACCGTAGGTTGGCCCGACGAGCGGCCAAACCTCACCGAGAGACTGCCACTGAGGGGCATCATTCATCAAGAACACTATCACGATTATGCCGCCGCAGATATAGACAACATCTACGACGCTAAAGAACAGTGTGAAGAAAATAAACACTTTGTGGAAATCAACAATAAGAAAACCCTGGCGCAGGTATTCACCGATTGCAGATACAAAAAAGAGGACAACGAGAGTATCTCCCAAATATTACTTGACACCTTGTATCATCAAGGATTTATGTCCAAGTAAGGGTCTCGGATTGGGTAAGAATAGTCTTATCTTGCGGGTTAAAAGTTCCTATATCAACTCGGGCAGTGTTGTAGGGTTCTATCATCTTGAAGATTTCGTCGAAGGTAAACAGCGAAGTGTCATACACTACACATACTGACATTGCATTTTTGTGCAAGGTGTTCAGTATGGCGTCCGGTGTATTGTTCTCCATATTTTCTCCCTTCTCAAACAACGTCAAAGTAATGCCTGTGGAGCGATGAATATGTTTCACCATATCGCGACACTCGCCATTGCTAACCAGTATGTACTCCAAGTCGAGCACCTGCTTGTCGGAGACAAAGCCTAAAGTCTTCTTCATACTTCTCAACTTCATTTTGATGAGAGTCAGAATGGCTTTACACCAGATGGCAATCTGTATGGGCACAGTTATCCAGAAACGAAGGTGCCGATAATGTTTACGAAGGAAGATGAGCATGGCCTTGTAGAACACATGCACATAGCTGAACGATGACTTCTGCGTGCTCTCTCCTTTATAATGTAAGATAGGCGTGGGCAGATAATAGTTGGTATATCCAGCGTTAAGCATCCGGTATGCCCAATCTATGTCTTCGCCATACATGAAGAATGCCTGGTCCAACAATCCCACCTTGTCCACCACTGCCTTCTTTGTGAGGAAACAGGCACCGCTGACGATTTCTATCGGTGCAGCCTCGTCCCACGACATACCACTCATGTAGTAATGTCCAAATTTTGGATGTTTGGGAAACAGCTTGCACAGACCAAGAATTTTATAAAACGATGTCATGGGCGTCGGCACACCTCTCCTTGACTCCAGGGCCTTGCTGCCATTGCTGTTCAGCATCTTCACACCAACTGCTCCTGCGTCGGGATGTTGGTCGAGAAAGTCAATAGCGGTTGTCAACATGTTTTCACCAATGATAGTGTCGGGATTGAGTAGCAGTATGTATTCTGACTCCACCTGACGCATCACCAGGTTGTTGGCTCTGGCAAAACCCAAATTGTGATGGCATTCCACCCATTGCACTTGGGGAAACAAGGGCTTCAACAAGGCAACACTGCCATCCACAGAATGATTGTCGACAACCCATACTTCGGCATCAACATGCTGCGCAGCACGAAAAACACTCTGCAGACACTGCCGCAGATAGTGTTTCACGTTATAGTTTACTATGATGATTGCTATCTTACTCATCTTTAGTATTCTCGTATCCGTACCTGTTCTTGGTTGGGAATATCAGTATGTAAGCCAACATCACGATAATGGCAAGGTACAGAAATGTTACTTTCATGAACAGGTAGTAGCAAATGGTATTGATGAGCAATATCACTCCTAACAAACTCACTCGTAACAACGAGAGCCTATTATAATAGGTAGGTGTGTTTTCTTTGCTCAATCGCTCACGTATTCTTTTCATGTGCATCAGACGCAAACATATTGGTAAAGCGACCAAGGTAACAAGCGTCATGATGATGTGTACGATGAACTCGTTTGGGGTAGCATCGGCAAATCGTCCCACAGCAATGATGTCCAGTTCTGCAAGCAGGATGAGCAAAACATCTGCCATCAGGAACATAAAAGCTATCGTCTGTAGAAATTTCAAATCCTTGTTCATGTGATTCATTGTGTGGTTGTTGCTGATTTACACAGACACTTCCGTTCTGTTGATAATAGCTCTACCCAGCGTCTGTTCATCGGTGTACTGCAATTCGTCGCCAATAGAGATACCTCGGGCCAACGTTGACACCTTTACCTGAAGGGGTTGTAGCTGTCGGGTAATGAAGAATGATGTGGTATCGCCTTCCATAGTACTGCTCAAAGCAATAATTACTTCGCCCACTTCTTCTTTCTTCACTCGATCAACCAGCGACTGTATCTCAATATCGTTTGGTCCCACTCCGTCCATCGGTGAGATAAGACCTCCCAACACATGATACAGCCCGTTATATTGACTGGTATTTTCTATGGCTATCACATCTTGTATGTTTTCCACCACGCATACCACCTCTTTACTCCTTCTGGCATCACTGCATATGTGGCAGACGGGCATGTCACTGATGTTATGACACAGCGAGCAATACTGCACATGTTCTCTCAGGTCGTTGAGTGCTTGAGTAAACGTATGTGTGTACTCCTCATCCTGACGAAGTATGTGCAGCACTTGCCGCAGAGCGGTCTTCGAACCGATGCCGGGAAGCTTGCTAAATTGCTTGACGGCGTTCTCCAACAACTGCGATAATGATTTGATTTCCATCATCTATTTGTAGAGGCCAAATCCGATGCGCAAACCTACGGTGCTATAGTCTGAATGACTCTGGAATGACTGCTGATAATAGATGGCGGGTTCAATGGTAACCAGTCCGTTGATGAAGAAGGCGTAGCCTACTTCAAAGCCTGGCATCACATCGTTGTGATTGTGATTGGCATGCAGAAATTGTACGTTAGCTCCGAGGAAAACGCCATTGTTCTGGAAATAGTAGCGTCCACCACCACCGACAGCAAAATGGTTGGCTACAGCATCATTGTCACTCAACTCTACTGAAGCCTGGCCGAGCAACATGATTTGGTCCTGAATGAAATAACCACCCTGTGCCTGAACACCAAGGCGAAGCTTTTCCAGTCCGTTATAACTGAGGTTAAGACCGGTCAGTGAAGCTCCGGCATACCATTTTCCTTTTTCAAACTGAGCATGGGCAGACATGCCGATACCCATTACCAATGCGATAATTAAAAGTGTTTTCTTCATGATTATAATTTATTTATGTGATTCGTTAAAATCTTCTTTTATCTCTTTCTGGTCTTTTCTATACCATAGTGTAAACCAAGTCAGTGACACAAGCACCACTGCCGCGGCAGAAATGTACACCCATTGTCCCGACAGACCAAATGCCTGTTTGCTTGCCACGATGAATGTAACACATACAGTAGTCATAAACACGGCAGGAATGAGGGTGATGATGAATGGCTTTTTGCTCTTGGCGAGGAACACTGTCAACATCCAGAGGGTGAACACAGAGAGTGTTTGGTTCGACCAACCGAAGTATTGCCATATTACATTGAATCCGTCGGGATTACCTATCTGCCACAACAGTATCAGCAAGGAAACCGCAAAGAGCGGAATACTGATCATCAAGCGCTTGGAAATACTCTTTTGCTTGATATGGAAAAAGTCGGCAATAATCAGTCGGGCACTGCGCAGGGCTGTATCACCACTGGTTATCGGTGCTGCCACAACGCCCAACAGGGCTAAAATACCTCCAACGACCCCCAGCCAGTCTTTACATACGATATTGACTACGGAGGGAGCCGACGTCATGAAGCCTGTCTCCTGCGCACCAGCAAGAACGTTGTAGCCCGGTGTCGGTTCGGCATAGAAGAAATAGGAACCTACAGCGGCCCATATCAAGGCGACAACACCTTCGGTTATCATAGCACCATAGAATATGGGGCGTCCCATCTTTTCGCTCTTCAGGCAACGCGCCATGAGCGGACTCTGGGTAGCATGGAAGCCACTGATGGCACCGCAGGCGACAGTGATGAAGAGGCTGGGGAAGATAGTGTCGGTAAATGATGACGGATAGAGGGTCGCTCCCAAATTATCCACGCCGTCCCACAGCTCGGGAAGGTCTGGCATCTTTATTATCAGCACCACCATCAAGGCGGCTGCCATGAAGAGCAGCGACACGGCAAACAGTGGATAGATTCTGCCTATAATTTTATCGATAGGCATCATCGTAGCTATCAGGTAATAAGCAAAGATGATGATAATCCACATCAGTTCGCTACCCCACAAACCATGCAGTATTTGGGCAGGACTATAGACAAATACGGCGCCTACTATCACCAGCAGTAGCGTAGCAAACACCAGCATCAGTGTACGCGTGGTCTTGCCCAGATATTTACCTATCAACTCAGGCAGACCAGCACCATCGTTTCTCATTGACAGCATGCCGCTCAGATAGTCATGTACAGCACCGGCAAAGACACAGCCAAACACAATCCACAGGTAAGATGATGGCCCGAACTTGGCTCCCATGATGGCACCGAAGATAGGACCAGTTCCAGCAATGTTGAGGAACTGAATCATAAATATCTTCCAATTAGGGAGCACCATGAAGTCTACTCCATCGTTTTTTGCTACTGCGGGGGTTATTCTGTCATCCGGACCGATAATCCTCTCTACCACTCTTCCGTAAAAGAAATAACCTAAAACCAATACGGCTATACTAATGATAAATGATAACATTACTTTAATTGTTTTGCCTTTTCACATTCCCTTCTGCAATATTCTGCAAATGTAGGAACATTATTTCAAATGAAGAAAAAATAACATTATCTTTGCACAATAATCATTGCCCTTTGCAGCCTTTCATTATCATGTTTAAAAACCTCTTTTCCTGTCGAACCACTTCAACAGTCGCCTTGATATTACTTTTGTTTCTATCTCCTTGCCCGACGAAGGCATCCCCTCCAGCTAACAGCATCGCGCTCTTTGCCGACCATCCCAAGTATGAGGTGCGCGCCGTGTGGCTCACAACCATAAAGCGCTTGGACTGGCCGCGCGCTCAGAGTGTAGCAGCTCAGAAGCAAGAACTGTGCGACATCCTCGATGCATTATATCGCGCCAACATCAACACGGTGTTGTTTCAGGCACGAATACGCGCAACGACATGTTATCCTTCCAACATCGAGCCTTTTGACGCTATCTTCTCATCATCTTTCGACGCACTACAATTTGCTATCGACGAGTGTCACAAACGAGGTATGGAACTACACGCTTGGATGGTGACGTTGCCCTGTGGGCAATGGACAGGACAAGGATGCCGACACTTGCGCAATATCCATCCGGAACTGATGAAAAAGATAGGAGACGAGGGCTACCTCAATCCTGAAGTTGCAGGCACTGCCGACTATCTGTCACAGCTGGTCGACGAAGTGGTGTCGCGCTACGATGTAGACGGCATACATCTTGACTACATCCGTTACCCCGAGACATGGAAAGCCGGATCGGCATCTGCCTCTGCACGCAGGGAAAACATCACCAACATTGTACGCAAGATACACACCATTGTCAAACAGCAGAAGCCGTGGGTAAAGGTCAGCGCCTCACCAGTAGGTAAGTACCAGGACCTTCCGCGCTACAGCAGCCGCGGATGGAATGCCTTTACAGCCGTAGCACAAGACGCACAGGCATGGGCACGAGAAGGAATAGTCGACCAGCTCTACCCAATGATGTACTTCAAGGACAATCAGTTCTTCCCCTTTGCACTAGACTGGCTGGAAGGTAGTGGCAACTGCACCATCGTTCCAGGCTTAGGCATATATTTCCTTCACCCATCTGAAGGCAAATGGCAGCTTCGCGACATCACACGGCAGCTGGTATTCCTTCGGCAGAAAGGAATGGGCTACGCCTTATTCCGTTCACGTTTCTTCACCGACAATACTAAAGGACTATACACCTACATCGCTGACAGGCACGCACCCTACCCTGCCCTCATACCACCCATGCACAACACCCCTGCAAATGGTAGCCGACAACCCACACCTGTCAGCCGTCTCATAGCAGACGTGGGCAGCGAAGGAATCGTGCTGAAGTGGAACCATCCTACCAAAGACATCCTGTTCAATGTATATGCCGACAGTGTGTCGCCAGTCAATACCGACGATGTACGCAATATCATTGCTGTACGCACTGCCAACCGCAGCATAGTCATTCCGCGGACGGGCTTAAAACGACGCACCTGTTTTGCCGTTGCTGCCGTCGATAGATATGGATATGAAAGCACAGCGACACAGCTGATGCAACCCACGGGCAACTACCACGGCTCAAGTTTTATCAAGACCAACGGCAAAGTGCTGCAGCTGCCACGCCATCTCATGACAGGCAAGGAGCGACATGTGCTCATCACCGACATGACAGGCAGAAGACTGCATCGCGTACCAGTTAATCACGAGACAACAGCGCTCAACATCTCACGCATGCCAGAAGGTATGTATGGGCTGGCATTAGCCGATGAAGCCGGCATGAAAAACATTACCTATTTCACCATCCGCCGCAAAGCAGCAAAATAAGCCCGGATGGTTTGCTGCTGTGGCTCAACCGAAAAGACATTCTGCGACGAAAAGAAGGCAAAATCAGTGATATTGGTCTGCAAAATCACTGATTTTGCCAACCAATTTCAGTGATATTACATGCTGATTGGTGCTCGTTCATCCCCCAATGTCCTGCTTTGTCCACCCCACCGAAAAACTTTTGGTTGCTTATTAAGCTATGACAATAAACCAAAGTCGTCGAGATTGGTCACCAAAGTCGTCGACTTTGGTATCCGGATATGGCTTGATGAAGAAGCAATGACAGGATATAAGGACTGAGGAACGAAAGGAAGAGTAAGCAATAAGCACAAAAAAGAGTGAGGTTGTGTCAAAAGTAACAGACACGGCCTCTTTTGTTTTTTTATGAAACAAAGCCCCGACTTTCCCAAGCCAAGGCTTTGTCATGTCCCAGATTTTTTGTATCTTTGGACATTGTTTTAATCGTATGGCAAAGTTACAATTTAAATTCTACAATCAGGCACAAGGAAATCTG
>ONTS01000029.1 GCA_900320845.1 uncultured Prevotellaceae bacterium | reverse complement strand
GCCTGCTCCGTAGCTGCTCTCGTCGTCGTTGCTTTGTATTTTCATCTCGTGTGCACGTCGGAAGTTGTATCCTGCTCCTATCCATATTTTATCGGAGAGCAACACGTCGACACCTGCATTAAGGTGGTTGATGAAGCGATAGTTCCAGTGTGTAAGGTCAGTGAGTGTTGCCGACAGACGGAAGGGGGCGCCTTTGAGCGTCTTGGACACACCAACCTGAACGTCGATAGGCATGCGTCCATAGTTATCGTCGTAGGCCTTGACCTCGCCTCCGAGGTTTTTCGCCACTGCCGAGAGCGACCATCCTCGTTCTTCATCGTAGTAGTTGAGTCCGAGGTCGACGCCAATGGCAATGCTGTTGTAGTCAGCGATGTAGGATGAGATGACCTTGGCAGTGATACCGCCCGCCAGTCGGTTGGTGAGCAGGTAAGAGAAATAGCCTGTTACGGCAATATCCTTGGCAGAAAACTCTCCAAGAACGTTGTTCCACTGGTCGGTTTCCTTCATCTTTCCATAGTCGATATACTGCGCTGCCACCGCCCATGAGGCTCGGTCTTTTACCGTTCGGTTGAACGAGGCGCTTGCCGTGTTGGCTCCGCTCATGTAGTTCATGTAGTTGAGGGCGATAGTCTTGTCGCTTACCGATGAGAGGAGTGCCGGATTTGCAAAGATGAGTGTAGGGTCATCTTCGATGATGGTGATGTTGTCGCCACCAAGTGCTGCCCCATGAGCACTGACGGGCAACCGCAAGAAGTTGTATTGTGTGCGGCTCTCCTGTGCATGGGTGTTGAACGGTAGCAGCCAGAGCATGAGTGCGGCGAGACACCACAGCAGGACTGCAGGCACTGTGCAGCGTGAAGCCTGTAGGGAAGAGCGATGCGTATGTGACAAATGAATGGTCATTGCAAGATTGGTTGTGATGCTGTTAGGGTGGCAAAGGTAGACATTTTCTTATCATTTCTGAACAGTTTGTTCAGCTTTCACTACCTTTGCATCAGATTATTGCTCCCTCTTTCATAGAAGAATAACGCAATGAGTAAGCATTTAGTATGTTTTCATTCGAAGAAAGGCACCTTATCGTCGGCAGACGATATGGTGATACGCTATCTGCTTGCCTTCATTGTCGTGTTCTCAGGCCTTCTGACAGCGTTGGAGTACAGCAGCAGCGACAACATAGAGATGTCTTCGGCTGACATGACTTCGGAAGATGTGGAAGACTTGGAGCTGATTCCGCTTGTAGAGATGGAGAATCCGATAGCCCTGGTGACCCCGGCAGCGGAACAAGAAGCTGTAGAGATGGAGGTGGTGGACGATGTGGAGGTGACCGACACTGCCCGTCTGCCCGAAGCCGCTTTAGAGATACTCAACGAGAAGACTCCACCTCTGGCAGAGTTGCCCACGACGACCGAAGGAGTGGGAGAAGGTCAGAGCAGTTCGCTTACCCAGTTGAGTACCGAAGACCCTGTCCCGCTACGTGTGGTACAGCAGTTGCCCGAGTTCCCCGGTGGACAATCAGCATTCATCGAGTGGCTCACGCAGCGTCTGCGTCACCCGTCAAACATGAAGAACGTGTACACGAAGCATCCCGTACTTGCCAGTTTCATCATAGAAGAAGATGGCAGTGTGAGCAATATCTCAATAGTAGAATCGGTGTCGCCGTCGTTCGACAACGAGGTGCTGCGTGTGCTGAAGCTCATGCCTAAGTGGAAACCCGGCAAGATGCACGCCAAGACATGCCGCACGCTGGTACATCTGCCCGTACATTTCCGACTATGACCGTCCTACCCCATCATCCATATATTCATTGCTTAAGCTATCAATAAGTACAGACCCATGACATACACATCGCAATCGCTGCTCACTTCAGTCAATCAGTATTTGGAATCGCATCCCATCACCCGTACACCTCACACCCTGTATGCTCCCATCGAGTATGTACTCTCGCTGGGCGGCAAGCGCATCCGCCCCGTGTTGATGTTGATGGCTTACAACCTTTATAAAGACGATGCCCTGCGCATACTGCCTCAGGCTGTAGCTTTGGAGACGTATCACAACTACACATTGCTGCACGATGACCTGATGGACAACGCTGATGTGCGTCGTTCGCATCCGACAGTACATAGGAAGTGGGATGCCAACACAGCCATCTTGTCAGGCGACTCCATGTTGGTATTGGCCTATCAGGGTATGATCTCCTGCAATGAAGAGCATCGTGAGCGCGTGCTTTCACTTTTTACCGAGACAGCTTTGCAGATAGGCGAAGGACAACAGTATGACATGGACTTTGAACATTGCGACGATGTACGAGAAGAAGAGTATATAGAGATGATACGACTGAAGACCAGTGTGCTGCTGGCATGTGCCGTGAAGATTGGCGCCATCTTAGGCGACGCTCCCCAGTCGGATGCTGACACACTGTATCGATTTGGCGAACAGTTGGGACTTGCCTTCCAGTTGCAGGACGACTTTCTGGATGTGTATGGGGACCCTGCTGTGTTTGGCAAGAATATAGGCGGCGACATTTTGTCCAACAAGAAGACCTATATGCTTATTAATGCCTTGCAGCGTGCTGATGCATCCCAGCGTTTGTCGTTGATGCATTGGCTCAGCGAGCCGGCGAGTGCCGGCGAGGCAAAGATTACGGCGGTGACAGCCCTGTACGATGCTATAGGCATCAAAGAGCTGGCCGAGGAGAAAATCAGTTTCTACTTTGAGGAAGCGCTGAACACACTACGCGGACTGCCTCTGGACGAGACACGCAAGGACGAACTGTATACATACACGAAGGAACTGCTACACCGTAAAGTGTAAACGATGATGCCTTCCACTCTACAAGGGAAAATGCCACCATGCTGAAAGACAAAGAAAAGCAGCAAAAAATTTTATAATTTCCGAAAAGGCATTAACTTTGCCCCTTGAAATGTGAACAGCTTAGCCTGTTGCTTTTCTTTGAAATAGTTTTTCTTCCTATTGTGTCTTCGGGCATATAGGTAAATCCCATCATTCAGAACCTATTCGAAATCATCCTTACAATGTGCAGCGATGCAGCATTTTGCTGTATTTGCATGTCACAGTCCCTCTTGTATCATTCAAGAAGGTAAGAGGTTGATTATCGTTGCGGGGAAGATGTTAGAAAGAAACAATAATTTTTTTATCTATGTATACGATATCAGATTTACACAGTCTGGACGTTTTGGAGTTGATGCGTATAGCCACCGAGCTTGGCGTCAGCTATAAGAAGACGGACAGTCAGGAGAGCATCATTTATGCTATCTTAGATAAACAGGCGGAGCTTTCTTCTACTGCTCCGAGCAAAAGAAAGAAAAAGAACACTACTACAAACGGAAACGAAAATAGCAAGGCATCGGAGAAGCCTGTCAAGAAGGCTGCTTCTGCCAAACGGCAGTCGACAAAGAGTGCCGAGGCGGAAGAAGAGACCAAAGCCGAGCTGACCACTCCACAGGATATAGAGAGTGTGCTGGCACAGTTTCCGAAGCACCGTGGCCGTAAGTCTAAAGCCGAATTGGCAGCCATAGAAGCAGCCAAGAATGCTCTTTCAAGGGAAACGGAAGAAAAGACTGAAAAGACAGGACTTCCCCTGTTTGCCGGTATAGAGGATAACGAGAGTTTTGTTGCAGACACAGAGTCAACCGATCAAAGTGAAGTAACGAATAACGAGAACGAGAATGTTAACGGAAACGAGAACGAAAACACAAACATTGACGTTAACGTTAACAAGAACGAGAGTCCTAACGAGAGCGAAGAGAGCGAAGGATGGAGTGAGGAGTCTGAGCCTTCAACGGAAGAAGACCGTGCTGAAGAGGAACTGTTGAGCCGTCTGCGGAATGGTTCGCAGTATGCTGCGGATGCTGACGACAGCGGCGTGGACGAAAACGGCGTATGGCAAGGCGACCCTGGCGACGGCACCGACTTTATCGTGACTGCCGATACCGCCATGGTTGCAGACGAGTCAGAATACAGCGAGAGCTACATGGAGACCATTGAAATGCCAGAGCGTATAGAGTTGAGCGACAACAGCTCGTCATACACGTTTGAGACATTGAACACCATTGGCGTATTGGAACTGAACAATGACGGGTCGGGCTATCTTCGTTCGGGCGACTACAACTATCTGTCCTCTCCCGACGACGTATTGGTAAGTGCGCAGCAGGTGAAACGTCTGAGTCTGAAGACCGGTGACGTGGTAGCTTGCCGTGTACGTATTCCACGCGAGGGCGAGAAATGCTATCTGATGGATAGCGTCGATAAAGTCAATGGTTGCGACCCTGCCATGCTTCGCGACCGCATACAGTTTGAAAACCTCACCCCACTCTTCCCTGAAGAGAAGTTCACACTGTGTGGTGATAAAGCAACAACCAACATGTCGACACGCATCGTAGATCTCTTCTCGCCAATCGGTAAGGGTCAGCGCGCACTGATCGTGGCTCAGCCAAAGACGGGTAAGACCATCTTGATGAAAGACATAGCCAACGCCATTGCCGCTAATCACCCTGAAGCATATCTGATGATGTTGCTGATAGACGAGCGTCCTGAGGAAGTTACCGACATGGCCCGCACCGTTAAAGCTGAAGTAATAGCCTCAACGTTTGACGAACCAGCTGACCGTCATGTCAAGATAGCCAACTTGGTGCTTGAAAAAGCCAAGCGTTTAGTAGAATGCGGTCATGATGTGGTCATCTTCCTTGACTCAATCACACGCCTTGCACGTGCCTACAACACGGTAAGTCCGACGAGCGGAAGAATACTCTCAGGTGGTGTTGAGGCAACAGCCCTGCAAAAGCCCAAGCGTTTCTTCGGTGCTGCTCGTAACATAGAAGGCGGAGGTTCGCTCACCATTATCGCCACGGCATTGATTGACACTGGTTCGAAGATGGATGAAGTCATCTTTGAGGAATTTAAGGGTACGGGCAACATGGAACTGCAGCTTGAACGTCTGCTGTCGAACAAGCGCATCTTCCCTGCCGTCAACCTGGTTGCTTCGAGCACACGTCGCGACGACTTGCTGCAAGACCGCAAAACATTGGACCGTATGTGGATTCTGCGTAAGCATATTGCAGAAATGAATGCCTTGGAAGCAATGAAAACTATCTACGAACGTATGCAGCAATCAGAAAACAATGATGAATTTCTGGTTACGATGAACTCATAATTCCAACAAATCAGAACCTATATATTATATATGAAACTACATACCAGCTATGCCAATGCGCCCCAGTGGCACGAAATAAATGTAAAATCGAGTTTACCAGCCGAACTGTCTTGCCTTGACGAGATGGCTCACAACATGTGGTGGGCATGGAACTACGAAGCCCGCAACCTGTGGAAGCGTCTTGACGAGGAGCTCTATGAGCAGACAGGACACAATCCGGTTCAGCTTCTGGCACGACTGAGTTACGAGCGCAAAGAAGCTATCGTTGCAGATGCTTCGCTCATGAAGCAAGTACATAGCGTGTACGACACCTTTAGAAAGTATATGGATGTGGAGCATGACAGCACCCGTCCCTCAGTGGCTTATTTCAGTATGGAGTACGGCATACACCACACGCTGAAGATTTACAGCGGTGGTTTGGGCATGTTAGCCGGCGATTATCTGAAAGAAGCGTCGGACAGCAATGTCGATATGTGCGCTGTTGGCTTCCTCTACCGTTTTGGTTATTTCAGCCAGTCGCTGAACATGAACGGCGAGCAGATAGCCAACTACGAACCCCAGGACTTCCACTCACTCCCTCTGCAACGTCAACTGAACACCGATGGAAGCCCTATGACCATTGAGGTGCCCTACCTTGACTACATGGTGTATGCCTCGGTATGGCGCGTTAATGTGGGTCGCATTTCCCTCTACCTGTTAGATACCGACAACGAACAGAACAGCGAGGCCGACCGCAGCATCACTCACGCCCTGTATGGCGGCGACTGGGAGAATCGTCTGAAACAAGAAATACTCCTCGGCATAGGAGGTGTGAAACTGTTGCGCGCCTTAGGCATCAACCAACAGCTGTACCACTGCAACGAAGGTCATGCTGCTTTTTGCAA
Source organism: uncultured Prevotellaceae bacterium (assembly GCA_900320845.1). Taxonomy (GTDB): domain Bacteria; phylum Bacteroidota; class Bacteroidia; order Bacteroidales; family Bacteroidaceae; genus Prevotella. Next base: position 19,727 of record ONTS01000029.1, on the reverse strand, counting down.
TCTGGAACGTCTCTGCGAATATGTTGACCAAGGTCTGACACTCAATGAGTCGTTAGAACTGGTTCGCGCCTCTTCTCTTTACACCTGCCACACACCGGTACCGGCAGGCCACGACTACTTTGAAGGTATGCTGTTGGGCAAATATCTCAGTGGCTATGCCGAGCACTTAGGTCTGAGTTGGGAAGAGTTTATGGGCATGGGGCGCACACATGCTGACGACAGCAACGAGCGTTTTTGCATGTCGACCTTCGCCTGCAACACCTGTCAGGCCGTAAATGGCGTAAGTAAGCTTCACGGCGAGGTAAGCCGAAAGATGTTTGCTCCGCTTTGGTCAGGCTATTATCCAGAAGAGAACCATGTGGGCTACGTCACAAACGGCGTACACTTCCCCACTTGGGCAGCCACCGAATGGCGACAGCTGTACGGAAAGTATTTCGCTGACGACTTTCTCAGCCGCCAAAGCGAGGAAGATATATGGCATGCTATCTACAAAGTACCCGACAGTGAGATATGGGAGACCCGTATGAAGCTGAAGGAGAAGCTGGTAAGCTATATTAAAGAGAAGTTCCGTGCCACATGGCTGAAGAACCAGGGAGACCCGAGCCGCGTAGTATCACTGCTCGAACGCATCACACCCAACACCTTGATGATAGGTTTCTGTCGTCGCTTTGCTACCTATAAGCGCGCTCATCTGCTCTTCACTGACCTGACACGGTTGGAGAAAATAGTGAACAATCCTGAACGTCCGGTACAGTTTATCTTCTCCGGTAAGGCTCATCCTGCCGACGGAGCTGGACAGGGACTCATCAAACGCATCTTTGAGATAAGCCAGCGGCCGGAGTTTTTGGGTAAGATTGTATTCCTAGAGGACTACGACTTCCAGCTGGCCCGTCGTCTGGTATCGGGGGTAGACATATGGATGAACACACCGACGCGTCCTATGGAAGCCTCCGGCACATCAGGTGAGAAAGCCGAAATGAACGGAGTTGTCAACCTAAGTGTCCTTGACGGCTGGTGGTACGAAGGCTATCGCCCTGGTGCAGGATGGGCATTGACCTCGAAACGCACCTATGACAACCAAGGTTATCAGGACGAATTAGACGCAGCTACTATTTACGGACTGTTGGAGAACGAAATAATCCCGTTATACTATGACCAGAATGAGGAAGGATTCAGTCATAAGTGGATCAACGTTATCAAGAACTCCATCGCCACTATCGCTCCCCACTACACGATGAAACGTCAGCTTGACGACTACTATGAGCGGTTCTACAACCCATTGTCAGACCGTCTGACCCAGCTCACGGCCAACGACAAGCGCATGGCACGCGACATAGCAAGCTGGAAGGAACAGGTGGCATCGGTATGGGACTCCATCAATGTGGTGAACAAGGAAGTGGTAACCCCCGACAGCGGTGTCGCCACAGGCGCACCATTCACCATGCGCTACGTCATCAACGAATGCGGACTGGACGACAGCATCGGACTGGAGCTGGTACTGATGAAGTTAGACACCACCGGCACCCCTTATTACTATGGTGTTCGCCCCTTCGAGATGACGCACCGTGACGGCGATATGTACACCTTTGAGTGCCATATCGTACCCGATAATGCCGGAACTTATCACTCTGCAGTACGCATGTACCCGAAGAACGCTCTGCTTCCTCATCGTCAGGACTTTGCGTATGTAAAATGGCTGGAGTAAACACCAGTGCACCTGCCGACAATTTACGACTTCGGCAAGAAGAAAAAACGAGCTTGTTGGGCCTTTTGAGGACAGCAAGCTCGTTTTCATTCGTAAAAGTATCTTAAATTTTGCGCACAGAGTATAAATTTATGTTGTCGTGTGTGGCAAAATTTGTAAGTTTCGGAGTGATTGCATTATCTTTGCTTTCCGTAATTAAAACCATAGTAAAGAAAGACAATGGATAGTTCAATAGACATAGGTGCCTTACAGGCACAGATAGCATCGCAGAGCGGTATGCTCAATGCTTTGCGTACTGGTATGGACCGTATCATCATCGGTCAGCGTCATCTTGTCGACTCGCTCCTGATAGGTTTGCTGAGCGACGGTCACATTCTGCTGGAAGGCGTGCCAGGTTTGGCGAAGACATTAGCCATCAAGACCCTTGCCAATCTTGTCGATGGTAAGTTTGCACGCATACAGTTCACTCCCGATCTTTTGCCGGCTGACGTAGTAGGCACGATGATCTACTCGCAGAAAGACGAGTCGTTCCACCCCAAGCGTGGCCCTATATTTGCCAACTTCGTCTTGGCGGATGAGATAAACCGCGCTCCCGCCAAGGTGCAGAGTGCTTTGCTGCAGGCTATGGAAGAACGTGAAGTGTCGATCGGCGACACCACTTTTGCCCTACCCTCTCCCTTCTTGGTGCTCGCTACTCAAAACCCCATCGAGCAAGAGGGAACTTATCCGCTTCCCGAGGCGCAGGTTGACCGCTTCATGCTGAAGGTTGTGATAGGCTATCCTACCCTGGCAGAGGAGCAAGCCATCATCCGCGAAAATCTCGGTGCTGCCCTGCCGACGGTGAATGCTGCGGTAAAGACAGAGGACATCCTCGCTGCACGCAATGTGGTGAGACAAGTGTACATCGACGATAAGATAAACATGTACATTGCCAACTTGGTGTTTGCCACTCGTTATCCTGCGCAATATGGTCTTCAGGAGTTAACACCAATGATCTCGTTTGGCGGTTCTCCTCGTGCAAGTATCAGTCTTGCCAAAGCCGCTCGTGCCTTTGCCTTCCTGCAAGGTCGCGGTTATGTAGTACCCGAAGATGTGCGTAGCGTTGCTCACGACGTCTTGCGTCATCGTATTGGACTGTCTTACGAGGCCGAGGCAGCAGCACTGACAGCGGAAGACATCATCAGCAGTGTGATGAATAAGGTAGAGGTGCCTTGAAGTATTCGGGTGATTAACAACTGTCTCACGCCATGACCAGCAACGATATTCTTCGTCAAGTACGTCAGATTGAGATACGTTCGCGCCGTTTGAGTGCGAACATCTTTGCCGGTGCGTACCATTCAGCCTTCAAAGGCAGAGGTATGGTATTCTCGGAAGTGCGGGAATATGCCTACGGCGATGACATGCGAGACATAGACTGGAATGTTACCGCACGCTTTGGCAGGCCTTATGTAAAGGTGTTTGAGGAAGAGCGCGAGCTGACGGTGATGCTGCTTGTCGATGTATCGGGCTCTCTCGACTTCGGCACTGCCAGCCGCACGAAACGCGAACTGACAACAGAGATAGCCGCCACGATAGCTTTCAGCGCACTGGCAAACAACGACAAGACAGGGGTCATCTTCTTCTCCGACCATATTGAAAAATACATCCCGCCAAAGAAAGGCAGAAAGCATGCCCTATACATCATCCGCGAGTTGCTGGAGCTGGAGCCAACCAGTCGGAAGACCGATATCGGTGTGGGCCTGGATTTCCTCAGTCAGGTGATGAAGCGTCGCTGTACTGCCTTTCTGTTGAGCGACTTCTATGCCCCACAGCCTTACGACAACCAGCTGATGATGTGCAATCGCAAGCACGATTTGGGCGTGATACAGGTGTTTGACCGCCGTGCCAGAGAGTTGCCAAACATCGGAATGATGAATGTGGTGGACGGTGAGACCGGCAAAGAGATGCTGATAGACACCTCAGACAAAAAGTTGAGACAAGCCTATCAGCAATATGCAGCCAACCTGCAGCTACAAACGCTCAACACCTTTGCCCATGCTGGTGTCGACTATGTAAGCATTGCCACCGATGATGATTATGTGAAAAAACTGAAAAGAATGTTTGAACAACGCAGACGTTGACCCCATAGCCATGAGAACCATGAAACCTATACGATACCTGTTGCTCTTGCTGATGACACTCTCTGCCCACATGGTCAGAGGCCAGGTGAGCGTTGTGCAACAGCTCGACTCCATGGAGATGCTTATCGGCGAACAGGTGCACCTCACCATCAGCGCAACAGTACCCGAAGGCAAAAAGGTGATATTCCCCCAGCTGAAGGCCGGCGGCTTGCTCGTGCCCGGCATAGAGGTATTGGAAGTGTCAGCCACTGACAGCCAAAAGATAGAAAGCAACCTTCTGCAGCTGTCGCGCCGATACACACTGACCTCATTTGACGACACATTGTACTATATTCCGGCTCAACCCGTCATCGTCGACGGCAAACGTCACGCTGGAAAAGAGCTGACCTTGAAGGTGCTGACCGTTGAAGTGGACACCGCCAATAAGGATTCGATGCTGATTCCCTTCGGTGTGCAGACCACACCCGCCTCATTCCGCGAGTGGCTGCCTGTGATTCTCGCTGCCTTCCTGGCAGTGGCATTCGGCATACTGGCGTTCTACTTCCGCCGTAGGCTGAAGGACAACAAGCCAATACTGCGGCAGCTGCGCTTTGTCAGACATCTGCCTCCTCACCAGAAAGCCACGAAAGCCATCCATCGCCTGCAACAACACAGCCGCAAACAGGACGATGTGAAAGACTACTACACGGCTCTGACAGACATACTGCGCAAATACTTGGGCGACCAACAGAAATTCGATGCTATGGAGATGACGACGGACGACATATTGGCTCACCTCAGTCAGTCGGAGATAGGCGCCCACAACGAGGTGCTTGCTCCCATACTGAAGCGCGCCGACCTGGTGAAGTTTGCCAAACAGACCTCCACCGAGGACGAAGTGTCGCAACATACCGCCGCCGCCATCGACTATGTGGCACGAACAAAGGACAATACCGTCGCCATAGAGGAGAAACAGGAACAACAATACACCACCGAAGAGCAACGCTCCATACATGTGCGCCACCTACTGAAGGCCGCCATAGGGCTACTTGTCCTTGGCATCATCACAGTGAGCGTCTATATAGTGTGGAAACTTACATGGCTCACGTAACACGCTGCCGACACAGAATACCATTATGAACTTTCTGAATAAAGAATACTTCCTACTACTGCTGCTACTCATACCTTATATATTATGGTATGTGCGCCGCCATGGTCGTCGGACAGCCACTCTGCGGGTGAGCGACCTGCGCCCCTACAGCACGATAGGACGTTCGTGGCGCACCCGTCTGAGGCATCTGCCGTTCATACTGTGCGGCCTCGTCTTTGCCTTATTGGTATGTGTTCTTGCCCGTCCGCAGACTCATACCTCATGGGGTAAGCGCACCACGGAAGGCATCGACATCATGTTGGCTATGGACGTGTCGACAAGTATGCTAGCCCAAGACCTCAGCCCCAACCGCCTGGAGGCAGCAAAGAATGTGGCGGCAGAGTTCATCACAGGACGCCCCGACGACAACATCGGCCTGACAGTGTTTGCCGGCGAAGCCTTCACACAGTGTCCTATGACTACTGACCATCGGGTGTTGCTCAACATGTTGCACGAAATACGCACAGATATTGCTGCACGGGGTATCATCGAGGACGGCACCGCAGTGGGTATGGGCCTTGCCAGCGCCGTGAGCCGACTGGAGAAAAGCAAGGCAAAGAGCAAAGTTGTCATACTACTCACCGACGGCAGCAACAACATGGGTGACATATCGCCACTGACAGCGGCAGACATTGCAAAGACTTTGGGCGTGAGAGTGTACACCATCGGCGTGGGAACCAACAAGATGGCACGCTATCCTATGAGCATTGCCGGCACCATTCAGTATGTGAGCATGCCGGTAGAGATTGACACCAAGACGCTGAAAGAGATAGCGCAGGTTACCGATGGCAAATACTACCGCGCCACCAACACCAGAGAACTGAAACAGATATATAAGGATATAGACCAACTGGAGAAGACCAAGATGGACGTTCGCCATTACAGCAAGCGCTACGAAGCTTACATGCCTTTCGCCTTGGCTGCTGCACTACTCCTACTGCTGGTGCTCCTGCTGCGCCTCACACTTCTCCGCACACTACCATAATATAAGACTCATGTTCCGTTTTGAATATCCCTCCTTCCTGTGGCTGCTGCTGCTCATCCCCATCCTCGTACTGATGTGGATACATTGGCGCCGTGTGCGCAGAAAACGCTTGCAACAGTTTGGCGAGGAACAACTGGTACAACGACTCACAGAAGGGGTGTCGCGCTGGAGACCGCTTATTAAGTTCGTTCTGGCTACGGCTGCTTTGGCGCTAATCATCATAGCACTGGCACGCCCACAGCTCGGCGCCAAGCTGCAACATGAGCGACATACAGGTATCGAAGCCATCATAGCACTCGACATCAGCAACTCCATGTGGGCAAAAGATGTGGCACCTTCACGACTGGACAAGAGTAAGATGTTGGTGGAAAACCTGATGGAACATTTCGTCAACGACAAGATTGGCATGGTGGTATTCGCCGGCAAAGCCTACACTCAGCTGCCCATCACCACCGACTACATCTCAGCCAAGATGTTCCTGCAGGAAATCAATCCTACCATGATTTCCCAACAAGGTACCGACATTGCCGCCGCCATACGCCTATCCATGCTGTCTTTCACACAAGATGAAGAAATTGGCAAGGCAATCATCCTCATCACCGACGGCGAAGACCACGAGGGAGAGGCGATAGAAGCTGCGAAGGAAGCCAAGAAGAAAGGCATACGCGTCTTCATCTTAGGTGTCGGCACCAGCAAGGGAGCACCTATACCATTGCCCAACGAGGACGGACGCTACCTGACCGACAACAGCGGCGAGACTGTCGTCACCCGTCTCAACCAAGAGATGTGCAAAAAGGTGGCACAGGCAGGCAGCGGTACCTATATACATGTAGACAACAGCAGCTCGGCACAACAACAACTCGACAGAGAGATAAGCAAGATGCAGAAGGGCGAAACGGACCAACTGGTATACAGCGAATACGACGAACAGTTCCAAGCCGTCACGCTGCTGGCTGTGCTGCTGCTCATCATAGCGTGGATAATACCCTCGCACCAACACACTCAACGTAAAAACAACACCGACAATTCCTCAACTCATCAGATATGAAACACTGGTTCTTCCTTTTGTTCGTACTCGGCGGCATGGCTTTGACGGCTCATGCCCAGAACGACAATATGCTGCTGCGCCGAGGAAACAAGCACTACAACAAGAACGACTACAACAAAGCGGCAGAATACTATCGCAAAGCCTTGTCGAATAATCCCAGCAACCATAAGGCGACCTACAACCTCGGCTGTGTGGCGATGTCACAACAGATGCAGAAAGGGGCCGACTCCATTGCTGTCGACTATTTCGTGAAAGCTGCCAAAGGACAAACTGACAAGAGGCTGAAGGCCCAGTCGTTCCACAACCTCGGCATCATACACCAACGACAGGAGAACTATGAGTCGGCAATAGATGCCTACAAACACACCCTGCGCTTGACACCCGACAACTTCATAGCCCGCTACAACCTCGAGCTGTGTAAGAAAATGCTGAAAAAACAACAGAACAATCAGAATAATCAGAACAACCAGAACAACAAAGACAATAAGAACAACAAGGATAATAAAGACAATAAGGATAAGAATAACAACAAGGACAATAAGGACAGCAAGGACAAGAACAGCAAGGACAACAATAAAGACAATCAGAAAGACAATCAGAAAGACAATCAGGATAACAAGAACGATAAGAATAATCAACAGAGCAACAATCGTCAGCAACCCAATAAAGGCAGCATGAGCAAGGATAATGCCCGTCAGATGCTCAACGCAGCCGTGCAAGACGAGAAAAACACCCAACAGCGCATGCAGAAAGCACGACGCGGACAAGGCGATGCCAGCAATCGGAAAAACTGGTAACCACAATGTAGCTTTGACAACATGAGAACATATTTACTCAACATACTCCTCATACTCTGCCCCCTATCGCTCTCAGCACAGCAGATGTCGGTGAAAGCGCCATCGCATGTACCCGTGGGCGAGAACTTCCGTGTGGCGTACACCCTCAACACCAACACATCTGACTCACGCCTACACTTAGGACAGGTGCCATCAGGGCTGGAAGTCATCTATGGTCCTTCCATCTCCACGCAGGAAAGTTTCCGCATCGTCAACGGACACACCAGCGGTTCGTCGTCGACAACCTTCACCTTTACCTTCATTGCCAACAAGGCTGGCTCATATGTTCTGCCACCGGCACGCATCAGCGTAGACGGACGTACCATCAGTTCTTCGTCGGTGAAGATCACCGCCACGCCATCACGACAGCAAGGCTCGTCACAGCAGAACGGGCCGCGATTCTTCGACGAAGACCAACAGCGCAACCAGCAACAAGAAGCACGCATGTCGGTACCGGCCAACGGGCAGGACCTCTTCATCAGAGTCAATGCCAGCAAGCACAAGGTGCACGAGCAGGAAGCCGTGGTGCTGACATACAAAGTATACACCCTCGTAGACCTCACAGAACTCAACGGTAAGATGCCCGACCTGAAAGGCTTCCATGTACAGGAAGTGCCCCTGCCACAACAGAAGACGTTCCATACCGAGACCGTAGGAGGCCGCACCTATCGCTGTGTCACATGGAGTCAGTATGTGATGTACCCGCAGATGACAGGCACGCTAGAGATACCGTCCATCACATTCAAGGGTACCGTAGTACGACGCAACCGCTATGTCGACCCATTGGAGGAGTTCTTCAACGGCGGTTCGGGATATGTGGAGCAGCGTAGGGAGATAAAAGCTCCCCCTGTGACGATACACGTTGACCCATTGCCGAAGAAACCGGACAACTTCTCTGGCGGCGTAGGACATTTCAACATCTCGGCGCAGGCTGACAAACGACAACTCAAGACAGGCGAACCGCTGACAGTGCGCTGCATTGTGACAGGAACGGGAAACATGAAGCTTATGAAAGAGCCCGTACTCACCCTGCCTAAAGACTTCGAACGCTACGACACCAAGACTACGGACAAGACACACCTCACAGGAAACGGACTGGAAGGAAACATGATTTACGACTTCCTTGCAGTGCCGACACATGCAGGCAAATACACCATACCTCCCCTTCGCCTTACATACTACGACACGCAGTCCAACGGCTACAAGACCGTGAAGACTGAGAGCATAACGCTCAACGTAGAGCAGGGAGACGGCACGGTAGACATCACCGACTACAGTGAGAACCAGGACAACGACATCCACGCCATACACACTGGTAAGAGTAAGACAATACGCCACGACAAGTTCTTCTTTCTCTCCACAGCATATTGGATATGGCTCGTGCTACTGCTCATCCTTTTCGGCACGCTGCTCTACATGTTCCGCCGCAAGGCACTGCTCAATGCCAACATCATCCTCGCCAGAGAGAAGAAAGCCGAGAAGGTGGCTAACCGCCGACTGACACGTGCTGCCGAACTGATGCGTCAAGGACAGGCAACAGCGTTCTACGACGAGGTGCTGCGCACACTGTGGGGATACACCGGCGACAAGCTGCACATACCGGTAGAACACCTTAACCGCGAAAACATACGACAGACGCTGACAGACAACGGCATCGAAGAAGACACCATAGACCAGTTTATCAATGCCCTCGACGAATGCGAGTACGAACAGTATGCACCGGGCGACACCCAAGGAAACATGCAGCGCACATACAATGCAGCACAACAGGCCATCATGAAAATAGAAAATGGCATGAAAGATAAGAAGAAACGTAAGAAGCAGACCGAGTCGGCGGGATACCTATCCCTGCTACTGGTGCTGACCATGATTTCCTTCAGTAGCGTGGCTACAGCTGTGACAAAGGAAAATGCAGATAAGGAATATGCCAAGGGCAACTACCAGCAAGCTATCAAGGACTACGAAGAGCTGCTGAAAGACGGTGCCAATGCCGACGTGTACTATAACCTCGGCAACGCATACTATCGCACGGAAAACATCACCAAGGCCCTGCTCAACTATGAACGGGCGCGCCTGCTCTCACCAGGCGATGCCGACATACGCCACAATCTGCAAGTGGCACAGGCAAAGTCGGTAGACAAGATTCCGGCAGAGAGCGAGATGTTCTTCATCACATGGGCAAAGGCGCTGGTCAACTGGATGAGTATCGACCGCTGGGCAAAGACATCGGTGGCACTGTTGGCACTGGCGCTCATCATGCTGCTCGTCTATCTCTTCGCCGAAAAGATGAGGATGAGAAAGGTAGGATTCTTCGGCAGTATATGCTTCCTCACACTCTTCATCGTGGCAACTACCTGCGCATGGGTTCAGCGCTATCAACTCACCCATCGCAACACAGCAATCATCATCACCACATCTGCCAACATCAAGCGCACACCCGACACTCATGCACCCAATGCCTTTGTGCTGCACGAGGGAACAAAGGTGGTCATCACCGACAACTCACTACCGCAGTGGAAAGCCATACGCATTGCCGACGGCAGAACGGGATGGATAGAGACACGACACATTGAAATAATCTGACCATCATTTTTTACTCCCTTTACTCTTATACTCCTGACACAATGCCTCAATGGTGGACTGACTTAGACACTGGGCTGCTACTGTTGTTCAATGGTGGCGGAAATGCCTTTGTCGACTCACTCGCCATCACCTATACCTCAACGCTGACATGGCTCCCATTCTTCCTGGGTGCCATCATCATGCTATGGCGTTCGGAGTTACCGGCCCGGCATGTGTATCTCATCATTGGCGGAGCATTGCTGGGACTGCTCATAGCCGACGGAGTGGCTGAAGGACTGGTGAAGCCTTGGGTGCAGAGGCTACGCCCATGCAACGAGCCGGAGCTTGCCGACATGGTGAGAATAGTGAACAACTATCGCAGTACAGACTACAGCTTCTTCTCAGGACACGCCACCAACACCAGCATGCTGGCGCTGCTACTGCTCACCATCGTACGACAGCGACGCTTCACCATCGCCGTTGTGGCATGGTCGCTGGTCAACTGCTACACGCGCCTCTTCCTGGCGCAGCACTACCCCACCGACATCATCACAGGACTATTCTGGGGAAGCATGGTAGGAGTCATCATAGGTAAGTGGTTGCTACAGCGCATCACCATACTAAAAGCCACCACTTATCAGACAATACAATTTCAGACTATATATCCCATAGCGGGAATGGGGCTCTCCGTGCTTTACGGCATCGTCATCGCTGTACTGCAAGCATAGCTCGCCCACGTTCAGGATGTTGCCCTGTCACGGCAACACGGACATTTCCCCTTTCTACCATTTAATTATGCCGATACCACACATAGACATCAACCGCTTCGACTACCGCCTGCCCGAAGAGCGCATAGCCAAATACCCCCTCGCACAACGCGACCAAGCCAAGCTGCTAGTCAGCACACCGAAGGACATCACCTCGGCCACCTTCAGCCAACTGCCGCAATGGTTGCCGACAGGAGCACTGCTCGTCATCAACGACACCAAGGTGATACAGGCACGGCTGCGTTTCTGCAAAGCGACAGGAGCACAGATAGAAATCTTCCTTCTTGAACCCGAAATGCCTGCCGACTACGAACAGATGTTCCAGACCACACACACCTGTACATGGAAATGCCTCATCGGCAATGCCAAGAAGTGGAAGGACGACCCCCTGCATCTCACCCACACACAGCCCGACTTTACCCTCACGGCACAGCGCGGTGAGCCAACCGACGACGGACATCTCGTAACATTCACGTGGGAGAACGACGCACTCTCCTTCGCCGACATCATTCAGGCGCTGGGCGAACTGCCCATACCGCCTTACCTCAACCGACACACGGAAGAGACAGACAACACCGACTATCAGACGGTGTACTCCGACATAAAAGGCAGCGTGGCTGCACCGACGGCAGGACTCCACTTCACCGACGAACTGCTGACAGAGATACACCAAAATGACATCGACATTGCAAAAGTGACACTGCATGTGGGCGCCGGAACCTTCCGCCCCGTCAAAAGCGACGACATTGCCGAGCACAACATGCACGCCGAACACATCAGCATCAATGCCGACACGCTGCGCCAGCTCATCAGCCATCAGGCACAAGCCGTAGCCGTAGGTACCACAAGCGTGAGAACACTGGAAAGCCTATATTATATAGGAAAGAAAATCAAGAACAATCCCGACATCAGTCCCGACAAATTGGACGTCAGACAATGGGAGCCTTACACCGACGACGAAGACACCACGGCAACGGAGGCCATGCAGCAACTGCTTGACTATATGGACCGAAACGGCCTCGAGACGCTGCACACCACCACGCAGATCATCATCGTGCCAGGCTACAGATACCACGTGGTCAAGGCCCTGATAACCAACTTCCACCAACCTCGCAGCACCCTACTACTTTTGGTAAGTGCGCTGATAGGCGACAGATGGAAGGAAGTGTATCGCTTCGCCCTCGACAACGACTACCGATTCCTGTCCTATGGCGATGCCACCCTACTATTCCCGTAAGACATTGATACCATAAAATGCCAGACAGAGCACTGCACTGACACACTTGAAAGCATACGGCTGGAACGACAATCCAGCCGTTTTCTTATGACAATAGGCTATAACCGAAAACCAATTTCAATGATTTTGGTTTCCTAACGTAGAACTTTTGCAAACGCAACGTTGCCCTCTTTCCCCCAGACTATTCAACCTGTAAACAGTAACCTTTCAACTTTTCACCACATACTTTGGCACACTATTTGCTAATTCAATAGCAAACAAAATGCCCTCACATCATAAAGAGAACAAACAACAGAAATAACAATTAAAACAAATACAACTATGGGAAAAATTATTGGAATCGACTTAGGTACAACCAATAGCTGCGTTGCCGTATTCGAAGGCAATGAGCCGGTTGTCATCGCTAACAGCGAAGGAAAACGCACTACCCCCTCAGTGGTAGGCTTTGTGAAAGACGGCGAACGCAAAGTGGGTGACCCCGCCAAGCGTCAGGCCATCACCAACCCCAACAACACCGTGTACAGCATCAAGCGCTTCATGGGTGAGACCTATGAACAGGCGCGCAAGGAAGCTGAACGTGTGCCATTCACAGTAACCAATGAAGGCGGCTATCCCCGTGTAGACATCAACGGACGCAAATACACACCGCAGGAGATTTCTGCCATGGTACTCCAGAAGATGAAAAAGACTGCAGAAGACTACCTCGGAAGCGAGGTTACCGACGCCGTCATCACAGTGCCCGCATACTTCAGCGACTCACAGCGTCAGGCAACGAAAGAAGCTGGACAGATAGCAGGCCTCAACGTGCAGCGTATCGTCAACGAGCCTACAGCAGCTGCGCTGGCTTACGGTCTCGACAAATCAAACAAAGACATGAAGATTGCCGTGTTCGACCTCGGTGGCGGTACCTTCGATATCTCTATCCTTGAATTTGGCGGCGGCGTATTCGAAGTGCTTAGCACCAACGGTGACACTCACCTCGGCGGCGACGACTTCGACCAGGTCATCATCGACTGGCTCGTCAACGGCTTCAAGAGCGACGAAGGCATCGATCTGAGCAAAGACCCAATGGCAATGCAACGTCTGAAGGAAGCTGCAGAGAAAGCAAAGATAGAACTGTCAAGCTCTACCACAACAGAAATTAACCTTCCCTATATCTCTGCTGAAGGCGGCGTGCCTAAGCACCTTGTAAAGACGCTGACACGTTCACAGTTCGAGCAGCTGGCACACGAACTCATCCAGGCTTGCCTCATCCCTTGCCAGAACGCCGTACGCGACGCTAAACTGCAGACTTCAGATATTGATGAAGTGATCCTCGTCGGTGGCTCTAGCCGTATACCTGCCGTGCAGACACTCGTGAAGAACTACTTCGGCAAGGAGCCCTCAAAAGGCGTGAACCCCGACGAAGTAGTGGCAGTCGGTGCAGCCATCCAAGGAGCTATCCTAAATAAAGAAGGAGGCGTGGGCGACATCGTATTGCTCGACGTCACACCGCTGACACTCGGTATCGAGACACTCGGTGGCGTAATGACCAAACTCATCGAAGCCAACACCACCATACCGTTCAAGAAGAGTGAGACATTCTCTACTGCTGTCGACAACCAGACTGCAGTGACCATCCATGTACTTCAGGGCGAGCGTCCAATGGCTTCACAGAACAAGAGCATCGGACAGTTCAACCTCGAAGGTATCGCTCCCGCACCGCGTGGCGTGCCTCAGATTGAAGTATCGTTCGACATCGACGCCAACGGCATACTCAACGTCAGTGCCAAAGATAAGGCAACGGGTAAGGAACAGGCCATACGTATCGAAGCATCCAGCGGCCTCAGTCAGGAAGAAATCGACCGCATGAAAGCTGAAGCTGAAGCTAACGCCGAAGCCGACAAGAAGGAACGCGAGCGTATCGACAAGCTCAATCAGGCAGACTCGATGATCTTCACCACCGAGAACTTCCTCAAGGACAACGGCGACAAGATTCCTGCCGACCAGAAGCCAGGTATCGAGAGTGCCCTCCAGACCCTGAAGGATGCTCACAAGAATGGCGACATCGCAGCTATCGATAACGCCATCAACAACCTCAACCAAGTCATGCAGGCAGCCTCTGCCCAGATGTACCAGCAGGCAGGTCCTCAGCCAGGTCCCGACATGAATGCCGGACAGCAGCAGACTCAGCAGGAGCAGCCAAAGCAGGATGACAACATCCAGGATGCCGACTTCGAGGAGGTGAAGTAAAGTAAAACAAAGCACATAATAAGAACATCTAAAGTAAAAGAAACAGCGTGTAGCTCTGACGAGTTACACGCTATTTCCATTTTATGGGTCCATACATCTCATCTGCAGCCATTGTCGCATTTCGCAACGGTGTTTTTATTCTTTGTCAAGAACCTCCCAATGACCGCTATAGCCACTACCCACATAACGGATATGTGGCATTTTGGCAAGGTGGCGTTTTATGGTTTTTGAACTTCGATTACTCAATTTGGCCAAATCTTCTGTCGAGATTTGAGGATTGTTTCGGATTTGTTTCTCTATCCAATCATCAAGTTCATTATCTTGAGGGACATCTTGAGGGACATCTTGAGGGACATCTTGAGGGACATCTTGAGGGACATCTTGAGGGACACATTGAGGGACACCTTGAGGGACACCTTGAATATCACCCTTTGCGGGTCTCATGAATGTCACCACAACAAAGCCGCCATTGACAGTCCATGTTGGTGCAGCAACCCCTCTCTTTTGGCAAGCCTCCGTAAGAAGCTCTCCAACGAACGTTTCGTCGCCAACGCACCTGAGGCAGTCGTAGCCCTCGATTTTTCGTAACTTTGGATAACTTACTCCATCTCGGCATAAAAAAATAAACGCGTTTATTTTGTTCTGCCCTCGATTTTTCGTAACTTTGACTTCAAGAAAACATCTTTATTAAACTATTATTGGACGTTGGACGCTTACAGGGACACTGTAGGTATTGACAACTTAGGAATCATAGGAAGAATCATAGGGACATGATTTTTTGTCACATATTTATGTACTTCACAGGATTTTGGCTTTTGCCATAGAAGGTTGTTACGTCTTTTCCAATGTATGTTGTATGTTCGTCTTCAACTCCCAGAAACTCACACCTTCCAATGTATTTAGGGTCTTCGGTGTATTTCCAATCTACAGGATTATAGACTTCTTCCACAATTCCATTAACAATAGCAAGAACGTGCGTAGCCTTTCTTGCACGGTTTATATCAACCTTCCAATACTTACGGGTCATCTCATAGAGATTCTCCCTTTTTACTTTCCCTACTTTTACACAGATAATGCAGTCTTCGGGATTAGGTCTCAATTCATTTGTCACCATATTCGGATATTATTAATTGACATTTTTGTATAGCGCTATTTGTTAGGATCATACTCTGTTTCACAATTCGGACAAACACGATGCCCATCACTTCGTATCTGCATAGAATTTCCACACTTATAGCAATAATACTCATGCTTCTCCCAGTGTCCTAAATCGTTTTCAACAAACAGTCGCAATCTGTCTGATATATATCCACCTGTCATATGTAGATGGCTTATTCGCAGTCTAAAGTTTTCTGTTGAACAACAAGCTCCGCATTCGGGACAAATATACTGTCCATTTGGACATTGCTTTGAGTCGCGGCTATCAATAGTCGCATTACACTTTTTCTTATTGAAACAGTGGTTGAGATATACAACAGATCCCTTCTTTTTACAATTGTCATTGGTGCAGGAAAATTCAGTAACAGCCCTTGACGTGAAATTTGTTATATCTGAAGGCTTCATCAGTTTACCGCATTCACGACATTTTAGATGCTCGTAAAACTTGGCAAAACTCTTCAAATAGGATGAAAGAATGATGTAATGGCCGAATTTAGTTCGTTTCCCATTTTTATTTATGTAGTCGGGGGATATTCCCAAAATACGCATAAAATCAAGAATCGTGTAATACTCCCATTCATCATCTGTGCGATACCTTACAGGCGGGCGAAAGCAAGGCTTGTTGCCACACCAATAAAAAGCAAGACCGTGATAATTGTCCACTTTGTCTGAAAGACGGCATTCGCAGAATTCTTCTTGATCTTCTTCTTTGGTTTCAAATCCGACAAAATTGTTCAGACCATTATATTTAAAATTGAACGGTCTTGCTATTGCAAAAAGTTCAACCTCGTAAGCTTCATCAAAATAGTAGGAGACCCCATTGGGTTCACTTACAATTTGGTATTCATCCTCCTTGTATGTTATTTGTATCTGCTGGATGGCGCGGGCATAGTACTTATTATTGTATTCTTTTATATTGCCATATTCATCAACCATCTTCTGAGGAATGAAAACCCTAAGTCTGCTATCTCGTATATTGCTGATGATGCCATTGAAATAGCTATTACGTTTCCAATTGCTTCTATCGTCAGGGAGTTCATTTACCACCCATCTGCCAGAACATTGAGTAACAATACTTCTAATGCCAATCCACTCGTCCGTATCTTCTCTACCTTCAAGCAACTGAAGCATAACATTGTTATCCAAAGTCTTTGTTTGGTCTTTCTCACGCAATTTTAAATATGTAAAAGCAATTTCCAGAGGGAAGCATATCGGCCTCTCTCCATTGGAAATGAGATTATAAAAGGATTCTGCCGTGTGATGGATTTTCCCCTCACTCATAGACTTGAAAAGTTTCTTGACGATCCTTATCTGTAGGTACGGTGGCAGGATTGCAAAGACTTCTGTCAAAGAAGCCGTCGATGTTGTGGTCTTAGAATGAACTGCCCACCATATCACGGCTAGTCTTTGATTAATATTATTTGTTTTTTTGAAGTTCTGTATTTGGCTCGTAAAACTTGTTTCCCAATTTCGCCGTGTATAGTAATCACTATCGCCACCTGGCATGTTGGCTGTCATAAGTTCGGTCAAGAGAACAGCAAGCGCAACATTTTCGTCGGTCATTTCCATTGATTGTAATCTCTGCGCAATCAGCGGGAATAAATTAACCTCTGTCGTTTCCAGAACCTTTGCATGTGTTCTGTTTTTGAGCGAAGGTTTATTATACCATCGCTCCTTTTCTGCATACACTCCATTAAGGGAAATTGCGTTGATGATAATCTCTACAATATTCTCTGGCAACGACGTGACAACATCATGTTCAAATAGAATCAGAAGGTCTTCTACCGACCTGCTGTTGATGTAGTCAGCCCATACTGAAGAGCACTGGCCATCTGGAATCAACTTCTTCAAATCTTTGAGAAAAGTACAATTCTCCCTTTCAGGATAGCGAGAATAATACTTTTTTTCTCTCTCTTCCAATGGCGTACCGTCAAAGAAATGGCTAAGTGGGATTGTTTCTACCACCTCTTTTGCCCTCGCAATGACAATATTAGCAAATTCGATGCTATGATCAAACAATTCAGAATCGTCTTTGACAAATTCCTTTATGTCCGCATACCCCCATTGTGAAACAATTTGCTCCGACAAGGCTAATGCTTCATCTATTGTAAGCCATGAATGAAAACCAGTTGATACCTCAGAAAGCACACCTATGGACTGTGTTTCTCTCAATATGGGGATAAGTCCTTGTTTAATTCCCACTTTTTCTGCTTTTTCATAGATTGAGCTATAATGCTCGTATGCTGAGAAGAAGTCGGACTTTATTCTGTAGGGAGAATTTAGGTTGGTGCGCAACAACTCTTTTAGTTTATTCTTTATCAATGGAAGCAATTTCTGCCTGAAAGGATTTAGAAAATCTTCACCCATAACCGAAAGTTGCCCGATATCGCCAATCACTTGCCAATACTTCTTCTCCTCGATAGCTTTATCAAGGATTTGTGAAATTGACAATGCCAATTCTTCTCTAAAGGACTGGAAATCTTCTACGGGCAGGTTGTTGAGATAGGTGAAGAAATCGTTTCTTCCGTATTCATTATGCTGTTTCCCAACAAATGCCGTCAATTCTTTCTTGAAACGATTTGTCTTCACCAAAGTCAAACACTTAGCTTTTTCCTCTTCATACTGCTTGGAGGTCAAGCGGAGGTACGACCACAGTTTGCTTACAGCATTCTGCTTATCGCGGTCAACATACATCCCCAAGGTTCTTCTTTGGCGGTATTCACTTGACACATTTAGGTCATCTTCAGATATATCCGAACGTGTGGACAATTCTTCAAACACCTCGTTAATTTTGCCATCCACCAACATCTCGATGTGCTGTTTCGCATACATCACACATTCGTTAGGGATATACTCAAATGATTTTTCAACCTCTTGCCAGTCAGAGAGCGTACTGTTGTCGTTAAGTTTCTGTTCCAGCCATTTCTGTACAAGGTCTGCATCGTCAAAATATCTAACAATGGTTGGATATGTTTTCAATACAGCCAGCCGTTCTTCATCAGTAAAAATAGAGAGAAGTGACTGCCAGATGGACTTATCTTCTGTTGAGAACTGTCGGTCAAAGATATATCGATCTTTGGAGTATTCGTTCTGTTTGTAATGGTCTACAAAGAACTTAAAGTGTTCAGACGTTTTTTCTGGGGTACGCTCTGCATCCTCCTCAATTATACGTTTCTCCTTATCTGCAACCATACCTAAAGGTTTGAAGGTATGCGTATAGAGATTTATTTTTCGATTGTCTTTATACTCAATATACTCATGGTCTCCGTAATAGGACAATGCTAGCTGTGCATCCTCATCAGACTTGGTAATGCGTCTGACATTCACTGCTCGTTTCTTGCCGTTGTCCTGCTTGTCCACCTGAAAAACAACAATCTGCCCTTCTTTCTTTGCTTCATCCTCAATGAAACTCGCAGAACAAACATAAAAGTCTTGGTTGTATTTAGGTGACGGCATATTACAATTGTTAGACGCAATGAAGCCGAAGTCCTTGTTTGTGTCAAAGAACTTCACCGCACCTATAAAGTATTTGTCTGCTCCGTATATCAGTTTCATAATAGAAATGCCTTATTTTATACGCCTAACTGTTTCCTTGAAGCTTTCACAATGCTTATATAACGATTGAAGCTCTGGGATGTTGTTAGTATCTTGTGCCATATATTCTTATAACGTTTTCGATTTATGTTCTATTGCTCAGTTCCGTATCTTCTCTCTTCCTTCAACCATCTTAAATGTGATATCAACTCCGCATCTGCAGGCAGCCACTTTACACTATTCAACTCATCCTTAGTGAGCCACTTTGCTGCCTCATGCTCATTCAGATGTAGAGAATCTGTCATCAGTGAACAAAGATAGCAATGCATGGTCAAATGGAATTTAGGGTAGTCATATTCCACCGTGCAGAGGAATTCATCCACGCTGATTTCCGTCGACAGTTCCTCACGAATC
>ONTS01000003.1 GCA_900320845.1 uncultured Prevotellaceae bacterium | reverse complement strand
TCATTTTGTCTAAAACTCACGTTTTCGCTCCTTTTCGTTCCTCGCGCGCGCGTGATATTAATAATGGTGTAGAGTGGGGTCGTCAACATTCCGCCACTCTGCCCGCTCCCTTCTCCCGGCAGGAACTACAAGCGGATGTGCCTATGAGGCACATCCGCTTGTAGTTTTAACCTGTCGAGTTGTGTTTCTTACACCGGTTGCATTGTATTACCAAATTTCTTTCTCGCTTCTTACGACAGAGCCTTCGTACTGCAGTTCCAATTTCGGTCCTTTCTCAGCCTGTCCTGTCAGCAGAGCCTTGATTTTGTTACTGCGAATGCTGATGTATATCTTGCCCGATGTGAAGTCGGCGAAGCTTCCTTCATTGGTCTGCACATAGAAGATGGCATACGAGCTGTTCAGACTTTGTGTGAGGTCGCACGTCATGTTGCACTTCTCATTCGGGATATTGATTTTCAGATAAGGCAGTTTGGGTGCTGTCGACAGCTGACGGCTCAGGTCCAAGTTCTCAGCAGTGAAGAGAATGCTGAAGTTTCCGTAAGTGTCATTGAAGTAGTAGCCTACCGACTTAACGTCATATTTTTTGCCATTGATGGTGTAGGACTTAGTGTTTTCCATGGAGGGACCGCCCATGTTTTCCTCTTCATCGTCGCCACAGGAGGCAAACACCATGGAGAACATTGCCAAGGCAGCAAAGGCGGGGAGCATAAAAGACTTGCGAGAAGTCAGGAAAGACTTGATAATCATAATAGTTTCTTTTTATTGTTTGAAATTGTTTGTTGTTGTTCGGTTGAAGTTTGTTTGTGCTCTACTCTGCCCTACCCTTCTCTTACGAAGTCGAGGGCTTCGCAGAACAGCTGCTTGTCTACAGCCACATCGGTACGCGCAGAGCCTATATCTTCAAGCAGCACGAATGCCGGTTGGTTGTTCCAGTTCTTTTTGTCGTGCTGTATGATATCGAACAGAGCGTCGTAGTCGTCGCATGTTATCGGCGGTCTGCCGTAGCATTGCCGTATATGCGCCACTGTCTTCCTCATCTTGTCGATGGGGAAGCCACACAACACACAACTCATGTAGAGTGCCGCCACCAGTCCGTGCGCCACAGCATGTCCGTGCGGCAGTAGGAAGGAAGATGTTGGGCGTTGCATGAGCAGGGACTCGAGGGCATGGGCTGTGGTATGTCCGAGGTTCAGCACCTTGCGCAGCCCTTTTTCGTGGGGGTCTTGTGCCACGATGTCTGTCTTCACCTGCAGCGATCGGGCTATGACAGGCTCCATGTAGGCGGCATGGTGTTTGGCGGTGGTAGCGTCCATGAGCAACACGTCCGCCCAGTGTCTCTCATCTGCCAACAGGGCGTGTTTCAGCATTTCGCCATAGCCGGACAACATCTCTTCATCGCTCAGCGTAGTAAGCCACCGTGTATGCAGCAGAGTTGCTCTGGCATTTGCAAATGTACCGATTTCATTCTTTAGTCCTTCAAAGTTAATGCCGTTTTTTCCTCCCGTTGCAGCGTCTACCATGGCAAGCAATGTAGTAGGAATGTTGACAAAAGGCATACCTCTTTTGAATGTTGTCGCCACGAAACCGCCCATGTCGCAGACTACCCCACCGCCGAGGTTGACGAGCATGGAGCTTCGTGTGGCACCATGTGCGATGAGTTGTTGCCAAAGGGTGACAGCCGTGGATAGCCCCTTATTATGCTCGCCGGCTTCGATGCTGAGCAGCGTCACCTCCTTTTCGCCATGCTGAAGCTGCAACGTAGGCATACAGCAACGCAGGGTGTTGCTGTCGGTCAGCATAAAAAGGTGAGTGGCATTGCATTCTGCAGCCATCTTGAGCAAAGCATTGCCCACATCGGCAACAAAAACGGGAGGTGTCATAGGCGATGGATATCTGTATGGTTGGCACAATGGCATTGAGCAAAGTTAGATATTCTTCGGCAAATGCACGGTTGTTTGCAACAAAAAATCATGTTTCCACAGGGCAGTAGACGATATGTGGAGTGATTTTTTTGCTTACAATTAAACGATTGCAGGTCTGTTTGCGTCAAAACAACAAACATAGACACCACTATTTATTTATGAAGAAACACATTTTGCTGCTTCCTCTATTCTTTTTGTTCACCACCTTTGCCCATGCTCAGGAGCGCCTTATCACCGGCACGGTGGTCGACAAGGACACGAAAGAGGGACTTATGTTCACCACGTTTCAGCTATTGAAACCCGACAGCACCTTTGTCACAGGCGGCACCACCGACGACAACGGCCTATTCTCCACCCAGGCACCCGCCGATGGCAGCTATCTGCTGAAGCTGACCAACGTGGGCTATAAGATGTTGGTGAAGAATCTTACCATAAAGGACAGCGCCAACGTCGCACTTGGCAACATCGCCATGAGCGCCGATGCCATCGTGTTGAAAGGTGTCACCGCCACCGGCTATGCAACGAAGGTGACAGTGAAGGAAGATACCTTTCAATACAACGCCTCGGCTTACCGCACACCTGAGGGCTCCACCATTGAGGAACTGGTGAAGAAGCTGCCCGGCGCGGAGGTGAGCGACGATGGCACGATAAAAATCAACGGCAAGGAGGTGAAGAAGATTCTCGTTGACGGCAAGGAGTTTATGACGGGCGACACGAAGACGGCGCTCAAAAATCTGCCCACCTCCATCGTCGACCGCATCAAGGCCTACGACGAGCGTAGCGACCTGTCGCGCATCACAGGCATCGACGACGGCAACGAACAGACAGTACTCGACTTCGGACTCAAGCAGGGCATGAACAAAGGTATGTTTGCCAACGTCGATCTCTCCATCGGCACACACCACCGCTATAGCGAACGGCTCATGGCGGCCTACTTCCGCAGCCGCTCGCGCATCATGCTCTTCGGCAGCGCCAACAACACCAACGACATGGGCTTCCCCGGTGGCGGCGGAAGAGGACGCTTCGGAGCCAACCGCAACGGACTCAATGCCGCAAAGATGGCAGGACTCAACTACAACTACGAGAACAAGGGCAAGCTGAAGCTCGATGCCAGCCTGCGATGGAACCACAGCAACGGCGACATATGGTCGCTCACGTCGATGGAAAACTTCACCAGCACCATCGGCTCGTTCTCCAACAGCCTTAGCCAGCGATACACACGCGGCAACAGCTGGGACGGACGACTGCGACTGGAGTGGACACCCGACTCGATGACCAACATCATGTTCCGTCCCAGTTTCACGCTCTCCACCAGCGACGCCACCACACGACAGACATCGGCAAGCTACAACGACGACCCCTACACCTACGTCGATGACCCGCTTTCCGACGAGAGCATTGAGCAGATGGCAGAAAGCGGACTCATGGTAAATACACAACGCAACCGCGACATCACCTACGGCAAGACACAGTCAGGCAATGCCATGCTGCAGTACAACCGCAAGCTGAACACGAAGGGACGCAACATCACCTTCCGCACCGACTGGAGCGTGGGACGCAACGACAGCAAAAGCCTGTCGACCAACGATGTGCACCTCTTCATGGTGAAGACGGCACTCGGACTCGACAGCACGTACCAGACACACCGCTTCAACGTCACCCCGCAACGCAACTGGGGCTATGCCTTGCAGGCAACCTACAGCGAACCCATAGCAAAAGCCATGTTCCTGCAACTGAGCTATAAGTACCAATATCGTTTTACCAAGAGCGACCGTTCCACCTACGACTTCAGCGAGGAAGGACCCGACTTCAGCTACGGATTCAGCCCGCAATACCGCGACTGGAACAGCCTGCTCTCACGTCTGCCCTATCCATACACCGACTACCGCGACGACAACCTGAGCCGCTATTCCGAATACCGCAACTACACGCACGACATACAGCTGATGTATCGTTGGATACACCAGAAGTTTCAACTTAATGCCGGTGTAATGTTCCAGCCGCAAAACTCCAAATACATGCAGGACTATCGTGGCATTCACATTGACACGCTGCGCCATGTGTTCAACTGGAGCCCGACGTTCGACTTCCGCTACCGCTTCTCCAGAGTGAGCAACCTGCGCATCAACTATCGCGGAACATCCTCACAGCCCAGCATGACCGACCTGCTCGACATCGTGGATGACAGCGACCCGCTCAACATCACACGCGGTAACCCGGGACTGAAGCCCTCGTTCACCAACAACTTCCGACTCTTCTTCAACGACTATAAGCAGAGCCACCAACGCGCCATCATGACATTTGTCAACTTCCAACAGACGCGCAACAGCATCTCTTCGCGCGTGGAATACGACGAGACGACCGGCGGACGCACAACAATGCCCGTCAACATCAACGGTAACTGGAATCTGCGAGGCGCCTTTATGTACAACTTCTCCGTCGACTCCGTAGGACGATGGAATGTCAACACTTTCACCGATGCTGCCTACGAGCACAACGTCGGCTATCTGGCGCTCGACCGCATGTCTTCCTCTCAACGTAACGTCACCCGCGTGACGACGCTCGGCGAACGGCTGTCGACAAGCTGGCGCGGCGATAAGCTGGAGATAGACCTCAACGGATCGCTGACCTATACCCACGCCCGCAACAAGCTGCAGAGTCGCAGCAACCTTGACACATGGCAGTTCTCCTATGGCATCAACGTGAACTACACCTTGCCATGGGGGACGACCCTTTCCACCGATATTCACGAGAACTCGCGCCGTGGCTATGCCGACAACGCCATGAACACCAACGAACTGGTGTGGAATGCGCAGCTGTCGCACAGCTTCCTGAAAGGCAATGCGCTGACAGTGATGCTGCAGTGGTACGACATCCTGCACAAGCAGAGCAACTTCTCACGCACCATCAACGCCATACAGCGCAGAGACACACAATACAACAGCATCAACTCCTACGCTATGCTGCACATCATCTGGCGTTTCAACAGCTTCGGCGGCAAGAACGCACGCCAAGGTGAGCACGGCGATGGTCCTGGTATGGGCTATGGTCCCGGCGGCGACCGCCAACGTGGTAACTTCGGAGGCGGAAGACCTGGCGGTGGACGACCCGGAGGTGGTGGCTTCGGAGGTGGAAGGCCCGGAGGTTTCTGAACCTTTACATAAGAACAGACACAGCATTAGTGACACATACCCCACCAGCAGTAATACCGTAAAAGAGGAAAGACCCTATGTCTGATACGAAACGGAGGTGGAAAGACGTAAAAGTCTTTCCACCTCCGTTTCGTATCTTGCCCCTATGTGCAAGACAGCTATTGTTTTATTGCTTGGTCATTTTCTTGGTGAACAACACGTTGTTCTGTTGTTTTATGGTGATGATGTATACACCCTTTATCAGGCTTGCAGTGTTTATCTCTGCCATTCCGTCGCCATCAGTTGTTGCTGAACCAACGAGCATGCCGCTGATGTCGGTGAGGTGTATCTGCAATCCAGCCTGTTGCTGTCCGCGACAGCGTATGGTGAGTCTGTCGTTGAAGGGTAGGGGACCTACAGCAATCTCTGCCTGAGTAGTAGCTTGGTTGATACCTGTCAACGCTCCGGTGCGTTTGATCTTCCAAATCACGCTATTCATGTGTATGGTGGTGCTGTGGTTGTCGACACGCAGCATGGCGGTGGTGTCTACCACACTGGCAGTAATGGTAGCGGTCTCGCCAATGTTGATGGTAGCGAGGTTGAACTGGTAGTCGGTGACGTTCTTTGCCAGTAGTTCGTTACCCTTTTTCCATTCCACTTGGAGCGTGTTGGGATTGGGTTCCACGAGGGAGATTGACAGGGGGTAGCTATCGTCTTCTGTCTGTATGGTTGTTGCGCTGGCAGGTGTGAACGCCTTGATGGGGTTCACCTGATTATGTATGTTCTCAATGATTTCTTGTCGGCACACATCGCAGTACGGTCTGCCCAGGTATCGCATCAGACAGTTCTGGTGAGGACGATACCAAGCGGTGTTTTCGCTGTGCGGATAAACGCCGATGTTGTCTGTGCCCACCCAGTTCTTCCACTTCACTGTAGTAGGGTCGGATGTCTTGGTGAGGTTCGGTTTCTCCGTTGCATAGCTTGCGCCAGCCCAATACTCGTCGGCGAGGTTGGCAAATCCGTGACCTACTTCGTGGAAGAATATCTGTTCGGAGTCGTAGCTGGGGTTGCTGGGATTTTTGTATTTGGAGAAGGTCATGAGCTCGCTGCTTCCCGCTCCGCCATACTTTGTCGAATTGACTATCATCACCACGATGTCGTGCTGTGGGAAGTTGTTGGCCAGTGTGGTACGCACCTTCGTCAGTGACGATGGCCACAGCAGTCGGTCGGTGCCGTTGTATCCGAAGGTGGTTCCGTAGAAGTTATCGACGGGTGTTGCCGGGGTGAGTCCTGCTCCACTGACATTGGAAGGTGTCTTGATGAGCACCACGTTGAAGTAGTCGACGTAGTGTTTCCACGGCACGATCTGGAAGAATGACTGTATGGAAGCATTCACATCTTCGACGAATGTGGGCAGTTCGGCTTCTGTGTACCCGTCGCCTAGGAAGACGATATTGATGTACTTGCTCGCGTCGCCTTCCCATTTCAGGGTGTCCATCTCATACTTCTGCGCCTGCAGCGACAGGGCAATGCTGAGAGCTGATAAGAGGGTAAAAAGTTTTCTCATATTACAGGTGTATTTGTTTATCGTTTTAGTGGTATTGTTACCAGTGTATTGTGTTTGTATCGTATCTGCACGTTGTCGGGTTTGTCGTCAAGAGGTACGCGGATGAAAAACTCTGCACTGTCGTTGGTCTGTGTCAAGATTCCGAGTTCGCCCTCGCCAGCGAGGTATTCGAATGTCTTTATCAGCGGATTATCCATGCCATAACGTCGTATGGTCTGTCCGTCGCTGCGTATGGTGGCGATACTGAAGCCTTCGTCCATCTCCTGCTGCGTATATTGTCGCAGTATCTTCACACGTCCGTCCAGCTGTCGCACCTCGTCGACTCTGATGCGATGTAAGTCGCTGATGGAGTCGTAGTACATCCATCCGCTAATGGCAGCCATGAAGTGCTGCGGCTGCGACTGGCTCATAGATGCTGATGCCGTCGCGTGACGCATGGTGTTGCAGGATGAGACCACCATGCCTATCATACAGGCGATGACGGTAGCCATCAGCGATGTGCAGCTGCGACGACAGGGGTATCGGAGAGCGGTGGCACTATGGTATTTTCTGGGCATGTGGGTGTGCAGTGTTTATTGATTGTCGGATGCTGCTTTGCCTGCCACGATGTAATTGGTGACGCTTACTGTCGATATGAGTTCTCCTGCCGAGTTGTGTATGTCTACATGCCACACATGCAGGGTGTTTCCTTTCTGCACTATGTGTGCCGTTGCCGTTACGGTGTCTCCCTCTGTGACAGCCTTGACATGGTTGCCGCTGACATTAATGCCTACACATATCTTTCCCGGGCATAATGCCGACGAGCCTACACCTGCGAGGTTTTCAGCCAGTGCCAGCGATGCACCTCCGCTGAGGAATCCGAAGGGCTGTCTGTTGCGTTCGTCCACACGCATTGTTGCCTGACAGCTGTCAGCATCGGGAGTATCGAGAAACTGCATACCGAGGGCTGTGGAGAGATTGGGCTCTCGCTCGATAATGCGGCGTATGTTTGAGATATTCATCTTGTCGGATTGAGTTGGTCTACTGCTATATAAAGTTACTTTGCAAAAGTAGAAAAAAAAACGGATTCATACATCAAAACCTTGTAAGGATTAATTATTATTTAACAAAACAAGAATGTCTTTTGAAAGGTATTATAATTAAAAAATATAAGTATGAAAAGTGAAATTATTCTGCCACTAATTGACAAAATGATTTATAAAAAATGTACACGGTGATGGTAATTTGATGCTTTTCTGTGTATCTTTGCAATTAAGTAACTATTGAACCTATGGAAAGAAAAATGCAAAAACTCATTGCTATCGCCACACTGCTGAGTAGCATCACTCTGTCGTGTTTGGCACAGGGACAGTCTGCGGGCAATCTCATCGGCACGTGGACCGGCAAGCTGAAGGTCATGGGCTCGTCGCTCACGCTGGTACTGCATGTGGAACAGGCTGCCAATGAGGTGAATATATCGATGGATAGCCCCGACCAAAGCGTGAAGGGCATCGCTTGTACAAAGGAGCACCTGTCCGACGACTCGCTGTCGGTGAAGGTTGACATGATAGGCGCCACCTATCGGGCACGACTGAAGGAGGGAAAGCTCGACGGAATCTTCACACAGATGGGCATGGCATTACCTTTGGTGCTGAGCAAGGGTGCTGAAGAGTTGCGTCGTCCGCAGCATCCCACGCCACCATTCCCATATAAGACGGAGGAGGTTACATTCAGCAACGACGCCGATGGTGCCACACTGGCTGGCACATTGACCTTTCCACAAGGCTTTGAGAACATGAAGAAGGGCAAGGTGCCTGTGGTGTTGATGGTAACGGGCAGCGGACAGGAGAATCGCGACGAAGAGATATTCGACCATAAGCCCTTCCTGGTCATCGCTGACTATCTGGCACGCAACGGAATAGCCACCCTTCGCTACGACGACCGCAACTTTGGTGCGTCGGTTGGGGGCGATGTGCAGAATGCGACGACCGAAGACTTCATGCGCGACGCTGCTGCCGGCATCGACTTCTTACGTTCGATGAAGAACTTCAGCAAGGTGGGTTGCCTCGGCCATAGCGAAGGCGGCAGCATCGCTTTCATGCTGGCGGCAAGGAAGAAGGCAGACTTCATCGTCGCACTGGCAGCCCCGGGCGTGAAAGGCGACACACTGCTTGTGGAACAAGCCAATAAGATCATGAAGCTGTCGGGCATGCCTGCCAACATGACTGTGGCACAATACCGTCAACAGCAGGCTGTTCAGAAGACACCATGGATGCGTTGGTTTATGGATTACGACCCATCAGACGACATTAGAGCCTCACGCTGTCCTGTCTTTGCCTTAAACGGTAACAACGACTGTCAGGTGCTGGTCGATCAGAACCTATATGCCATCAGGAATCTGCTGCCGGCATCAAAAAAGAACCTTGTGAAGGAATACCCGTCGCTCAACCATCTCTTCCAACACTCCACCACCGGCCTGCCTATGGAGTACAGACTGATTGAGGAAACCGTCTCACCTGAGGTGTTGCGCGACATCACCGAATGGATAAAGACCCTGTGATGAGTGAGCAATGCACGCTGAAAAGTCTCGCCACCAGATAAGGGGGGAAAAGATAAATTGCAGGAGTGCAGATAGTCTTTTTCGGAAAAATGTGAAAAAACAAGCGCAATCTGTATAAAAACGGATTGCGCTTTTCGTTGGACCTTTGCCTACGACACCACAGAATAGTAAACAGAGCGTTAATCGCTTATCATAAAACAGTAAGCAATATGGACATTTTCGAGCAATTAAAGTCTGGTGCTGACGTTGACATGTCGACACCAGAGTACGCAGAAGCTATAAAACACATGACCTACTGCGCCAACATTTGTTTTCAAATCAACACGACGGCGCCGTTGCCTGAACAAATACGACCACTGGAAGAGCAACTGTTTGGCGGACATATCGACCCGACGAGCTATCTGATGCCACCCGTTCAGATAGACTTCGTCTGCCAAATGACGATTGGCAAGGGCGTATTCGTCAATCACTCGCTGACATGCATGGCAGCAGGGGGCATTACCATCGACGACAATGTCATGATTGGACCGAATGTTCGTATCGTAACCGACAACCACGACTTCGGCAACCGTATGGTGCTACGCTGCAAACCCGTCCATATCTGCCGTAATACTTGGATTGGTGTGGGCGCCATCATCCTGCCAGGTGTGACCATCGGCGAGAACGCTATCGTTGCTGCCGGAGCTGTCGTCACCAAAGATGTAGCTCCCAACACCATTGTGGGAGGCAATCCGGCAAAATTCATCAAGGCAATATAAAAAAGTGTTGGTACGCTTCACCTTGAAATGTAACCGTCATTTCGAAGCGTTGCAGTGGAGTCCAAGCACAAACAATAACAGACCAAAAACCTATAAAAAGAACAACGATGATTTTCGACAGAAACGAACAAAAAGCCGTTGTGGCCCTCTTGGGTGCCGGCAGTATGGGAACAGCCATCGTGCGCCGTATCGGAGCAGGAAAAAAGATATTGCTGGGCGACATCAGCGAGAAGGCACTGACGCGCGTATGCGACGATTTCCGCCATTGTGGCTACGATGCAGAAACGATGCAGGTGAATGCGTTGGAGAAAGAGAGTGTAGAGGCGTTTGCACAGAAAGCTGCGCAACTTGGACCAGTAATGTATTTCATCGACACTGCCGGCGCGTCGCCCAACCAAGCCAGTCCCGAACATATTATCGACCTCGACATGGTGGGCACGGGTTATGCCGTCGATGCCTTCGGCGAGGTTATGGAAGAGGGTGGAGCCGGACTCATCATCAGCAGTCAGGCGGCATATATGTACCCCATCCCCAATGACATTGAGTTGCAGCTGGTCAACACTCCGACAGAAAAGCTGAAGGATGTACCATTCATCCAAGAAGTGGCCATGCAGGACTCGGGCCGTGCATACATGATAGCCAAACGCCTGAACCACCTTCAGGCTCAGCGTGGCGCAGCCACTTCATGGTGTAAGCGTCGTGCACGTATCAACACTATCAGTCCTGGCGTCATCGTCACCCCATTGGCTTACGATGAGTTCCGTGCCGGCGGCGACGGCTATCAGGCCATGATTGATGCTTCATCTGCCCGCCGCACAGGCACCAGCGACGAAATTGCCGAGGCTGCCGCATTCCTCTTAGGGGAACATGCACGCTTCATCACCGGCACCGACCTGCTCATCGACGGCGGCGTCATTGCCAGCATACGCACCGGCGAGTTCAGACTCTGGGAATAACGCCCGCACAGAACAGCTGAGACAACACGCTCTGCATCATGGTCAGCATACTTGTGCCATGATGCAGGGCGTGTTTGCAGCACCACTTTTCGACATTATTTTAGATACGGGCATGGTGGATAGACAGCGCTGTCAGGTGCTGTTGATATAACAAAATCAGTGATTTTGGTTACCAATATCAGTGATTTTGCGTCACCAATATCAGTGATTTTGGGTACCAATATCACTGATATTGCGTCATGAGTGGAGAACATTCAGCATGTTGTCTGCCGGCAGTGGGCGACCTCGCAGCAGTACCCATGCAGCCACCACAGCAAGCTGCAACAGCCGCACCCACTCACCTATAGCCGCAGAATGCCGCATGGCATGAACGGATAGGCAACACCAACTAATGAAATTAGTCTTTCATTATTATCTTTCATTATTAAGTAAATTGTTATTATACTATGAGTTCCTCTGTTGTGAAACAGGGGGACTTTTTTATATTATTGCTGTCCGAGGAGCTGTGTACCATTGTTCATGGTTATGTTTTTTGCCAAAAACAAAGATAACCCACAAGGCTGACACCCAAGCGAGGGATTCAGCCTGTTTATATTTCCCGTAAAGAACTTTTACCGGACAGCGTTAATTTTATAAAAAGGTGCGCACGCAAGTTGTAATTTATAAATAATGTCTACCTTTGTCGAGTTAAACCGAACACATAAAAGTGTTCATCCATGTATCAGGCAGGCAATGCTTAACCAACAAACATGGCAAGAATACACAGATATTGATTCCAACTTTTAACCATTATGAACATATTAGAACTGAGTGAACAAGAAATAGGCCGACGCGAGAGTCTGCAGGAGTTACGTGCATTGGGCATTGACCCCTACCCTGCTGCCGAGTATTCCACTGACGCTTTCTCTACCGACATCAAACAGCGTTACGACGAACTGAATGCCAATGCAGCAGAAGGCGAAGAGCAACAGTTTGACGTCTGCATCGCAGGTCGTCTGATGGGACGCCGCGTAATGGGAAAGGCAAGCTTTGCAGAACTGCAGGACTCAAAAGGCAGAATACAGGTATACATCACCCGCGACGACTTATGCACTGACGAAGATAAGACGATGTACAATGTGGTCTTCAAGCGTCTGCTCGACATCGGCGACTTCATTGGTGTGCGCGGCAGCGTCTTCCGCACTCAGACTGGCGAGATATCTGTCCACGCACGCGAACTGACAGTGCTCTCCAAGAGCCTCAAGCCACTGCCTATAGTAAAGTATAAAGACGGCGTGGCTTACGACAAGTTTGACGATCCTGAACTGCGTTACCGCCAACGCTATGTCGACCTGGTTGTCAACGAAGGCGTAAAGGACACTTTCCTTCAGCGCGCCACCGTCATACGCACCATGCGACGCGTTCTTGACGAAGCTGGTTACACCGAAGTGGAAACTCCTACACTGCAAGCTATAGCAGGAGGAGCCAGTGCACGCCCCTTCATCACCCACTTCAATGCGCTCAACCAGGATATGTACATGCGCATCGCCACAGAACTCTATCTGAAACGACTCATCGTGGGTGGCTTCGAAGGCGTGTACGAGATTGGCAAGAACTTCCGCAACGAAGGCATGGACCGCAACCATAACCCAGAGTTCACCTGCATGGAGCTCTATGTGCAATATAAAGACTACAACTGGATGATGTCGTTCACTGAGAAGTTGCTTGAGACCATCTGTATTGCTGTCAACGGCACCACAGAACGCGAGGTCGACGGAAAGATTATCTCCTTCAAAGCACCCTATCGCCGTCTGCCTATCCTCGACGCCATCAAGGAAAAGACCGGATACGACCTCAACGGCATGACGGAAGAGCAGATACGCGACACCGCCAAGACCCTCGGCATAGAGGTTGACGACACCATGGGTAAGGGAAAACTCATTGACGAAATCTTCGGCGAGACCTGCGAAGGCACATTCATACAGCCTACTTTCATCACCGACTACCCCGTCGAGATGTCACCGCTGACCAAGATGCACCGCTCCAAGCCCGGACTCACGGAACGTTTCGAGCTGATGGTGAACGGCAAGGAACTTGCCAACGCCTACAGCGAGCTCAACGACCCCCTCGACCAGGAAGAACGCTTCAAGGAACAGATGCGCCTGGTAGACAAAGGCGACGACGAAGCTATGATTATCGATCAGGACTTCCTGCGCGCTTTGCAGTATGGCATGCCTCCCACAAGCGGCATCGGCATCGGCATCGACCGTCTGGTGATGCTCATGACAGGCAAGACCTACATTCAGGAGGTGCTCTTCTTCCCGCAGATGAAGCCCGAGAAGCGCGCCCCACGCAGCACGGATGCCGAATGGCAGGCCCTCGGCGTGCCCGCAGAATGGGTGCCCGTACTCAATAAGTGCGGCTTCTACCTCATACAGGACATTCGCGACGAGAAAGCACAAGGCCTGCAGCAGAAAATAGGCGAGGTGAACAAGAAGTACAAACTCAACCTCGACAAACCCTCTGTGGACGATGTACAGAAGTGGATTGACACCGCAGCAGGACAGGCGGAAGAACAGAAGGATTAAGACAGAAGAACAGAACATATAACTCATGTCCTCAACCTTCAATAAGATAGCTATCATCGGTGGCGGCAGCTGGGCAACGGCTATAGCCAAGATTGTGGTGGAACATACCCGTCACATAGGGTGGTATATGCGCCGCGAAGACCGCATTGAGGATTTCAAAGAGCTGGGGCATAACCCCGCATACCTGACAAGTGTGCACTTCAACCTTGACGAGATAGCCTTTTCAAGCGACATCAACTATATAGCGCAAAACTACGACACGCTGATCTTCGTCACCCCGTCGCCCTATCTGAAGGCACATCTGCGCAAACTGCGTACCGACCTGCGCGAGAAGTTCATCGTAACAGCCATCAAGGGTATCGTGCCCGACGAAAATATGGTGTGCTCGGAGTACTTCCACGAGGTGTACGACGTGCCCTTTAGCAACATTGCCTGCATCGGCGGCCCCAGCCATGCTGAAGAAGTGGCACTCGAACGACTCTCTTATCTCACCATAGGCTGTGCCGACACCGCTAAGGCAGAATCCTTTACGCAGCTGCTCTCAAGCCCATTCATCAAGACGAGCATCAGCACCGATGTCACAGGCATTGAGTATTCGTCGGTGCTTAAGAATGTCTACGCCATTGCCTCGGGAATATGCAACGGACTGAAATACGGCGACAACTTTCAGGCCGTGCTCATCTCCAATGCCGTTCGCGAGATGTCACGTTTCCTGCAAGCCATCAGTCCGGCAGAACGCAATGTCAACGACTCGGTATACATTGGCGACCTGCTCGTGACAAGCTACTCCAATTTCTCTCGCAACCGCGTGTTCGGCACCATGATAGGAAAAGGTTACAGTGTAAAGGCTGCGCAGATAGAAATGGAAATGGTGGCTGAGGGATACTTCGGCACAAAGTGTATAAAGGAAATCAACCGCCGCATACAGGTCGACATGCCCATCCTCGATGCCGTACACGCCATACTCTACGAGCGTCGTATGCCGCAATCCACCATACGCCAGCTCACACGCATACTACGATAGGAATATTAAGACACAGACAAACCTATATAGAAAGACATGTTCTTCGGATTGAAAAACATGTCTTTTTCTATTCACCTGAGCCATCTGACAAAGTAAGGACATGGGTATTGCCCCTCTGTCTGCCATGATAATGCGGTGCCGCGCATCGTGTCATAGAGCGAAAGAAGACATGCTGTGCCTTTGTTTGGAGATTTTCCGTTCTCTATGGTCGGCAATGCTAATAACATCGGCAAAATATTTGCAGTTTTTAGTGAAACTCAGTAGTTTTGCAAGTATAACAACTATTTACACTATTATTACCATTTACCAATATATGCAATCCACTTTAATGATACGTTTCAAAGCAAGTCTACTTGCCACACTTCTTTTCGCTTGTGTATCTGAGGGTAATGGGCAGAAAAACACGTTTGACAATTTGCCACCATTGGCAGAATTGTTTGCCGTAAACGACAGTGTCATAAAGGAAGGACATCGTCTCTATTTTTTTGAGAAGATAAATTGGAATGTTGCCGACTTTCTATTCGCCAACCATAAGGCAGAAGAAGTGGGAGCTTCGCTCACATATATGGCAGAAGACAGTCTGATGATAGCACTGTTTGCCGACACGAGCATCGTCAATACAGTGTGCGAGCTGCAATGGGATATGAGAACTAATCAATACAATCCTATTGAGACGAGCCGGGTATTGACCGAAAGAGAAAAAGAACTGATAGAAAGAAGAAAAGTAATTATGACGCGTATGCAAGACATGGCTGACAGCATCAACGGCATACCTCAAGGTTTCGGAAACTTCAACTTTGACATCATACGCATCAATGACAATATTACAAGGTTGTACATTTTGACCGGCACCCTACAAAAAAACACAATACCCTTCGGCAATGACTATAGTATCGACTTCGACAACGACAATAATATAGTGGCATTTAGACGCTACCACAACTCGCTTCTTGCCATTCAAGCAACATATGACGGTGAAGCTGTTACACCTATACACTCACATCTTGAAAACAATCCGTACATCACCCCCACTGACATATGTAATTATCTGCTTTACGCACGCGATGTGTTTGGAATAGACACATTTATGGTCTACAGCACCAAATTTAAAACCCGATTTTTGTATGTAGACAAAATGAAGTCCATCATCACGGCAATGGACAATGAGAAGTCGAGTAAGAAAGGCAAAAAGAAAGACAAGAAATCAAATAAAAAATAACAACATCCCCCCACCACCCCCAATCATTACATCATGAACAGCATCACACTTGACATCAGCAAAGCCCTGTCGTTTCTTTCCGAAGGGGCATTAACCAAGTATGAATCAGCCATGCTGTCGGCATCTCAAGCTCTTGAAGCCGGCACCTGTGCAGGCAATGACTTCCTCGGATGGCTGCATCTGCCCAGCAGCATCTCCCCTGAAGAACTCGACGACATACAAGCCACAGCCGACTTGTTGCGCAACGAGTGCGACGTCATTGTAGTAGCAGGCATCGGCGGAAGCTATCTAGGAGCACGCGCCGTCATCGAAGCTTTGGCAGACAGCTTTGAGAAGACCAACATACTCTATGCCGGCAACAACATCAGCGAAGATTACCTCTGCGAGCTGACAGCATACCTGAAGGACAAGCGCTTCGGCATTATCAACATCTCGAAGAGTGGCACCACCACCGAGACTGCATTGAGTTTTCGTCTGCTCAAACAGCAGTGCGAAGCACAGCGCGGTAAGGACATGGCACGCAAGGTTATCGTTGCCATCACTGACGCACGCAAAGGCGCTGCACGCGAAGTGGCTACACAAGAGGGCTACAAGACCTTCGTCATTCCCGACGATGTAGGCGGCCGCTTCTCCGTACTCACTCCCGTAGGACTGCTGCCTATAGCCTGCGCAGGCTTCGACATACGTGCATTGGTGGCTGGTGCTGCCCAGATGGAGCAACACTGCACCACAGCACCTTGCCAAGACAACATCGCCATGCAGTATGTGGCTGTGCGCAATGCCCTCTACGCATCGGGAAAGAAAGTGGAACTGCTCGTCAACTTCCACCCCAAACTGCACTATATAGCCGAATGGTGGAAACAGCTCTACGGCGAGAGCGAGGGCAAGGACGGCAAAGGCCTGTTCCCCGCTGCCTGCGACTTCACCACCGACCTCCACTCCATGGGTCAGTACATCCAGGAAGGCGAGCGTTTGCTGTTCGAGACCGTACTGAGCATCAGCCAGACACGACACACACTGCATGTGCCGAGCGACGAACAAGACCTCGACGGACTCAACTATCTTGCCGGACGCCGCATTGACGAAGTCAACAAGATGGCAGAGCTGGGCACACAGATGGCACATGTGGACGGCGGAGTGCCCAACCTGCGCATAGTCATGCCCGAACTCAACGAGCAATACATCGGACAACTGTTCTACTTCTTCGAATATGCCTGCGCCGTGAGCGGACTCGTGCTCGGCGTCAACCCCTTCAACCAGCCCGGCGTGGAAGCATACAAGCGCAACATGTTCCACCTGCTCAACAAGCCAGGATATTAAACAAGATGAAAGCTGCCCTATTCGACATGGATGGTGTGCTGTACAACTCCATGTACTTTCATGCCCGTGCCTGGCACAAAGCTATGGCTGCCTTTGGCATCGATATGGCTGAAGAAGAAGCATTCCTGTTGGAAGGCATGCGCGGTGTAGACATCGTAAAGATGAAGATGGAACAGCAACACGCACGCCAACTGACACCCGAAGAAGCACAGCATATGTACGACCATAAGTCGGAACTGGTGTTCAGCTACGGCAAGATAGAGAAGGTGGACGGCGTAGAAGAGTTCATGCGCCAGCTCCATGCCGATGGTCTGCGCATTGGTGTGGTTACAGGCAGCGGGCAGCGGTCGCTTTTCGAAAGACTCAGCAACGACTTCCCCGGACTCATCACGCCCGAGAATATCATAACCAGCTACGACGTGGAGCGCGGAAAGCCCTATCCCGACCCATATATAAAAGGAATGGAAAAGGTAGGAGTACAACCTGCTGACACCATCGTCATCGAGAACGCCCCATTGGGAGTAAGAGCTGCCGTGGCAGCAGGATGCTACACTCTGGCTGTCAACACCGGACCATTGCAACCACAGGCTTTGGCTTGTGAAGGAGCACACCAAGTGTTCGACGACATGCACCAAGCTCTGCAATGGTGGAAACAAACAACAAAATCAGTATAAAAAGTATTTAACACAACCTCTAAACCTATTAAGAATGAAAAAGTTACTCACTATTACAGCATCGCTGTTGGTATTATTGCTCGGTACCTTTACATTGGTATCGTGTGGTGACGACGATTCAAAAGAGTCAAAGAAAGATTTTGACACTTATGCTCACTACAGCTTTGAAATGGGCGAAGACCTGACCAACTTCTACGAAGTAAAGATTACCTATCTATCGCTCGACGGACAGCAACACGTAGTTAACCTCAAACAAGGTGAGACCAAGTGGAATTTTGATGAAAGGACAGCATTAGACTGCCCCAAGTTCCGCTGCATCATCGAGTTATTCGCCAAGGAAGACGCCACCATCGACTATAGCTCAGCCGACTACTTCGACTTAGGCTATGCTTACAAATGCTCGGCTTACAGCCCCTCTGTAGGTATCAAGGTTAGCCAGAACAAGTACCCAGGCAGCTTCGAGCGCGACAAGGTTATTGAAGCTGTGAAAGCCAACCCCTACCGTCTGGTAATCGACTTCCCCGAAATATACTAAACCCTTGCATCCCACAGAGCTCTGACGTGCGCCCCATCGCCAGTACCACTGACGAAAGCACACGAAAAGACGACAGTTAAACAAGGAATCAGCACATCAAAACGACAGGAGCGTATCTATGTAGAATATGCTTCTGTCGTTTTTTATTTAACGTGAGTTCGAAGGATTATTTTGTAAAATAATTGCACGGTTATTGGTTAATTAGCAATTCTTTAGTGACTTTGCACCCATATTCAGCTTAAAAACAAGTAAAATAAACAATTAATACTTTATAAATCAATGAACAGAATTTACTTATTCCTATTGGTAATCGTTCTTTTTGCAGGACAGGTTTCTTTTCTGCGCAAAATAACGCGTACTACACTGACACCATTAAAGGTGAAACGATTCATTTCATCAAAGCGGGTACCAATAGCTACTCTTTTAACGAGAACAAACAAAGAGTTGCGATAGTCGTTGAGTACAATCTCGATGTCTGGTTCAACAAGATTTCCCTCGCAAGGCAGACGAAATTAACAAAGATTTTTGCCGTATGTTGAAATAATGATATAGTCTGAATGCTCCGCAAGAGTCCCGAAAGAGAAGCTATCATCGCAATGGTACCTCTCTGTGGCCGAGGTTATGATTAGTGAAATTGTTTCAGAACTCTGGCTATCGCTATCGTAAACACTTCTATTTGATTATACGTCAACCTCAGACATCTGTTCCCAAAGGTAGTCACATATAACCGTTTCGTGCAAGAACAAGGGCAAACATATTCATAAGACTTTCAAGGATTTTACTGCAAGGGCAAGTATTCAATGGGATGGTTCTTCGGATTCAAGTTGCATCTGATATGCAACGAGAAGGGAGAACTGCTTAACTTCACTGTAACGCCTGATGATGTAGATGACAGCCCCCCCATTGAAAACTATAAGGTCGTTGAAAGAAGCTTTGACAAGTTCACAGCCGACAAGGTGTATATCAGCAAGGATCTCTTTCAGGGCTATTTGTGAATGGCATACAGTTGATAACAAAACTCAAAAGCAACATGAAAGGAGCACTGATGAGTGTCTACTACAAGCTCCCACTCGGGAAACGGGCAATTATCGAGACTGTCAACGATGAAATGAAAAACATCGCACAGGTGGATCATTCACAACACAGGTTGCTCAATAATTATGTCGTCCACCCGGTCGGCACCATTGCTGCATATTGCTTCTTTCCAAAGAAACCATCTATTTAGGTTGAAAGAGAAAAGGATAAGTAGCTCATGTTATTCTAACATGTTTTCGTCGATCTCACGTTCATTTACTGTTGGCTGCATGGCTATGACATGAAAGCCATCGTGCTACGATTTCGACCAAAGTCGACGAGATTGGTATACGGGAGTAGCTCAACAGCACACCGAAAGTTGTGTAATGATTTTTGAAGTAGGCACCGACAGTGGCAGGCTCATTCTTTTCCTATCACTGTCTATGTCGTATGTGTCAGCCAATTATTTCTGCGCTACCGTAGCATCGGTGATGTTCTCTGTCGTATATGACACAGAACTGTCCCGGCGCCACGCCTTGCACGGGGCGGTCGGAATACACCCGGTAGGCTCCTTCTGCCTCGGGCACCAGCATACCGTAGAAATACTCGGGCGTATGGCGTATCTTAAAGGTGACGATGTGGTACGGGTCGTAGGCATCTTCAACCGAATTGCCCTGAAATCCTCCTTCGGGCACCATGAGACGGCACGGCATATCGGCGGCAAAAGGTGGCAGGTCGTCGACGGTGGCGGAGGGAAGCGTCACATCGGGGGTGAGATAGTGGAAGGGACCTATGCTGAAATCCAGCTTGTGGACAGCGCGCGGCGCATAACCATTCGTCACATAGACTATGTTGCGGTCTACATCTTTGCTCACCACGTTCCACGGCCCCCCGCCCAAGCCCAATCCCTTGCGCTGACCTATGGTGTGGAACCAGTGTCCCTTGTGCTGTCCGATAACTTTTCCTGTCTCCTGCTCGACGATATCGCCCGGCTGTTCGCCGAGATAGCGGCGCACATAATCGTTATAGTTCAGTTTTCCGAGGAAACATATGCCCTGCGAGTCTTTGCGTTTGGCGTTGACCAGATGCTCGCGCTCGGCTATCAGACGCACTTCGTCTTTATGGTAGTGTCCTATCGGGAAGAGAGCTTTGCTGAGTTGCCAGTCGGTTATCTGTGCCAGAAAGTCAGTCTGGTCTTTCACTGGATCGGGGCTGCATGTGAGCCACTTACGGCCTGCTATCCACTCAGTCTGTGCATAGTGCCCGGTGGCGATATAATCGTAGGTGTGTCCGCACTTCTCGTGAAACGCACCGAACTTAATGAGCCGGTTGCACATCACATCGGGGTTGGGAGTACGGCCTGCGCGCACGGTAGCCATGGTATACGACGTCACCTTCGACCAATAGTCGGCGTGGCAGTCCACCACATCGAGCTTGCATCCATAGCGCGCTGCCACGGCGGTCGCCATCTCTATATCTTCTTCGCTGGTGCAGTCCCACTCCTCTTCCTCCTGCGGACCAATACGTATGTAGAAGCAGTCGGGCTGGATGCCGTTGGTCACCAGCTCGTGAAGCACGACTGCGCTGTCAACACCGCCAGAAAGCAGCAGAGCCACGCGCTTGTCACGAATAGAGTCGTAGTTCATAAGAGAAAGAGGTTTTAGCGTTACACATGCAAAGGTGTAAAAAAATCTGCGATAATGAGACACGCACACACAATAATTCACTACAACAATCGTTATAACTACGTGCAAAAACTAAGAATCATACTCGTCATGACAGGACTGTTGTCCTGCTTTTGCGTGCGTGCGCAGTACGACCCCAACTTCAGCCATTACTTCGACATAGAGCCGCAGTACAACCCTGCTGCCGTGGGTAAGGAGTCGAAGCTTAACGTGTCGGCTGCCTATGCGCTCAACATGATGGGCTTTGAGCACAATCCGCGTACACTGTACATCGCAGCCGACATTCCGTTCTATGCTCTTAAGACCTATCACGGTGCCGGCATACAACTGCAGAACGACCAAATTGGTGCTTTTGTCCACCAGCGCCTTGCCGTTCAGTATGCCCTGAAGCATCCACTCTTCGGCGGCACACTGAGTGTGGGTGTGCAGGCAGGTTTCTTGAGCGAGAAACTGGACGGTTCGAAGATTGATTTGGAGGACTCTTCCGACCCAGCATTCGCTGGTGGCGACCAAAACGGCAACAGCATCGACCTGAGCGCAGGACTGTACTACACCCGCGGACCATGGTATGTGGGAGCATCGGTGCAACACATCACCGCACCGCTCATAGAACTGGGCGAAACCAACGAACTTAAGATAGACCCCACGTATTATTTCACCGGCGGATACAATATAAAGCTGAGAAATCCGTTTTTAACCATACACCCCTCTCTTTTCTTCCGTACCGACGGCAATGCCTACCGCGGCGATGTCACAGCACGTGTCGTATACCGTCATGAGAACAAAATGATGTACGCCGGCTTGGGTGGAGCCTTCGGAAACTCCTACAAGGAGAAACTGGGAGCCACATCGGTGACCGCCTACATAGGAGGCTCGTTCCACGGCATCAACCTCGGCTACAGCTATGAACTCTACACCTCGGCAATAAGTCCTGCCAACGGAAGCCACGAGCTAGTCATCACCTACCAGACAGACATCAACCTTACCAAGAAAGGCAAAAACAAGCACAAGAGCGTGCGCTACTTATAATATATAATGGTGTGCACCACACAAAGAAAACATACAAATAACGATATATGAAGAAAACAACGATAGTATTCAGCCTGGCAGCTATAGTGCTTCTCAGCGGCTGTTTCGGTTCCAAACTCTCCACCGGCTCTGGCAGCGGCGGAGAAGTAACAGGCGTGGGAGGCGGTAAAGCATTCTCCGAACCGGCACCCTACGGCATGATTATGATCAAAAGAGGATTCCTCAAGATGGGTATCGAAAATCAAGACACCCTATGGGGAAAAGAAACGCCCATCAAGGAGATCTCTGTTGACGGCTTCTGGATGGACGAGACGGAAGTGACCAACTCCAAGTACAAACAGTTTGTATTTTGGGTGCGCGACTCCATCCTCCGCGAGCGCCTTGCTGACCCAGCCTATGGTGGCGACGAGAGTTACAAGATTACCGAAGATAAGAACGGCGACCCTGTAACACCACACCTCAACTGGAAGAAGCCCTTGCCACGCAAACCCAACGAAGACGAACAACGCGCCTTTGAGAGCCTGTATGTCACCAATCCTGTGACAGGCGAGAAGCTGCTTGACGCAGCACAGATGAACTATCGCTACGAAATCTACGACTACACCGCTGCCGCTCTGCGCCGCAACCGCATCAATCCGCAGGAACGAAACCTCAATACTGACGTGGTGGTAGACCCCAACGAAGTGGTGATGATATCAAAGGACACTGCTTACATCGACGATGAGGGACGAATCGTGCGCGAAACCATCAACCGCCCACTGACAGGACCTTGGGACTTCCTCAATACCTACATCGTCAACATCTATCCCGACACCACCTGCTGGGTCAACGACTTCCGC
This sequence comes from uncultured Prevotellaceae bacterium, assembly GCA_900320845.1. GTDB lineage: Bacteria > Bacteroidota > Bacteroidia > Bacteroidales > Bacteroidaceae > Prevotella. Next base: position 77,872 of record ONTS01000003.1, on the reverse strand, counting down.
AACTCCGACAACGAGATGTATCTGCGCAACTATTTCAGCAATCCTGCCTACAACAACTATCCCGTGGTGGGTGTCACCTGGGAACAAGCCAATGCCTTCTGCGCATGGCGCACCGACTACCTGCTGAAGGGTCTCGGACCGGAAGCACGCTACGTGCAACGTTATCGCCTCCCCACAGAGGCTGAATGGGAGTATGCCGCACGAGGCAAAGACGGCAACGAATTTCCATGGGAAAACCAAAGTGTGAAGAACGGAGAAGGATGTTTCTTTGCCAACTTCAAACCCGACCGCGGAAACTATACCAAAGACGGCAACCTCATCACCTCGAAGGTAGCCATCTATGGCGCCAACACCAACGGACTGTTCGACATGGCTGGTAACGTAGCGGAATGGACAAGCACCATCTATACCGAAGCAGGCGTCGATGCCATGAACGACATCAACCCACAGCTGAAGTATAACGCCGCCAAGGAAGACCCCTACCGTCTGAAAAAGAAAAGCGTGCGTGGAGGCTCGTGGAAAGATCCTGAGTCGTACATACGCTCGGCATGGCGCACATGGGAATACCAGAACCAGCCACGCTCCTATATAGGATTCAGATGCGTGAGAAGCATGGCATCGTCGGCAAGCACCAAAGCAAGAGTGACCAAGACGACCAAGAAGAAGAGAAAGTAAAGAGACTCATACTCAGCCACAACCTAACAGAACAGCATCATAACAGCAAACAGAACATTGTCAAATAGTAATTCCCCATGACCAACTATAGTAAACATAACTTCGTCTATCGCATGCAGAAGTGGATGGACAGTGTCCCTGGCCAGACCTTCCTGAACTATGCATACAGCTGGGGTGCCGCCATCGTTATCCTCGGTACACTCTTTAAACTGACCCACCTGCCAGGCGCCAACATCATGCTGTTCCTCGGCATGGGCACTGAGGTAGTGGTATTCTTCCTCTCTGCCTTCGACCGTCCGTTCGACAAGACTGCTATCGGACGCGAACTGGCAATACACAACAACGAAGAAGAGGTAGACGAAACGGAGCCCGCTGAAACAGTTGCAGCAGACGTTGAAGAGACGCAGACGCCTGCCCAGCCCGGTATGGCAGCCGCAGTGCCCGGCACCATCATCATAGGCGGATCCAATACAGCACCAGCCATTGGCACAGAACCGACCGAAGGAACCATACCCGCTGTTGGCGCACCTGCTGCTGGAGGCATGGCAATAGGCAGTCCGGCATGGGTAACACAACAGGCAGAGCAGACGCCGGAAATGGTTGAGGCCACCATGAACTATGTGGAGCAACTCACACAGCTCACCGAGATGCTCGGCAAAGTCAACGAGCAAAGCCAACGCCTCACACGCGACAGCGAAGAGATGGAAAACCTCAACCGCACACTCACCGGCATTACCAAAGTCTATGAGATGCAGCTTAAGAGTGCCAGCCAACAGATTGGTACCATCGACCAAATCAACGAACAGACACAACGCATGGCACAACAGATACAAGAGCTTAACAGCATTTATGCACGCATGATTGAGGCGATGACCGTCAACATGCGCGCCGCAGTGCCCAACAACAATACTCCGCAACAATAATCCTTCCACCACACATAAAGCATGGCTATTAAGAAAAGACCACAGTCGCCGCGCCAAAAAATGATCAACCTCATGTATGTGGTGCTCATGGCGATGCTCGCTCTCAACATTTCTACTGAAGTGTTGAACGGCTTCTCATTGGTGGAGGAAAGTCTCAAACGCACAACAGAAAACTCAACGAAGCAAAACCAAAACATGTTCGCTGACTTTGAGGCACAAATGAAGCGAAATCCCGAGAAGGTGAAGGAATGGTTTGAGAAGGCCTCGATGGTGAAAAACATGAGCGACAGCCTCTACAATTTCACACAACAACTCAAGGAGAGCATCGTGCGTGAAGCCGATGGCGACGAATTCAACCTCAGCGACATAAAAAACAAGGACGACCTCGAAGCAGCGTCGCATATCATGCTCGCACCGGGCACCGGTAAAGGACAAGAACTCTTCGATGCCATCAACAACTATCGTAAACGCATGGTGGGCTTGGTGGCCGACAAGGAGAAACAGAACGCCATCAACACCAACCTTTCTACCGAAGTGCCTAAAGGTTATGCCCAGATGGGTAAGAACTGGCAGGAAGCCCTCTTCGAAAACATGCCCGTTGCGGCTGCTGTGACACTGCTCTCTAAGCTGCAGGGCGACATACGCTACGCTGAAGGAGAAGTGCTCCACCACCTGCTGTCCAACATTGATGTGAAAGACATACGCGTCAACAAGGTCGACGCTTTCGTCATACCCAACAAGACTACCCTCTATCCAGGCGAACAATTTTCCGCTCAGATTGTGCTGGCAGCTGTCGACACAACCATGCGACCCGAGATCTTTGTCAACGGAAACCGCATCAACAGCTCGAACGGAACCTATAAGTTCACTGCTGGAGGCATTGGTAAACACTCGTTCCGCGGATACATAGCCATGCCCAACGGCACTGGCGACATGATTCGCCGCGAGTTCTCGCAAGAGTACGAAGTGATTGCCGCTCCGTCGACGGCTACCGTGGCTGCCGACATGATGAATGTGCTCTATGCTGGCTACAAGAACCCGATTAGCGTCAGCGTTCCCGGAGTACCACTCAGCGGTGTCTCACTGTCCATGTCAGGCGGTTCGCTATCCTCGACAGGTCCCGGCAAATATGTAGCCGTTCCCTCCGCCGTGGGTAAGGATGTGACCTTCAATGTAACGGCACGCGACGGCGACAAGACCCGCTCCATGGGTCCGTTCACCTTCAAGGTACGCAAGTTGCCCGATCCGACACCATACATCGTCGTAGGCAACGACCGCTTCAAGGGCGGCAGACTCGGCAAGGGTGCCCTCGTGGGAGCCAACGCACTGAATGCAGCCATCGACGACGGACTGCTCGACATACCATTCAGAGTCACAGGTTTCACAACAGTGTTCTACGACAACATGGGTAACGCTGTCCCTATGGCATCGGCAGGAGGACAATTCTCAGGACAACAGAAGGATGCCTTCCGCAAACTGGCACGCAGCAAACGATTCTACATCACCAACATCAGCGCCGTAGGACCCGATGGCATCAACCGCAAGCTGCCAGGAGCCATGGAAATAATCGTCAACTGACAATAAGTATCATCCGCGACACGCCTATTATATAGACAGACATGATGCGCACACATAATACAACAGACATGAAACGCTATCTATTCATACTCATTGCCGCTGCTTTCGCTCTGCACATTCAGGCGCAGCCGGCAGCACGTCGACAGCAACAGCAGGCACGTTCCAATGCCGACAACATGACCACCCGTGCCCGTATTGACTTCCCCACCACCGCCCCCATGTCAGAAGACGTGGTATGGCGACGCGACATCTATCGCAGAGTGGAGCTGACAGAAGACGCCAATGCCGGTCTCTACTATCCCGTAGAACCCATCGGAACACAAATGAATCTGTTCACCTACATCTTCAAACTCATGATGCGCGGTGCCAAAAACGGAGGTATCAATGCCTTCGAATACCGAATGGACGGAAACGAGTCGTTTGAAGAGAAGGCACGTATCATGCCTAAAACATTCCTCGACAACTACCACATCTTCTACGAGCGCAATGACAAAGGACAGGTGCACATCGACAACAGCGACATTCCTTCACGCGAGGTGACTGCTTATTATATTAAGGAGAGCGCCTATTACGACCAGGGCACTTCCACCTTCCACATTAAGGTCATTGCCCTCTGCCCCATCATGGTACGCGAAGACGACTTCGGCGATGGCGCAACATCATATCCCCTCTTTTGGATAAAGTACGACGACATTGCCCCCTTCCTCGCCAAGCAGATCATCATGACGAGTAACTTGAACAATGCTGCCACCATGTCCATCGACGACTTCTTCACACGCAACATGTACAAGGGCAAGATATACAAGACAACCAATATGCTCGGCAGAACATTGGCACAATACTGCCCCACCGATTCTGCTATGGCACGCGAACAACGACGCATAGAAAAGGAACTCACCGACTTCGAAAAGAACATCTTCGGCGATCCTGCGGTAAAGGATTCCTTGGATAGTGTTGCCAATGCAGAGCCCGATGTGAAAGAAAAGAAGGTGCGCTCGTCACGCCGTTCCACGACATCGGACAGCGGCACATCAGCACGCGCTACACGCAAACGCTCTACGTCGGGACAACCCGCAGCAAGAGTGACCGTGAGAAGACAACGACACTAAGCAAACAATTATTCTATACTTTTAGGAATACTCAAAGAAAATACCTATCTTTGCCTACGTGCTACCAAAAGGTGGCACGTAGTTGCTTTTCCATGCCTACCAAAGGCAGACAACCGCAAACACAGCATCGTCGAAGCATCAAAGGATAAAAACACAACAAACTCATACAAAACTCATCACATCATGAAAAAACTTCTCTCCCTCGCAGTTATGACAGTTATGCTGCTGGCTGCCGCACCCGCCAAAGCACAGGTGCAATTCGGTGTAAAAGCCGGTATGAATATTACAGGACTGAAATTTGATAAGAAGATTTTAGACCAATCCAATCAAGTAGGCTTCTTCGTAGGTCCTACTGTGAAGGTCAATTTGCCCATCGTCAACCTCGGACTTGACGCAGCGGTGATGTACGACTATCGTGCAGCCAAGTTTGACCTGTACTCCACGGAAAACCTAAAGTATGAAGAAACCATCAAACAACATCAGGTTGTCATCCCCATCAACCTTCGTTACGGATTCGGTTTGGGCGAGATGGCTGAAATCTACTTCTTCGCCGGTCCGCAGTTTGGCTTCAACGTAGGCGACAAGGACCAGAGTATCTTCGCTGATGTTGCCGACTGGAAGCTGAAGACCTCCAACTTCAGCATCAACGTAGGTATCGGCGCCATGGTGCTGAACCACCTGCAGGCTTCCGTTAACTACAACATCGCCTGTGGCAATGCCGGCGAGATAAAAGTAATGGAAGGCATTCGCAACAAGGCGAAGAGCAACGCTTGGCAGATTGGTCTGGCTTACTACTTCTAAACCGTCATCCGCATGGCTGATGTCATGCCCGACAGCCCCTGTATATGGCGCAACACCACACGTTGCGCCATATTTTTGACATACATCCGCACTGCCTTATAAAAAAAGGACAAACACGGAATGCAGTATTTTTTGACTGCATCCCGGGAAGGAGTATAAGGGATTTATGCTATATTTGCAGACAACGAACACGCAAGACGGAGCGGCTATGTCTTCGGCCACAGCACTGCTGCAACTATATTGGAATACACTGACATAGAAAAACAACATGCGCTGACCGATAATTCGCGATGAACGGACTGCATGGCATGGTCCATGCAAACGCTCTCCGCCACAAAACGACATCTTATTCACACTCTGAAATAACTACCTTTGTAGAGTGAACTACGCCGATATTATACTTCCCCTGCCACTTGAGGGAACTTTCACCTACTACGTGCCCACGGCTTGGCGACAGACCATTGTCCCAGGCATGCGCGTCGTCGTACCTGTAGGAAAGAGTAAGCGCTATTTGGGCATCGTCAACAGGCTGCATGACAACAAGCCCGACTTCGATTGCCGGGAGATAGAGTCGCTGCCCGACGACCATCCTCTTGTACTTCCGCAGCAACTGAAGCTTTGGCAGTGGATGGCGGACTACTATCTGTGTCCGCTCGGCGACATCTACAAAGCTGCCATGCCCATTCCGCTGCGCAGTATGGAACGTATGCGCATCAAGAAGGAGCGATGGGTGTGTCTGGCGCCCAACATTCAGACCGAAGACGACCTGCATGCCACCCTCGACGCACAACGCCGGGCACCGATGCGACGCCGACTACTCGAGACATTCATCTACCTTACTATGGAGGAGAGAGATGAAAACAAGGCAAAGGAAGGTCAGAGTGAGGCGCAGACAATAGCCAGCCGAAAGAACAAGCTTGGTGAAGAGGCCATAGAACAGATCTTTGGACACAGCTCCGATGTCTCGCCAGCTGATAACACTAAAGGAGATCCCCCCTCATCGGGGCTGAATAATCTCTCCGTCAGTGCCGAAGTACTGCTCAACGAGACCAATGCCACCACTACAGCACTCAACAACATGGTGAAACAAGGACTGTTCACCATCGTTGAGCGCCCCATACAGGATGCGCCCGAGCTACCCTCCCCTTCTGCCTTAACACCGCTGTCGCCGCTCAGCAGCGCCCAACAGACGGCATACGAAGACATACTGCGACAGCATCAGGAAAAACAAGTGGTGCTGCTGCGCGGCGTCACCTCATCGGGTAAGACAGAAATATACACCCATCTCATTGCCGACACGCTGCGCCAAGGCGGACAGGTGCTATACCTACTGCCCGAGATAGCCCTCACCACGCAGATAACAACGCGTCTGCAGCGTGTATTCGGCAACCGACTCGGCGTCTACCACTCGCGCTACAGCGAGCAACAGCGTGCCGACATCTGGCGAAGACAGTGCTCAGACAGCCCCTACGGCATCATACTCGGTGCACGTAGCGCCGTAATGCTACCTTTCCAAAACCTACAACTCATCATCATCGACGAGGAACACGACGCCAACCTGCACCAGAGCGAACCCTCACCACGCTATCATGCACGCAACGTTGCCATCATGATGGCGTATATGAGAAAGGTGGAGAGTGAAAAGAACAATGCGAAAAATGGAGCGCATATAGAGCCCGAGCGCAGCGATGCCACCCCGTTTTCTAGTTCGCCGCTCGTCCTTCTCGGCTCTGCTACGCCATGTGCGGAGAGCTACTACAACGCTCGCAAGGGCAAGTACGGCTATGTGGAGCTTCTCACACGCTACCACGACTTGCCGCTTCCGCAGTCTGTCGTCGTCGACACAAAAGACCTTCGGCACCGAAAGATGATGACAGGACTCTTCTCGCCCGCCCTCGTCAGCGCCATGCAGCACACCCTGCAGGCTGGACGGCAGATTATCGTCTTCCGCAACCGCCGCGGCTATGCCCCCGTGCTGGAGTGCAGCGACTGCGGGTGGACACCACATTGCACCCAGTGTGACGTGTCGCTCACCCTACACCGACGAACCAACAGCCTCACCTGCCACACATGTGGGGCACAATATACCATCCCCGACAACTGTCCGCAATGTAAAGGCAAGAATCTGCGCGTTCGCGGATACGGCACCGAGAAGGTGGAAGAGGCACTCACACGGCTCTTTCCACACACCGCCATCCTACGCATGGACCTCGACAACACCCGCTCGCGCCATGCCCACCAGCATCTCATACAACAGTTCGCCCAAGGACAGGCTCAGATTCTCGTCGGAACTCAGATGGTGACAAAGGGACTTGACTTCGACAAGGTAGATATCGTGGCTGTTGTAGATGCTGACAGCATGCTCAACATGCCCGACTTCCGCGCCACGGAGACCGCCTTTGCCATGATGTTGCAGGTAAGTGGTCGTGCCGGACGCAAGGAAGGGCAAGGACAAGTGTTCCTACAGACCCGCGATGCCAACGACGACATCATCCATCAGGTGGTTGCCAACGACTATCGGGGATTCATGCACAACCTGCTCACAGAGCGAAAGACATTCCGCTATCCCCCATTCGTACACCTTATATATATTTATATACGCCATCGCGACGAGGCTGTTGCCGAAAACGCCGCCACCTACGCCGCCGACATACTCCGACAGCACACCCCTTGCCAAGTGCTGGGCCCCGACAAGCCATCGGTGGGCCGCATCAGGCAGGAACATATACGCAAAATAGTAGTCAAACACGAGCAAGGTATCACCCACGGAGCACTGCGCCAAGCGCTACGACAAATGCGCGACACCGTATTGGCTGACACTCGCTTCCGAGCTGTGTACCTCTACTTCGAAGTCGACCCCTGACAAAGCTTAAACGGGAAAATATCACCAAAACGATTATCAGTGACCCAGAGTATAAGTCTGGCATTCACGTCGACACATCAGCGTCGACTATTGTAGGAAATGGTTACTATGGTGTTTGGCGAATTTCTATAAGCATAGACAAAGTAAAGCGAGTGGGAAGCAGATGTAGACCAAATACCCACCGATAATGCCCCGACAGTGACAAAGAACAATGCCACTGGTTGATAGAGAAGGGATGCACAAAATTGCAGGGAATAAAAAAGGCAGCGCACCCGTTATAGGTATGCGCTGCTTTCTGTGAACTATAACTGTGTATATGGGGGTTATTTAGAGGTCGATGTCAACTCCGATGCCGAACACTTTGTTGGTACGTGTGAAGTCGTCGGTATTCTGCAGCTGGATATCGTTGCCGAAGAGGGAGACTGTCTGCTCGCTGTTTTTCTTGAAGTGCTTGTAGTTGGTCCAGAAATAAGCAGCGTTTACGGTCACGTTCTTAGCCACCTTCACGCCAACGCCGAATCCCAGCGAATAACTGCTGGTCACAAAGCTCATATCGTTGAGGAATTTGCCATCAGCGAGGCGATAGTTGGTCTTCTGTCCACCCATGCTGACCTGTATTTTGTCGGTAATGTCGTACTCAATACCCGCCAAATACTCCTGGGTGTTGCCCGACAGGTGTTTCTGCTTGTTGTCTGCCATGCGTGCGTTTTTGTCAAAGAAGTAGTGATAGCCTACACCTGCACGCAGTTTGGGAAGAATCTCGTACTGAGCACCTATGGTGAATAGTCCGGGAAGGTCACCTGGCGTATTGACACCGTGTGCAAAGAGTCCGGTATCATCACGTTTGGTGTCGTTTTCAATATTAAACTTGGTAGTAAACTCAAGTCTTGCACCGATGTTGAGCTTGTTCCATCGGTAGTCGACGCCTATGATGGGTGTGATGCTCCATCCGCTCTGTGTGCAATCGAGATATTTGTCAGCCACAGCGGTCTGTGCGTAGGTGAGAGTCTGCTCTGTGCGGCTGTAGACGGCAGCCTGTTCGAGGTATGCCTGTCGCTGTGCGTCGGTGGTAGCGCTGGCTGCCAGCTGGGTGAAATATGCCACAGCAGCGGCGGCTTCGTTAGCTTTCACACCGAAGAAGGAGTGGAGATTTTCGTCGACGCCGCCTATGTTGGCTGTGATGCCTGAGATGTGCCCCTCGTATTTATTGCTGACGAGGTTGAAACGTGCGCCGCCGTAGACAGAGAAGTTGTCGGTTATCTTGTAGGCGGCACCGAGTTGCAGTCCGAGTATGAACTGTCTGCCGTAGAGGTAGCTGTTGACAGAATATGAGGGTGTCTCCGACCCCATGCCAAGCTTGTTGAGGGCCATGGGGATGAGGGCTATGGTGCGCTCGAAGGAGCCGAGGCCCTCGTTGAATGTGCACTTACCGCCACCACCGTTGACGGCAAATCCTGCTTGCAGACTCCACTTGCCGGTGTTGTAGGCGGCATGGATGGAGGGCAGTATGGGTGCGGTGGCTTCGCCCTTGAATTTCTTTATGCCTTGTTCGTTGCCTCCGTTGAGGATGAACGGTGTATAGAAGGGTGTTCCTTCGAGCCCTACAACATGCATGCCGCTACGGATGGTGCGTGTCTGGAAGGCACTCTGGTTATTGAATGAGAGGTGCAGACCCTCTGACATGAATACCACGCCGGCGGGATTGCTGTACACACCGTCGATGGCTATGGCGCCTTCGCGGGCAAACATACGATTGAAACGGATGCTGGTATTGGTATTGGTGAGTATTCCTCCTGCGTAAAGAGTGGTGAATGAGAGTGTAGTAAGTGCGCAGAGGAAGCCTGCTTTCCTTAGTAAATTCATGGTGTTACGATGATTAAGATTAGTGAAGCTTTTTCATTTCGGCTGCAAAGGTATGGTATTAGTTTGTAATTATTGCACATTTAGAATCATTTTGTGCAAAATTATTTTATAAACCACTGTTTATCAAGTAATTATTTATCCACCATCGTTCTTTACTTCCTGCAACGACAAGGGAGCCTATCCTCTCGGACGGACTCCCTTTCAAAGCTTTACATGTATTATATAAAAAGTGGGGTGCCTATTCCTGTTTCTCTTCGGTAGGATAAGCTATACGTGCATGGTATATAGCTTTGAGCCTTTCGATGAGTGCTTGTTTTGCCACGTTTATGTCGTGGAAGGTAATGGGGCAGTCGATGAAATAGCCTTCATTCACTTGTGTATCAATAAGGCGGTTTACGAGTTCGGTGATAGACTCGTCTGTGTACTGCTCTAGCGAACGCGAGGCTGCCTCAACGGTGTCAGCCATCATCAGAATGGCCTGTTCCTTGGTAGATGGGTTAGGTCCCGGGTAGGAGAAGTCGGCTATGTCGACCTCCTGTTCGGGGTTGTTGTTCTTATAGTTGATGTAGAAGAACTTGGTGATTCCTTTTCCGTGGTGTGTACGTATGAAGTCTTTAATAACAGCAGGCAGGTGCTTTTTCTCGGCAAACTTTATACCTTCACTGATATGTGAGATGATAATCTGTGCGCTCTTACGCTCGTCAATGTCCGAATGGGGATTGGCTCCGGCCTGATTTTCGGTGAAATAATAAGGATTGGTCATCTTTCCGATATCATGGTAGAGTGCTCCCGTCCTGACGAGCAGACTCTTGGCTCCTATTCGGTTGGCAATGTCCGATGCCAGGTTACCCACCATGACGGAGTGCTGGAATGTTCCGGGTGCCACTTCACTGAGTTGGCGCAGCAAGTCGCGGTTGGTGTCCGACAGTTCTACGAGGGTTACGTCGGAAGTGAAACCAAACAGTTTCTCAATGATAAACATCAGCGGGTAAGCGAGCAACAACAGGATGCCATTGCCGATGAAAAACATGTACATGGAGCGATCATCGTTGGTAGACTCGCCTATTTGCACTGCTTGTAGGATATAGTACATCGCCATTGAGGCAAGGGTGATGAGCAATGCAGCTGCAAACACCTGCGAACGTTTGGACACTTCGCGAAGGCTGTAGATGGCAGCCATACCTGCCACTATCTGTACTACTACGAATTCGTATTGATACTTCACGGCAAGGGCACAGAGCAACGTAATGATGAGGTGTGCCATGAACGCTGTTCGGGAGTCAAGAAACATGCGTATGAACATGGGGGCCAGCGCAAAGGGTATGATGTAGACATTGAGGAAGCCATGTCTCATGAACAGCGAGACGAGCACCGGGAAAAGAACGGCGAGCAGGAACACCATGAGCAGGGAACGCGTTTTCTCAAAATAGTCACGACGAAAGAGAGCTATATACATCGTCAGCATAGTCAGAAGGATGAGTACTATGACAGCCTGACCTGCTACTCGATACAATACTTCTGCACTATCTATGTTCTGTCGCTGCGACTCCTTCTCCAATGACAGCAGTATGCGTGCCGTGCGCTCGTCGACAATGTCGCCTTTGTCGATGATCTTCTGACCAGCCATCACCATGCCATCACTCTCTGCCACGTTGTTTATATGTTCAAACAGCTCGCTCTCACTGCGTTGCTTGTCGTAGATGAGGTTGGCACGAATGAAACGGTCGAGGTTCAGGCGCTGTATGATGGGACGGGCAACATTCACAAGCGGATGGGACAACAATTCCTGATAGGCACTCTTGGCTGTGTAGAGGTCCTTTATAAATGTAGGTGTGGCGTTGCGGCCCTCCACCACGCGTATCATGGAGGTGGAATCGATGTCGGAACTATTGAAGACACTCTGCGGAAGTATGCCGACCTCGTAGAGACGGTGCAACTGCTGCAGGATGATGTTGCGGTATAGCCTGCCGTTTTCGGCATTGGCACTGTTCAGCTCTTCCGACAACTCCTCCATAGCCTTGTCCTCCACCTTTGCATCAATGGTGTAGTAGGGCTGAAATGCCTGTCTAACACTATCGCGCTCGGCGGCTATCACCTCGTCAGACTTGTAGATGGGGAACTGAAACTTGGCTATCAGCGTTCCGCCTGTCCATGGTTTGCCTACATCGTAGCGATAATGCACCGACTCAGCCCTTGGCAAAAACCACACAATGATGGCTGCCGCACATAGCGTCAGAATGATGCGGGTCAGGTAATTGCGAAAAATTGTACCCTGTTTAGTATTATATAGTGTCATTGCGGAAAGGCTACATAATGTTTTCAGTTTGCGAAAATACGGGATTTTCTTAATAAAAAAGAAAAATTAGTCTACTTTTGCACATTGATAACATTCCTATCTCAATAAATATCAATATGAATACACATAGAGAAGTTCGTGTACGCTTTGCCCCAAGTCCTACAGGTCCTCTTCACATAGGCGGTGTTCGCACTGCTTTGTACAACTATCTTTTTGCCCGTCAGCATGGTGGCAAGATGGTGTTGCGCATCGAAGACACCGACAGCAGCCGCTTTGTGGAAGGTGCTGAGACCTATATACAGGAAACCTTCAAATGGTTGGGCATAGAGTTTGACGAAGGCGTGGGACATGGTGGTGCCTACGGACCTTATCGACAGAGCGAACGACGACATATTTACAGAAAGTATGTAGACCAACTGCTGAATGAAGGCAAGGCATACATTGCTTTCGACACTCCCGAGGAGCTCGACGCACGCAGAAAAGAGACGGCAAACTTCCAGTACGACGCTTCAACACGTATGACGATGCGCAACTCGCTCACCATGAAAAAGGAAAAAGTCGATGAGCTCATAGCCCAAGGTCAACAATATGTGGTACGTTTCCGCATTGAACCAGGCGAGGCTGTCACCGTACACGACCTCATCAGAGGCGACGTAGTGATACAGAGCGACATCCTCGACGACAAAGTGATATTCAAAAGTGCTGACGAGCTGCCCACCTATCACCTCGCCAACATCGTAGACGACCACCTGATGGAGATCACCCACGTCATTCGAGGCGAAGAATGGCTGCCAAGTGCACCACTCCACGTGCTGCTTTACCGCGCATTGGGATGGGAAGACACCATGCCGCAGTTCGCTCACCTCTCACTGTTGCTTAAGCCCGAAGGTAAAGGAAAACTCTCCAAGCGCGACGGCGACAGACTCGGATTCCCGGTGTTCCCCTTAGAGTGGCACGATCCGGCATCGGGAGAGACCAGCACAGGATTCCGTGAGAGCGGATATTTCCCCGAAGCTGTTGTCAACTTCCTTGCACTCCTTGGATGGAATCCCGGAACGGAACAGGAAATGTTGGACATCAACCAGCTCACTCAGCTCTTCGACATCACCAAATGCCAGAAGTCGGGAGCCAGATTCGACTACCTCAAAGCGCAATGGTTCAACCACGAATACATGTTACATAAGAGCGACAACGAGATTGCACAACTCTTTGCCCCCATCGTCGCAGGCAATGGCGTGGAAGAGCCTCTCGACCGCATCACACAGGTAGTGCGGATGATGAAAGACCGAGTAACATTCGTGCAAGAGCTGTGGCCGCTCTGCTCCTTCTTCTTCATCGCTCCCACCACCTACGACGAGAAGACAGTGCGCAAACGTTGGAAAGCCGACTCACCAAAAGTGATGGCTGAACTCGCAGAAGTGCTCAACAACATCGACGACTTCTCCATAGAAGGACAGGAACCCATTGTCATGCAGTGGGTAGAGAAGCAAGGCTACAAGCTCGGCGAAGTGATGAACGCATTCAGACTGTGTCTCGTCGGCGAAGGCAAAGGACCCGGTATGTTCGACATCTCCGCATTTCTCGGAAAACAAGAAACGTTGAACCGCATTCAGGCTGCCATCGAAAAACTTACTGACCAATAATCAATACTTCAAAAGACGCACGCTCTCTGCCACGCCAAACGGCAACGCCAAGCTGCAGAAGCGACATTCTCTCCTCTCTCCATGTACGACATTCTCATACACATATATCAACTTGCAGTACGTATTTACAGCCACTTCAACCCTAAAGTAAAAAAGATGTGGCTTGGAGAGCGTGCCGCTATTCAGACACTGCGTGAGAAAGTGGAAGCCGATGCTAAATACATCTGGTTCCATGCAGCCTCTCTCGGAGAATTTGAGCAAGGAAGACCGCTCATAGAGCACATGAGAAAGGTGCTGCCAGAGCATAAAATACTGCTCACATTCTTCTCACCATCGGGCTACGAGGTACGCAAAGACTACGCAGGAGCCGACATCATCACCTACCTGCCACTTGATACCCGACGCAATGCACAACGCTTTCTGCGCACTATACGCCCCGTAGCGGCATTCTTCATTAAGTATGAGTTCTGGTACAACTACCTGCACATACTAAAACACCGCCACATACCCACATTCAGCGTAAGCAGCATCTTCCGTCCCGACCAAATCTTCTTCCGATGGTACGGTAAAAACTACGCATACGTGCTACGCTGCTTCACCCATTTCTTCGTTCAGAACGAGGAAAGCAAACTACTGCTGCAACGCATCGGCATCAAGGACAACGTATCGGTGAGCGGCGACACACGATTCGACCGCGTGCAATCCGTGAAGGAGGAGAAGCGCGAGCTGCCTGTCATTGAAAAGTTCTGCCAGACGCCAACGGCGACCGACGCAGCGGCACCCAACATCTTCATTGCCGGCTCGTCATGGGCACCCGACGAGGACATCTTCATACGCTACTTCAAGCAACGACAACTGCTGGGAGAAGGCAAATGGAAACTCATCATTGCCCCACACGTCATCGACGAGGCGCACCTGCAGGAGATAGAGCAGAAACTCTACGGCTGCAACACGTTGCGATATACCGAAGCAGGCTCCGACGACAAACGACTGTCCGAAGCCGATGTGCTCATCGTCAACACCTTTGGCTTGCTATCCACCGTCTATCGCTATGCCACCATTGCATACGTGGGAGGCGGTTTTGGTGAAGGCATACACAACACTCTTGAAGCTGCGGTGTGGGGAGTGCCCGTCATCTTCGGTCCCAACAACGCTAAGTTCCAGGAGGCACAAGATATGAAAGGCAATGGAGCTGCCACCGAGATAGACGGCTACGAGGCTTTCGAAGCCCGCATGGACACCCTGGTCGCCGACAACGAACAACGACAGCAGGCCGGACGCATAGCGGCACAGTATGTAGAGACTCATGCTAAGGTGACGGAGACCATCGTCGACACCCTGCACTCTCGCTACACTTGTTGTCTGCAGCAGTAGCACGACAGTTCAACATGCCTCGCGACGCCACCCGTGACCGAGATAGCCCTACCGGCAGAAAAAGACAACGGTGTCCTCTCACCAGTAAAAGAGAGGACACCGCTTTTTTATGTCATTGACGAGGCACTATGTGCCGACACTCATCAGTCGGGGATGATAGCATCCTTGTCGAATGCACCTTCCTTGCCGTAGTAGTCGTCGTGGTTGCGCACCTTCTGTAGACGGAAGTCGGCAAGCCACTCGCCGCTATAGTCGTCCAGGAATGAGCCTACCAGCATCACACCCTCAGCTGAGGAGCGAGGCAGACGCTCGTAGTCCATAATGATATACGAGCCGCGAGGCATGTCCTCATAGTGGATGTAGATGCAGCGGTTCTGCACATACCACTCAAAATAAGTACGGGTAGTGCGGCCGTGGCTCCATCCGTTGTCCCATTCGTATCCATAACCGTAGTTGTCATAGAAACCTTCTTGAACAAACTCTATCGTAGCATCGTAATTATCGGTACCATTTACAATGTAACCCTCCCAGATGCCGTCCAGATAGTAAGCCAAACGCTCGTCCTTATCCTGACAGGAGGTAAACGCCGACAGCATCAACACTGCTGCACACAAACTTAAAAAGAATGATTTGTAACGCATAAGTTATAATTTTGGTTCACCGCAAAGGTAGCATCTTTACTGCAACCTTACAAACAATTACAACAATTCTCACTGAATAAAGCACCACTCTGCGCTTTTTTCACTACATTTGCACTCAATCTCCTTTTTATATATACACACAACTGCTCGCTATGAATGTACTTATCCTCAGCACATACGACCTGAACGGAGGAGCTGCCATTGCCGCACACCGACTGGCGGAAGCACTGAACAACAACGGAGTGAAAACAAAAATGATGGTACTGAGCCGTAAGAGTCAGTCACCCTACGTCATTCCCGTAGGAAACGACACCGCTAACAAATGGCGTAAAGCCCTCGAGCGTCTGACCATTTGCTGTGCACACAAGGGTAGTAGAAAACAGCTCTTTGCAACGTCCATCGCCAACACGGGATACGACGTCACCGAGACGCAGGCATTCGAGGAGGCAGACATCATTCACATACATTGGACTTGCCAAGGCATGCTCTCCCTCAAAGGAATCAACAAGATTCTGCAGACAGGAAAGCCCGTCGTATGGACCATGCACGACATGTGGGCGCTCACAGCCATCTGTCACTACACCCGAGGATGCACACAAGCACAGACAGCATGCACCAAATGCCCGCAGGAAGACCTGCATCAGCCGTTCTATAGGTTTGCCAAGAAGTGCTGGCAACGTAAAAAGGAGATATACAACAATGCCCACGCACTGCGATTTGTCACTTGCAGCAAATGGCTTGCGCAACAGGCGGAGAAGAGTGCGCTCATAGGCAGACATCAGGTGGCAAGCATCCCTAACACCATCAACACCCATCTGTTCAGAAAACAGGATAAGCAGCTCGCAAGAAGAAGGCTCAACCTGCCTGACGACAAGCAACTCATACTCTTCGTGGCGCAAAGTGTCAGCGACCCCAGAAAAGGAATGCACCACCTCACCGCAGCCCTCAACAAGCTGTGCGAAGTCAACCCGCAGACCAAAAACAATACTGAGGTAGTACTGCTCGGTGGCAAAGCCGACAACCTGATAACCCAGCTGCCGCTCAAGACGCATTGCCTCGGATATCTCGCACAGGCCAACGACATCATCAACGCCTACAACGCTGCCGACATCTTCGTACTGCCATCTACCGAAGACAACTTGCCCAACACCATCATGGAGGCTATGGCGTGTGGAGTGCCGTGCGTAGGATTCAATATCGGAGGTATACCTGAGATGATCGATCACCTGAAAAGTGGCTATGTGGCCCATGCCGACTTCGACAATGGCAGCGTACAGGTCGACACCGACGACATGGCGGCAGGACTGCAATGGATGCTCTACGAAGCCAACCGCACACAACTGTCTGCCAACGCACTCGAAAAGGTACATACCACCTACGCACACCAACACGTGGCAGGGCTCTACATCCAACAATACGAACAACTGTTGCTCGAACAATGACACACATCTCCATCATCACCGTGTGCTACAATGCTGCCGACACCATTGAGCGCACCCTGCAAAGCGTACTGCAACAGACGCTGACAACGGTGCAACACATCATCGTTGACGGAGCATCGACCGACAACACGCTGCAGTTGGTACGCCAATACGAGCAACAGACAGAACAGGCACACAACGGACACGACATCGTCGTCGTATCACAACCCGACAAAGGCATCTACGACGCCATGAACAAAGGCCTCGCAATGGCACAGGGAGACTATGTGTGCTTCCTCAATGCCGGCGATACGCTACACGACTGCGGCACGCTACAACGCATTGCGGCGGCTGCCGAAGAACAGACGGGGCACCAACAGCCCGCAGTCATCTACGGCGACACGCTCATCACCGACGACAACGGAGCCATCATCGGGAAAAGACATCTCCAGACACCGCAAAGCCTCGACAGCAGATCCTTCAAGCAGGGAATGACCGTGTGCCATCAGGCTTTCTATGCACGCACCGACATAGCAAAAGACACACCCTATGACCTACAGTATCGTTTCTCTGCCGACGTCGATTGGTGCATACGCATACTGCAAAAGGCAGAGAAAATGCAAGCACACAACATCAACATGCTGCAAGTCGTAGCCCACTACCTGGAACAGGGAACGACAACACGAAACCACAAGGCATCTCTCAAGGAAAGATTCCGCATCATGTGCAAGCACTACGGACTGACAACCACCGTCTTACAACACGCCAAATTCGTCCTCCGCGCTATAAAAAGAAAATACAACAAGCCTAAACAATACTCCATAAACGACGACATCATCCAACGCTCAAAAGGAATAAGCAAAAAAACAGTTAACCATACAGCAAGAATTTACAAATAATAGAGTATATTTGCAACACCATAATCCTAATTAACTAACCAACAAACCTCTACAATTATGAAAAAATTAATGATTAGCGCAGTACTTTTTGTTGCTGCAATGAGTTTTTCCACAACTGCAAAGGCTCAGTCGGTTACAACTGCTTCAAAAACTCCTTCTACCATTGTGACACCTAAGGACAAAGCCGAGAAGGACAAGCCCAACACCAAAAGTTCAGCCAACAAGCATTCAAGCAAAAGCAACAGCTGCTGCAACAAGGCAAAGTCGAAGAGACCTGCACGTCCCAACAGCAATCCACAGCAAAAGAAAACCGATGCAAGACAGTCTTCATCTGCGTCAACAGCTACCACTTCATGGGAAGCTGAAGTAAAGTAAGCTGCACCATCAGGCTCAAAACAAAAAGGAATTTCTCCAACGGGAAATTCCTTTTTTGTTTTTCTTGTGCCCCACACCTTGCCCTACCCCCTCGTTGCCGGTACTGAACTGAGAGGCGGTTCTGTCAAGGGTATTCTGCTATCGGATTACCATCGGTGAGCTATCATGTAGAAGTTGTTCTGCCGTCCTGCCGGCATTGAACGATGGGCGGGCATCGACAGCACACCGGTGCTGCATCATCGCCACGCCGTCACCTCATCATGCTTCACCGAGCAGTTCCTGCAGTATCGCCAGCGCAGAATCGGTGTCGCGCACCTGACCTATCAATATCATACGCTTGTCGCCGGTTTCCTTAAACAGACAACGATTTATATTGGCCGTAGCATAGTCAATCACACGCCCGAAGAGTGGGCTGTTGTAGTACGGACTCGACATATTGCTGACAAACTGCAGCTGCATACGACCGTTCTTCAGCACTATCTTCTCACATGCCAGCTTCTTTCCCAGCCTTCTGAGCTTCACCACGTTCAGCAGTTGTTGTCCTTCACGGGGTATCTCGCCGAAACGGTCGTGCAGACGTTGCCTGAACCCTTCCAGCTGACTGTCGGTATCCATGTCTTGCAGCTCCCGATAGAGCAACAGGCGTTCGCTGCTGCCGGGCACATAGTTGTCGGGCAGAAACATAGCGAGGTCGCTCTCTATCGTGCAGTCGTCGGTCCACGCTCCTGTCGGTACCGCATCTGTCGACTGTTGCTGTGTAGGCAAAGCTATATGTTCCTCCTCGCGTAGCTCGCGCATAGCCTGCGACAGTATCTTCTGATAGGTATCATAGCCCAGGTCTTCAATAAATCCGCTCTGTTCAGCCCCGAGCAGGTTGCCGGCGCCGCGTATGTCGAGGTCCTGCAAGGCTATATTAAAGCCGCTTCCCAGTTCGGCGAAGGTCTCCAGAGCCTCCAGACGGCGACGCGTCTCCGTCGATAGCAGGTCTTTGGGCGGTGCCACGAGGTAACAGTACGCCTTTCTGTTGGCGCGCCCTACCCTACCGCGCATCTGATGCAGGTCGCTCAGGCCGAACTGGTGCGCACCATTGATGATAATGGTGTTCGCATTAGGAATGTCGATGCCGTTTTCTATGATGGTGGTAGACAACAGCACGTCGAACTCATGCCGGATGAACGCCAACAGTATGTTTTCCAGCAGCGTGGGAGCCATCTGTCCGTGTGCTATGGCAACGCGCGCTTCAGGAATATGACGGTGTAGCATGCGGGCTATCTCCTCCAGACCGTTGATACGGTTGTTCACGAAGAACACTTGTCCGTTGCGGCTCATCTCGTCGCGCACCACGTCGGCAATGATTTCGGGCTGAAAGGTGATAAGTTCGGTATATATGGGATAACGGTTGGGCGGCGGTGTGCGCATCACGCTCATATCGCGCGCTCCCATCAAGGAGAACTGCAACGTGCGGGGGATAGGAGTTGCCGACAGGGTGAGCGTGTCGACGTTGGCTCTCAGCTGGCGCAGCTTTTCCTTCACTGCCACACCGAACTTCTGTTCCTCGTCGATAATGAGCAGACCGAGGTCTTTCCACTCCACCTGTTTACCCGTCAGCTTATGTGTTCCTATGAGGATGTCTATCTTTCCAGCCTTCAGGTCTTCCAGTATCATCTTCACCTGGCGTGCTGTTCGTGCCCTTGAGAGGTAGTCTACACGCACAGGCATGTCGCGCAGACGCTCGGCGAAGGTATGATAGTGCTGCATGCACAGCACCGTCGTGGGCACGAGCACAGCCACCTGCTTGCCGTCGACGGCAGCTTTGAAGGCGGCGCGCACAGCTATCTCGGTCTTTCCGAAGCCCACATCGCCGCAGATGAGTCGGTCCATGGGCCGACAGCTCTCCATGTCAGCCTTGACGTCAGCGGTAGTGGTGAGTTGGTCGGGTGTATCTTCGTAGCGGAACGACGCTTCCAGCTCATGTTGCAGGAATGAGTCGGCACTAAAGGCGAACCCCTGTTCCTTACGGCGCTTGGCATAAAGGCGAATAAGGTCGCGCGCAATGTCTTTCATGCGCTGCTTGGTGCGCTCCTTCATGCGTTCCCAGGCTCCTGTGCCGAGGGTGGAGAGCCGCGGAGGCTCACCCGTATCGCTACGACGGTATTTGGATATCTTATATAGGTTGTGGATGGACACGTCTACCGTGTCGCCGCGCTGATATACGATGCGTATCATTTCCTGATAGCTGTCGTCGGTGGGAACACGGACAAGACCGCCGAACTTACCGATGCCGAAATCAATATGCACCAGGAAGTCGCCGATGTCCAGTTCCTTGATTTCGCGCAGCGTCAGCGCCATCTTTCCTTGCCGTGCGATGTCCGAACGCAAGCCATACTTATGGAAACGGTCGAATATCTGGTGGTCGGTCAGCACGCACAGTTTGCGACGGTGGTCTATAAATCCCTCGTGCAGCGTCAGCTCCATGGCACGCAGACTGAAACGGTCACTCTCGCGTGTGGCTTCGGCGTTGACAATCTCGGTAATTCGCTCTATCTGTTTTCTGCTTTCCGCCAGCAGTATGAGCTTGTAGCCACGCTGGTGTAGGTAGTCGTCGAGCATTTCGCGCAGCAGCGTCATATTCTTATGCAGCAACGGCTGTGGCGAGATGTCGAAACTGATGCTGTTCTCTTCCTTCTTCTGTCGGCGTCGTGTGCCGGCGGTACGTCCTTGTTCTCCGTCGTCACCCTTGGCGATGGGCATGTGCAGGTGGGCGAAGTGCTGCCAGCGGGGCAACAGCTCGACATCGGCGGCATCGACAGGCGCCGTAGGCTGCATCTTGCGCCACACATAATCGGCGTCGCGTTCCACTATCAGCGTCACATCGGGCAGCAGGTGCAGGAAATGCGTGGTCTGAGTAGTCAGCGTATCTTCGGCAGCGGCAATATTGACATGCTCCAGCTTGTCGCGCGAGAGCTGACTCTGCACCTCAAAGGTGCGTATGCTGTCCACCTCGTCACCGAAGAAGTCAATGCGCAGAGGCCATTCGGAGGTGAAGGAGTAGATGTCGACGATGCTTCCGCGCACGGCATACTGGCCGGGCTCGTACACATAGTCGGTCTCTACGAAGCCCATGCTGTCCAGTCGTTGCGTGAGCTGCGACATGTTCACCTCGTCGCCGGTGCGCAGTGGCATGGTGTTCTCGGTGGCTGTGTGCTGCGTGGGCACGGCTTCGGCAAGAGCTTCGGGGTAGCTCACCACTATCATGCGGCCGTTGGGCTCCACCAGCTTACCTATCACCTCCGTGCGCAGGATGATGTTGGCAGTGTCGCGCTGTCCCATACGCGAAGCCTTGCGGTTGGGCGTAGGAAAGAAGAGCACATCGCTGTCGGCATGTTGTGCGGTAAGCGTACGCAGGTCATTGTAGAAGTAGGCAGCCTCGTCCTCATCGTTCAGCAACAGGAGCGTCACAGAGGGCAGACTGTCAACAAGGCTTGCCACAGCCACAGCGGCGGAAGAGCCCGACAGACCATGCAGTGTGAACGAAGCAGAAGCAGTCTGCGACAACCATTGCCGCAGACTGCTTAATTCTTGTTTATAGAACAGTTGTTGTATGTTCATCTAATGCTGTTGTCCTATGTGGAAGGCGAGTATCATTTCACTGCCACTTTCTTACCACCTTTAATATATATGCCCCGCTGAGTGGGTTTGCCCGACAGACGCTGACCCGACAGCGTGTACCATGCGCCGTCAGCTTTCACGGTGTCGTTGATGGTCCTGATATCGGTTGTAGTGGCGGTGGTCTTGAAGATGGCTACCGACTTCTGCGCATTGCTGTAGCAACGGAAGATGTTGGCACTGGCATTATAATATAAGGTGTAGTCGCCCAATGCCGCGTTGCTCAGCATTACGTCGCCACCGTCGAAGCGCATCGTCCACTGGGCGTTGCCTGATGTAGGATCATTGGAGGTGTCGAGGGCATTGGATTTGGATGTCAGGGCAAGATAGGTGTTGTTCTTGGTGTCGAACATGGTGTAGTTGGAGCCTACCTTTTCCATGCGTAGCGGTGCGGCTGACTGCTGATTGTATGCCAGGTCTATCAGTCCGTCGTTGATAGTTACATCGCTATTGGTGCCGCGGCGGTTGCCGTCAACGCCATTGAACGCCTTGCCTGCGGTAGCACTTGTCTCATACACAAGCAGATACTCCTTGCCGTCCTCCCATTCGTTCATGGTGGTTATCTTGCGGTAGGTGCCTTCTTGGGTTTCGCCGCCACCACCGGTGTTGATGATGTACTGCGCTGTTGCTATCTGACTGGTAGCACTTTCCTTCACTGCCACAGCCTTCACCGTGGTGGTTTGATTGATGGTAAGCGGGGTGCTGTAGAGTTTTCCTGTCGATGCCGTGGGTGTGGAGCCATCAATGGTGTAGTAGATGGACGCTCCCTCTGTGGCGGTGGCAAGTGTCACCGTCTGTGTTGCGCTGTACACACCGCCGGCAGGCGAGAAGGAGGGTTTCTGAATGGTGCTGATGGAGCCGCCGCCCTGGGTGTAGTCGAAGGGCACATTCTGCTTGCTGCCCCAGATGTATTCCTCCAGTCCGGGATAGTCTACAAAGGGATTGCGGTTGCTCTGCTTCTTCTGCACAGAGTTATTGCGTGACAACTCCACATCATCGACAGGGTCTTGGGCTGACCACTCTATCATCATGTCGATCACCCAAGAGGTGAGACTTGGATATGTTTTGCCGTCAAACACTTTGTCGGACTCTCCGCTTGACGTCATGTCCTTTATCTTGTCTTCGTAGCAGGTAACAAAATAGAAATAGGCACGGGCAATATCACCCTTCACCTCGTCGTTGGGCTCGAAGACAGTACCTGTATATCCGCTGCGCTTAGACTTTCCGCGCTTGCTGTAGCCGTTGGCAGACTGATAATCCACTTCACCCACTTCGCCGAGCGGATAGCTGCCACGCATGTTGTTGACATAGCCGTCGGTAGGCACCACATGGAAGAGGTCGCTACGCATGGGGCTTGCCTTGCCGAACCAACTCTGCGGAATAAGATGCTCGCGGTTGTAGCAGTCGCCTTCTTTGCTGTAGGAGCCAGCCTTATCTTTGTCGTGTTCATACTTCGTTGCGTTTGAATACCAGTCGCGGACAAAGCCGTCGGCACGCGTATCGGTACTACGATAAGCATCGATGAGCCCATCATAGCTTTGCACATCCTTTTGGGTAACCTTGATGATTTTGAACAATGCCGTCTTCAATGCAGAACCGCTCTTGCCGTTTGCACTAACATAATAGTACTCGGTATTGTTGGGACCTTGCGCAAAGGCAGGGAGAATGGCTACAATGAAAGCTGCCAAAATAAGTATTCTCTTTTTCATTTTCAAATAGTTTAACCATGCAAAGGTAAGAACTCTTTTCTTACCGCCTAATTTTTACGGCATTTCTTGCTGTTTCAAGCCTCTTTTTCATTCTGCAACAGTTCCCTTTTGCAGTACTCTCCATCCCGTTTGGTGCGACATAAGGGAACAACGGGAAAGTAAAATCACTGATATTGCATATCAAAATCACTGATATTGCATACCAAAATCACTGATATTGCTTTTTCATTGTATCTCGAACGTACATCTGTCGGACTGAAGTACTAACCCATACGGGCTAAAGAAGACATCAGCGGACGCCCATCACACAACGAAAGGGAAACGGTTTGAGAATTAAGCACTTGCATCTTTCTCTTAAAGTGAGAAATATACCTACTGTTTCTTTTGGCTATGCGACACAAACCCCGTACCTTTGCAACAACAATCATAAGGAATGACCACGATGACTGTCACCGACCACACAACAACATCTGCGCAACAGCGTCACAACTGTTGTTTAGCTGTGCTCGGGGCTATCATCCGATACAATGGTTATCAGCATCAATTACGCTAATTAAACGCTCCAATGAATAACAATGTCTGCCCGCTGTTCTCATGGAAAACACTCCAGGAATCATAAGTGCGCAGACTTGTTTGTTATTTCACAAGACTAATAACACAAACAATATCAACTAATTTAAAAATGCAATTATGAAGAAACATTTACGTTTTCTACTGACAATGCTACTATTGTCAGTAGTGAGTGTTGGCTGGGCGCAAGACACATGGATAAAGACTGCGCCATCTAATTTGCAGACGGGTGACATCGTTGTCATCGTTGACGAGACGAGTTCTTGTGCAATGTCCAACAACAACGGGACATCTACAGCTCCAAAAGCTACTGCTATTACACTCAGCAGTGACAAGTCCGAACTTGCCACTGCCCCTGCTAGCACACTACAGTGGGAGGTTACCGTCACTGGCTCCTCTTATCAGTTTACTGTAGCTGGTGGCACTAATAAGTTGTATTGCACAGCAACCAACAATGGTGTACGTGTTGGTACAAACGCCAACAACTCATTTACAATCACTACTGGAGGAGACAATAATGCTGATTTCCTTGTAAATACTGCAACATCACGTTACATTGGTGTTTACAATTCACAGGATTGGCGTTGTTACACAACGATTAACAACAACATTAAAGGTACTGTGACATCGTTCTATAAGAAGTCTGGCAGTTCTTCCGACAAGGAGAATGCAACTGTTGCCATCGGCGCAGAGGAACTCAATGTGGGTGGCTCAACAACCGTCACCACCGATGGTCCTGCACTGACGCTTACTTCTTCTAACACCAATGTAGCTTCTGTCAGCGGCACTACAGTCAACGCACTGGCAGCAGGCTATGCAACCATCAATGCCACATGGGCAGAGGATGACACATACACTGGCGGTAGCAAAGACTTTGCCATCACCGTGAAAGATGCCAACAAAGGTACAGAAAGCAATCCCTACACTGTGGCTGAGGCACTCGCACTCATCGACAATCTGGGCACAGAAAGCTCATGGGACGTATATGTGAAGGGTATCGTAGTAGGAGATCCTGTCATTAATACAACTCAATATTATAATGCAACCTATCAGATTGCTGACGATGCTTCAGGCGAAAAACTAGAGGTATATCGTGGTAAATATCTAAATAACGCAGACTTTACTGATGCCAGTCAGCTCATGAATGGCGACGAAGTAGTTGTATTCGGTAAACTTAAGTATTACAATAACAGAACCAAAGAATTTGATCAGGGCAACTATATCGTAAGCCTCAATCGTCAAAACGCCAAGGAAGCTGCCGGTCTGGCTTACGAAGTGGCTAATCTCACTAAATACACCACCGACGAAGCTTTCACCAACCCGTTGACCAACCCCAACAACCTCACCATAACTTACACCAGCAGTGACACCAACGTGGCTACTGTTGACGCAAATGGTCAAGTGACTGTGGGTGCTGCAGGTACAACCACCATCACAGCTACATCGGAAGAAGATGACACCTACTATGCAGGTACTGCCAGCTACACACTGACAGTGAAAGAACAGCAACAACAAGAAGAAGGCGTGCTCTTTAATGAGACATTCAACAGCCTTGAAAACACAGGCGGACGCGACGGATCATATTCTGGAAATGTAGGTTCAGGACCCATGAATACTGCTAATTTTGATGAAGAAGGCTGGACATGGTCCTCATCCGGCAGTGGCGCAGCCTCCCAGTGTGTAAAGCTTGGTACCGGTTCTGGTCAAGGTCACATCACCACACGCAGCATCGCACTCAACGGCAACGGCACACTGACATTCAGCGTGGCCGGATGGGGTGACACCAAGACCAATACCATCACCGTTACGGCTACTGGCGGAACCCTGAGTGGTGAAACACAGGTAACTGCTACCAATGGTACATGGACCACTCACAGCGTCAACATTACCGAAGCCACTGGCAATCTGGTACTGACCTTCACCATGCAGCGTGGATTCATCGACGACATCAAGGTGGTTGAAGGCGAGTCACAGCAAGGCAAGACCGATGTGCACACCATTATGGCTACCACGTCACCCTCATGGAAGACTATTCCTGTTGTTGGCGCAGAGGTATCACAGCCATCGTTCACACTCACACAAGGCTCACCGGCATACATCAATGTCAACGCAGACAATGGAAGATGGGGTAAGTATGTAAACGACAGATGGACCCAAATAAGCCTGACCGATACTTTTGAAGCTGGAGAAACCTATGCATTCTCCATGCAGGTGCGCATCGATGACACATACGCACAGACACATCAACTTGCAGAAGACGTTACCTTCACTGTAGATGGTGAAGAATGGGAACGCGAAAATCTGGTTGTAATGGATGAGTATTCATTTGCCATGTTCATATCGCCTAAGATTACCGTTAGCGAAACACCCCAACCTGGAGGAAATTACGTGTATCGCAAGGTGAACAACAATAGTGAACTGACCAATGGACAATACCTCATTGTGTATGAGGGAGGCAATGTAGCTTTCGACGGCTCTCTCACAACAATGGATGTTGTCAAAAACTCTATCAGTGTTTCTATTAGCAATGAAAAGATTGCTGCTACTCCCGAAGTTGACGCATCCTCATTCACTATCAATGTATCTGATAAAAGTATTCTCAGTGCATCGGGATTATATATAGGTCATACAGGATCAAGTAATGGTTTGAAGACAAGTAGCACTTCTGACTTCACCAATACCATTTCTATTGACAGCGAACATGATGCCACTATCACATGTAATAACAAATACATGGCATTCAACTCGACCTCAGGACAGGAACGTTTCCGCTACATGGGTAACACTACCGGCAACAACAAGCCTGTTCAGCTCTACAAGAAGGTTGAAAGCGACACACCGATAGAGCCCACAGAGCCTGAGGTGACCGTTCCTACAGAAGACGTAACACTCACCGTAGGACAGACCATCGACAACCCTGTGACCTATCCCAGCGACCTCACCACCATCACCTACACCAGCAACAACCCCGAAGTGGCTACTGTTGACGCCGAAGGTAAGGTGACTGGCGTAAGCGTGGGTAATACTACCATCACCGTAGAATGGACGGCTACAGATAACTACACCGCTACAACAAGCCCGAAGACATACAACGTAGTCGTCAACGAGGCTGTTGAGCCTACCACCTACTACCTCGTTACCGACATGAAGCAGATCGCTGCTGGCAACGAATACATCCTCGTAGGTACTGAAAACAATGTGGTTATGGGTGCACAAAGCGGTACCTTCCGCAGTGCCATTGATGGTATTACCATAGAAGGCGACTCCATCAAAATCACCACCGAGCCTGTGGCTGTGCTCACCCTCGACGGAAGCAAGAACGCATGGACATTCCAGGCTGCCGACAATAGCATGTACCTCTCATGGACATCAAGCAACACCCTTAATGGCACTCAGGATAACACTGCAGACGCTGCCAAGTGGTTCATCACCGACAACTTCCAAGTGCAGCACTCAACAGACGGAGCTCGCTTCATCCAATACAATAGCTCAAGCCCACGCTTCGCAACTTACGCTGGCACACAGAAAGCTGTTTACCTCTTCGTGAAGAAGGGCTACACCGAGGCTACTGTTGAAGACGTTACTTTGAACGTTTCCGCCCTCGGCTATGCTACCATGTACTACAGCGACCGCAACCTTGTAGTGCCCGCAGGCGCAAAGGCTTCGACCTATATGGTAAGCAACGGCACACTGGAAGAAAGCTGGTACTACAGTGCCGGCGAGGTGATACCTGCTGGAACAGCTGTTGTAGTAGAGCTCGAGACTAAGGGCACTGCTCAGCAAATCACCTTCACCGTAACCGATGCTAACGGCGACACAGACCCAGACAACATGCTCTATGGTAGCGACGAAGAAGTGACCGACGAAGAACAAGGTTACAACTACTACATCCTCTCCACTCCGAAGGAAGATCCCAATGGTGCAGTAGGTTTCTACTGGCAGCAAGGTTCTGAAGGCAAGAAGGTGACCTCAGCCGGCCATAAGGCTTACCTGAAGGTTCCCGCAGATGTAGCAGCTGGTGCTAAAGGCTTCACCTTCGGCGGTGCAACAACTGGCATCAACACCATCAACGACAACACTAACGACAACGCTAAGGGCAACTGGTACACCATCGACGGACAGCGTCTCAACACTGTTCCCACACAGAAGGGTATCTACATCCACAACGGCAAGAAAGTGGTTGTGAAGTAAGCGTACGTTTAGTATACAACTCAAGAGGAGAGAAACCGCATCAGTGGTTTCTCTCTTCTTTTTGTCGGTCACACACGGAGGATGCACGACAGCCGGAAAGGTCGGGTGCGAAATACGGAGAGAGCACAATAAATTGCCTATCGTAAACCGTTAAAGCGTAAATGTCTCTACCTTTGCGCCACTATGTTGATACTTCTCCTTACCCTTATAATATATATAGCTGTACTCTTTGTTGTGAGTCGCCTTACTGCCCGTCGCACCGACAACGCCACTTTTTTCCGTGGCAAGCGTCGTTCGCCCTGGTATATGGTAGCTTTTGGTATGGTGGGAGCCTCAGTGTCGGGCGTCACCTTCGTCTCCGTGCCCGGCATGGTCAACACCACGGGCATGACATACTTGCAGACGTGCATGGGATTCATCGTAGGCTACTTCGTCGTGGCTTTCGTCCTGCTGCCCGTCTACTACCGACTGAACCTGACCTCTATCTACACCTTTCTCGACCGCCGCCTCGGTCTTCGCTCCTACCGCACGGCAGCACTTTTCTTCCTGCTGTCGAAGATGGCAGCCTCGGCGCTGAAGTTTTACGTCGTTTGTCTCATTCTGCAACGCTTCGTGCTCGACGCATACGGCATTCCCTTCATCGTCACCGTGGCAGTGCTCGCCGTCGTCATCTGGCTCTACACCCGTCGGGGCGGTATCAGGACACTGGTGTGGACCGACACCTTCCAGACGCTGTGCATGCTCACGGCGCTCGTACTCATCATCGTGGGCGTGATGCAAGCCCTCGGCATGTCGGTAGGCGACGCCATAGAGGCGATAGCTGCCGACGACAGAAGCCGCATCTTCGTATTCGACGACTGGATAAGCACACAAAACTTCTGGAAACAATTTATCAGCGGTGCCTTCATCGTCGTCGTCATGACTGGTATGGACCAGGACATGATGCAGAAGAACCTCACCTGTCGCACCCTGCGCGAAGCACAGAAGGACATGTGCACCTATGGCTTCGCCTTCGTACCTGTCAACCTATTGTTCCTCTCGCTCGGCATCCTGCTCTCGATGCTCGCTGCACAGCAAGGTATTACCCTTCCGACGTCGGGCGATGAGCTTTTGCCGATGTTTGCCGCCACGGGGGCACTGGGCAACGTGGTACTGGTATGCTTCACCATTGGTGTGCTGGCAGCCTCCTTCTCGTCAGCCGACAGCGCCCTGACGGCCATGACCACCAGCACCTGCGTCGACCTCTTCCGCCGACAGGACGACGTCGCACTGCGAAAGCGCGTACATCTGGTCCTTACCATCATCTTTGCCGTCGTCATTCTCATCGTTGATGCCATCGGTTCGCGCAGCCTCATCGACACCATCTATACCCTCGTGGGCTACACCTACGGCCCGCTGCTCGGCATGTTTGCCTTCAGCCTGCTCACCCGTAGGCGCACCAGCGACCGCGCCGTGCCTGCCGTGGCGATAGCCGCTCCCCTACTCTGCTTCATCATAAGCACCTTGTGCGACAACATGCTGCACTACCGCTTCGGCTACGAGCTGCTGCTACTCAACGGCATGCTGACCTTTGCAGGACTGATGGCTTTTTCCGGAAAGAACGAAAAGGAATAATGCACCGTGCATGGCTACACCCCAAGCCCACAGATGACCGACCTGGAGCCCGACGGGAAGCGCTTCTGTCCTGAAGGGTGACATACACATCTGTATGTGGGCAGGGTTCTAACTTATTATTGGTTATTATAAAAAAATAAAGTGAGTCGACATATTGTCGGCTCACTTCGGTGATGCAAATATGAAATAATTGACTAAAACTCTATGGGGCCTTAATGTTAGAATCCTCCGCCAGGGCCAAATCCTCCGCCACTGGTATATGTAGATAGCTGCACGTTGCTTCCGCCTGTGACGGTTCCGCCGATATTGCCCATTCCGGCAAAGTACTCAGTGCCGCCGGTGACGGTTACGCCCGACTTCAGGGTCGTAGTGCCTGATGTGGAAACCACCATGGTGGAGCTTCCGTTGGCAGGAGTCTTAAATGCCAATGCGAGATTGCCGTTGTTATAGAGGGCATACCATGTATTCTTAGCCCATGTTGTTTTGGAACTGTAGCATGTCTGCGAGAGGCTGGCACCACGCTCCAACGAGCCTATGGCAACGATGGTGCCGCCGGTGACGTAGAGCTTCTTCTGTTCCTCAGAGTTGGCATCGATAGCCATTTCGCCGTTAGAGGCGCCTTTGGCATAGATGACACCGCCCTTGATGTAGCAGTTGCCGTTGGTGTCGATGCCGTCGTTGTTGGAAGCGTGCGCAAAGATGAAGCCATCGTTGATGGTCATGTCCTGGGCAGAGTTGATTCCGTCGTCGTATGAGTTGACGATGATGTGTCCACCGTTGATGTTCATATAGCTTTTGCTCTCTATGCCTTCGCCATTGCGTCCGCTGGTGCTTACGTTGATGGTGCCACCACTGATATCAATACCTCCGCTATAACTATAGGTGGTGACCAGTCTGCCGTTGACATAGCTGGTGCCTGTCTCCGTCTTCACACCAGCCTTGATGCCTTTGGGCGATGAATAGTAGTCGCTGTTCACGTTGTCGGTGTTGCCGGTATAGTTAGTGTTTTCCGTAGTACCATTATGATAATACAGTCCGCCTGTGGTTTTCACGGTGATGGAGCCGTCGGTCACTGTCAGTACGCCGTCGCACTTCATACCTTTTCCACCCGATCCGGTGCTTGTCACATTGATGGTGCCGCCACTGATGTTGATATTGGCGTCGCTGCTGATGCCGCAGGCAGCATTCGTCTCCAGGTCGGTAGTATCCCATTCACCCTTTCCGCTGGTGTTGACGGTGATGTCGCCGCCACTGATGAAGATGTCGCCGGCAGCCTTGATGCCCTTTGCTGCTATGGCAGGACAGGTGATGTTGATGGTGCCTCCGGAGATGTAGATATTGCCGCTGTCTTCGTCTTCATGGCCAGTGATCTCGCCTGTCGACTCCGTACCCTCGAGGTCGCACTGGATACCGTCGTCCTCTGTTCCGCTGATGTTGATGGTGCCACTCTCCATCAGGAAGAACTGATTGCAGGAGATACCATCGCCAAGGGCAGAAGTAACGTTGAGGGTTGCATTTTTCAGCGTGACGTATTCGCCAGCCTTGATGGCGTGTTTCACGTTGCCGACAACATTGAGCGTACCCTTCTGGGCAAACTCGGCATGTCCTTTAATATATAGGCATCCTTTCTGTGAGCCGCTGGCGGCATCGGTCAGTTGGTTGGTAGTGCCTGTCACCACCTTCACCTTGATGCGTTTGCCGTTCTGGATGTGTACCGCTGCGCCACTGTTAACAGGATTGGCGTTGGTAAGGTTCAGTCCGTTGAGCTCTACGGTAGCCTTATACGAGCCGGACATATAGAACTCGCCGTCTGTTGAGGTACCCGAAAGGGTGTAGGTTATCTCTTCCGCCAGGTCGGCGCTCTGTTCTATCGCCACATGGGCGCCACTGACGGTAGGATTGACATACTTTGCGATATTTCCGTCTACTGTGACGTAGGCATCAGTACCGTTGTAAGCTACTTTTATCGTGCTTCCCGTCACCTCGGTATTGTCGACGGTCATCTGTGTGATGTCGTTCAGCTGGAAGGTCTTGCCCATTACGGTGAGCGTTGTGCCATCGGCATAAGGCATCTCGCCTGTCTGTGCGGCAGGAAACAGATAAGTGACGTTGCCTACCTGCACTTTCAGCGTCTGTGCGGCAGACATCAACGTGGTCATGATGGCGAATACGAATAATATAAGCTTCTTCATCTCACTACAATTTTATGGATACCACTCTTAGTCTTTACAATATAGACACCCTTTGTCGCCTCGCTCTTGGTCACTTCGCGACCATTGAGGTCATAGACGGCAGTAACCTTCTTCCAATCGGCATCCGATATGGTGGGCGTCCCAATACCTGTAACCTCGTCGTACATAGAGAAGTACATCTTACTCAGGTTGATGAGCTCGAAAGTATGACTGCCCGCAGTAAGGGTGGTCCCCGATATCGTTACCGTGAGCGACGCTACAGGAACAGATACCTTCACTCCGTCAGTCGTTTCAAAAGTAAGATAGGAATAATCTTCTGCATTGGCAGTGAGGGTACCTATCATCAATAATAGTAAAAATAGTAGTTTTTTCATTGTTAGTTTACTCTCAATTAAGTTTTGCGATGTGTATAATTACCATTTCGGTGCAAAGTTGCAGGAAATTTGGTAAAAGATTTTTAGCTATATCGCCGAAATATTTGTCAATTTTTCCTTTTTGCGACCTTACACGTCAAGAAATGTCTTATTTTTGCAGACAAATATCATATCTATGAACAATAAGCAGGTTACACATCCCATGCATCAGCAGTCGGACATTATCGACGAACGCGGTCTGATGGTGTTTGACAATATCACCTCTATGCCCCTCTACCATGAGCCGTATATCACTGACAGGATGACCGTCACCCTCAACCTCAACGGATGGATGAAGGGCGAGTGCGATATGCGCCCCATTCATTTCCGAAAGCACGACATTGCCATCATCCCCTCACGTCACATCCTCAGCGCTTATAAAACGTCGGACGACTACCATGCCATACTCATCGTGCTCTCGCCCGCCTTTCAGGAGGAGATGAAGCACCGTTACCCCGATGTGTATCGCGACCTGCAACACTATCACTACCGACAGGACATACCGCTCAACGACAGGCAATTCCAACAGACACTGTACATCATACATTTGCTGCGCGACTTGAGCATGGACGACAGCCCCCACCGCACCGTCATACTCGGCGACTTGCTCGAAGTGTTGTTCCTCAAGATGCAAGACTATCGCAAGGAGAACGGCATCGACAAACACCTGCCCTCCCTACGCGAAGAACTGTTCTCCAACTTCTACGATGCCATCGAGGAACATTATAGCGAAAGCCGTGAAGTACAGTTCTATGCCAACCTGTTCCACCTCTCTCCCAAGTATTTCTCTTCCGTCATCAAGCATCAGACGGGCATCTCGGCACTGGCATGGATAAACAAATACACCACCATCCAAGCCAAAAACATGTTGCGACGCAACAAGGATACCACCATACAGCAAATAGCCTCACAGCTGGGATTCTCCGACCAAGCAGCCTTCTGCCGCTATTTCAAACAACATACAGGCGTCACACCGTCAGACTATCGCACCATGGCATAATAGCCTGACAGCGAGGTAGCCACCACCTTTGTTTTGTCATGACCCTATCTCGGCACTGTGCTCCCACATCTTGTCGAGATTGTCTTTTGATTGTGGACAAATGCCACGCACAAAGAGATTGAGAAACCACGGCAACCCTCCCCCTTCACATCTTTTATTGAAGATTTTTCTTTTACATAGCATTTTTTTCCAAACCTTTTGTAACTTTGCCTTCCAGCATCAGGGATGTCTCGGTGGAGATACTGATGGGACTTTTGTGGGTAAAAATAGATAGTTGTATCTATATTTCTATAGAGGCTTTCGCAAATTCCGACCAGAATA
Source organism: uncultured Prevotellaceae bacterium (assembly GCA_900320845.1). Lineage (GTDB taxonomy): Bacteria > Bacteroidota > Bacteroidia > Bacteroidales > Bacteroidaceae > Prevotella. The sequence continues at coordinate 43,735 of ONTS01000003.1, read as the reverse complement.
AAGTAACGAGTCTCATGGAATCGGGATACACCTTGTATAAAGGTGTACCCGTTCCATACGTTTCGTTACGGGTCTTTGGTCGGATACCAGCGAAAGGCGTATGGTAACGTGGTACACTCTTTTTATATCTGCACTTTATCGTTTCACGCTAAATCCGACCAATTATGACTGTAACGAACGATAAACGAGAGAAGCAGGTAGTATCTAAGCAACGCGTTGCTGACCATGGCGAGGTGTACACCGCCAAAAGAGAGGTGAACGCAATGCTCGATTTGGTGAAGGAAGAGACCGAGCGTATTGACTCTCGTTTTCTGGAACCAGCCTGTGGCAATGGCAATTTCCTCGTTGAGATACTGAAAAGAAAGATGGAAGCGGTGCGACAGCAATACGCCCGTAATCGCTTTGAGTACGACCAGGCTTCGGCTATGGCTGTCAGCTCGATGTATGGTGTTGAGTTGCTGCCAGACAACACGAAGGCATGCCGACAGCGATTGTTCGAACAATATCTTGACACTTATCGTGAGCATCAAGCTGTGGATGCTTCGACTGATTTGCAGCGTTGCATCCGTTTTCTACTACAGAAGAATATTCTTTGTGGAGATGCCCTCACTATGCTCCAAGACAATGGAGAGCCTATCACCTTTTGCGAATGGACATTCATCGGTACGAGCGGAAAGGTGAAAAGACGCGACTTCGAATTGTCTGAACTTTTGAAAAACGTGGAATACGACAAGCCTAAGAGTGGCGAAGAAGGTCTGCTCTTTGCCGACACGGGAGAGCCGACATTTGTCCACTTGCCCAAACGGGAATATCCTTTGACTGACTACCTAAAACTGCCCGACCATGAATAACCGACTCCATTATAATCCCGATGTATTATCGTGTCTGGCAAATTTAAGCAACGATGAAGTATTCACCCCGCCTCAGCTTGCCAATCAGATGCTTGACATGCTTCCGCAGGAACTGTTCCAGAGTCCCGAAACGCGTTTCCTCGACCCTTGTACAAAGAGCGGCGTCTTCTTGCGTGAGATTGCCAAACGGCTGATTGAAGGACTGGCAGACAAGATACCCGACCTGCAAGAGCGTATCGACCATATCATGCATCGGCAGCTCTATGGCTTGTCGATTACACGACTGACCTCCTTGATGAGTCGTCGCAGCCTCTATTGCTCGAAAGACGCCAGTAGCAATTACAGTATTTCCCACTTTGATAACAAAGACGGGAACATCCGCTTTTCAGAAATTCAACATACCTGGCAGAACGGCAAGTGCCGCTATTGCGGAGCCTCTCAAGAGGTATATGACCGAGGCAACGACCTCGAATCCCACGCCTACGAGTTTATTCACACAGACAATCCTAATACATTATATAACAATATGACTTTCGATGTAATTATCGGCAACCCGCCGTATCAGTTGGAAGATGGTGGAGGAAGAGATTCTGCAGCAATTCCACTATATAATAAGTTTGTTACACAAGCAAAGAAACTATCTCCTCATTTTTTGATGATGATAATTCCAGCGCGTTGGTATTCTGGAGGGCGAGGACTTGACGATTTCAGAGACGAAATGATTAATGATTTGCGCATAAAAGAGTTACATGACTTCCCAGAAACCAGTGATTGTTTCCCTGGACTAAACATTCGCGGTGGTGTTTGCTATTTTTTGTGGGATAGAGACAATCACGAAAAATGCAAAATAACCAATTATATTAAAGGTGAAAAAAATGAAGCTGTAAGATACTTGAAGGAGAAAGATTGCCCTATCTTAATTCGGTATAATCAATCCATATCTATTCTTCATAAAGTTCAAAAATTAAAAGAACAAACATTTAATCATTTTGTGAGTGTCAGTAGACCCTTTGGTATGCGTTCTAATTTTAACCAATTTGCACTACACAAGGACGAAAGGAACTATATCAGACTTTATCGGTTTGGCGATAATGGTTATGTGTCGTTAGATAAAATTACAAATAACAACCAATTAGTTAGCCAATACAAAGTTATTGTGTCTAAAGCAAGCCCTGGAGGTGACGAATATCCTCATTCAATAGTTAGCACCCCAATTATATCTGAGCCCAACTCCGTTTGTACGGAAACATATCTTGTTATAAAGGCAGTTCCTTCAAGAGAACATGCGGAGAATTTAATATCATATATTAAAACAAGATTCTTTAGGTTCATGATGTCTTTAGTAAAGAATACTCAAAATATATCCAGAGGCAGTTACATGTTTGTCCCCCTCCAAGACTTCAGCAAGCCTTGGACGGACGAGGAACTCTATAAGAAGTACGGTCTGACGGATGAGGAAATCCAGTTCATCGAGTCGATGATTCGTCCAATGAAATAAGAACCCAAACAACAATAGAAAAACAATAACGGTGCTCTTTGACATTTTGTGGGAGAAGGTGTTTTGTTTTTGTGGCAGAAACTTTAACTTTGTACCATTATGAATGGTAACAATAGCAAAACCACAAAACCTATATTGCGACAGCAAGCCAACTGGGAAGGACTCTATTTCTATCAGAAAGCTGTCGTGCTTTATCAGCTAACCTTTACTTTTACTAAACGATTCCTGATACGAGGCGACCGTACCATTAACCAGATGGTGCAGGCAGCACGTTCAGGCAAGCAGAATATCGTAGAAGGCTCTGCTGACGGTGTTACCTCTACAGAGATGGAACTAAAACTGCTCAACGTAGCACGCAGCAGCATCAAAGAATTGAAAGAAGACTACGAGGACTATCTCACCTCTCGCCATCTTATACGTTGGGATAAAAACCACAACCGTTATGATGGAATGTTACAGTTCTGCCGAAAGCACAACAAATTAGAAGAATACGCGGGTTTCTTCAGCAAATGGACAGACGAAGAAATGGCAAACATAGCCCTTACGCTCTGCCACATGGTTGACAAGATGATGACCACCTACCAAAAGCAGTTGGAGCAAACCTTCATAGAAGAAGGAGGCATCAAAGAGCGTATGACCGCTGCCCGCCTTGGCTATCGCACCAATCAGCGAGATGAGATAACACGCCTGAAGCAAGAACTTGAAGCTGCTCACCAACGCATCGCCGAACTAGAAGCAAAGCTAAAAGGGCAAGATTAAACAGAGTGGCTAGAAGGGCTAGAGAGACTAGAAAAAGCTAGAGAGGCTAGAAAAGCTAGAAAAGCTAGAAAGGCTAGAGAGGCTAGATTGGCTAGCACAGTTATCCTCCATTGTTGGCTCCCATAAATGTCTTAAGCGCCATAACATGATATTATAGTTATGGCAACAAAGAACTATTTTCCACGTAAGTCGGAGTCGGCTCCGATGATTTATGCTTACGAGGAGCAGAACAACCCCGACCTAAAAGGCATCCTAAAGGTAGGATATACCACAATAGGGGTGCAGAAACGTGTACAACAGCAGTACAACATACAACGCCCAGGTCCCCCTCTTTATAGAATATTGGTAGAAGAGAGCGCTATGCGGCAAGATGGCACAGTGTTTTCGGACCACAAAGTTCATCGCCAACTAAAAAAAATGAGCTGCCAACATATTAAGGGAGAGTGGTATCGTTGCACGCCTCAGCAGGTGAAGGCAGCTATTGTAGCTGTAAGGGAAAGAATAGATGTGGCTTGGAATCGAGATAAAGATTTCGGCATGCGCCCCGAACAACAGGCGGCAGTGGACAAGACGGCAACCTACTTCGAGAATTACAAGAGTGAAGCCGGCCGTGTACCACACTTCTTATGGAACTGCAAGATGCGCTTCGGCAAGACCTTTACCACCTATCAGCTGGCTCGTCGCATGGGCTGGAAGCGCGTGTTGGTGCTCACGTTCAAACCAGCTGTCGTACATTCATGGGAAGAGGACTTGATGACACATGTGGATTTTGACGGGTGGCAATTTATAGCAAGAAATGCAGATGCCACTATCGACCAACAGTTTGAGGCTGCCGACCCACAAAAGCCGATGGTAGTATTCGGTTCGTTCCAGGATTTCCTTGGAAAGAACACTGCCAATGGAGGTATGAAATTGAAACATGAGTGGGCTCGAGGATTCAACTGGGACTGCATCGTGCTGGACGAATACCACTATGGTGCATGGAGAGAGAATGCCAAAGAACTTATAGGAATCAGTGAAGATTTGGGCAAGGAAATAGAGAATCCCGACTATTTTGACGAGGATCTGATTCCTATTACCTCTAATCATTATCTCTATCTGTCGGGCACGCCTTTCCGCGCCATCGCTTCAGGAGAGTTTATAGAGGAACAAATCTATAACTGGACATATAGTGATGAACAACGGGAAAAGGAACAATGGGGCGATAATCCCAATAACCCATACGCATCGTTGCCCAAAATGGTACTGCTTACTTATCAGTTGCCAACCGAGATATCAAGGGTTGCTGCAGAAGGTGAGTTTAACGAGTTTGACCTAAACTCATTTTTTGAGGCAGAAGGAAAAGGCGATAACGCTATATTCAAGCATCACGACGAGGTGCAGAAATGGCTCGACATGTTGCGCGGACAGTATCTTCCCTCCTCCATCAATGACTTGAAGGCAGGAAACAAGAAGCCGCCTTTCCCATTTCTTAATGGCGACCTTTATTCCAATATGAACCACACGTTGTGGTTTCTGCCCAATGTGGCTTCGTGCTTCGCCATGCGTAATCTACTGCAAGAGCGTCAAAACACTTTTTATCACGATTATCGTGTCGTCGTATGTGCCGGTACTCAAGCAGGTATCGGACAACAGGCGCTTGGTCCTGTGGAAATAGCTATGGCACATCCAGATCCGCTGCATTGCAAAACCATCACACTGACATGCGGTAAGCTGACAACAGGAGTGACTGTTCGTCCGTGGACGGGTATCCTTATGCTACGAGACACCTCATCGCCCGAGACTTATTTCCAATCAGCATTCCGTGTGCAATCGCCATGGACAATCACCAATAGCGACGGGGAGCATCCGAACTCCATAGAGATTATCAAGAAAGAATGCTATGTGTTCGACTTTGCACCTAACAGAGCATTGAGGAAAGTTGCCGACTATTCTTGTCAGTTGAATGTTGAAGAGAGTAATCCTGAAAAATGTGTTGACGACTTCATCAAGTTTCTTCCAATACTATGCTATGATAATGGCATCATGAAGGAGCTCTCAGCCTGCGACGTGCTTGATATAGCGATGAACAACACATCAGCAACGCTGTTGGCACGTAGATGGGAGAGCGCATTGTTGGTAAATGTTGATAACTTCACGTTGGAACGTCTGATGAATAATACTAAAGCTATGGATGCTTTAATGAAAATAGAGGGTTTCCGTTCGCTGAATAAGGATATTGAAACCATCATCAACAAAACTGCAGACATCAAGAAGAAACGTAAGGAGCATGAAGATGGATTAACAAAGGAAGAGAAGAAAAAGTTGTCCGAAGCCGAAAAGGCAATAAAGAGCAAACGTAAGCAGATACAAGAGAAACTGATGAAATTTGCCACTCGCATTCCTATCTTTATGTATCTAACAGATTTCCGTGAGTATTCTCTTAAAGATGTCATACTGCAGTTGGAACCAAAACTATTTGAACGCGTTACAGGTCTTACCAAACAAGACTTTGCTTTGTTAGTCAGTCTAAACGTATTCAATGAGGCTCTGATGAACGATGCAGTCTATAAGTTCAAGAGATATGAAGACAACAGTCTTACATATTCTGGCATAAACCGCCATGAGGGAGATGAACGAGTGGGTGGATACAGCACTGTCATAACGATGGAGGAGTATAGAACGACGTAGGAAAGACATCTCTACCTATCGCCGTAGACGACAAGAGAGTGTGCCTGTGTAGACACACTCTCTCTTATCATGATGCTTTCGGTGCACAATATGTGGGCGCTGAGGGCGCTGCACACTGGCTTATTTCAGCATATTCTTCGGGTCGAGCACCTCGTCGAGTTGCTTCTTATCCATGAGTTTTTCCTTCAGCACAATGCTGTAGACAGACTTACCGGTCTCAAGTGCTTTCTTGGCAACCTTGGTGCTGGCTTTGTAACCGATATAGGGGTTGAGTGCGGTTACAATACCGATGCTATTCTTCACCATGTCGGCGGTGTGCTTCTTGTTGGGTGTGATACCCTCGATGCATTCTACACGCAGGGTGTTGAGTGCATTGGTGAGCCATGTCATGCTCTCGAGGAGGCTTTCGAGGATGACGGGTTCCATAACGTTGAGCTGGAGCTGTCCTGCTTCGGCAGCAAAGGAAATGGTAACATCGTTACCGATAACCTTGAAGCAAACCTGGTTGGTTACTTCGGGGATGACAGGATTCACCTTGCCAGGCATGATGGAGCTTCCAGGAGCCTTTGCGGGCAGGTTGATTTCGTGGAGTCCGCAGCAGGGTCCTGAAGCGAGCAGACGCAGATCGTTACAAATCTTAGACAGTTTGACAGCGAGGTGCTTCAGTGCAGCTGAGTAGTTGACATACTGTCCGGTGTCGGGAGTTGCTGCGATAAGGTCCTTGGCAGCTGTGAAGGGTTCGCCGGTGAGCTCTGCCAGATGCTTAGCACATACCTCGGGGAAGCCGGGAGCTGCGTTAAGACCAGTACCGATGGCTGTACCACCCATATTGATTTCGTACATGGGCTTCACGGCTTTGTTCAGCAGTTTCACTTCTTCACCCAGCCAGTTGGCAAATGCGGTAAACTCTTGACCTAAAGACATCGGTACACCGTCTTGCAGCTGTGTGCGTCCCATCTTGATAACGTTTTCCCATGCACGACCTTTTGCACGCAGCACGGTCACCAAGTCTTGCAGTGCTGCCACCAGGGGCTTGTGCATGCGTACTACGGTGAGGTGTATAGCGGTGGGGTATGCATCGTTGGTTGACTGTCCGCAGTTGATGTGGTCGTTAGGAGAACAGTGCTGGTAGTCGCCGCGCTCGTATCCCATGATTTCGAGGGCACGGTTGGCAATTACTTCATTGGCATTCATGTTGACAGATGTGCCTGCGCCACCCTGAACCATATCGGTGGGGAACTGGTCGTGCATCTTTCCTTCTACGATTTCCTTACAAGCCTTTTCTACAGCTTTGGTAATCTTGTTGTTGATGACACCGAGTTCGTTGTTGGTGCGGATGGCTGCCCACTTGGTGTAAGCCATGGCGATGACGTAGTCGGGATAGTCGCACATATGGGTGTTGGAGATACGGTAGTTGTTGATACCGCGTTGTGTCTGCACACCATAGTATGCTGTCTTAGGAACTTGAAGTTCGCCCAGAAGGTCGGACTCTACTCTGAAGTTGTCTGATTTTTTTGCCATAATTTTGTTGATTTATTGGTTTTTTGTTGATTATTGGTTTCTGTATGTCTGATGTTGCGCAGACAACGCAGCATAAAGGATATAGGGTTTTGACGAGGCTCCGGCGGGTGTCGCCTGAGCCTTGACGGTATTATCAGAAGCACTTCATGCGATACATGAAGCCGAGTTCTATGCGGTTGGTATTGAAGTCTTCAAGTCCGCAACGTTTAGAGTAGTCCACCTTGTGTCCTATGTATGCGAGGAAGAGGCGGAGGTTCTGCTTGTCGATGGGATAATATTCCAGGCTTGCAGCGTAGACGAATGACTTCCTGTAGTTGTGGAAGACGCTGTTCTGTGGTGCACTGACGGTCTCGTAGGTGCCTTTCAGCATGAGGTTCCATCGCGGTGCAAACTGCCAGTTGGCTTTGGTCACGAAGGAATGGTAGCGTGCGTCAGCCATGAGCAGCGGCACAGTAGGTGCAGAAGAGTCTGTTCCATCAGGATTGAGGCCAAAGATGGGATTGGATTCAGCCCATTGGGTGAGGTCTTTGTTAGCAAAGCGCAAGTGGTCGATGTCGTACCATCCTCCGTAGTAGTCGAACAGACACTGCAGTCGCGGCAGGTTGAGCTGCTGTCCGAGTGTAAGCAGGCGACCAGTCTTTCCTTTTGCCAGGCTCTGTATGCCCCATGCCCAACGTGTCTGCAGGCGGTTGCCGAAGAAGGCACCGTTCCAGTTGGCTATGAATGTGAGCGGCAGACGGCTCTTTTCCAGTCGGGTGATGTGTCCGTTGTCGGTCTCCACAGCCACAGCATCTCTGCCCCACTCTTCGTTGAAGCTACCATTGTATGTGTTGGTGGCTTGAAGCACAATCTCGTGGTTGGCTGCGGGCTTATAGCTGACACCTACACCTGCCATAAAGATGTCCATGGCATCGACGAAATCGGAGTAACGGTAGATAAACATGGGGTTCTCGTCATACTCGAATCCACCCCACGACAGACATATCTTACCTCCCTGCACGCTCCACTTGTCGTTGAAACGGTAGCCTATCCATGCCAGGTCGGTAGCTTTGGCGAAGTTGTCGCCACCCAGTTCGGTGTTGCTTTTGTTGAGGCGGTGACGTATGCGGTACGACAAATTGTCGGTAATATTTCCGGTAATTTCAAGTCTTATCTCTCGGTTTGCAAAACGGCTCTCCCATTTTCCATTATCATCAGCATTCTGAAACGATGCCGCATAGTTGAGCCATACATTGAAACCATCATGTTTTTTGTCTATCTTGAACAATTTATTTGCCAACGATTCATAATTATTGAGGCTGTCTTCACCCAAGTCGTGATTGTATCCTTGAGCATTGGCGAGTCCCACATTGAGACAAAACGCTAAGAGAATAAAGCAGATACGCATAATGAATGATGCTGTATAAATAGATATTCACAAAATTAATGCCACAAAATTAAGAAAAAACGCGCTTTTGCAAAAGTTTAACGAACTTTTTTATCATTTTCATTGTTCTGGTATAGAAGGTGAGCAGCAGCCAGTTATGCCTTTTTTCATACTACTTTCTCTTCTCGCAGGGCAAACGGTATAGGGAAGAAATGCTAAAAAGGTGAGCCGTCATTTGTAGGAAACCGCACCAATCGTTATCTTTGCAAGCGTCAAATGATCAGGCATCGTCGTCTGCCTCTTGTGAAGGAAAGATGCGACGCATGCCCTTTTTCCCATCAATACCGACCGTCTCACACTATTATGAACGACAATCAGCTTCTTATCCCCTCCACATCCGAATCTTCCATCCTTCGCACCGAAGGACTGGTGAAGCGTTACGGCCGCCGCATCGTAGCCAACGATGTGTCCATCCATGTCCGTCAGGGAGAGATTGTCGGACTACTGGGTCCTAATGGTGCCGGTAAGACCACCACCTTCTACATGACCACAGGCTTGGTGGAGCCCAATGCCGGCCACGTGTTCATCGACGACCACGACATCACGTCCTATCCCGTGTACAAACGCGCCCGCAACGGCATCGGCTACCTGCCACAGGAGGCGTCGGTGTTCCGTAAGCTCACCGTAGAGAACAACATCCGTGCCGTGCTGGAGATGACAGGCAAGCCCAAAGACTACCAGCGCGACAAGCTGGAGAGCCTCATCAAGGACCTGCGTCTGGAGAAGGTGCGCCACAATACGGGTGACAGGCTATCGGGAGGAGAGCGCCGACGCACGGAGATAGCACGGTGTCTGGCTATCGACCCGAAGTTCATCATGCTTGATGAGCCCTTCGCCGGTGTCGACCCCATTGCCGTCGAGGACATCCAATACATTGTATGGCAGCTGAAATACCGCAACATAGGCATCCTCATCACCGACCATAACGTGGAGGACACACTGACCATCACCGACCGCGCATACCTACTCTTCGAGGGACGCATACTCTTCCAGGGCAGCCCGGAGGAACTGGCGGAGAACAAAGTGGTGAGAGAGAAGTATCTGACCAACTCCTTTGTGCTGCGCCAAAAGGACTTCCAGAAGATTGACGCCGAGCGCCGCAAAGATGAGGAACACACTACGACAGACCCCTCAGTCAGTGCGACACATAGCATAGAGTAATGAGTGTGTAACACATGTAACGACAACAAAATCATATTTTTTAGGTATTGCTGTGCCTTATGGATGTGTCTACTTTTGCAGACGCATCTATGAAAATATTTTTACACCTTTATATATATATAATACTCGCATCGTTCAGCACTGGTTGTTTGGCACAAGGTGTAGTGTTGAGCGGTCGCATCACCTCCTCCGGCGACAGACAACCGGTGGAATACGCTTCCGTTTTACTGAAAGAGAGTAACCTGTGGGCCATCACCGATGCCCAAGGACGCTACCGCATAGCCCATGTACCTGCAGGAAAGGTGACCGTCACCGTGCAGTGCATGGGTTATGCGCGTCTTACCCACATACTGACTGTAGGCACGAAGGACGTCGTTGCTGACCTTGTCATGCAGGAGGAGAACCTCAAACTGGAAGGCATTGAAGTGGTGGCACGTCGCAACACCGACGGCGGCACTACCTCCTATTCGGTCGACCGTACGGCACTCGACAACCAACAGGTGCTAAACCTCACTGACATCAGCACCCTGCTGCCCGGCGGCAAAACCGTCAATGGTACGCTGATGAGCGACAACCGCATGGCACTGCGCTCAGGCAGCAGCGAGAAAGGAAATGCCTCGTTCGGCACTGCCATAGAAGTGGATGGACAACGTATTGACAACAATGGCATCATGGGCGAGACGCTCGGTGCCGGCATTAGAAACATAGGATCGTCGGATATAGAAAGTGTTGACATCGTGACGGGTATCCCGTCGGTGGAATACGGCGACCTGAGCAATGGTGTGGTGAAAGTCAACACCCGAAAGGGCAAGTCGCCTTTCATCATCGAGGGCAAAATCAACCAACACACGCGCCAGATAGCCATAAGCAAAGGCTTCGATATGGGCAGACACCGCGGTGTAGTGAATGCCAATGTGGAACATGCACGTTCCTTCACCGACATTGCTTCGCCACATACCGCCTACCAGCGCAACGTGATGACGCTGAAATACTCCAACACCTTCTTCCCCAACGGAACTCCGCTGACGTTCAACGCCAGTGTGACCGGCAACGTGGGAGGCTACAATTCGGAAGCCGACCCCGACGAGACGCTGAAGTCATACACCAAGGTGCGCGACAATATGCTGCGCGGTAACATGGAGATGCGCCTGCTACTCAACACCAAATGGATAACAAACCTATCGCTCCGTGCCACCTTCTCTATGCAAGACAAACGGGCGGAATACTACAACAACGCCAGCAGCGCATCGGCACAACCTTACATCCATACACGTGAAGAGGGCTACTTCATCGCCCACGACTACGACGACGACCCCAACGCCAACATCATCCTCGGCCCCACGGGCTACTGGTATGTGCGTTCGTACAACGGACAGAAGCCCTTCGACTGGTCAGTTCAACTGAAAGGCGACTGGATACGTCGCATAGGTAAGGTGACAAACCGCCTTATGGTGGGTGCAGAACATAAGGCTAACGGCAACAACGGGCGCGGCACCTACTACGATGACATGCGCTATGCTCCCACATGGCGCGAATACCGCTACGACCAGCTTCCCACCATGCACAACACAGCCGTATTTCTGGAGGAAAACATCACCTTCCCCATGGGCAGCACATCGACGTTGCAGCTCACGGCAGGTATGCGCGACGACATCACAACCATAAAGGGCTCGGATTACGGCACGGTGGCATCGCTGTCGCCACGTTTCAACGCCCGATACCACATCGTGGAAGACGGAAAGGGCTGGCTTCGCCGCCTCACGCTGCATGCCGGATGGGGAAAAAGCGTCAAGCTGCCCTCGTTTCAGGTGCTCTACCCAGCCCCGTCCTACTCCGACATACTGGCGTTCACCCCCGGCAGCAACGTAAACAATCGCGCCTATTATGCCTACTACACCTACGTAGCAAACCCAGTGTACAACGCTGACCTGAAATGGCAGTACACCCATCAGACGGACATCGGACTGGAAGGAACCATCGGCGGGACCAAGGTGTCGGTGTCGTTCTACCATCACAAGACCTTCCGTCCTTACATGTCGGTAGCGCAATACACACCGTTTGCCTACAAGACCACCTCTCAGTCTGCCATTGAGGGCACTGGCATCGCCAGTGCCGACCGCCGATACAGCATCGACCCGAAGACGGGCATCGTAACGCTGTACGATGCGAGCGGCACTCAAGCTCCCACAGAGCTGGCCTATACCGAACGGCTGGCATACAATACCACACGTACCTTCGTCAACGGCTCCCCCGTCAGACGCTCGGGACTGGAGTGGACGGTAGACTTTGCCCAAATAAAAGCCCTGCGAACTTCCATACGCATTGACGGTAACTACTACAGCTACCAAGGTGTAGACAACACGCTCTTTGCAGACAACACCACCGGCGTAGGTACACGCAACATCCCTACCTATCCTTTGCTGGGATACTATAGCGGCACAACCTCCACATCGACATCCTACACCGCCTCTGCCACGGTAGCCAACGGTAGCGAAGCACGACAGGTCAACCTCAACGCCACTTTCACTACTCATATCCCCAAGGTGCGCCTCATCCTCGCCCTGCGTGTGGAAGCATCGCTCTTTCGCTACAGCCGCTCGCTCGTGGAAGGCATGCACGGACACAGGGGAGTGGTGCTCGACAACATCAACGAGTACGAAGGAACACCTTACAATAAGGATACACGCAACAAGTATGTGGCTGTATATCCTGAATACTATTCCACCTGGGACAACCCCGACGTGAAGATTCCCTTCGCTGAGACATTCATCTGGGCGAAAGATAACGACAAGACACTCTACAACCAGCTCTCACGACTGGTGGTAAAGACCAACTATCCCTACACGCTGAATCCCGACTACCTGTCGAAGTTCTACTCTATGAACTTCACCGTTACCAAAGAAATAGGCGACCACCTCTCACTCTCGTTCTATGCCAACAACTTCTTGAACAACATGGGGCACATCCGCTCGTCGCAGACAGGGCTGAAGACATCACTCTTTGCCAGCGGATACATACCGAAGTTCTACTACGGACTGTCCATGAAGCTGAAACTGTAGCGCGAGAAGAGTCTCATTGACTACTGCAAATAAACCTTGATCCTGTAAAGAGAGGAAAAAGATAGACAAACCGACAACGGAAGAACATCATGAAGCTACACCTTATATATATATGTGCCTTGGCAGCTCTCCTCGTCAGCTGCGACTACGAAGAGACCTACGACACCGAACAGGTCACCGTGCGCCTCATCTATCCGGAGACATATCCCATCGGTCCGTACAAAGGAGCACGCGTAGAGCTGCAGAATGCCTCGGCATCGGTCTTCGTCGACTCTACCGACGCAGCTGGCATAGCACACTTCAACATTCCGGCTGGCGTGTATAGCGTGACATCTGCCAACACCATCGACATCGACGACTACCGATACATCTGCAACGGCACACGCGGACAGGTGGTCATCAGCCCCGACAGTGCCAACAACATCGATATAGAGCTGAGCGTGTCGCGCCGGCGCATCATAAGATAAAAATATTATTATTCAACACCTTTAAAAAAGCTTTATATGAAAAAAGTCTCATTCATCTTTGCACCCCTCCTGGCAGGACTGCTGCTGCCCTCCCTGTCGCATGCCAAGACTTGCGAGTCGGGCGACGAGACCCACTATCTCGTTGTGTCATTGAGCGATGCCAGCGAGAGCCGTTTTGCCTTGGCAGACGCTCCTGTGCTGACCTTTGACGCCACAACACTCGTCGTCACAGCCGGAGGTACAGAGGTATCGTTCGACCTCAACAATGTGACAGACTATCACTTCGAAAAGAATGAAGTCTCCACCAGTATCCACAATCCCACCACCGACGACGGCAGCGAGGTGCGTCCCAGCATCAATGCCGGCGAAGTGGCACTCTCTGGACTCAAGGAAGGCACATCCGTGACGGTGTATTCCATCGACGGACAGGTTGTCATCCGAGTGCAGGCAGGCACGAACGGAAAAGCCATCATCGACCTGCGCAACCTCAGCAATGGCGTGTACATACTGCGCACACCCACCAAGAGCTTTAAAATCAAAAACTAACAAACACAGACAAATTATTTTAAAGATAACAGACATGAAAAAAATATTACTCTCTGTCATCGCCATCTTTGCAATGACAACCAACATTTTCGCCCAAAGCTGGAAAATGACCGTCACTCTCAGCGACGGCACCACACAGGAATTTTTGACATCGGCAGTACAGAACGTTACTTTCGAGGAATTGAAAGACCAGAATGTAGACCAAGTCATCATCAAAGAGTTATACTATGGTGGCGTGATGCTTGACGACGGCTCGAAAAACTTCCACATGGACAAGAGCATCATACTGTACAACAACTGCAGTCAGCGTGCCGTCATCAACAACCTCTGCATAGGTGCTGCCCCACAATTTAATGCCGAGGCAGGCACGATGAGCGACCTCTACAATGGCGACAAGCTGGTGTATGACGGCGAAGGCTACATTCCCGCTGTGAACGGCATCTGGTACTTCCAGGGTGCGCTGGTAATAGAGCCCTATTCACAAATAGTAGTCAACATACACGGTGCTATCGACAACACACAGACAGTCAGCAACTCGGTGAACTATGCCAACAAAGACTACTACTGCATGTACGACCCCGACTATGTGACCGAAGATGTGAGCGCAGCTTCAGCCCGTTCGTACAACAACACTATCTACTACCCCGCTCCGGCTGATGTTATACCCACCTCTCACTACCTGAAGACCATCAAATTTGGTCAGGCTAACGCATGGACGTACAGCAGTCTCTCACCTGCCACCCTGCTCTTCCAGGCCAAGGATGTAAACATCAAAGAATACTTCGAGGACAGCAACAACTATTGGTATTCCCCCGGCCGTGCCGCCACACCCGTATGGCGTAGTGTAAAGGTGCCTAACGAATGGATTCTTGACGGTGTCGAGGCATACAATACAGCCAAAATCGATACCAGCAAGAAACGTCTTACAGCAGATATCGACGCTGGCTATGCAGCACTCACCAACCAACTCGGCCACGTACTCTACCGCAATGTGGACAAAGCAGCCACCGAAGCACTGCCCGAGAACCAAGGAAAACTGGTCTACAACTACACACTGGGTGTTGACAGCTCTACCGACCCGAGCGGCATCAATGCCGAAGCATCTATGAAGAATGGTGCACACATCATCTTCCTCGATACCAACAACTCCACCGCCGACTTCCACGAGCGCCAGAAGAGCTCGCTGAGAGGAGAATAAGGTAACAACTCTACTCGTCAACGAATTAAACATCTTGTATACTAAAATGATACGATACGCATTGCTGTTGTGCGGAGCCATCATGGTTTCGCACAACAGTCGTGCGCAGACAGCCCCCACAGCAACGCGCGCCGACAGCATCATGCAGTGCGACTTCAGCCTACTTAAAAGCAGTAACGCCTGGCTGACAGCACCCAATGCCGCCGGTTTGACACAATGGAAGGGCGGACACATCACAAGCGCACGTCTATCACTGGTCAGTCAGGACGGAGGCTTCGCCGACTACTATGAAGCGCCGAAAGCTTTCACGCTGAAGGCAGAAGTAGAGTCCTTCTATCAGCTGTCGCCACGCATCAGTCTCTACGGACGCATGGCATATGACAACGTGGCTGCACGCCATGCAGGAGGATCATTCTTCTTCGCTCCACAGCACATGCCCTTCGACATCGTGGAAGACTCGCTCACCAACACCGGACGCAAGCACACCGACATCTATCAACTCACAGGAGCCATCAGCGGAACACTGCCCAAGGGCATCGCTATAGGGGCTAAAGTAGACCTCACCGCTGCCAACTACGCCAAATATAAGGACCTGCGCCACAAGAATAACGTACTCGACCTGACCGCCACGGCAGGACTTCTCGTCCCCGTGGGCAGCATACTCAATGTGGGCGGGCATTTTGCCTACCGCCGCAACACCGAGAATGTGCGCTTTGCCACCTACGGAAACAGCGACAAGGTGTACAAGTCGCTCGTCAACTACGGAGCCTTCATAGGCAAGATAGAGCAGTTCGGCGAGAACGGATACACCGACCAGAACCGTGAAATGCCCTTCCTGAGCGAACATACGGGCGGCGGCATACAGACAGAGCTGCACTTCTCCCCCACCCTCGCGCTATACAATGCCTTCGACTTTGCCTATCAGAAAGGCTACTATGGTAAGAAGTCGTCGTACACACTGTCGTACAACCAGCACAAAGGACACGAATACAGCTATCAAGGCAGACTGACATGGCAGGCATCAGGCGCCACACATCATATGACAGCACAGCTGTCCATTGACAACCTGACAGACTATGGCAACTCATACCGCGCCGATGTGGACAAGACAACAGGCGCAAGCCACTACAACTACTACTCACCACTGAAACTGTCCAATAAGGTGTGGACCGACCTTACCATTGCCTACCGTGGCGCATACGGCAGAACTCCACACCTTCCCCTGCTCGACATCACCGTCGGCATGCACCAGTGGCAACGCAAGCAGACAGCATACGTCTACCCCTACTTCCGACGGCAGCATATCAGGCAGAACGAATGGTTTGCCCAAGGTGCATACAACGCATCGCTGAAGGGCGGCACCCTCACACCGGCTGTAGCTTTCGTATACTCCAAAGGTAGCGGAAAACCATTCACCGACGGTACCTTTGCCACCCCGTCGGACAGACAGTCGCCACCTCCGCAGATGGAGACATACCTCATGCGGGAGTACCTCTGCCACACCACTCCGCAGTATTCTCTGCGTCTGTCGATGCGTTATGCCTTCCTACTACACCACACCGCTATGAAGATCTATGCCGAAGGCGGCTGGCAACTGCACAAAGCCAACACACACGACAACTTCCTTGACGCACGCCAACGCCACATGCTGTGGTTCACCGTGGGCTGTCAGTTCTGAAGGAAAAGCTAATCCATCAGCCCTAATGACTCAATAGAGCGACAGAATAGGCGAAAATCTTTGTTGATATAGCACCTTCAGCATCTCTTTTGCAATCCTTGCAACATTACAATAATAAACAATATAAAAATCATTATGAAACGACTCATCTCCTATCTCGTTCTCTTCTGCGCCTTGGTGTCTACCGCCACTGCACAGAGTGTGAGCAACGACAAGAGTTTCCGTACGGGCAAGCTGAAAAACGGCCTCACTTACTACATCCGTCACAATGCCAAGGAGCCCGGATTGGCAGAGTTCTACATCGCCCAGCGCGTGGGCAGCATCCTTGAGGAACCTCGTCAGCGAGGACTGGCACACTTCCTTGAGCACATGGCATTCAATGGAACCAAGCACTTCAACACGAAAGGCAAGGGCATGAATATCGTACCGTGGTGCGAAACCATCGGTGTGAAGTTCGGAGCCAATCTCAATGCCTATACCAGCGTAGACCAGACGGTATACAACATCTCCGCAGTGCCCGTAAAACGGCAAGGCATCATCGACTCGTGTCTGCTCATCCTGCACGACTGGAGCCACTACCTGCTGCTGGAGGATGAAGAAATTGACAAGGAACGCGGCGTCATCCATGAGGAATGGCGCACCCGACGCGCCGACCGTGCCGTACAACGCATGATGGAAAAGGTGATGCCCGTCATCTATAAAGGCACAAAGTACGAAGACTGCCTGCCCATCGGCTCGATGGACGTGGTGGACAACTTCACTTACGACGCCCTGCGCGACTACTACCACAAATGGTATCGTCCTGACCTACAGGCTATCATCGTGGTGGGCGACATCGACGTCGACCGCATGGAGGCACAAATAAAGAGGCTCTTCGGCAAGATTCCCGCTCCCAAGAAGGACGCTGCCAAGCGCGAATATTATCCCGTTGGCGACAACGATGAGCTCATCATCGCCACAGAGCAGGACAACGAACAACCCATTATGCTTGCCAATCTATACATGAAGCGCGATGCCACACCCGACGACGAGAAACATCTGGTGAAGTATCAGCGCGATGATTACGTGGAATTTCTCATCAGCCGCATGCTGAGCTATCGTCTGCAAGAGTTGCAACACCTGCCTGTTCCGCCTATACTCAATGCCTCAACGCGCAACGGCAGTTTCTTCGTAAGCCGCACCAAGGACGCCTTCTCACTCTCCTTCGGCTGTCGTCAGGAGAACATTCGCGGCTCCTTCGACGCCATCCTCACAGTGAGCGAGCAGGCACGCCGCTACGGCTTCACCGCCGACGAGCTGCAACGAGCCAAGGCTGAACGGATGAAGCGTGTCGAGCGTAGCTTTGCAGAGCGCAACGACAGAGGCAACAAGCACCTGGTAGGTGTAGCACTGCGCAACTTTCTTACATCAGAACCGATGCTTACAGCCGACGAGAATCTGGCACTGACTAAGCAATTCGACAGCGAAGTGACCCTCGATGAGGTGAACAGCGCCGTGAAAGAAATCATCACCGACCGCAATCAAGTGTTGGTATGCTACTATCCTGACAAACCCGGATTCACCCGTCCCACACATGACGAGCTGCGTCAGTGGATCAACGAGGCACAAACTCGCACCGACATAGAGCCGTACAACGACGTGAAGGCTGCCGCAGAGCTCATGACAGTAGAGCCTGTTGCGGGCAGCATCGTAGAAGAGAAAGTTTACAAACACGGTGTGACACAATTCACGCTGAGCAATGGCATCAACGTATATGTAAAGCCTACAGACTTTAGCAAAGACCAGGTGATGATGCGCTTCTACGGCGAAGGCGGCACCAGCCTCTACCCTGACAGCGACGCACAGAACTTCTCACTCATCTCTACAGCCATCGTAAAGGGCGGTGTGGGACAGCTCGACCAGCTTACTTTGCAGAAGACACTCGCCTCAAAGCGCGTCAGTGTGACACCTTTCGTGGGCGACGAGACACAGGGTATCAGCGGAACGGCATCGCCGGATGACATCAAGACGATGCTGCAGCTTACTTATCTGTACTTCACTCAGCCGCGACGTGACGAACAGGCCTTTGACGGCGAGATGAACCGCATGCGTTCCTTCCTGACCAACCGCAACGCCAACCCCACCGTGGGATACAACGACACGACGCGCGTGCTGCTCTACGGCAACCATCCACGTATAGCACCACGCACACAGCAGAGCCTCAATTCGGTGAACTACGACCGCATCATGCAGATATATAAGGAACGTTTCAGCGACGCCAACGGATTCAACATGATACTGGTAGGCAATGTTGACCTTGACCAACTGCGTCCGATGCTCTGTCAGTACGTAGCCTCGTTACCCTCAGCCGGCAGAAAAGAGACATGGGCTGACACGTACCCACGCGTTCGTAAGGCTGACGAGACACACGTCTATCATCAGAAAAACAACACTCCTGCTGCTACAGTGGGCATATACTACACCTTTGAGGAGCCTTTCCTGCCTAAGACCGACCTCGAGCTGGACATGTTCGTGCGCTGCCTGCAGATAGCCTACACCGACAGTGTACGCGAAGAGAAAGGCGGAACCTACGGAGTGGGCGTGAGCTACCAAATGAGTAAGACCACAACGCCCAACACATTGGTGAAGATAAGTTTCCGAACCGACCCTGCCAAATACGAGGAACTCATCCCTATCATCTACCAACAGATAGAGCGTATTGCCCAAAACGGTCCACTCGGCGGCTCCATGGACAAAGTGCGCAAATATCTGATGAAGGCTCATGGACAAAACATCAAAGACAACGGATATTGGGATCACATCATGTACAACGAACTGCGCCACGGCATCGACTACCATACCGACTTCGAACAGGTATTGAACAGCGTCAGTGCGGCCGATGTACAACGCATTGCACAGGACATGCTACGACAGAAACGACGCATAGAAGTGACCATGATTTCGGAATAAACTAAACGCAATATAAAAAGTTAAAGGAGTTAAGCGCTTAACTCCTTTAACTTTTTTCTGTACCCTTATCTCCTTATTTCTTGATGATTTTCTTTCCGTTGGAGATGTATATACCACGCGGAAGGGTTGTCTTTCCATCCGACACCTTACGTCCTTGCAAGTCGTATACAGCGTGTACATCGGCTGATTGGTTGTTATTGAGATCGTTGATGCCTGTGACAATGTCTCCGAGAATGATGATATCTATCAGCTTGTTGTCTGTGCTGTTAGTGTTGACAAAGTCGAAGTAGGCGCGGAACGCTTCAATAATCTGGCTTGCGTCAGCATCAAACGCGTTACCGCTGTTGTTCATCGCCAGGATGTCAGCAAGCGTTGTCT
Organism: uncultured Prevotellaceae bacterium; assembly: GCA_900320845.1. Classification (GTDB taxonomy): domain Bacteria; phylum Bacteroidota; class Bacteroidia; order Bacteroidales; family Bacteroidaceae; genus Prevotella. The sequence goes on along the minus strand of ONTS01000003.1, from coordinate 23,574 downwards.
TGACAAAGGTGCCTGCCAAGAAAAGGTTGCTGCCACTGGTGTAGGCTATGGCATCGGGTTTTACGGTAGCATTGGATGCGCTCCACACGATTTTCTTTCCTCTCATGTCTCCGGCAGCGCCCCAGGTATCATCGCAAACAGCTATGAGATAAGGCACATTGGCTTGCATCTCGGGTGCATAACGGAAGTATGCCACGTCTCCGTCCTCCTCTGCGAAGCTGCAAAGCCAGAACTGCTTGCCGCTATCAGTAGACGAGCGGAACCAGTCGATAGCATTTCCGTCTGTCTGATTGTGTACAGCTGTGGGAGCAAATGGCAGGACGATGGTGCTCCAGCCTGTATTGTCACTGATGTTGCGTCCCACAGCAAACTGACGTGTGTAGCTGATGTTGTCAGCTGTGAAGGTCTGCGGTGTGAAGAAGTCGTAACCATCCTCGAGCACAATATTGGTAGCATGGCCCTCGGTAATGACATTCTTGCCTTCAAGTCCTGTCGGCATTGTTTGTCCTGTACTTATATAATATAATGTATTAGGATTGGCGTTGGCATTGACCGAGGTGAGGGTGAGGCCCTCGAGGCTTACGGCTGCTACATTGTCTGGAATGGCGAAGCCTTCCTCGGGCTTGTAGCCCTGACGTGCGCCGTCGCCGGTCCATGTGATGATGCCGCGCTCTATGGCATAGAACTTCGACTCTCCACTCTTTACGATATTGTCAACGTGGCTGGCATCTTCACTGTCGGGAACATTGTTGCGTGCGTAGATGTTGAGCGAGTATACAGCGCCGTATGCCAAGTTGTCGAAGTCGAAATACAGAGTCTTCTCCTCGCCGGCAGCAAGAGACAGGGGCTGCTGCTTATAGGTTACCATTGAGCCGGAGTATTTACCTGTCTCATTATCCCACTTACAGATGAAGAGCGGTGCCAGCACATACTTGTTGTACTCGCCCGACGTGTGGTTCTTTATCGTTGCTTTGAAGCGTGCGTGGCTGTCGTAAATGGTTCCGTTGACGTTTTCGCCTCCGCCAGCCTCGGCATTGTCAGCATCGATGACAACAGAGAGATTGATTTCCTCAGCCTCGGCACTTTCCATTATGACAACGGAGGTAGACTTCTGGAGGTTGGTGTAGCCACCGTACTTATCTATCAGCATGGCTGTCACGGTCTTTGTACCCGCTGTTGCAGGCGATACGTTGAACGTCACGGTTTGTTCCTTGCCTGCCAGCACCTCAGTCTGCACGACGGTGGTGTATTGTGAATACTCATCTATCTGCTGTCCGCCGAAGTCGAGGTAGATATCGCCGAAGAAACGATCGGCACTGTTGTTCTTCACTGTAGCATTCACTTGCAGTTTTGAGCCTACTTTCTTCTCGCCTGTGAAGCTCCAGTCGGTCACACTCAGGTCAATGGCGGGATGATAGATTGCCGTACACGTCGTATTATTCAGCGTCACCTCTATATAATAGCGGTCGCTCTCCTTCATCGGTTTCCACTCGGTGGTACCTTCCAGCTGATACATACCCACAAGACGGAACTTTCCTGTCAGTCCTGCACCGAACTTAATAACGTTGGAGGCATTGGACATGATACCGCTACCGAACTGTACCGTCTGTCCCAAAGCCGATGTGGTGACGGTGGAATAAATGGTTGTAGCCGAGTTTTCAACAAGTGTATAGGTATCGGTTTCGGGATTGTAGAGTCCCAAGGCTTCTTTGAATTTCTTTCCAGTTCCGGCATGGTCAGAGAAGCTCACTTTCACAATCTTGCTTTTGTGTATCTTAAAGGCGTCTGACTTCTTGTCGCGGTCCCATGCAGTAGGTCCGCTGATGTTCGTAGCAGTGAGTACAGGCTCTTCCACGTCGGGATTATCGCCGCCGCTGGCAGCACCGGGGATGATGTTATATATGATGTTCTGCTTCATGTTGTACCCTTCGCTGGACGATGAGCCTCCGATGCCGCTGGCACTGGGGTTAAGTATCGACAGTTGGAAGTAGCCATTGCCCATACCTCCCCATCCCCAGTTGATGTGGAAATAGTCACCATACTCAAATCCGTCGCAGATGAACGAGTGTCCACCGCCACTCCCGGCAGTACCGTTGTATATCATCGGGCGTCCGGCTTTCAGTTCTTCGTACACAAGGTCGTCCCATGTTGCCTGCGTGTAGTCGTTGCGGTAGGCAATCTTCGAGCCATAGCCGAATAGGGCGAATGCTGGCGGGATATCGTCGGTATAGGCTCCTGAAGCATTTCTGCCATATTGCATCTTAGCTGCGCAGCCCACGTAGAACATCAGGTGTGCCACAGCTGATGTATACACATCATCTTCCGCTCCAGTATATGTCTCGCGCATGTGTTCCCAGTCAAAAGTGGTCGTAGGAAGGGCGGGCATCTGCACCGTGGAGTAGTTGAAGTTGCCGTCACTGTAAGTGAATGAGTAGGCAGGAATTTCCTTAGTCGTCGCCGTTGGGTATTTGTGGAAATACATTATTTGCGACATGGCTGTTGCCACACATCCTGTGTAAGCCAGTTCATAGCCGTCGGCTTCGTTATCGGAGTTCATAAACTGCGGACATTCATTCCAATAGGGCGTAGCTTGGTCCCATTTGGTGGTGATGAGGGGAGCTATCGAGTTGCGCGTACTTACATTGCGCTGTCTTGGTGCTCGCATCATCTTTCTTGCCTGTACGTCGTCCATGGTGGCAAGCGTCTTCAGTTCCTTGCCACAGGCGTCGAGCCATGCCTTCATATTGTCTGGCATGCGGTTCTTATCGATATTTCCCTCATTGCTATAGCCTATGATGGGTGCTGTTCGGTCGTCGCCGGCTACTATCACAAAGCCGTTGTTGTCGCCGATGTTGAAGATGTAATAGCCTGGCACACCCAAGGCTGTCATTTCGCCACGTACTGCCAATGCCATTGCAAGCTCGGCATCTGTACCTATTTTCTGCTTTACGAAGCTGAGGGCTTCACCAAGAGCCTTCGATTTGTTCACAGGTCCCGCCCATATGAGGGATGGGATGAGGAGACTAAGTAAGAAGAGTATTTTTTTCATATATCACCATTATTTACATTGACTATCTATTCTTTCCCCTTTTTGCGCCATTGTCCATGTGCCTTTCTGATTACCGTCAAGGGATTACTTTACCATGCAATAATACAAATAAGTTCAAACAATGCAAAGATTCCCTGTACAAAATTACCCATAACCTACAAAGAAATCAGCCAGATAAGTCTTCTGGCACTCATCTGGCTGATTGTTATGACAGCAATGCTATTTACTTAACAAGCACTTTCTTACCGTTGACGATATACAGTCCGGGACGTGTGATGACATTGCTGTTGAGTTTACGTCCTTGTATGTCGTATATAGTCATTTGGCTTGCATTTTCGCCTGTGATATCTGTGATTCCTGTTGCATTTGTTGCGTTCACGGCAAGCATCACATACACATCGGCTGCACCACGCGAGCTTATTCTCACGTATGCCCCATAGGATGCTTCATCATCGGAGGCCTTCATCTTTACAACAAATTGTCCTCCGGTGGCTGGCAGTTCTGCTACGGGGAGCGAGAAGTAGCTTGCACTCGGACCACCGAGCGAGAGAGTTATCGGATTGGTAAGCTGGTTAGCCGCAACAGTTATGGGCTGGCTGGTCCATTCTTGCTTCAGCGGTGTATTCTCAGTGATGGCTGTCGTCGAGGGAGTGAGTGTCGGAACATCTGTTCTGCCCCATGTCACGTCGTCAACATAGTAAACCACTGACGAATGGCTACCGGCATTAAGAGTATGGAATCTGAAGCCCATGAAGAATACGTCGGGAATGATGTCTTGATATTCAGCACCATTCAGGTTGAGGTGTATCTCAAGCCAATCCTCATTGTTGTCGGCTGTGGTAGGTATTCCGGCATTGATTACTTCAGCTTGCAGGTTCTTCTCTGCATCGTAGTACATCAGACAGAGGTCGAGCTTATCTTCCAGACCTTCATCGGGCATGAAGTCGCCTCTCACACGGAAGGTGAAGAGTTTATTCTCGGCATTCTTGAAGTCTAGAGCTGGTGTGACGAGCCATTGTTCGGCTTCCGTACGCTCATCCACGCCATAGTAGTAGGCGGTAACCTTGGCGGCTTTCTCACCGTCGATGGTATAGCCCCACCATGCGCGCTTGCCCTTTTCAGCTATATTCTTCCAACCCTCAATGCTGATAGGCTTGTTGTTTTGTCCCACGTTGTCAAAGTTTTCTATCATCAACTTCAGCGGATTGAGTTCCGATAAGGGCCATGAGTCGCCTTCCTTGTCGGGAGTAGTGCTTGCCGTAGCCACACCGGTCAGGTTAATGGTTACCGATTCCGCACCTTCTGCCGACAGTACGACGGTCTGCGTGTGTGTGCCCACATCCGTCGGACGGAAGGTAATCTCCAATGTAGTCTCGGTATTCTTCGCCAGGGCACCGCTTGTCAGTGCAAACTGACCAGAAGAGGTGTCTCCTACACGCGCGGCAATATAGTAGTCGGCAATATTTTCACTGTTCACAATCACCGTCTTGGTTTGCGCCTTGCCCACTTCGGCTTCAAAGTCAAGGCTGGTTGGTGTCACGCTAATCTTTGGCAGAGCCGCCGGGTCATAGTTGCTGCCCGTCAGAGATACAATGGCGGAGAGGCCTGTTGTCTGCGGGTCGATGAGCAGTGAAGCCTTATGATTGTTCGATACAGCCGTGGGATTGTATGTTACGGTGACGACTGTCGAATGCGAACCGGCTGCAATGGTGCTTTGGCTTATTGAGAAGTGCGACTTGTCGACGCCTGTTATCTCCAACGATGTAGGATTACTGATGTTCGTTGTCTTTATCAGTATCTCCTTCTGCATCGGAGTGCCGAGCGTGGTGTTGAACTGCAGTGTTTGCGGGGAGACGAATATCTGAGGCTCATCGCCCACATGGCGACGGAAACTGAAGTTGTCGAACACTACTTCGGCTTTCTTATCCACTTGCAGTGAGAAGTAGAATCCGTTGGCATTGGCAGGCACTGTGGTGATAATGGTCTTTGCAGCCCATTGCCCTTCTTCGCCTGCCAGCTGTTCGCCATTGTTCAGCACATCCTTATCGCCGTCCAGCACTTCGTCGCCGTTGCGCCAGAAGCTGTTCAGCACCAAAGCATTGCCGTCGGCATTCTTCTTCACGATGTGGTAGTTGATGGTCAGTTCATACTGCTCTCCTGCAATGAAGGCTGTTTCTCCTGTTGGGTCGGGCTTAATTTCCTGACGCAACTTACCTGAAGTAGAGTTGCTGCCTGCCTTCAGACGCAGCGCATAGGTGCCGTCCTTGATGAGGGCGGTCTCCTTAGAGCTTTCACCCAACGCTGTTTCCCAGCTCGATGGTGTCACCATACCGAAGGCACCGCTCTGCCATTCTTCAAAGCTACCGTTCCAAAGCATGCTCGGCTCCACGGGGTCAACACTTGCATTATCGATGATGTCAGCCTTGCTGCGCGGAGCGATGACAGATCCACTCACCGCTGTTGACAAACCAATGATGTCTCCTGTCTGTGGGATTGCCTCGCCAATAAAGTCTGCACCAGCAAAGATACGCATTGTGGCAGTCGTACCTTCAGCGTCTTTCACGTGTACTGACTTATCGGTGGCGAACACTTCACCCTCTTCCAACTGACTGAAGGTCGAGCCCGACAGATGACCGAAGCTCACGCCTTCAATCTTCACCAGACGATTGTGTTTCGCCACACCCTGAGTTGCCATCTGCTGCAGCGTCATCACCTCGGGTTCGCCTATCGTAGCGTCGGTAGGAGTGCCTACGTTGTACACCGTGATGTCTTCTTCCACACGCAGGCTATAGCCAGTCATGCCAGCATGATAGCCAAAGCCCGTGATATCCTTCAGACAAGTGCCTACAGGAAGGTCACTCAGCAGTCCTGTCTCGTCTATAATCTGACCACCATACTGACTGTCCTGAATGTAGAGGGTCGTGCCCTGACGATGCGTTATCACAGCTTCGGTGTTCAGCTTGTACAAGGTGGTATAGTCCTCCGTCTCGGTCATGCCATTTATGCTGCCGATGACCGTCGGAGCCATCTCATACCATGCCAACGCGATCTCTACAGTATCAGCCCCTTCCGATGCCAATATCAGTTTGTCGCTGGCCTCACCGCTCACGTTTGAAGAGGGTTTCAGCGTCAAGGTGATGTCAACACCGCTGGCGGCATTGGCTGCATCTTTCGAAAGACTTGTCTTATCGGCAACAACCTGGCCCGATTCAAGACCACTGATACTGATATTATCTTTGAGACCGGTGCCCTTCACATTGAGGGTTGCAGTATATTCTTTTCCTGTGAGAGCGAAGCCATAATTGGAAGAGCCGAACGACAGGCTGGTCTTGCTGGCCGTAATCTTAGGTTCTCCTACAGGAGGCTCACCGCCACCCTGCTTCATCAGCCGTGCCCAGCTGTCAGCCACACGCACATTGCCAACCAACACGTTGGGGAAGTTGGCCGTAGCCTTGAAGTTCTGCATCAACTGCAAACCCCACAGACCATAAGTTTTCGTCGCAGCTGTAGGATTGATTCTGAAATCGTTGTTACTGGTATACGAACTATTGTTATAAACCAATGTCGCAGCTGTAGGCTCACCGCCGTCGGTTGCCGGATTCACGTACAATGAGACAATATCGGTTTGCTCAACACTCTCATTCGTACCTACAATTTCATATTTCACAACTACCAGATATGTGGTGCCCATGTCATATTCGGTCTCAGTATACAACTGTGCCGTAGCTGCATCGGAGGAGCGATTGAGTCCGATTTTAAACTTGCCATCGCTGGACTTTTTTACAAACAGCTTGCCATACACGTTACCGTTGTTTGGAAACGAACTGCTTGAATTGACTCTGCGCTGTACCAGACCGGCAATATAAGCATTGTTAGTCTTGTCGTCGGTCATGCTTTTTACGTTCAAAAGCATCGAATAGTACAAGCTTCCCGAAGTCACACTTTCCTCATCGCCAGAGGTAAACTTCACGGCAACATCTTCATCTGTAGCCGAAAGACTCTGCAACTCAATGGCTTTGCCTACATTACTAGCATAACCTTCATACGACAGTTGCTCACTCGTCACCTGAACGGGATTGCTCGAAGCGGTACCATAACGTACCCAACCTCCCTGACCTACCAAAGTTCCGGAGGAATAAGTAAAATTATCTTCTAGAAATACCTGCGCCGACATGGACGACACAAATACCGCCAGAAGAGTAATCAAAAATAATAAATGTTTCTTCATAATATAAAATATTTGATATGATAATTTCCTGAAACACTCTACCGAATGAATAACGACGGCAAATAACAAAGAGTGATAGTGCAAAAATACAAATATTCCGTCATTTTGCAAAACTTACGCTCATTTAATGCTTAGTTGTTTATCGAAAAAGCATGATTATCAAGCACTCTCCCCTCCAAAAAAAACTACCCTGCACAACGATGAAGGTCATATCCTTCTTTTTCGCTGTGCAGAATGATGTCCTTATCTGAACGCATTCAGTGCGTTGACTTGTCTACTTTCTTCACGCGCTTGGCAAGTCCAATAGCTCCTGTCGGGCATACGAGCTGGCATAGGTGGCAGCCTACGCACTTATTGCCGACGATGCGCGGTTGTCTGCTTTCCATATCGAATGTGATAGCCTGATGGCCTCCGTCGCTGCAAGAGGTGAAGCATCTGCCGCAGCCTATGCACAGAGTACGGTCTATCTTTGGAAATACTACGGTATCGCGGTCGAGGTCGGAGGCTGGCACGAAGTATGGCAGCTGCTCACCCACCATGTCGGATACTTTTTCGACGTCGTGGTACGCCATGTAGTTCTGCAGTCCGAGTATGAGGTCATCGATGATGCGATAGCCATACTGCATGACGGCTGTGCATACCTGCAGGTTGGAGCATCCGAGTTGTATAAACTCGAGTGCGTCGCGCCATGTCTCAATACCTCCGATGCCACTGAGAGGTGTCTCTTTCAGCAGATGGTTCTGCGCCATGTCGAGGATGTGCCTCAATGCGATGGGTTTCACAGCCCGTCCGCTGTAGCCGGAGATTGTTTTACGCTCGGACACTGCTGCTCTGTCGCCCATTGTTACCGACTTGATGGTGTTGATGGCTGAGATGGCGTCGGCACCGGCGTAGAAGGCTCCCATGGCTGGGTCATTGATGCGGGTGATGTTGGGAGTCATCTTGGGTATGACAGGTATGCTGACGCTGCGTTTGACGTAAGATGTGTAGAAGGTGACAAGTTCGGGGTTTTGTCCTACGTCGCTTCCCATTCCTGCCAGACGCATCTGTGGGCATGAGAAGTTGAGTTCTACCGCATCGACACCGGCCTTTTCTGCCATCTTGGCAAGCTCTATCCACTCCTCTTCGGTCTGTCCCATGATGGAGGCTATGACAACTTTTGTGGGATAGTCCTGTTTGAGTCGGCGCAAGATGTCGAAATCTTCCTCGTATGGGTTCTCACTGAGCTGCTCCATGTTGCGGAAGCCGTAGAACTCGCCTTTTTCTTGCTGTCCAACGGCATCAAAACGGGGCGACACTTCGCGTATCTCCTGCATGCAGATGGTCTTGTAGTATACACCTGCCCAGCCCATCTCAAAGGCGCGAGCTACCATCTCGTAGTTGGTGCACACGGCTGATGAGGCGAGGAAGAAAGGATTTTCGCAATGTATGCCGCAGAAGTCTATCTCCAGACTGGGTAGCGGGCGCGGATCGTCGTGTGGCAGTTCAGCTACACGGCGCTTCAGTTCGCGTATGCGTATGGGTCGGTCGTAGTGTATGCATGCCTCTTCGGCGGCTTGCAGGTCGGCATCGGTGCATGGATCGAGCCATGGCATGGAGATGCGTCGGTTGCCAAAGCGTATGGCGCGTATGGCGCGTGCAGGGTCGCCATGGGACACTGCAGCGGTGCATGGTGCATCGACGCATAGGAGACAGCGGCTGGCTTCATCGTTAATATAAAGATAGTGGTCCATAATATTGCTGTATAGAAAGTGTTACTACGTTCTTCGGCATCATCACATCACTCCTATCCAGCGTAGGATATCATTCAGGTTGGCTACTACCATGAGCAACATCAGGATGCCGATGCCGATGTATTCGGCACGAATCATAAACTTCTCGCTGGGCTTACGACGTGTAATGATTTCGTAGAGCAGGAAGAGCACATGTCCGCCGTCGAGTGCTGGTATGGGGAGGATGTTCATGAAGGCGAGAATGATGCTAAGGAATGCTGTCATCTGCCAGAAGAGCATCCAGTCCCATTCGGCAGGGAACAGGCTACCGATGGCACCGAAGCCACCGAGCGACTTTGCTCCGTCGGCAGTGAAGACGTACTTCATGTCGTCGACATAGCCTCGCAGCACGCTCCATCCATAACGAATGCCGGCAGGGAAGCTCTCAAAAAAGCCGTAGTCCTTGTGTGTATCTTTATAATAGGTATAAATGCTGCTCTGTCCGATGCCCATCTTCATGTCGGCATCGAGTGTGAGGGGCACGGTGTCAACAGTAGAAGCGCCCTTGTGCTGCACAGCCAGTGTGATATGTCGCAACCGCATGCTATCCTTCGTCGTGGTGGCGGCTGCCATCTGGTCCTGCAAGACGCCTATCTCATAGTTGTAGGCATTCCATGAGTCTATAGCCTTTCCGTTGACGGCAAGGAGTTTGTCGCCCTTCTGGAGCTGCGCCTTGGCGGCGATACTGGCAGGCACTACACTATCTATATCGGCAGGAATGAGCGGACGGACAAACGACGGCTCAGACTTGATCATCTCCAGCAAGTTGATGTCTCCGGGCAGGGAGATTGTCACTTCCTGGCCCTGACGCTGGACGGTGACGTTCTCTGCCGTCGACAGCTGACGATACAACGACACGTCAAACTTGGTGAAGTCACCTTTGTCGGAGCGCAACAGGATGTCGCCATCGCGGAAACCAAGCTGCTGTGCCTGCTTGTTGAACTTCATACCCATGCTCATGTCCTTGGTCTGCACATAGCTCTCACCCCAGGTGAAGAGCACCATAGAGTAGATGAAGAGCGCCAGCAGGAAATTGACCAGCACACCGCCTATCATGATGAGCAGACGCTGCCATGCTGGCTTGGAGCGAAACTCCCACGGCTGAGGCTCCTGCTTCATCTGCTCGGTGTCCATAGACTCGTCTATCATGCCCGAAATCTTCACATATCCGCCAAGCGGAACCCATCCGATGCCATAAGTGGTCTCACTATTCTTAGGCTTCCACTTGAACAGACTGAACCAAGGGTTGAAGAAGAGATAGAACTTTTCCACACGTACCTTGAAAAGCTTGGCAAAGAAATAGTGTCCGCCTTCATGCAACACAACGAGGATGGAGATGGACAGCATAAATTGTAACAAACGAATGAGGAATGTTTCCATATCTTGAAATTTGACTTTTTACAATGTGTGTTATACTGAATATGTTGACTTTTGTTTACTGGTCTTACGGTTATTGATTTCTAGTTGTATGCCTGTGCTTACCCTAGCATTTCTTCTGCCGTGCGTCGTGCCTCTGCATCGGAAGCAAACAGCTGTTCCAATGTCGGCGAAGCCTGATAGGGCACTTTCTCCATGGTCTTGCCGATGACTTCTGCCATCTGCAGAAATCCGCACTCATCGCGGCGGAAAGCAGCATTCACCACCTCGTTGGCAGCATTGAGCACGCAAGGCATATTGCCACCTTTCTCCAACGATTGGTATGCCAGAGCCAGACAGGGGAAGCGGTTTACGTCGGGATGGAAAAACTCCAGCGGCTTCTGCGTCAGGTCCAGCCGCGGCTGTTGCAACGCGATACGGTCGGGATAGGAGAAGGCATACTGTATGGGCAGGTGCATATCGGGGATGCCGAGCTGCGCCTTTACCGCACCGTCGACAAACTGTACGGCACTGTGTACGATGCTCTGAGGATGGATGAGCACCTCTATCTTTTCGGCAGACACATTGAACAGCCAACGGGCTTCTATCACTTCAAAGCCTTTGTTCATCATCGAAGCACTGTCGATGGTTATCTTCTGCCCCATGGTCCACGTGGGATGGCGCAGGGCATCGGCAGCCTTCACGTCGCGCATCTGGTCCATCGTGTAGTTGCGGAACGGACCGCCCGATGCGGTGAGCAGTATCTTCTCTATCTCGTTATCGCCTTCGCCCACAATGCTCTGGAAGATGGCGCTGTGCTCACTGTCGACAGGCAGGATAGGTGTGTGGTGCTTCAGGGCGAGGTCTACTATCAGTTCGCCTGCCACAACCAGTGTCTCCTTGTTGGCAAGGGCAATGATTTTATTTGCTTGGATGGCGTGAATGGTGGGCGACAGTCCGGCAAAGCCTACCATGGCGGTCAGCACCATGTCTACAGGTTCTGCCTGTACAATGTCGTCGAGCGCCTTACTGCCGGCATAGACATTGATGTCGGGGCAGTCGGCAAGGCTCTTCTGGAGACTGTCGTAGCACGTCTCGTCGGCTATGACGACGGCGGCAGGGCGAAAACGGCGAGCCTGCTCTGCCAACAAGTTTACATTGGTGTTGGCGGTGAGGGCATACACCTCATATCGGTCGGCATGGGCTGCGACGATGTCTAATGCCTGCGTACCGATACTTCCAGTACTGCCAAGTATGCAGAGTTGTCTTTTCATGTGTTCAGTGTCAGTGTATTGTTGAGCGAAGAGGATGGTATGCTGTTCGATGTGTGCATCGTGCTGTCGCTGGTGCTCACAAGTCAGTAAGGCCTTCGGGCAGGTTCATGCTGATGGTACGCCTGTCGGTGTCTATATCGGTTATCCATTCCTCAGCCACGGGGATGAAGAGGTGCTCACCTTCAGGCGTCTCCACCTCAAAGAGTACGTTCATGGTGGTATCGTTGATGTGTGTCACCTCGCCCACCATCTGCTGTCGTTGTTCGTCTATGATGGTGTAGCCCACCAGTGCGGGCAGTGCCATGTCGTCATCATCCTCATCGGCAAGGCTGCGCTCAAACCACAGCGTGCATCCTGTGAGCTGTCGCGCTGCCTGTTCGGTGTCGATACCTTCGAAAATGGCAAGCACCGACTGTTCGCCACGGAAACGGTAAGACTCGAAAAAGAAAGGTACCGGTAGCCCGTCAACATCTATAAATATATAGGGTGTGTCTGTACGGTCAAACACATCGTCGTCGATGGTGAGCTGCAGCTCGCCGTGCACGCCATGAGGCTTACCCACACGTCCTATCTTGTAGAGGTCTTCGAAGGTGATCATGGTATCTTTCATGCCAGTTGCAGAATTGTCAGGGGTTTGTTCGGCACCGTTGTCGCTGCAGTTAGCATTCCTCGCGGCGTATGTTGGCTCCCAGCGCATTGAGACGCTGCTCAATATGCTCGTAGCCACGGTCTATCTGTGCTATATTTTCTATCCGGCTCGTTCCTTTGGCTCCCAAGGCAGCTATCAGCAGTGCAATACCGGCACGGATGTCGGGGCTGGTCATTCTGCCGGCACGCAACCGTTTCTTGTGGTCATGGCCCACTACGACGGCGCGGTGCGGGTCACAGAGGATGATTTGAGCGCCCATGTCAATGAGTTTATCGACGAAGAACAGGCGACTCTCGAACATCTTCTGATGGAAGAGTACGCTTCCGCGTGCCTGTGTGGCTACCACGATGAGTACGGAGAGCAGGTCGGGTGTCAAGCCGGGCCATGGCGCATCGGCAAGGGTCATAATGGTGCCGTCCATGAACGACTCTATGACGAGATGCTTCTGCTGCGGGATGATGATATCGTTTCCTTCCACTTGTATCTTTACGCCTATGCGTCTGAACGCTTCGGGTATGATACCCAAGTCGGCCTGCATGGCATTCTCTATGCGTACGCCTTCGCCTATCAGTGCAGCCATGCCGATGAACGAGCCTATCTCAATCATGTCGGGCAGCACAGTATGTTCAGCTCCGTGCAGCCTGTCTACGCCTTCGATGGTAAGCAGGTTGCTGCCGATGCCAGTAATATGTCCGCCCATATTGTTGATAAGGTTGCACAGCTGTTGTATATATGGTTCGCAAGCAGCGTTGTATATGTTGGTAGTGCCTTTTGCCAGCGTGGCAGCCATGATGATATTGGCTGTTCCTGTTACCGAAGCTTCGTCAAGCAGGATGTAAGTACCCTTCAGTCGGCGGGCACTAATTTCGTACACATTGCGTCCTTCCACCAGTTGGAAGGTGGCACCGAGTTTCTTGAAACCCAGAAAGTGAGTGTCCAGTCGTCTGCGTCCTATCTTGTCGCCGCCCGGAGGTGCTACAACGGCACGACGGAAACGTGCCAGCAGCGGACCGAAGGTGAGCACGCTGCCGCGCAGTGACGAACATTTGCGCACAAATTCGTCGCTCTGAAGATAGTCTAAGTGCAGGTCGCTGGCTGTAAAGGTGTAGTCGCCAGTGCCGTTACGCTCTACTTTCACACCCATATCATTCAGCAAGGCTATCAGATTGTTGATGTCAAGGATGTCGGGGATATTCTTGATGCGTACGGGTTCTTCGGTAAGCAGGGTGGAACATATCACCTGCAACGCCTCATTCTTAGCTCCTTGGGGTTTGATGGTTCCGCTAAGCGGATGCCCACCTTCTATGATAAATGATGACATAGCGTTAATCTTTGCTGTTCGGGGTTACTATAGTGCTTAATTCCTTTCACTGCGGTTGCGCACGGGGAACATGCGTTCTGCCTCATCGTGCAGCTTTCCGGCAGTGTAGCGGTCTATGTCTGCCACAAGTTTCTCGTTGGTGGTGCTTCCTGTGGTCCACTGTTGCAGGCATCGGCGCATGCGATGGGCTGTCTGCTTCAGCAGTTCGGTGCGCTGTGTTCCTTCGGGCATCTCCTTCAGCTCTGCCAATGCCTGCATGACGATGTTGCCATAGTGGCGCACACGCACATCCTGATGCGGATAAGGCACTTTCGAGGGAGCCTGATTCAGGCCTTTTTCGGTGATAATCTCAACCGGATAGTCTATATCCAGCTGAAAGCGGCTCATCACTGCCAGATGACTCCATAGTGTCTGCACTATCTCTGTCCTCTTTCTGCCGTTGCCTGGAGTCAGACGACGCATACACTGAATGATGGTTTCAGCACATGCCTGCCTCTCTGCACGGTCTTCCACCTGCAAAGCATGCTCTATCATCTCCTGTACCTGACGGCCATAGGCACGCATCAGCAATTGAGGACGTTCGGTATTGTAATCTAGACCTTCTATATTCATTCTCAGTGGTTGTTGTTAGATTTTGCTTTATTTGCTGTTCTTATATTCAGTTTATCCGTTGTTGCCAGGATGCAGCAGGTCGCGTGCGGGCTTGGCAACGAAGTCTTTGAGATAGAATGGGGTGAAGTACGCCACATCTTCCGTCTCGCCGGACCTCAGGCGTTTCTCAGCCAGAGGGAACATGTACTTGGCGTCGGGCACGATGTCGCTCACGAAGTGCGCATTAGGGTGGTGTATGACCTCTTTACACTTCTCCGAGCCGTTGCCAAAGAAGTACACCGGCTGCTTGTCGAGCCACGGCAGATAGGTCTCCGCCGTCACGATGTCGGCATGTATGGGTCTCACCTCATGCAGGGCGCTGTCATAGATGGCGCTGTACACCTCCATCCGTCGTGCATCTATCATAGGACACAGCAGGGCGGAGAGGTCTATATCAGCCTTATACAGTAGCAACGGCACACACATCACCTCCAAGGTAGGCACCGACAGAAGGGGAATATTGCGCCCATAACACACACCTTTTGCCATCGACACACCGATACGCAGACCTGTATACGAGCCGGGACCTTTGCTGACACACACCGCATCAACAGCAATGTCATGCATCTGGGCATACTCCAGCGCCTCGTCGACATATGTGCCGAGCAGCGTTCCGTGCTTGCCGCCGTCGTCATTGCGGCGCGAGAACTCACTCAGACCGTCGCGACTGAGCGACACCGAACAGATATTCGTACTGGTCTCTATGTTGAGTATTGATGACATACTGATTGTTTGTTCTTGTCTTTGCACGCCAATAGCCCCTGTGTACGGTGTATATACACTTTCTGCACACCACCTTCGGGCATTCTGCCGAACAATCTGGCTGACAGCCCCTGACACACAAGGAATAAAAACGTCTTGCAAATGTAGCGCTTTTTATAGAGAATGGTGTACTTTTGCAAGAAATTATTACAGGTATGTTCTATAAATTAGCTTCTGTCGATGTGTAGATTTTTGTTGAACAGGTTTTGTTCTTTGCTTCCGCAGACGCATGACGTGCTATGCGTTAAGGACAAAGAGCAGAAGATGCCGACAAAAAGCGCAAAGCGGCGAAGACATAGAATAATACCATCATCAAGCATTAATACTAATTTAAGAACACACCTACACTAACATCACACCACGCCATGCTATTATCAATGACCGGATACGGCAATGCCGTCGCCACTTTTCAAGACAGAAACATTCATGTTGAGATACGCACGCTCAACAGCAAGTCGCTTGACCTCGCCATCAGGATGCCGTCGCGATACAGAGAGCACGAAATGGAATTGAGAGCCATCCTCGGCGAGTCACTCATCAGGGGAAAAGTGGATGCCACCATCTGGATAGAGAACAACGGAGGAGATGAAGGAACACTCGTCAACCAAGCTCAGATACAGTCTTACTATCAGCAGATAAAGCGCATCACGGAGCAGATGCAACTGCCTGAGCCGAACGACTGGATGACCATTCTGATGCGAATGCCGGACGTCATACAGAAGAACGACACGGTGAAGGCGGAACAACAGGAGTGGGAAATGGTGAAAGACGCCGTACAACAGGCACTGCAACATGTCAACGACTTCAGAAAACAAGAGGGAGATGCACTCACGATGATGTTCAACCAGAAGATTGAAAACATCGGACAACTGCTACAGAGCATCACCCCCTATGAAGAGTCGAGAACGGAAAAAATAAAGAACAGAATTGAAGAGGCGCTCAACAACATCGCTGCCGCCGACTACGACCATAACAGACTCGAACAAGAACTCATATATTACATTGAGAAACTGGATATCTCAGAGGAGAAACAGCGCCTCAGCAACCACCTTCAATACTTCATGCAGACCATGAATGAGCCAGGTCCGCACGGAAAAAAGCTCGGATTCATCAGCCAAGAGATGGGAAGAGAAATCAACACCACAGGCTCAAAGAGCAACCAAGCAGAGATGCAGAACATCGTTGTCATGATGAAGGACGAACTAGAGCAAATCAAGGAACAAGTGCTCAACGTTCTTTGACACCCACACCTCACCCTACAAGCATCATCTTAAAAAAGAACCCGAAGCCAGGCTCCGGGTTCTTTTCTTAATATATTATAGGTTAGTACATCACTTTTTTGCCATTCTCTATCACAACACCCTTATAGGTCTTGTCAACAGGCTGGCCAAGCAGGTTGTATCTTGTCTTCACTGTAGTATCATTGCTGTTCAGGTCGTTTATGCCTGTTGTCGTGGTGTGGGCAGGCATGTAGAGCACCGCACCCAGTGTGGCGTCGTCCGCCTTGTGGTACACCACATTCTCAATTTTCTCAGATATCTGCTCGTCGACGCTCCACTTGTTACCCTGTGCATAGGAGGTGTTCGCAGTATTGTTGTAGAAGTCGTACTGCACGAAGGGATCGCCATTGCCGTTGTTCACAAACACGTTCTGACCCGGGTTGTAGTCAGCGGCAGTAGGATTGTCGGTCTTACCGGCATTGATATCCACGTTACCGATAACGGTGATACCCCACAGGTTGCCCTCAATGTGGTTGCCCTTCATGTAGGCCTTGGCAATTACTTCCGTGGAGTTGCAGGTAATGTTCAGTCCGCTGCCGCCCAGGGTTGGACTGGAGATGTACTTGTTGTTCTTCACCGTGTTGCCTTCCATCACCACATAGCCCGGACCGGTCAGCGTGATACCGTACGAACAGTTCTCAACAAAGTTGTTGCGTACGTAGAGTGTGCCGGTGGGAGGATTGCCCAGCAGGCAGGCAAGGGCGATACCGCCAGCGCGAGTAACGGCAGCAGGACCGTGAATCTCGTTGCCTTCAATCACGATGTCGTAGGGACCAGTGGCACTCATGTTGATACCTGGATAGAGACGGGTACTGGCCAGACTCTTGTTGATGATGTTGTTTTTTATCGTGATGCCGCAAGCAACGTTGGCGCCGCTGGCTACGCACGACATGTCGGGGTCGTTGAAGGTGCAGCCTTCCACCAGATTACCCTTGCTCAGGCTGGTGAAGTTGATCACCGCATTGCCACCCTTGCTGTTGTGCTTGTTGAAGGTGCTGTTCTTGATGGTCAGGCAACCGTTTTCTGTACCATTGCCATAGTTGATGTTCACGTAGTCAAAGAGGCAGTTGGTAATCGTGGCTGACATGCCTTCTTTTATCATACGTATACCCTTTGCGCCGTTGGTGCCGGTTTCGGCACCTGCTGCAGCACCGAAGGTGGCACCGGCAGCGGTCAGATTACCGTTGATTTCCAGCTGGGCTTTCTTGTCGAACAGCAGCGTTTCACCCTCGCTGACGACGATGTCGCCGTTGACAGTGAGGTAGCTCTTGCTCAAGATGATATTACCTTCATCGAATGAAATACCGGATACACCCGTTGCCAGATTGGTAGGCAACGTGATGACATACTTGCCGTCAACAACACTCACACCGACAGTCTCGCTGACGGTAGTACCATTGTTGTCATACTTGTTTTCAATGGTTCCCACCAAAGTGGCCAGGTCAGCCAGAGTGTACACCTTAGCTTGAGCCATCATGGCTAAGGACACCAATAAAAAAGTAAAGATTCTTCTCATAATGATTTGCTTTTGAATGATAATAATGTTTTGTCATTGCAAAGATATATAAAATTTTACAACACACACAAAACATGGTTCTTAATATCTTCTGCACAACATAGTGTTCCTTTTTATTTACACCATAAATAAATAATACACGGGCACAGCTCTGTCTTTACACATAATTTACTAACTTTGCAACCACGCTTCAATCCCTCACAAACCATCTACACATGACCCAAAGCAAGCTCCTCATATTTTCAGCACCATCGGGCAGTGGCAAGACAACCATTGTACAATGGCTCATCCAACAGCACCCCGAACTCAACCTGTCTTTCTCCATCAGCTGCACCTCAAGGCCACCGAGAGGACAGGAGCAGAACGGCAGGGAATACTTCTTCCTCACTCCCGAAGAGTTTGAACAGCGCATCGCACGCAATGAGTTTGTAGAGTACGAAGAGGTGTACCCCGGACGTTACTACGGCACACTGAAAGAGCAGGTAGACAAGCAGTTGGCAGAAGGACACAACATCCTTTTCGATGTCGATGTGAAAGGCGGATGCAACATCAAGAACATCTACCAGGACCGTGCCCTCAGCATCTTCATCCAGCCACCGTCCATCGACGAGCTGCGACAGCGACTGCTACATAGGGCAACAGACGCACCGGATGTGATACAGCAAAGGCTGGCAAAGGCGGAATACGAACTCACCTTCGCACCACAGTTTGACAACATCATCGTCAACGATGACCTGCAACAGGCTGAAGAAGAGACACTACAACTTGTCAGACAATTCCTTCAACAGTCCTGACGCACCCGACAGACAGTACCCCATCTCCTTTCTTCCCCCTATTTCTCAACTACATGAATATCGGTATCTTCGGCGGTTCGTTCAATCCCATACACAACGGACACCTACACATTGCACGCGCGGCTCTTCAGCAGACAGATGTTGAAGAGGTGTGGATACTCGTCTCGCCGCAGAACCCACTCAAAGCCAATACGGCACAGCCCCTCGCCATCAGGTACCAACTCGCACGCATCGCACTGCACGGCGAGCCACACATCAAGGCATCACACTTCGAAACGGCGCTGACACCACCCTACTACACCTGGAACACACTGCAAGCACTGCAAAGCACATATCCGCAACACCACTTCTCACTCATCATCGGCGAAGACAACTGGGACAGCTTCGAGAAATGGCACCGTCACGAAGACATCATCAGCCACTACACCATCATCGTCTACCCCAGAAGTGCAGCCTCTGCCGCAGCAGCGCACACCACGACAGCCGAAAACACAGCAACGAGACGACACCCCATATTCCTCACAGGACAGTTCATGCACATCAGCAGCACCGACGTCAGACAACGGTTGCACAACCATGAGGACACAAAAAACTTAGTACCAGACATCATCCAACCAATCCTACCCCTTTTTTACGACTGAATTATGAACAGACAAATAATCCTCCGACAACTTTTCACCCTCCTCGCAGTATGCTCACTATGCTTCATACCAACCTCATGTAAGAAAAAGAAGAAGATACAAGGTATAGAAGAGCTCACCATCACCGTCGGCAACGTGCAGTTCACCATGGTACAGGTGGTAGGCGGATCGTTCCTCATGGGTAACGATGGCAAAGATAACGAAGAGGTGAACGAAAAGCCGGCACACAAAGTGACACTGTCCACCTACTGGATAGGCAAGACCGAAGTCACCCAGCAGCTGTGGCAGGCAGTGATGGGCAACAATCCTTCCTACTTCAAAGGAACCGACCTGCCTGTGGAGAATGTCTCGTGGAACGATTGCCAGCAGTTCATCAAACGTCTCAACAACCTTACAGGCAGAAGCTTCCGTCTTCCTACCGAAGCCGAATGGGAATACGCTGCCTATGGCGGCTCACGCACCAACGGATACACCTTCAGCGGCGGCAACAACGCACCCGACGTGGCATGGTACTGGGGCAACGCCAACGACAAGACACACCCCGTAGGCAAGAAAAGAGCCAACGAGCTCGGCATTCACGACATGACCGGCAACGTATGGGAGTGGTGTCAGGACTGGTATGGATACTATTCCGCAGCCAGCCAACAGAATCCGCGCGGTGCCAAGACCGGACGCTACCGTGTCAACCGCGGCGGAGCATGGTGTTTCGAGCAGAAAGCAGCACGCAACGCAGCGCGATTTGCCAACAAACCCGACGGACGTTACAAGAGTGTAGGACTCCGCCTCGCCATGCGATAAGACCGAAGAAACCCTACCCACTCCGCCATTCCAGCACCGATACATCCGCCATCCTGCAATGCAAGGACGGCAAATCAAACCCGAACACAACGGCATCAAGGCACAACGGAAAAGCAAAATCAGTGATATTGACTACCAAAATCAGTGATATTGGTCAGCAAAATCACTGATTTTGCTTTATACCCATGGCCCACCATAGGACAAATCATCCCACTCGTGGAGAGATATGGAAGAACTGTTGGAAAGACACCGAGCCACCCTTGTAAGACATCATGCCCTTCTTGGAAAACCATTATTGGACATTCGGAAAAACATGGAGCCCTTTTCGGAAAATCATGGAGGAACTTTGACAAACCAAAGTCGTCAAGATTGGTCACCAAAGTCGTCGACTTTGGTATCTGAGTATAGCTTGATGAAGAAGCGATGAGAGGACTAAAGAACAAAAGAAAAAGTTCTCCTGTTTCACAACAGAAGAACCCCATTGTAAATAACAAAATAATGAATAAAAAAATAATGACGTTTTTTTTACGTGCGTGCCTGACGACACTGTTCGTGATTTCAATGCAAAGATAGAGTGTACATCTCAAAACACTGGCGCGCATTTGTTACATTTAAGACTTGTTAACTAAATATCGTCATTTTCTGCCACTCTTGCCACCATTTTACTAAAGTCAATGCATTTGGAGGACACAAAGACATATATAAGACAACAGGACAAAAGAAACTTAAAAGAAAAGGACATTTCCTTATTATATAATTCTTGCTGAGTGGTAAAGACCACGGATAACACGCATAAACGCGGACGCACATACTTGTCGCAACAAAGGCTGCCTCAAGCAAAGTCACCTAACCACACTCACCTCCCCTATGAGGCGCGAAGAGTCTGATTAGTATTATCTTATCAGCAAAAAACAAATATATCTTTTGTCTAAAACTTTTATTTCCTTATGTCAACGCCATAGTTTCTCATAAATGAAACAAAAAAAGTTCTCCTGTTTCACAACAGAAGAACCCACAAGTAAAATAACTAAATAATGAATAACTTTATTGTTCTGCGTACCTACAAGACACTATATTAGTGTTGATTTCCGATGCAAAGATAGGGTGCTCATCTCAAAACACTGGCGCGCATTTGTTACAATTAAGAATTGTTAACCAAATATCGCCGTTTTCTGCCACTTTTGCCCCCATTTTGCAGTAGTTTATGCATTTTGACGACCGAAGGACATAGAATAGACAAAGGGAAACAAAACAAAAATTGGATTCTCCTGTTTCACAACAGAAGAACCCACAGTATAAAAACAAAATAATGAATATGAATATTATGAATGACTTTATCTTTTGGCGTGCGTACCTGAGGACACTATATATTGTTGATTTTCGATGCAAAGATAGGGTGCTCATCTCAAAACACTGGCGCGCATTTGTTACAATTAAGAATTGTTAACCAAATATCGTCATTTTCTGGCACTTTTACCACCATTTTACTAAAGTTTATGCATTTTGAGAATATATGGACATGTCCTTATTACATGATTCTCGCTACGTAGTAAAAAACACGGATAACTCGGGTCCACAGACCAATCGCAACAAAGGCTGTCTCAAGCAAAGTCACCTGACCACACTCACCTCCCCTATGAGGCGTGAAGAGTATGATTAGTATTATCTTATCAGCAAAAAACAATATATCATTTTGTCTAAAACTTTTATCTCCTTATGTCAACGCCATCATTTCGCATAAATGAAGCTAAAAAAGAGTTCTCCTGTTTCACAACAGAAGAACCCGCAAGTAAAATAACAAATAAAATATAATGAATGAATGACTTGTATTCTATTCTCTGTACCGGCGTTCAACAGTTTCACATTGTTTTTTTCGGATGGTATCCAGGCCTGTGGAATGAATCATCACGTTCTATCAGTTGCAAGCCGTCTAAGCTTCGATAAACAAGTTTGTCCTTTTTCAGTTCGGTGATGACTCTAGAGAGTGACTGGCGTGCCACCCCCATCAGCTTTGCCATCAGTCCGAGTTCCTTGACACCATCTTCGTGCTTGTAGAGATAACTCAACACACGCTCACGCAGCGATTGAAGGGAGAACTCATGCACGCGTTGGGTCAGAAACTCTATACGGTCGGACAGCACGCGGATGAAGTTCATCATCAGTTTGTCGTTACGTTGAAGTTCATCCTTGAACGCTTGGCCATCAACCCACATCAGTGTGCAGGGAGTGTCGGATGTCACCGTCACGGGGTGGCGTCCTTCGGTGGTATACATCCATGCTGGGGCAAGGATGTAGGGATAGTCGATGACATCTACCAGAATGTCGTTCTCCTCGTGCTCCAGCGAGGCATGCACCTTACCGTTCAGCAGCAGAAGGATGTCATTCAGCTCATCACCGGCACGTGCTATGGTATATCCGGCGCGACAAGTGCGGACGGTATAAGGAACGCGACGCATGATGGACGTTATCTCTTGTTCGCTGAAACCAGCGAAGATGGTCATTTTCTGTAGGTTGTTGACAAGTGCAGTCATAGTAGTGTGTGTGTGTTATTGTGGTTTGAGCGCACAAAGGTAAATCGGGGAAACATAAAATAGTATGTATGTCTGCGAGAAATAACTTTTATTTAGTATTATAATAAATGACAACACACTCATGCTGCCATCCGGATTGTGGGTACAAAAGTAGACAGTGCACTCCGAAATCTTAGTGCACATATGTTACATTTAAGAATCGTTAACAAAAAAACATCATTTCTAACCGATCTTGCACCCCATTTTGCAGTAGTTTATGCATTTTGGAGGACACAAAGACATATATAAGACAAAAGGACAGAAAGGAACATAAGATAATAGATATATCTTTATTATATGATTCTTGCTGAATGGTAAATATCACGGATAACACGGATAAACTCGAATGGGAGAATAATTACCCTACCCATAGTTTCGTGATTGAGTTTTATTTTTTGCAGATAACGCATATAGGCTTCTCAAGAAAGGTCACCTAACAGTACGGGGGGGGCATAACTTCCCACGCTGCGTAGGTTGAAACGCAGCATGGGAAGAACTTTGGCTATTCTATATGTATCATCGTCCTGGGTTAATTTGCAGTATTATAATGATGGCCTATTTTATGCCACTGTATGTCTCTATCATCTGTATCATCCTCAAATTCGGAAGGTTTACCGAATTCGTCTCCTGTCCACTCATCATTGCTTGAACTGAGTAAGTTGCCGGTTGAAAACGGAATGACTTCAACTAACGGGGAGATATATGCTTTCTTTTTCATCTTTATAAACTTGTTTAAAAATTATCAGGATAGGTTGCCGGAGCCGATGTACGCGTGGTGGGAGCAAGTGTGGTCTCTTCTTGCACAAGGACTTTCTTGCCGTTGCAGATATATACACCTGCCTGCGTGGGTTGCGCTGAGAGGCGCACGCCTTGCAGCGTGTACCACACATTGTCATGAGGGTGGCTGTCAGCC
>ONTS01000008.1 GCA_900320845.1 uncultured Prevotellaceae bacterium | reverse complement strand
TGCCGCTTTTGACTTCTATCGGACGGATATTGTGGCGACTGGTCACTTTGTCCTTTTGAAGCAAGAAGTCTATTTCCATTCGTTCCTTGGCTTCCTCTGACGACTTACTATAGAAAAAGAGCTTGTTACCGCTGGCTGTCAGCATCTGAGCCACGATATTCTCAATGAGCATTCCCTCGTTCACCTCCAGCTTTCCAAAGAGCAATTTCCGGTAAATGTCAGACGAGACGATGCCCTTTTCATCGAAAGCATGACTGATTAACAAGCCCGTATCGTTCATATAACACTTCAATGTTGTACGGTCTTCGTTCATCTTCAGTCCGATGTTCGGCTCTGTCGAATTGTAGCATATATTGACCACCCTCGCGTCCTTCAGCCAGAAGAATGCATTGTCCCAGTCGCGGTATTTCGCACCTGGTTTCAGGGCTGACAACCGAAATTTCTTTTCGTGCTTGGAGAGCTGAGGAGGAATCTGGTCGAAGACAGACACCACCTTGTCGGCTATCTCACCTGCATAATTGAAGATGTCATTACGATAGATTGTCAGCACATCGCGCTTTGCTTCATCTACGGCTTCAAAGTCTTTGGTCTCAACATACTTTCTGACGGCTTGCGGCATTCCTCCAACTATCATATAGAGACGGAAAGCATCCATTGCCTGACGATGGAAAGCCTGTCCCATCGGCTTCCGCTCTGCATACATTTTCCGTATCAAGTCCATCAGCATATCATTGGCTGTAGCCCAAAGAAACTCTTCAAAGTCCATCGGGTACATCTGAATGGGACGTTCTTCCGATGGGAGCACGATGCCTTGCGTGTTTTTCCTGATACTTACCAAAGATCCCGTCTCAATGTAGTCATACCTTCTGTCAGCCACCAGGAACTTTATGGCAGCTCTCGCTCTGGGGCACAGTTGTATCTCGTCAAGGATGATGAGCGACTTGCGCTCATGGAGCCTCACTTTGTAGTGCTGACTCAGATAAAGGAACAGCGTGTCAAGGTCTTCCAGATAGAGGTCGAACCAGTCTCTTACCATCTGGGGGGCCTTGTTGAAGTCGATGAGGATGTATGACTCATACTCATTCTTGGCAAACTCCTCTACGATATAACTCTTTCCGATGCGTCGTGCTCCCTCTACGAGTAGTGCCACCTCACCGTTTCTTTTCTCCTTCCAATCAAGGAGTTGCTGATATATTTTACGCTTCATAATAATGTCTTTCGCACCTTTTTGAGATTTCTTACCTGCCATGTTTTACACCTTTTTGAGATTTTTCGCAATGCAAACATACACCTTTTTGAGATTTCCCGCAAGAGTTTTGACAAGAAAAGCAGATGATAATTGATTCTTTAAGCATTCAATGACCTCATTCCAATTGTCATTCAATATAGCGAGACGTCATTTGTGAAGCGCTGATTGTTGTTTGTTAGACAGTCAATGCCTATCTTTGTACATTATTTCCACACTATCATGTATCCACACGACGTTCCCTATCGCATGAGTACGGAGGATGCTCGCTGCTTCCGCAACGATGTGTTGAATATCGTTGCCCAGATACCTGTCGGCAAGGTCACCACCTATGGCACCATTGCCGCCTTGGCAGGTTGGCCCGACCATTCGCGTATGGTGGGGCGCATACTGCGCTATTCACCAGAATCGGCACTGCTGCCATGCCACCGTGTAGTGACCATTGCAGGGCGCACAGCACCCGGATGGAACGCACAACGCACATTGTTGCAACAGGAAGGCGTCACATTCCGCAGCAACGGCAACGTGGATATGCAACAACATTGGTGGCAACCTGTGTAGAAGACTATCTTATTTGTTATGAGAGATTTATCTGTTTACTTCGACAATCTCCGCGACCATGCCGACGACGATAATGACGTCAACATGGAAATTCACTCTTGTCCGGAACTGATGGCGCGCATTCAACAAGTAGGCTTCCTGCCATTGTTGGACAGCGGCATCACAGGCTACTCTGCCGAAGCGATGATGGCAGAGGAATGTCGTTTCACGCAGTTTGACGACGGTTCATGGGAGTGGCCATTATGGCAGTGGAAGAGCGCCGTAGTGACTGAAGGCAACTGTGTTTATGGCAAGTTTTTTGCCAGTAAGGCGGGCTTTGTAAGCCGCAAATGGTGGCCTCACCTGTACAACTGGCGCCGACATACCCATGACAAGCCGCAGGAAGACAGCATAGAGGACATCATACTGACCACCCTGCGCAAGAATGGCAGTATGATAACGCGTGAACTGCGCAAGGCGTGCGGATTTACCGAGCCGAAGATGCGAGGCAAGTTCGACCGATATATAACCCTCTTGCAGATGGCATGTCGCATTGTGACACAAGACTTTGTCTATCCTACCGACCGCCATGGCAACGAATATGGCTTCGGCTGGGCACTGCTCACAACACCCGAGTCGCTTTTGGGGCGAGACCAATGTCAATGCGATGTCAGCCCCGAAGAGTCTTATGCACTGATGATGCAACACATGGAACATATCGTGCCACAGGCGACGACAAAACAGATTCAGCGTATGTTGCGATAAACGTGCCAGAGACCGTCGTCATGATAATGCAGACAGGAAAAGTGTTGACAAAGTTGGCGTTTCACATGCCAAATGTTACCTTTGCATCACTTACAAATAATATGTATGAACGCTACTGACAAATATCCCATCATCATAGCCGGTCCGTGTGTCATCGAGTCGCAGGACCTGCTCAACACCGTTGCCGAGGAATTGGTGCGCATCAATAATGAGTTGCACACAGACATCATCTTCAAGGCATCTTTTGATAAAGCCAACCGCACGTCATTGCACGCCTTTCGCGGTCCCGGCATGGAACAAGGGCTGAAGATGCTTGCTGAAGTGAAAGCCAAATACGGCTTGCGGCTACTCACCGACATCCATGAGAGTTGGCAGGCGGCACCTGTGGCTGAGGTGGTTGACGTGCTACAGATTCCTGCCTTCCTCTGCAGGCAGACCGACTTGCTGGTAGCAGCCGCACACACAGGGCGTATCGTCAACATTAAGAAGGCTCAGTTCCTCAGCGGAAAGGCCATGCGTCACCCGCTTAACAAAGCCTTGGAGAGCGGAGCTAAGGAGGTGTGGCTCACCGAGAGAGGCAACACCTTCGGCTACGGCAACCTGGTAGTAGACTTCAGAAACATTGACGACATGCTGCAATTTGCGCCTCATGTCATCATGGACTGCACACACAGCGTACAACGCCCCTCCGACGGCGACACAACGGGCGGCGACCGACGTTTCGTACCTGCCATGGCAAAAGCGGCAAAGGCATTCGGATCCAACGGATTCTTCTTCGAGGTACACCCACAACCCGACAAAGGACTGAGTGACGCTGCCAATATGTTACCATTAAACCAACTGCAACATGTCATACAATCCATCATCTGACAACCATAAGGGCCCGTCGCCCATAGACATCGCCGCACAGTGTCTGCGCGACGAAGCACAAGCGCTGACCGACCTTATCCCACTGCTCGACCAGCAGTTCACACAGGCTGTAGAAATGCTGTATAACTGCAAAGGTAAAGTCATTGTGATAGGTGTAGGAAAAAGCGGAAATGTCGGTGCCAAGATAGCAGGCACGTTGTCGAGCACGGGCACACCAGCATTCTTTGCCAACCCACTCGATATCTTCCACGGCGACCTCGGTGCCATGACACACGACGATGTGGTGCTGGCACTCAGCAACTCGGGCCAGACCGACGAATTGCTGCGCTTCATTCCCATCATCCGACACATGAACATACCTGTCGTGTCCTTGACAGGCAATCCACAGTCGCTGCTCGCCAAATACTCCGACATACACATCTTGGTAAAAGTTCAGCGCGAAGCATGCCCGCTCAACCTCGCACCGACGAGCAGCACCACGGCAGCGATGGCTATGGGTGATGCCCTCGCCATAGCCCTCATGCAGAAAAGAGGCTTCAAGCCTACCGACTTTGCTCACTTCCATCCAGGTGGCGAGCTCGGAAAACGGCTCCTCACAACGGCACAAGACGTGATGCACACCGAAAACATGCCTAAATTGAAACCCTACATGCACCTCGGCGAGGCGGTCATACATGTGTCGAAAGGTAAACTCGGCATGGGTGTGGCAATGGACGACGAGGACAAGATTGCCGGACTTATCACTGATGGCGACATACGCCGTGCCATGGAAAAATGGCAGGCAGACTTCTTCAATAAAATGGTGAAAGATATTATGACAACAACACCTAAGATGGTAACAACTGAAACGAAGGTAACCGAAATTCAGCGGATTATGAATACCTATAAGATTCATTCCGTGCTCGTTGCCGACGCTGAACGCCATCTGCTTGGCATTGTTGACCATTATTCCTGTATGTTGTGAAACATTCCCTATCCATAGTTCTTCTCTTCAAACCCTTAGTTCGTACCATCACTGCATGTTGTCTGATACATGCGACAGGTCTGCCAATTGCCAAGGCGCAAGGGGTCGACTCGCTTGTGGTCAACGAGATGAGACAGATGGGGGTGACATTCAGCCACGACAACGCCGTCACACTGCTCCGCAACGGACACGAGAAGTTTGAAGACATGCTCAGTGCCATACGCCAGGCAAAGAGTAGCGTACACTTGGAATACTTTAATTTCAGAAACGACTCCATCGGAAACCTCCTTTTCGACCTGCTTGCACAAAAGGTGGCGGAAGGTGTGGAGGTACGCGCACTGTTCGACGGCTTCGGCAATGATTCAAACAACCAGCCCATACGCAAGAGACATTTAAAAAAATGGAGAAATCAAGGTATACAAATAGCCGAGTTTGACCCGTTGCGCTTCCCGTGGATCAACCATATTTTCTCACGCGACCACCGCAAGATTGTCGTCATCGATGGACGCATAGCCTATACAGGCGGAATGAACGTGGCAGACTATTATATCGTAGGCACACCGCAGGTGGGAGAGTGGCACGACATGCACTGCCGACTCGAAGGAGGAGAGGTAGAGACATTGCAACAGATCTTTCTCAACATCTGGCGAGCAACAACGGGCGAACAAGTGTATGGCACAAAGTATTGGCGCGGGCTGGGAGAGCATCCCCACATCAGCAACCTACTACCTGACACTACAACGACAGCAGGTAAAAAGATGATAGGCGTAATCAACAGGCAGCCCCGTGTGAGCAACACCATCATACGCCGTTTCTATCAGTCGGCTATAAACAAAGCACAACACAACATACGTATCATCAACCCCTACCCCACACTCACCCCTTCAATCTACAAAGCACTGAAACGTGCTGCCAAAAGAGGCGTGAAGGTGGAGATACTCATCTCGGCACGCAGCGACATTCCGCTAACGCCCGACTGCGGATACTACAATGCTCACAGACTGATGAAAGAAGGTTGCACCGTATGGGTGTTCGAGCCGGGCTTCCATCATACGAAGACTGTCACTGTTGACGGCAAACTCTGTTCGCTCGGCAGTGCCAACCTCAACGCCCGAAGCCTGCGATTCGACTATGAGAGCAACTTGGTCATAGCAGACAGTGCCACGACACACGAACTGGACGAACTGTTCCAGAGAGAAACGCTACGCTCCTTCCTACTCACTCCCGAACGTTGGAAGCAATGGCGCACACCATGGCAACGCTTCAGAGGATGGGTAGCACACCTGCTCGCACCATTCCTATAAACAATGAGGAATCGTAACTAAAAAATATACCACATCAATCTTATTACCTTCTACAACATTACACCCTTCTCATGACTGGAATCTACACACTCCTATTGCTGATACTGAGCAATGTCTTTATGACGTTGGCATGGTATGGTCATCTTAAACTGCAACAAAACGGTGTCTCATCCAACTGGCCGCTCATCGGTGTCATACTCTTCTCGTGGGGTGTTGCATTCTTTGAGTACTGCTGCCAGGTTCCAGCTAACAGAATAGGATTTGAGGGCAATGGCGGTCCATTCTCGCTCGTGCAACTCAAAGTAATTCAAGAGTGTGTATCCCTGCTCGTCTTTGCCATCGTCATCCATCTGCTATTCGGCAACCAGTCGCTGCACTGGAACCATGCAGTAGCATTCCTCTGCCTTGTCGCAGCTGTCTACTTCACATTCATGGAGTAGATGGTAAAAGATAAAGGGTAGCGTTTAAGAATCAAAAATGGTAAGGCTTAACGTTTCTTTTTCTTTTCAATAAGGGGGATAATGACGTTATCACCTTCTTGGTATTCCTCCTTATTTTTGTTAATAGCCCTAATATAGTATTCAGTGCCTGGGCCACCATAGGTGAGTGCAAGTTTTGTTGCCGTCGTCGGTTGTTCAACGGTGATGGTGTCGTAGATGTCAACAATCTCATAAGGCGCCCATTCCACTTCCTTATTGGATTCGGTAATCAGCTGTTGCTTCTTCTCCTTCGCCAGTTGCTGGGGACTGACAGTGTTCTCTGCTTTAGGTGCAGGGGGTTCTTCGGGAGCCGTATTGCTACATTGCCGTATGAGAAGGAATACTAAAAGTGCAGCGATGAGAGCACCCGCGATGAAAAGCACTTTTTTAAGGGAAGAAGCCCCAGAACCTTCATCAGGAATACTTGCTGGAGTGTTGTCGACTGCGGGATTTGACACAGGAACGTTAATGGGAACGGAGACACTGGGTGCAACATCTTGAGATTTTGATATTGTGTCAATGTCTATTTCACTTTCAGACGGTTGCTCATCTTCTTCCTTCGGCTCTTCAGCAGGCTCTTCCTCCTCTTCTATCAGTTCTTCTGCGGGTGTCACCTCTTCTTCCTTCGGCTCTTCAGCAGGTGTAATCTCTTCAGGCTCGGAATCTGACAATGGAAGTGCTGATGTTCCGGAGATGTCTTCAGCAGTCTCGAGTTGGGTTGTTGTTTCTTGTTCCGCTCCAGGTATGAGTTCTTCAGTGTCTGGAATCTGCACACCTTCTTTTAATATAATAGGCTTAAAGAATTGGAACGGCGCATTCACTGTCGCATTCAATTCCTCATCAGCGGTAAAAGAAAAGGCGTTACCCTTTGCCTGAACGCGCTTGCAGAACGTGCCGAGCTTTGACACTGTCACCGTCTCTTTCTGTTCTGCCACTTCACATATCGCAGCTGCAAGCGCATTCAATGCTTCATGGCTTGTGGACTTGTCCTGTGAGGATACAGTCGACTGAAGTTCCACGAATAATGCAGGAGGCATGAGTGTTCTCGTCCCATTCTCGTCAACAACGACATGTTCCTTTCTTTGTGCCACTTGCAACACACCGACGTCGGGCAGTTGTATGGTCATGTCCTTACCGAGAAGTGCAGTGATGTGTTGGACAATCTGGTTCAGCGTTTCTTCTGCTTGTTGTTCATCACATTTGAGATATTGGGCGAGTAACTGGATATTCATGAGTCTTTTGTTTTCAATTTTTAGTTCATCTTCACGGGATGCTTGTTTCATGCATCAAGCCCCAATAAGCCACGGGTATACCCCTTGCATCACTATGTTGTTTCAGGTCAGCTCTGCGTATAGGTCAAATGGTGTTGCCTGCAGGATGCGTACATTGTAGAATTCACCTATAGTGAGCGGGTTGTCATTGCTGGGTATGAGAATTTCCGGGTCCACTTCTGGCGAGGAGAATTGGTTGCGTGCCACATAGTATTCGCCTTCTTGCCTGTCGATGATTACTTTGTGTATCTTCCCCACCTCTTGGTGCATGATATCGTCGCTGATGTCTTGCTGTAGCTGCATGAGTTGCTGCAGGCGTTGTTCCTTAACCTCTTGCGGTATGTCGTCTGTGTAATGCGTAGCACTGTAGGTTCCTTCTTCTTCAGAATAGGCAAATGCACCCATTCGCTCGAAGCTCATGTCGCTAACGAATTGAAGGAGTTGACGGAAGTCTTCTTCCGTTTCGCCAGGGAAACCTACCATAAGCGTAGTGCGTAGCTGAATGCCGGGACATTCTTTTCGCACCTTGGCAACGAACTCATAGGTTTCCTCCCGAGTGATATTGCGGTGCATGGCCTTCAGTACTGGAGTTGCCACATGCTGCAATGCCACATCAAGATATTTACAGATATTGTCGTGCTGTTGCATGACTTGCAACAGCTGCCACGGAAAATGGTTCGGATAGGCGTAGTGAAGTCTTATCCACTCAACTCCAGGAATGCCAGCGATTTTGTCGATAAGCATCGGCAGTCGACAACCGCCTGTAGTATCGGTGCCGTATGAGGTAAGGTCTTGCGCAATGATTTGAAACTCTTTCACCCCTTTGCTAACAAGCCACTGCACCTCTTGAATGATGTCCGTTTCACTACGGCTGTGTTGTGGTCCGGTGATATGAGGAATGATGCAATATGCGCAACGCTTATTGCAACCTTCGGCAATCTTCACATAGGCATAGTGCGAGGGAGTGGTAAGCCATCGACGATAAGTGGGTGAAGAGACATGAGGCATAAGTTCTGCCGTCTTGCTTTCTTCCTCGGCGCCTATACGGTCTGCAAGGTCGAGGAAATCGAACTTACCATAAAACGCATCAACTTCTGGTATCTCCTTTTTCAGCTCCTCTCTATATCTTTGTGACAGGCACCCCATAACATATAGGTGCTTCACCATGCCTTCAGTCTTTGCCTGTGCAAAGTTAAGGATGGTGTCGATGCTCTCCTGTTTGGCATCGGAGATGAAACCACAGGTGTTGATGATGACAATAGGTGAGGATGGCGTCTCAGGGTCATGATGAACGACATAGCCTTTCTTATGCAACTGATACATCAGTCGTTCGCTGTCGACAAGGTTTTTGGCGCACCCTAAGGAAATAAAGTCAATATGTTGATGCATGGTAGTACTGCTATTCAGACATGGCAAATCCATACCGGGGAGTCATGCTGCGAACTGTGACATATCGGTTACTTTCCGAAAAGGGAATCAACGAAGGTCTTTGGATTAAACTCCTGAAGATCATCGAGACCTTCTCCCAGCCCGATATATTTGACAGGCAGGCTCATTTGGTCGGCAATGCCTATGACAACGCCGCCTTTTGCCGTACCATCCAACTTGGTTATGGCAAGACTGCTGATGTTGGTAACCTCTGCAAACTGTTTAGCCTGCTGATAAGCGTTCTGTCCTGTGCTACCATCAAGCACGAGCATGACCTCCTGTGGGGCTCCGGGAATGACTCTATGCATAACATCTTTTATCTTACGCAGCTCGTTCATCAGTCCGACTTTATTGTGAAGTCTGCCTGCGGTATCGATAATGACGACATCCATATTATTGGCTTTTGCAGAAGAAAGGGTGTCAAAGGCAACAGATGCAGGATCGGCGCCCATCTTCTGCGAAACAATAGGAACCCCTACGCGCTCAGCCCATATCTTCAGCTGTTCTATGGCAGCAGCGCGAAAGGTGTCGGCAGCACCCAACATGACTTTATAGCCCTGCTGTTTGTAGCGGTGAGCCAGCTTGGCAATGGTGGTAGTCTTTCCTACTCCATTAACACCTACTACAAGAATGACGTAAGGACCTTCGACCTGTGTAGCATTGCCAGAAGACTGTGACACATCGGTTGTAGGATGATTGATGAGCTTGACTACTTCATCGTATATCATGTCGTTGAGTTCATCAGCCGACGCATATTTCTGTTCCGCTACTCTCTGCTCAAGATTCTTGATAATTTTCAGCGTTGTGTCTACACCGACATCACTACTTATCAATGCCTCTTCCACTTCGTCGAGCACATCGTCATCAATCTTACTTTTACCAGCGATGGCGCGTTTGAGTTTGGAAAAGATGCTTTGTTGGGTTTTCTGCAACCCCTTGTCGTACACTTCCGTGTTCTGCTTGCCAAAAAGTCCGAAAAATTTCATATTTTAAATCAAAGAGATATTAATCTGGTGAAAGAAACAATTTCAACTGTGCGCAAAGGTACAAAGATTTGCACTGTTATGGCAAAAAAAAACAATGTATTGATGAAATAAATCGCTGATAAGTGTTACTTTTGCATGAAATAGAGAATATCACATGCATTTCACAGGTCTTATCATAGCCTTCTGCACATTTTTTGTCATAGGATTGTTCCACCCTATCGTCATTAAGAGCGAATACTATTTCGGCACGCGCTGCTGGTGGGTATTTTGTGTTTTAGGCATAGCTTTCGTAGGTTTGTCTCTCCTCATCACCAATGTCATTCTCTCCTCTGCTACCGGTGTTATCGGTGCATCTTGCTTTTGGAGCATCGGTGAGCTCTTTGCCCAACGCAAAAGGGTGGAAAAAGGTTGGTTTCCCAAGAGAGAGAAGAAGACCGAAAAAGATTGAGCACAGCGTATTCAACACTTATCGCCCATGCAATGCAGTCTGATACTCATCGGCAAGACTCGAAGCCAGGCATTAACAAGTCTGGAGAGCGATTACACGCAGCGCATTCGACATTATCTGCCTTTTCAGATTGAGGTTATACCTCGCACCAAAGCTGTAAGTCCAGAGAGTGAAAAACAAGATGAGGGGCAAGCGATATTAAAACGACTGCGTGCTGACGACTATGTAGTGCTGCTCGATGAGCGCGGCAAAGAGTACACAAGTCCACAGTTTGCACACTGGCTTCAGCTAGCAAGCATACGAGGACTCAAACGAATAGTGTTCATCATCGGTGGCGCCTACGGATTTTCTGAACAAGTGTATGCCCGGGCTGACCATCAAGTGTCTTTGTCTAAAATGACCTTTGCACACGAGATGGTGAGAACTATCTTCGTTGAACAACTGTACAGGGCTTGCACTATTATTAAAGGAGAGAAATACCATCATTAAACTTTGCATCTAAAAAATCTAAAATAATATGGACTGTTTAATTAAATATAAGAATGTAACCATCAACCATGCAGAGCAAAACATCCTGAACAATGTTGATATACAAATCAACGAAGGTGATTTTGTTTACATCATTGGTAAAGTGGGCAGTGGTAAGAGCACCCTTCTTCAAAGTTTCTATTATGAAAGCGATATTATGTCAGCCGAAGTGTGCGAGGTATTGGGCAAGGATATGCTAACCCTTCGCCGTAAGGATGTACCCGTTCTACGTAAACAGATGGGTATTATCTTTCAAGATTTCCAACTTTTATCCGATAGGAACATAGAACAGAACCTCCGTTTTGTGCTTCGTGCTACTGGATGGAAAGGCAAATCGCTGATGGATGAGAGAATAGAATCCGTCCTTAACTTAGTGGACATGAAACATTGCATGACTAAAATGCCTCACCAGCTCTCTGGCGGCGAACAGCAGCGAATAGCTATTGCCCGTGCATTGCTGAACAATCCTAAGATTATTCTTGCCGACGAGCCTACCAACAACCTGGACACCGAAACTGCCAACAATATTATTAGCATTTTGCAGTCAATACGCGAACAGGGAACAGCCGTAATAATGTCTACCCATAACATGAACATTATTGAGCAGTATCAAGGTAAAATATATGTGTGCGACAACCAGACACTGACACTGCAAACATCCGAAGACGTTGCTGCTCGCATCAACCAGGAAAATTGATAAAGCCTTATGATAGTCATGAAGTTCGGCGGCACTTCCATGGGCTCGCCTGACAGGATAAAGAATGTCGCTTCCATCATAGAGGGCAAGAAAGACAACACCATTGTTGTCGTATCTGCCATGTCTGGAACAACAAATACCCTCATAGACATTTGCTGTAAGTTAAAAGACAAACACTGTAACGAGGCAAAGCAGTGCGTAGCAACGCTGCATGAACACTATCGACAGGTAGCTTGCCAACTCTTAGAGACTGATGAATGCCGTCAAAGAGCTATCGAACGCATTGACACCCTCTTCAAACAAATGTCGGAACTGACCAAAGAAGAAATCTTCTCCGACTACGAAGAGAGACACATTGTAGCCACTGGTGAACAACTCAGTACAAAACTGCTGACAGAGTATCTCATCGAACGCCGACGCGATGTAGCCGAATGGAATGCACTACACTTTATGCGCACAAATAATGTAGGCGAAGTTGATACAGATTACCTTCATAAGACGCTGACAGATATGTTGTCTGAAATCGGTGTCCCCAAAATCATCATCACACAAGGATTTATCTGTAGGAATGCTTATGGCGAAGTAGACAACCTACAACGTGGAGGAAGCGACTATACAGCCACGCTTATCAGCTCTGCTATACAGGCTGAAAGCTGTGAGATATGGACTGACGTCAGTGGTGTACACACTTCCGACCCACGTTGGGTAAACAACACGCACACCATTCCTCACCTGCACTTCGACGAAGCTATAGCTCTGGCATACCATGGCGCAAAAGTATTGCATCCGGTTTGTGTAGCGCCCAACAAACAAAGCAATGTTCCCATCCGCCTGCTTAACACCTTGGCAGTAGATGATGAAGGAACACTCATTGACGGCAATCATGACGATGTGGTGCTGAAAGGTATGACAACAAAGGACGACATCGCTGTGATGCAACTCACATGGAACATTGCCAAAGGGTCAACTGCACGCAAGGAAATGTGCAACCAAATCACACATTATCTTTCTGAAATCTATCTCGTCCACAGCACACACACCAGTCTCTTCATCTGTATGGAGAAAGGCAAACATGCTGAATTGCTGCTTGAATCCATGAAGCAACATGGCACCATCAATAACAGAGACGACCTGTCCCTGCTGACACTTGTAGGCGACGGTATCAATGCACAGATAACAAACACAGTAATCGACATCATCAATGCCATCCGACCCCACGACATCCATACTTTAAGTATAGGAACATCCGACAATACCATTACAGCATTGATAGACAAAAACTATACGAAACAGATATTGCAACAACTTAACGATGCCCTTTTCTGATGAATGTCCTCCACATAATAGCACCACACCGACTTGACGACGCATTGCTTCTGCAGGTCATGGCAGACTATCAAAATGTTGCGCTCAATCAGCAGCACATATTGTGCCTCTTTCCGTCGCAATGTAATGTTGATATCACTCTCCCTGCTGAGCGTCTTCCTCGTCCAGGTGCCATCCAATTAAGAGACAGATGGCTGCGCATCCTATATAAATATATGCCCGATGTGATATGTCTGCATGGTGAGGACGATAAAACCACTGCAAGGATAGCACATTGGAGTACCCAACGTAACTTTAAGGTACAACGAACGAAACACTTACCCAATGTGACATATAAAAAGGATATGACCTTCATGAGGGTAAAAGTGCCTCGTCTTTTGTTGTATTCAACTGTTGTAAAAAAGAGTATCGGAAAGAAACAACGCAACACTGTCATAACAAATCGCATCCTTCACACCGTGCTTTTACTCCTGAAGAAATACTATGACGGTGATGCCTATGCCTTTGACGACACCGATCATGAGTTGTTTGCGTCATTGTCCAACAGCGACTGGCAGACGATAGCCCACATCATCCATCAGCAACAGCTGCCACCTCTTGAGTCATTGTTGCCGCAACAGTATTCGTTGCTATCATCTTTTTCGTCGACACCAAGCACAACGGTGCCCGGAAAGCCCTCAAATAAGAAACCACTGACAGAGCAACTCAAACAGCTGCAGGCAGACATAAAGAGTGAAAACGTCAACCTCAGGCAGCTGGCGGAATGTTACCACACCATGTTTACGCTCGATGAAGACGAAACGATATTGATAGGCGAAATAAAGAAACAACATCGCACGGTGTTTCTCAAAGACATGGAAACCATCCTTAGCGAAATGTTTGCACTCAGCGAAGGCTTCATGCTGTTGCCACCTCGCAACTGTCTGAAGACAAACAGCATGCGCAAACATATCTTTAACGCAATCACCAGATAACACTTTTCTAGCCATACAACCGATGAGAAGCCTCACATCATTCACCCTGTTGGCAGACAGCGGAGGAACCAAGACCCTTTGGACACTTATAAACGCTGATGGCACTATCGTATTCAATCATAAAGCCGAGGGCATCAATCCGCTCCTACTCGATGATGATGAGATTACCCGACGACTGACGGATGTACAGCAGATGACGATGCAACTCATGCAGCCTGCTGACACTCTGGCAGGCATCAACATATTCTTTTATGGCAGTGGTGTTACTGTAAGCCAGCAGACACGCATGGAACAACTGTTGCGAGATTGTTTCGCCGCTACCCACACCGACATTCACGCACACTCTGACATGCTTGCTGCTGCCAGAGCATTGTGTCAAGACAAGGAAGGCATTGCATGTATACTCGGCACTGGCTCCAACTCTTGTCGATACGATGGCAAAAACATCGTAGAGCAAACACCTTCATTAGGTTTTATATTAGGTGATGAAGGCGGTGCGGTACACATGGGAAAGCTGCTGCTCAACACTATTTATAAAGGCTTGTGCGACAAAAGCATCAAGGTGGCCTTCGAAGAAGAAACGGGCGAAAACCTGCAATCTGTCATCGAAAAGATATATCGACAACCGATGCCCAACACATTCATAGCGTCACTCACGCATTTCATTCACAACCATATTGAGGAATATCCTGTGTTGGCTGACATTGTTACCAATAGTTTTAAGGCCTTCATCCACCACAACATTCTACCCTACCATTGTTCTTCCCTTCCCATCCATGCCCTGGGCGGCATAGCATGGGCATTCCAGCAACAATGGCGTGAAGCGCTTCGTTCTGTCAACTTCCAACCAGGCACTATAGCCCAGTCGCCGACAGAAGGACTGCTACGTTTCCACACCTAAACTACTACCCTACTTCCAACAACACCACTTCTGTTGTTGAGTCGGTCACGCGATAAGCATCAGCTATTCTCCATTCCACCAGCCAACAGATGCTTCCTCGTGCATCTACCACCACACATTGATGTTTGCGCTGGTATGGTGTGGCATGATGGTTGGTAAGAAAATCGCTTACTAACTGGCTCCCTTTCATGCCAAAGGGGTTGAATCTATCCCCATTGTCTATCATCCGCACAGTAAGGGGGAAGGCTACTTTTGCTTTATCAAGACATGCCACGTTTGGCGAAGCAGGAACAACTTGCTGAGGTACCCACTTCCGTTCCGACATTGTCAGGTGTTTGCCTGATGCCAATACCATACTATCCTGTCCCTCATAGAGGTTTATCGGGAGGAAGGGAGGTTCTCTGCGCCACACAAACAACTCTCCACGCCACAAAGCGCACTCGTAATCCAATGACAGATAGCGGATAGGTTTATCTTGATTCAACTTAGCATAAAGCTCTTTCACTTCACTGCTGCGAAAGCCGTAAGGCAATAAGAGATGGTGTAGGAACAACTCTCCGTCAATATCCTCTACACGTATGCGCCACTTTTCTATGGAAGACATAGCATCATCGGCTATTCCTCGTTTATATCGTGCAGCACGTTCAGCGAGTATCTGTTCCAGATAGGCTGAGGCATAGTCCAAGTTGGACATCGTGCGCAGCAAGCACTTGCGCGTACCGCTGTTCCATTGCTGCAACATAGGAAGCAGATGCAGACGAATCTTATTGCGCAACACATCGGCAACAAGGTTTGAACTGTCGGTCATATACGTCTCACCCAAATCTCTCATATAACCTTCAATGGCTTCTCTGCCTGTGCATAAAAACGGTCGTACCACATTGCCTGTCCTGCCTTTCATTCCTGTCAGGCCAGTCATACCCGTCCCACGCAGCAGATTGATAAACATGGTCTCTATGTTATCATCTTCGTGATGGGCAACACACACAGCCTGTAACCCTTCTCGGGCTATCATCTTATTGAAAAAGTCGTACCGTTGTTCACGAGCAGCCATCTCAATACTGACGCCTTGCTCTTGGGCATAAGCCTTAGTATGGAATGATGCCACAAGCAATGGTACTCCCAAGCGTTTGCACAGTTGTCTGCAGAAGGCTTCGTCTCTATCCGACTCGTCCTCCCTTAGATGAAAGTTGCAGTGTAATGCTACCACATCATAGTGGAGATGCTTCAAGCATATCAGCAATGCGACACTGTCGGCACCCCCCGACAGGGCAACGCCGACGCGAGAAGAGGAATCCAGCAGATGCTGAGACTCTATATATTCGCACACTCTATGTTCAAACTTCTCACTCAACATACAGTACGAGTCCTTTCAAATATTCTCCTTCTGGATGGCAGACGTCAATAGGATGGTCTGCTCCTTGCTGCAACTGATACAGAATGCGAACTTTTCTTCCTGCCTGTAGTGCTGCATTGAGCACCGCACCTCGGAAATGTTCCTTGCTAATGGCCTGACTGCAGCTGAAAGTAAACAACAGTCCGCCCGACGCCACGCGTTCCATGCCCAGTCTGTTCAGACGGGTGTATCCCTGCAGGGCATTGTGCAGACTCTGTCTGTGCTTGGCAAAGGCAGGAGGGTCAAGAATAACCACATCGTACAATTCTTCCGATGTCTCAAGGAAACGGAACGCATCCGCACAGATAGCTCGGTGGCGTTCGTCGTCGCCAAAGTTCAGCATAACATTCTCCCTCACCAGCTCTATGGCACGTTCGCTGCTGTCTACACTATCCACTCTTGTAGCGCCGCCACGCAGAGCATAACATGAGAAACCGCCCGTGTAGCAGAACAGGTTAAGCACCTTTTTGTCTTGCGCATAGCGTTCCACCAAGGCTCGGTTGTCGCGTTGGTCGAGGAAGAATCCAGTCTTCTGCCCACGTTCCCAGTCGATACGGAAGCGTATGCCAGCCTCCACTGCCACACAACCGCCAGGCGATTCTTGGGTAGGTGATGTCGATTCGGGTTTAAGCAAATAACCATTCAACATTGACGGATGAGAGACTTTCGACAACGTTGTTTCGCTTTTATAATATATATGGTGTATCCTATCGCCGCACACATCCTTAAGTGCTTCGGCAATGTCATTGCGTGCCTCATGCATTCCCATGCTGTGCGCCTGCATTACCGCCGTGTCGGCATAGCAGTCTATCACCAGTCCTGGCAACCCATCACCTTCGCCATGGATGAGGCGAAAAGCATTGGTGTCGTCATTTTCTGTCAGCCCCACCGTCTTACGCATCTGCCATGCAGCAGCAATACGCTCACGCCAGAAAGCGGCATCTATAGGTTGGTCTTCCCACGACAACACACGCACGGCTATAGTAGCCGACTGATAATGACCTACAGCCAGAAAACGTCCGTCGGCGGAACATATCCTAACGACACTGCCGACAGTAATGTCTTTGGCAACTTGTGCAATTGCACCCGAGAATATCCAGGGATGTTTGCGAAGCATACTCTCTTCGCGACGACGACGAAGGGTGATAACAGGATAACTCATAACTTATTATAACTCGTCACTATCTTCTTTTTTCACTATATAGTCGTGCGACTCCATCAGTCGCAAATACTCGTCATACAGCATCAGACACGCCCAGGCATCTGTGGCGGCATAACGCTGTTGCTTTTCGGTCAGGGGGAGGCGCTCCCAGTTCGACAACTGCTCACGTTTGCTAATGCGCTCGTGGAACACATTACCGTATAACTTCTGCAGACTCATGTCAGTCACACCGAGATGAGGGAAAAGCGACTGAATGTCTACGAAGTTGGCAGGCTGAAACTGCTTCCTACGCTGCAATGCCTTTATGTCATCACTAAGCGAGAGTCCTACCTTCATCACCTTCTCGTCCTCAAACAATGCCACCAACTCAGGAGTAACACCTAGTACATTGAGATGAATCAGGAAACACTCATTGCGAGTTGCCAACTGCAGTAACGACACTTTATGCATCTTTCCTTTCTGGAAGGAAGGACGTGTTTCTGAATCAATGCCAATCATCGGCTGGCGCGAGAGGAAATGAAGCGCTTTCTGCATATCTTCCACGCTTGAAACCTCATACACCGGTCCGTTAAAACTAACCAATGGAAAACTATTTAGCAGGCTCTTGTCCAGTTTCTCATACAACTCCTTCATCCCAAGTTTCCTC
Source organism: uncultured Prevotellaceae bacterium (assembly GCA_900320845.1). Classification (GTDB taxonomy): domain Bacteria; phylum Bacteroidota; class Bacteroidia; order Bacteroidales; family Bacteroidaceae; genus Prevotella. Next base: position 86,217 of record ONTS01000008.1, on the reverse strand, counting down.
CCTTCAGTATTCTTTCCGCAGCTTCCAAGTCTGCTGGAGTGTCAATGCCTATAGTACAGTGTCGGGTTGGCACCACACGGATGCAGTAGCCAGCATCCAACCAACGCAGCTGTTCCAGACTCTCAGCCTTTTCCAAAGACGAAGGGCTCAGAGTGACAACCTGTTTCAGCACCGATGTACGATAGGCATAAATTCCCACATGTTTCTGATAGGGAAAATGTTCAAACCATTCTTCCTTCTCCACCCCTCTTTGATATGGTACAGGGTGACGACTGAAGTAAAGAGCATTGCCCGTGGCACCTGCAACGACTTTTACCACATTTGGGTCCTTCACCTCGGCAGGCGACTGACATGGTGTTGAGAGCGTGGCGATGTCCACCTCCGGAGCTTCAAACTGTGCTATAAGTGTCTTTATCTGTTCTGCTTCTATAAATGGTTCGTCGCCCTGCACATTTACCGCCACATCATAGGCATCACCCAACAGTGAAACTGCCTCACCTATTCGGTCGGTACCGCTGCGATGATCGGCACGCGTCATAATGACATTGCCGCCGAAACCACGCACAGCATCGGCTATACGCTCATCGTCGGTTGCCACATAGGTTGCTGTACACACAGCAGAAGCGCGACGCCAAACGTGTTCTATGATGGGATGGCCGCCAAGCAGAGCCAAAGGCTTACCTGGAAAACGGGTTGATGCATAGCGGGCAGGAATGAGTATAACAGGATTCATTCTAAGAAGGGATTTTATATCAGGGAAAACTAAATGCAAAGATACAGACTTTGCCGCTCACTAACCACACACGACATAGACTTTTTACAAAGAAAGTCAGTGTCTTTGAATTGCCCTTGAAGCACGTTGTTTATGCCACCTCACTGTGAAGGGTAAGAAATTTTACTGATGTTGATTAGGAAATCATGGCCCATTCGGAAGACGAATGGTGAACAGTTACATCCCTATCTCGTCGACTTTGGTGACCAAACTCTCCGAGACTGCAATGTAGATATTACCTATATCTCTAATAGCAGTGTTTCTTCAACAAAGCTATTTGATCTCTTACGGCAGTGAGAACATCTTTGTTGGAATGTGTTTGGTATCTTTTAGAGACCCGGATCTCCAAAGTTTTCGTCTACATTCCACTCTTCTTGCTCATCTATCAGTGCGAGACTGTCCTCCGGTTCCTCTTCCTGCACAGGTGGATACGGGTCGCAGTCATAATCTGTAGTAGACACATTTACATTAGCAGGTCGTTGGAATCGTGCACGATATATGGCAAATTGTTTGTCGCTAAACACGCTTCTCAGGAATGCGCCGCATATAGGCATTGCTGCACGTGCGCCTTGGCCAAACTCGCTGGTACGAAAATGTATGCTTCGATATTCGCCACCGACCCAGCAGCCTACCACCAGACGGGGGGTGACGCCCATAAACCAGGCGTCGGAGTGGTTGTTTGATGTGCCGGTCTTGCCACCGAAGTCGGTGTTTGTCACGCCACTGACATAGCGCATGAGGCCCTGTCCTGTACCTCCGGGCAGGTATACCACATCCATGAGCATGCGCTGCATGTAGAACGCAGTAGCATAAGGCAAAGCCTGATAGGGTTCAGCCGCAGCTTCGTAAATGACACGTCCGTTGCTATCCTCGATGCGTGTGACGAGTACGGGCTGTGCCACATGTCCATTGGCGGCAACAGTGCAATAGGCATTGGTAAGTTCGAGCAAGTTGACATCGGACGAGCCCAACACTACAGAAGGTTCATTCTTCAGTTCGCTGTTGATGCCCATGTCGCCGGCACATTTCAGAATGTTGCCTATTCCCAGTTCCTGTCCAAGACGTACGGCAATGGAGTTGGTACTCTTGGCAAAGGCAGTGCGCAGGGGAAGGGTGTCGCCAGAGAAGCTGCCACTTGAATTTTGGGGTGTCCACAAGACGTCTGTCTTCAATTTGGAGTTCCACACCATAAGTTCTATAGGCTCATCCGTTCTCTTTGAACATGGTGTAAGTCCCTGGTTCATGGCTTCGGCATAAGTAAAGAGTTTGAAGGTAGAACCTGGCTGTCGTTGTGCGCGTACTTTGTCGTACTGCCATGAGTTGAAGTCTATATCGCCGACCCATGCTTTCACGGCACGTGTCTGAGGCTCGATAGCGACAAAGCCTGTATGCAGGAAGCGCGTCATATAGGCTATGGAGTCCAAGGTGCTCATCTCTCTTTCAATCGTTCCGGCATCGTAGTCGAAAAGTTTTACAGTATGCGGCCGACGTAAGGCTGCCCACACAGAGTCTTCCTTATCGTGGTATCTATCCATCAGCTGCTCATAAACGGGTAGCTTACGAGCAATGTCTTCCACAAAGTTGGGTATCTCTTTGCCTTCCTCGTCGCACCAGGGAGCACGCCCCTGCCAATGAGCATTGAAGTGTTTCTGCATCAGCTTCATGTGGTTGCGCACAGCCTGTTCGGCATACTGCTGCATACGCGAGTCAACGGTGGTATATATCTTCAGTCCGTCGGTATAGAGGTCTATCTCATTGTCCTCACACCATTGTTTAAGATGGTCTGCCACTGCCTGACGGAAGTATGGTGCCTTGCCACTGAAGTGGTCTTCACTGGTAAATGAAACCGATAGCGGCAGTACCTTGAGCGAATCATACTCATGTCGCGATAGATGGCCACGTTCTACCATATTGAGCAGCACCTGATTGCGCCTTTGAAGACAGCGGTCGGGATGCGAAACGGGATTGTAGTATGACGTACCCTTGAGTGTACCGACCAATGTGGCAGCCTGTTCTATAGTGAGACTGTCGGGTGTGGTGTCAAAATAGACTCTGCTTGCAGTCTTGATGCCGAAGGCATTGCACCCGAAGTCTACGGTGTTGGCGTACATGGTGAGTATTTCATCCTTGGAATATACTATCTCCAACTTCGATGCTACAATCCACTCTTTCGTCTTGATGATAAGCATACGCACGCCGGGGATGCTTCCCAACAGTCCGGGGCTGTATCCGGTGCGCATACGGAAGATATTTTTTGCCAGCTGTTGGGTAATGGTAGATGCTCCACGCGGTTCACGGCGCACAATAGCATCCTTCAGCGCACCCATCATACCTATAGGGTCAACGCCTAAATGTTTGTAGAAGCGTTCGTCTTCTGTATCGATGAGGGCATTCCAGAACACTGGTGCAACATCTTTGTACTCCACTGGTGTGCGGTTCTCACTGAAGAAACGTCCCAAGAGTTTGCCGTCGGCACTGTAAACCTCGCTTGCCACTGCTGTCTGCGGGTGCATGATGCTGCTGGCGCCAAAGAAACCGGGTGAACGACCGAACAACCAAAGGAAGTTGATGTCGACCATTCCCATAAACAAAAGGAGGAACACCGGCAAAGACACCAGCGCTATCAGTAGACGCGTGTACCAACGTCGGCCGCGATATAGACGAAAATACCAGCGGAAGACGGAACAGAAACCATTCCACAACTTCTTTAATATGCGTAGTATAAACTTCATGTCTTTTTATATTTCAATTCATAAAAGTTATTCTCTTTCCTATATGAGCATGAGTGCGCTCCACATTACAATGAGATAGCGCAAAAACTTGCCCACACCGACACTCAGCACGGTCATGGGAAAGTTGGCACGCATCAGTCCAAGAGCAATAGCTATGGCAGTACCCAAGATGGGCAGGAACGCAAAGAATCCCATCAACGCTCCACGTCCTTGCAGAAAACGCTGGGCGCGGTCCATCGACTTAGAGCTGACATGTAGCCATTTCTCAATCCATTCGGGTTTCCCCAATCGTCCGACCCCATAGTTGAAGATGCTGCCAGCCCAGTTGCCTGCCGTGGCACATAGCAACAATGGCCATGGTTTAAGGCCGGCAGCCATCAACGCCACCATAACAGCTTCGCTGCTGAAAGGCAGAAAACTGCCTGCAACAAAAGCAGCAATGAGCATGCCCACATAGCCGCCATCGATGAGGAAGGACATCACATTTTCCATATACTATAGCCTAGAATGAGGATTAACGCCAAAAGCCATAACTTGAATAGCAAGTTGGTCCAACGTGTGTAAGTATGTGTGAATAGGTGAGCCACTAACGGAGCGACGAACACTGCCAACATCAGTGCAAAATAAGCATAGTAGTGAGGCATGAAAACCAGTCCTGTCAAGCAAAAACCACCACCAACAAGGAAGCAGTAGTACATGAGGCGGACAAAAGTTTTGTCAGCAAAACGCTGTCGGACATAGTGAATGATGCCAAACACTGCTGAGAGCAACATAAAGCCTAAAGCCATGATCTGTGACAGCGACCATGACATGAAGTCAATGTGCCATCCGAATGTCCACTCTGCTCCAATATCCTGCAAGTGCTGAGTGACATCTATGTTACAACACCACAAGCCGAGTCCCAACCAGTAAGGAACGGAATAGCCTAAAATCGATGCCACGAGGGCACGGCCACTAACTATGCGCATATTAAGTATCATGACCAACCACATCAGTAGCAACATAACGATGAGCGGAAAAAAGAAGACACTGCCTATTCCCATACACAGAAAAGCATAGAACACGCGACTCGGAGCATAGCGATCGTCGTAACACCCCATAAGAAGGTATAGACAACATATTAAAGACAGCTGGACGACGAAAGACGAATAGCCCGTAAAAGTAAAGCTCAATATCAATGTAAATACTGCGCACACCACAGCCATAAGGCGACTATAGGTACGCAGCAGATTGTAACGCACATTCCATTCTACCATCATCCATGTGGAGAACAAGAAACATGCAAAGCGTATGACATGTGTTGTTGTCTGCTCATGCCACACCCACCATATTGCAGAACAAAACACTACCGTCAGCGGTAAGAGCCATCTACCTTCGGCAACACGGTTTTGAAAGCGTTTTTTCCGTATCACGGATTATTGTTCAGGAGCAATTTTGTTACTACTCATATAGCCAAGGTAGCGTCCATCCAACGTGTACACCTCTACCCAAGAAGCCCCCAGGCTTCCGGTGTAAAGTATCGGGCTGCCATCACGCACCTTGTTCATAATACTATAGCCTACGCCAGGTCCCGAACGTGCATTGGTGTACCCACCTTCGCGAATGACATGTGCCAGACGCGCTCCGGGAATGTTGGCACGTACGCGAGTTGAAGTTGTCGCAACGGCACTGTTCGCTGCTGCCTGTGCACGACGTGCCTCTTCGCGTGCCTCAGCAGCTTCTTCACGCGCTTCTGCTGCCTCCTCACGTGCCATGCGGAGTTCTTCTTCCGCCTCCTCGCGCTCCGCACGTAGAATACGCTCGCGATCTTTGGATTCACGCTTCTTTTCCATACGGGCAGCTTTCTTCTCCGCAGCTTCCTCTATCATCTCGGCAAGAGCATTTTCAGAGGACTGCTCTTTCTTCTCATCACAAGATGTGGTAAAAACCAGACCACCAAGAATGACAAAGAGAAATAATAAGAAGTGTTTCATAATGGTTAGTATTTTTGTCTATACATCGCAAAGGTAACACTTTTTTACGAACACCCGATGAGTAACTGTATTATTTAAGAGTAGGATTGGAAAGTATGTTTGCCACTTGCTGAAACTTTGTTACTTGTGCCTGTGGCAAAGGGGTTTGTGTTGTTTCCTTAGGATTCAGCCAGATAGTCTGCAATCCCAACTGTCGGCAAGGCAAGATGTCATTCTTCATACTGTCGCCCACCATCAATGTCTGCGTCGGTTGGCTGTTCATAAGCTGTAGGGCATGCTGATAGATTTGAAGTGAAGGTTTGCGAATGCCGACGGTGGTGCTGTCTATTACGACATCAATGCAAGAAGTCATACCTATCTCCTCCAGTACAGTGGTCAGATTACCGTAGAAGTTGCTTACCAATGCTATCGGGAAGGACGCATGAAGTCTTTCCAACAACAGCTTGCTCTCCGTCAGACACGACGACACATAACTGTTGACATAGCGCAGCGCTGTATCAACAACAGAAGTTGGGAATTGCAACTGTTCGGCATGTAGCAACATCTTCTTCCTCAATGTTGACTGAAAGCCATCGCTGGGAAGGATGACACGTTCTTTCTCCAAATACTGTTCTGCAGCGACATAACCATCCCACAACACTGCACGGTCTACCTCTGACAGAGAATGTGAATAGGCATCGGCGAACATATCGAACCAATGGATGCCGTGCGTATCTAACGTTCCGCCAAAATCGAAAAACAGGGTCATGATATAGAGCTAAATGGGGGGACTTCTCTGAATAATTATCTCACACTGGGTAAAGTGCTTGATTAACTTGTTTACAAAGGGTTTCGTGCTTACTCCTCATGTAGAAATAAATGGGATGAAGTACGACAATTTCGAAGATGAAATACAGCCAAGGCATATTCAACAAGCAACAAATATATAGCACAATGGCTCGTGTATTGAAAGTGAGGATGTTTGTCCACTTCATGAGCGGACGGCTGCCGCTGAGGAACTCATCGCGTATTGCTTGCGGCATGTCGACAGGCTTTTTATAATTGTCAGCCTGAAGGGCAATCATCCGCTGACAATTCGGAGCACGTCGTTGCTGAGCACGCGAGTAGTGGGCGTAACCCTTATCGAACAACACAGCATACCATGGTTTTCCCTCTATTACCGATGACTGCTGCGGGTTTGATTTCTGCTGCCATAGTTCAGCATCGGCTTCTCCCTTCAACATCCATAGATGAATTTGCCGATAGTAGTCAGCCTGGGCACTCTGCACCGAATGGCACAGCAGCCCTGCCACAGCACCCAACAGCCACACTCCTGCCACGATCCACCACTGCCCCACTGCCGCTGCACCAATGGTCACACGCAGACATAGGGCAATATAGATAGAAATAAACCACACATCGCCTGCCACTCCATCGAGGATACGCCCCAAGAGAGACTTGCTGTTCGTCAGACGCGCCAGTTGGCCGTCAGCACTATCAAGGAAATTGGCTGACATCAGCAATACAACTCCTAAGAGATTGTGCATGAGATCAGTATGATAGAACATAAAGGCAGACGCAATACCTAACAAAATAGAAATAATGGTGACGGTATTGGGACGGATTCCTATCTTACGACACGCTAAAGCGATGAGTAGTCCTACCTTACGAGTGAAATGCACATCAAGCCACTCTTCGGTATCAGACGACTTCAACGAGGCTTGGAGCAGCTCTCGGAAAGGTTCTGTTTTTCCACTATCTTGCTTCATAACAATGCTCATCTTTAAGTTATACTTCCTGACTCAGCAATGTAACAATGGCTGTGGCAGCCTCGTCCACACATGGCGAAAAGCTGGGCCAGTCGTTGAGGTCTATAACAGCGACATCGCCATTGTCTTGGACGATGGCATCACCGCCAAAGACATGTATCGACAGCCGACGCGCCAAACGAAAAGCAGCATGACGGAGTGATTGCTGTATCGAAGTGGGCAGGTGCATCGGTCGTTTTTCTGCATCATAGGTTCGGAAAAAGACGGCATTGCAGGTGTCTGCTGTTATGTCTGTAATATGGATAGCATCTGTCACACCATAGAACTTTACCACTCTGCCTTCTACATGTGCCGAAATGATGGTGTCATCAAATCCATTGTTGATATATTGCTGGCGTTTAACTTCAGCCTCAGCCATCGTATTGCAATAGATAGAGCCCCCTGCATGCAGCCCTTGGCTATCGGCAGGTTTCACCCAATAGCCATTTTGATCTGTATGGCTATAAGTTATCAGACCTTCCTCAAGCAAAATAGCATTCAATATTCCACGTTGACAGCTTCTCACAGCCTTTGGAGCATTGATTATGGTGATACCCCGAGCCTCCCATTGTCCAAGTATGTTGAGACACTGACTTCCTCGCGCCATATTCAACACATGAGAGATTGCAGAAGATGGGTAAGGTAATCTGTTGTCAACCACATCGTCTTCGTCAAGGATATCACAGGGAAACGGACATTGTGACGAATGTGCAATGCGGTCCAGCACAGCAGCGTCGACATTGGTATCAACGGTAGAAAACCTCTGCGCCCTTCGTATGAGGAGCAGCCTGCTCATATCAGATTATTTAAGGTAATCGTCGAAATACTGACTGATACGTTCATGCAGGTGAACGCTCTTGTGTCCACGCATGTTGTGCGGCTCGCCAGGATATACGAAGAAATCGGGCTGTGTTCCACATTCGATGCAAGCATTTATGAATTCCAGACAGTGCTGCGGAACAACAGTGGCGTCATTGAATCCGGTAATGATTTGCAGCTTGCCCTTTAAGTCTTTTGCCTTAGCCAGAAGCGACGTCTTGGCATAGCCTTCCGGATTGCTCTGCGGGGTGTCCATATAGCGTTCGCCATACATCACTTCATACCAGCGCCAGTCAATAACAGGACCGCCGGCGACACCAACTTTGAACACATCGGGATAGTTTGTCATCAGCGAGATAGTCATAAAGCCACCGAAACTCCATCCATGCACTCCCATACGGTCACCGTCGACATAGGGAAGAGACTTGAGGAACTTCACACCTTCCATCTGGTCAGCCATTTCTGCCTGACCTAGCTGACGGAAAGTAGTTTGTTCGAAAGTCTGTCCACGAAGTTCGCTACCGCGATTGTCGAGGATGAACAATAGGTACCCTTTCTGTGCCATATAGGTTTCCCATGAACGTGAGCTATAGTGCCAACGTGCATCTACATTGTGGGCATGGGGACCACCATAAACATATATAATGGTGGGATATTTCTTCAACGGGTCGAAGCCGACTGGCTTCACCATTCGGTAATACAGGTCGGTTGTGGTGTCTGCAGACTTTATCGTTCCACTGATATACTCTGGTACATTGTAGCCTTTCCATGGGTCGGCAGCGTTGAGTAATGTATGAATAGATATTTTTCCAGCTTTGGTACTGTTGACAGTGATAACACGTGGCACATCGGGCTCGCTGTAGTTGTCCACCAGCCATGTCCCAGAAGCTGACAAAGTTGCATTGTGCACACCGCGCTTGTTGTCGAGTGGCGACATGGTGCCGTTCTTTACAGAAACAGTGAAGAGGTTGTGCTGAATGGGCGTATGAGCATTGGCACGTATGATGACTGCACGATTTGCCTCGTCAAAGCCGAGAACATCCATAACCTCGAACTTTCCTTTGGTAAGCTGTTTCAGTTCCTGTCCATTATCATTGAAGAGATAGAGATGATTGTAACCGTCTTTCTCACTCTGCATCAAAAATTTATGGCTATCCCACGGTAGGAACATAATGGGATGCTGCGGTTCTACATATTTATCTTGTTGTTCGCGGTACAGAGGTGCTCCCATTTGTTCGCCGTTGTCAGTGTTATAGGCAATGAGCTGACAATCGTTCTGATCGCGATTGAGTTCGAAGATGTACAGTGTCTTGCTGTCGGGTCCCCATGCAAGGTTGGTAAAGTAACGGTCGGTAGGATCCTGTGTCTTCAAGTACAGAATGTTCTTTGTCTGCATGTCAAAGATACCCACCGTCACTTTGTGCGAGGTCTGTCCCGCCATAGGATATTTGTCGGGTTGATAAATGGATATATTGGAATTGATGTCTACCTGTGGATAGTCGGTGACCATAGACTGATCCATGCGGTAGAATGCCAGACGCTTGCCATCGGGACTCCAGAACGTTCCTTTCTCTATTCCGAACTCGTTGCGATGCACAGCTTGTCCATATACGATGTCTCTCGAGCCGTCATCCGATAGTTGGGTAGCCTGTCCCGCTTCGTCGACGACAAACAGGTTATTATCCTTCAGGAAAGCCTCAGCCTTTGATGAGGGGCACCACTCCAACGAGCTTCCTGCCTCTTTGCGTGCCACACCTTTCCAAAGAAAACTTTTGGCTTGCCAGTCAACGAGTATGCGTTCATTGCCGTTGTAAAGCATCACTACTGGCTTGTCTGAATATGGGAACGTAGCATTATAGAGGTGACGCACACGCTGATTGTCGGTCTGCTTGCCCCAAGTGTTGATATCGTTCAACGTGAAAAGCAAGGTCTCTTTACCCGTTTTCTTATCCACTATGCGGCACTCGTTCATGTCGGTACGGATGAGTTCGTCACCCCACCAAGTGTAATAACGGTTTTCGGGGACAAAATTGCGATAGTTCTTGCCTCCATAGTTGAGATCTTCCAAGGTAAAAGCCTTCTGTTGGGCATGCACGGTTGCGCTCATAGCAACAAAAAGTGTTAGGGTTAACAGCTTGATTGTGTGTTTCATGACTTATTATTTTTTTCTATCTTTTCTGTCTTGGAATGAATGGAATTGGAAGGTTGTGATATCAGCGTTTTCATTCTGCTGCATATCCTCGCGTCTCTGTTTGAACTCGCGGTTTTTCTTGAAGCGATGCTTTTCCGCCATTTGTCGCTTTTCTGCATCCGTCTTTACGCGTCCACCGGCATTGTGGAATGTTTTCATCTTTCCGCCGAAGAGTTGGTATCTTCGCAGTTCGCATTCTAAAGCACCATTAAAGAGCGGTATCTTGATCGAAGGTTTGAGACCAATCTTCTCAAAACACTCCTCTCTATAGGACAATATCCACGCATCGTTACCAACGAAAGCATGCTTCAGCCGCTCACCTATCATCTCGTAAGTGCCGAAGAGATTGGCTGTCGTAATACGCTCGCCATAAGGGGGATTGGTGATGATGATACTTTTGTTTGCGGGTTGTTGGAAATCCTTGAAGTCAGCCTGCGTGACTGTGATGCAATCGTTCATGCCCGCTGCTCTTACGTTCAGCAAGGATTTGCCTACTGCCTTGTGGTCGATATCGTAACCAATGATGGAATGTTCGAACTCACGCTCCTGACTGTCGTCATTATAGATATGGTCGAAGAGCTCGGCATCAAAATCATCCCACTTTTCGAACGCATATTGTTTACGAAAAAGTCCTGGCGCCATATTCTTCGCTATGAGGGCAGCCTCAATCAGGAAGGTACCCGATCCACACATAGGGTCAATCAGGTCGCATTCTCCTTTCCATCTGGTGAGGAGAATGATGCCAGCTGCCAACACTTCGTTGAGCGGTGCTTCGACTGCCTCCTGACGATAGCCGCGACGATGTAAGGAATCGCCTGACGAATCCAACGACAAAGTGCAGTGGTTGTCAGCAATATGAATGTGAAGCCGAATATCGGGATTGGAGACCGAAATGTTGGGACGACGGTTCTCCCGGTCATTAAAGAAATCTACGATGGCATCTTTGACCTTGTAGGCTACAAACTTGGAATGATGGAAATTGTCGGAGTAGACCACCGAATCGACTGCAAAGGTCTTATGGACATTGAGAAATTTGGTCCAGTCTATTTTATACACCTCTTCATATACCTGCTCAGATGTATTGGCTTTGAAACGTGCTATGGGCTTGAGAATACGGAGAGCGGTACGCAACGCAAAATTTGCTCGGTACATCATCTCCTTATCGCCGGTGAATGACACCATGCGACGCCCTATCTCTATATTATTAGCTCCTAACTCGGTAAGTTCTTGTGCCAAAACGTTCTCTAAACCATAGAAAGTCTTGGCTATTAGTTCAAATTCTTTCATAGAATACAGTCTGTGCGTTTACAATGCCTGTACCAATTCATTTTGTCGAAGATGCTTACTTGCTTCGAACGACAATGGTACAAGATGTTGCAAATTTACTATTTTCTTTTGCTTTACCAAGTAGTTGACTCTTGCATTTTTTCACTTATACCATTTTTTACCCTATCCTCTCCACCATTTCACTGTTTTCAGCTACCTTTGTACTTCACAACACATTATTCACTATGCACTACGCCATCATCGCTGCCGGAGAAGGCTCCCGTCTTACTGCCGAAGGCATCACCTCACCCAAACCTCTAGTACAACTGGGAGAAGAGAGCCTTATTGACAGGCTTGTTCGCATCTTTGCGAACAACCATGCGACAGCCATTTATGTCATCAGTCACACACGGTCGGCAACGCTTACTCGTCACTTGGAGCAACTGTCCGTCCAGACCATGCGGAGATATGACATTCCTTTGCAATATGTGCTTGCCGATACGATGAGTTCCATGCACAGTCTGGCAGTGTTGGTGGAGAACACTCCGTGCGGAAGTGAGCCTTTCTGCCTTACCACTGTTGACACCGTATTCAATGAGACGGTGTTTCCGCAATTTATTCATACATTTATTGACGGTTTAGAGCATCATCAATGTGAAGGACTGATGGGTACAACCACTTTGATAGACGACGAGAAGCCTTTATATGTTGAGACTGATGAGCAAGGAAATATTCTTGGTTTTATAGACCACAGCACCTCATGTATCACCATTTCCGCCGGTGTTTACGCCCTTACTAACAAAGCCGTTCCCATTTTGCACAAATGTATTGCAGCAGGACAGTCGCGTATGCGTAATTTCCAGCGCGCACTGATAGAAAACGGACTACAACTGAAAGCCTTCGATATGGGAAAAGTTATTGACATAGACCATAGAGAAGACATTGAGAAAGCGAAACTGCTACTTATGGAGCAGCATGACATTGCTTAACATGTAGCTGAATAGCCAACTATAAAAAGAGGTAAGTCACGCTATGTACTTACCTCTTTTATTATTGTGTCGTATGTTTGCTGCTTTATGCTTCAGCAGAGGGCTCTTGTGATTCACTTTCGTTCTCGGCTTTTTCCTCAGCAGCAGGTTGTTCTTTTTCTGCACTTTCCTTGCCTGCTTGGTCAATGGCTCTGATCTTGTCTCTAACAAGATTCATGTTATCCTTCAAGCGTTCAATCTTCTTCTGCATATCATCGAGCAGAGCACTGCCGCTCTTTGAGGAGAAGCTGAAGAAACCGAGGTTATTTTCGTAAGTTTGAATCTCTTGTTTGAGACTGTCGTACTGTCGCATGAGCTTTGTACGTTCGTTGTCAACGGCATCTTCGCCCTTACGAGCCACTTCCTTGAGCGAGTTTTTGAAGTTGTCGAGTCGTTGTCTGCGCATGAGCACATTGTGCTTCTGATATATTGCATCAGCAACTTCTTTGAACTCAGCATAAACTTTATCCTTATCGCGGAAGGGTACATGTCCTACGTTATAGTACTCGTCAAGAAGTGCCTGTGCATCATTTTTCACATCTTCGGCATCACTATCGAGCAGTTCCTTAAGTCGTGCTATGATGCTACGCTTGCGCTCAAGATTTTCTTTCTGTTCGCTGCGCTGGCCTTGCGTTGCTGCGTTGCGTGCGTCAAAGAAATGGTTGCATGCTTGTTGGAAATCAGCCCACAGTTGGTCACCGACTTTCTTCGGAACAACGCCTACAGTTTTCCACTCTTTCTGCAATGCAATGAGTTGTTCGGATGTTGCTTTCCAATCAGTAGAATCCTTAAGCGCTTCAGCCTTTTCAACAAGTTCTTTCTTTTTGGCAATGTTCTCAGCATAGCGTGCTTTCATTTCCTTAAAGAACTGTGTCTTGGCTTTGAAGAAAGCGTCGCATGCAGTTCTGAAACGTTCAAAAATTTTGACGTTCATCTTTTGTGGAGCAAAACCAATGGTCTTCCATTCTGCCTGTGTAGCGATAACCTCTTTGGTGAGTTTTTCCCATTGTGAGGACTGTGTGACAGGTTGGGCAATGATAGCTTCAATCTTTACGCACAGAGCCGTCTTAGCATTAAGGTTTTCCTCTTCTTTGGCGCGTATATCTTCAAAATACTTTTGGTGTTTTTTATTGATAATGGTAGACGCTGCCTTGAAACGGTTCCACACTTCGTCGCGCATGTCTTTAGCAACAGGACCCACTTCACGGAACTGCTGATGGAGTTCCTGAAGCTGATGGAATGCACTAATTACATCTTCTTCCTCGTCAAGTTTCTCGGCAGTTTCGCAGAGACGGGTCTTCAATTCAAGATTTTTCTTGAAGTCATACTCACGTGCTTCATTGTTCAACTTTACGAGATCGTAGTATTGTTCCACATAATGCTGATATGTTCTCCACAGTTCGCTACTTCTTTCAGCTGGCACTACTCCTGTATCGCGCCACTCCTGTTGCAGGTTTTTGAAGTCCTGAAATGAGCGGTTGACCTCTTCAGGAGAAGTGATCATATTCTTTAGTTGTTCGATAATATCTAGTTTCTTCTTCAGGTTGACAGCCTTTTCAGCTTCTTGTTCCCTAAAGAGCTGTGCTCGCTTTTCACGAATGACGCCCATATTTTCCTTAAAAGCATCTTCGAGTTCGTCAGGAGCAATCTGATATTGTTCGGGATCTCCACCAGCTTCGATGTATTGCTTGCGTTGTGCTTCACGTTCAGCCAGATGGAGACGATAGAACTGTGTCTTGAGATGGTCTATCTCTTCTTTATTGATGGCCTCATTACCGTCGATGATGGTCTTCAATCGCTCAACGATAGCAGACTTATCATTATAGGGAAGCTTCCATTGGTCGGCAGGATTCTCTTTTGCTACTCCAGCAGCATCTTCCTTGTTTTCCGTCAGGGGCTCTTCTGGTGTTTGAGGCACTTGGTTGTCGTTTTGTTCATCCTGTCCTTCAACTGAGTTAGCTGCAGATGCTTCCTCGACAGGTGTTGAGAGTTCCTCTTTAGCTGTCAGTTCACCATTGAAAGCTACTTCATTTAAGGTTTCGTTGGAAGCTTCGTTGGCATTCTGCTCGAGGATGTTGTCTTGTAAGTCCATAAGTATTGTGTGTCTTAAATATTAATCTTTACTGACTACGCTGGCAGGACATGGTAGAATGTTGCCAACTATTGGGCTGTAAAGCTATTACAATAGATTGACTGCCCAATTTATGGAAAGTGATTGATTTGCAAAATTACTATAAATTTGATAGTATCCTAATTTTTAGATACTTTTTTATTTTTCATATAAAAAGATAATGGCAGGATATCACTATGGTGTGTAATGTAATATTCTGCCGTTATTAATGCCGTTGGTGCTGTTTTTAAATCAATCGTTTATGCCTGAGTATCCACCAGGAAGCGATGGAGACGAAGACGGAAATGATGAGTGCCAGCACAAAGCCATACTTAGATGCCTCCATTCCATTAATAAGGTTCATACCAAACAACGATGCAATGAGTGTCGGGAACATGAGAATGATGCTGACAGACGTCAGTGTTCGCATGATGGTATTCATGTTATTGTTTATGATGGACGAATAGGTTTCCATCGTAGACTCAAGAATATCGGAATAGATGTGTGTGGTTTCTCTTGCCTGTGACATCTCAATATTGACGTCTTCTATAAGGTCGGCGTCCAATTCGTCAACTTGTAGCTTGAACTTCAGTTTTGCCAACAGATTTTCGTTACCACGAATACTTGTCTGGAAATAGGTTAAGGAGTCCTGAAGTCTTGACAGTCCGATAAGTTTTTCGTTGTTTACATCTCTGTCAAGGTTGCGTTTGGCATTATCAATAAGAGTGCTTATCTGCTTGAGACGCTTCAGATACCATACGGCAGAGGAAAGAAAAAGCCTGAATGTCATATCAACATAGTCGACAAAGCCTTCTCCTCGTTTTTGCTGATAGCTGACAAAGTCGATCATCATGTTGGTTTCGTAGAAGCATACGGTGATGGTGACGTCGCGTTTGTGAATGATACCTAAGGGAACTGTGGTATAAGGCGTGCGCGAACGTATTTCTTTAACGTAAGGAATACGTAGGATGACGAGCATCCAACCATCATCATATTCGTAACGGGCGCGCTCATCGGTATCGCTAATGTCGCTGAAGAAATAATCGGGGATTTTGAATCTTTCTTCCAGTTGCCGTTGGTCTTCGTCAGTAGGACAAGTCACTTGTATCCAACAGCCTGGCTGCCATTCTTCCAACTGTTGCAGTCCTTGAGTGGTATTCCAATATGTCTTCATTGGCTAATCTCCTATATATAATATAATGGTGGGGATTAGCCGTCGGGCTATATCCTCACGATAAGAAAAACTGTTTTTCCGCCGGATAGTCGTCCATGATAGATTGATAATTGCTTGGTTTGCGGATGCAAAGGTATAGTTTTTTTTATGTTTTACACGACTTATGAAAAAAAAAAGTCGTTATCCTGTTTTGTTACTCTTTTATTGAAAGGTGTTGTACGCCGGGTAGTACCATCAGAAATTGTCATCCGACAACTCCTGCAAACACGCTATGGCAACTTTACGAAGGCTGAAGATTGCATTATC
Organism: uncultured Prevotellaceae bacterium; assembly: GCA_900320845.1. Classification (GTDB taxonomy): domain Bacteria; phylum Bacteroidota; class Bacteroidia; order Bacteroidales; family Bacteroidaceae; genus Prevotella. Next base: position 70,059 of record ONTS01000008.1, on the reverse strand, counting down.
GCCATCGTCCAACACCTGACGGGAGACCCACTTAATGGTCGCTCTCTGTTCTTGCGTGAGGTTACAGCCTTGTCTTATAGCACGCAATATGATGTGGAAAGCACACAACTTACGATACGTATCAGCGCTGTTGATGTTGTCAAGGGCAATATTCGCTTTCTGGTTGACATGCTGAAATAGCAGGAAGGCCGCCAATTCGGCCAATTCTGTGGTATGCAGTCGGCTCATTACGGCCTCAACATCTTCGGAAGTAATATCTTCGGGTGGCATTAACATCAACGCTATGATCTGACACTCGCGTACATTGTTAGTCCACAGAGAACGGGCAAGTGCTCTGTCGGCTTCGTATCGGCTTGCAATATGTTGTAGGTCCGTAATCGAGACGCCCCAATTAACGTGATAGCTAACACCCTTGTCGCGCATAGACTGAGCCACCACACCATTCTTATATGAGTTAAATGATTGTTTAATCTCCCTTACAATGTCGGATATATTTTGTGTTGAGTCCATCATATACTTCCATCAATCAGTCTGTTCAGTGTCTGTCGACGACTCTTGTTGCAACTTTAGAGTTTCCTTTTGTTTCTCCAGGCCTTTAATCATATTTCCGATTTGAGTCAGTCTGGCATTTTTATCTTCCTGTGGATAACGTTCATAACATGCTTGTGCGGAAAGCAGGTATTCAAGCGCATTCTCTATGTTGCCTAACTGGATATAGCTGAAGCCTAACCGAAAGAAAGCGTCGGCACGCTCGTTGTCATTACACAGCAACAACATTTGCTCATAATAAGAGATGGCTTCTTTGTATTTCTGAATAAAGAAGTAACTCTCTGCACAGGTGAAGCAATACACACTTCGTTCGCGAGGCGAAAGCGACTCCAGCTTAGGCAAACAGGAACTCAATTTCTTTGCTGCTCTTTCGAAATCCCATTCATAAAACAAGCACATTCCGATATAAGCATGGTATCTAGGATTTAGTGTATATTGCTTTTCCAGACGTTCGAACAACAGGAGTGCTTCATGATACTTTCCAGTCTGAAAATACTCCAACGCCATGCCCAAGCGTTCTTTATCCGAAACATCCACTTGCGCCGAAACAGACGACACCGATAAGAGCATCGCCATAGCTGCAAGTATCGTCCATCTGGTCATTGTTCTTTTTTTCTTTCAAAACATCCTAAGTCGGGGTGTTCGTCACGCAGCACTCCCAAACGGTCTATCTGAAGAGCCGTGGCAGTATTGCCGGCATCTATTGCCAGCGCGGTGTCAGACAGTTGAAAATTGTATCGCAACGAGTCGATGTCTATCAGTACAAAACTGGCGCGTCCTTCCTTTTCCACCTCTTCATATACCACGTCAACAAAATGCTCTGCATAGCTTTCTTCCGGCTGAGGAGTACGCAGCTGACAGTTCTCAAAGCGATAGTCGAAAGCAAATTCTTCACTACTTCGTGTTCCTTGCAATACATCGTCGGCATAACCAGTTACGATACTGTTGCGGCAAAGAATGCTCAGGGCTGTGGTATTGTCAAAGTACAAGGCAAAGCCACGAGCAGAGTCAAAGGGATAGAACTGGGCCAGAGTGCTATTGTTTACACTGACTGTTCCACCTGTCACATGCAGGCAGTCGCCTAAAGTATTTGTCAGTTGACTATTATCTATCACGACATTAGCATTTACAGATTTCACGCCATGTCCCTGACAGTTGTGTACCGTACTCATTTGCATCGTCAAGCTACGCTGCGTTGGGTCGTTCGACTCAATGACGATTCCGTCCATGGTGGAATGAATATCGGTGTATTTGATTACATTGTCATATGAACCTTCATAGATGTGCACTCCTCGCCATTGTCCGCTCACTCCATCGTATGGGAGATAAGGGAACATGCGGTCGAGCCTGTCGCCACGTAAAACTACATTATGGTCGGGCGTACCTTCGCTAACAAGTTTGCCATAGACGTGCAGCCCTGCATCGGAGTAAAAGTAGAGACGTGTGCCGGCTGTCAGTGTCAGGGTGCAACCTGCATCAACAGTCAAGCCGCCTCGAATGATGATGGGACGTTCGGAAGATAGTGTCTCATCAGTGGTTAGATGATGATTGTTCAATATGGTAGCCTGCCATGCGGTAGCAAGCAGCTTCACCCGCTGCTCTACTCCACTCTCTTGCTGAAAAATAATATCGTCTTCAAGGTCTGTCATCTCAGCCGTAAGTGTAGGAGAGGTCAGTTCTACAAATACGCGTATGCTATCACCTTTTCGTATTTCGAGGTCCGACACTTGAAAACCGCTCGATGCACCAAGATATGTGCCGTCTACATTTACGCGGAATCCACGTTGGTTGCCGTTGGCCAAACGCACTGAGGTCAAACGGATGCCATCATTTTCCTTATTGTGTACCCAGAACGTACGTGTCGCAGTAGGAATTGTAGCAAATACTGTGTCAAAATTTATGGTGTCTGACGTGAAAGTAAGGCATGCCGACGGATTGGTGGTGAAAGATTCGTCATCAGTACAGCCTACAATGAGCATACTGCAAAAAAGCAGAAGATATAATTTTTTGATGTTCATAACTGTTCGCAATTTATGTTTTCTGTATCAGGAGTATGGATATCTCCTTTTACCTTATATATTATAACGTACAGTACATTTATTTATTGTGTAAGCCATTTGTCGTAGTTACTGAATCGTAATTCTACATTTATCTTCTATCTTCCCTTCAGGATTGATACCCTGCATATTGGCCATCTCTTACAGACTATCACGCTAAAACATATACTTTGGCACACAATTTGCTCAAATTGTTGTACTAGTAATGATAAGCAAAGTCTATATATTATTCACAAAACGAAAGATTGTAACTACAAATATGAACGGTACATTTAGTCAAGAAGTTTCCACTATCTTACTCTATAGCAGAGAGGAAGCCAGGCGTACGGCATCCACACATGTCAGACCCGAGCACCTTTTGCTTGCCATGCTCCGTCACAAGACTTGTGTTATACACCAGGTATTGGCTCATTTCTGTGTCAACGAGGGAGAATTCCGTCAAGGGATTGACCAGCGCCTCACCCCATCCGATACCACCTCTACCATACCTCAAGCTGATGTGCAATTGGATGACGCTGCCACCAATATCCTGATGCGCTCTGCTTTGGAAGCGCGCAAACAACATGCTGCTGTTATAGATTCATCTCATCTGCTACTTGCCATCCTCCACGACACAGCAGACAATACGGCTAAGGTTGCACTTAATGCCTTTAATATCTCCTACGATAGTGTGTTTGCTATGATTGCCACTGCGCCAAATGCTACAGAAGACATGATGGGGCTGCCTGACGAAGACGAAGAGGACGATGATGATGAGCCGTTTGATAACGGCAACGCCACACAAAACACTACAACAAGCAAAAAGGCGAAGGATAAGAGCACAACTCCTATTCTTGACAATTTCTCTGTTGACCTCACTCAGGCTGCACGCGACAAGAAACTCGACCCTGTAGTAGGAAGAGAGAGGCACATACAACGGATTATTGAGATTCTCTGTCGACGTAAGAAAAATAATCCGGTCATCATTGGTGAGCCGGGTGTCGGTAAAAGTGCTATCGTAGAAGGCTTGGCTCAACTCATTGTAAAGCAGGAGACATCACCTTTGCTGTACAACAAGCGCCTCGTCAGCCTCGACCTGACTGCCATCGTAGCTGGAACAAAGTATCGTGGACAGTTTGAGGAACGCATAAAAGCCTTGATAAAGGAGATAGAAGAGCAACCCGACATCATCGTATTCATTGATGAGATACACACCATCATAGGTGCCGGCTCTACACCTGGCTCCATGGATGCCGCCAATATCCTCAAGCCAGCTCTTGCTAGAGGAACCATCCAGTGCATCGGTGCCACCACTTTAGACGAATACCGCAACAGCATTGAGAAAGATGGCGCTCTGGAACGTCGTTTCCAAAAGGTCATCGTTCAGCCAACCGACAAGGAAGAGACGCTTAATATTCTGCAAAACATTAAGTCGTACTACGAAGACTATCACCATGTAACTTATTCTGACGAAGCCATAGAGGCTTGTGTGACGCTCACAGAGAGATATGTCACCGACCGTGCTTTCCCCGACAAAGCCATTGATGCGCTGGACGAGGCAGGCTCCATGATACATATCAAGACCACACATCTGCCCGACGACATCAAGCAGCTCAACCAACAGCTTGAAGAAGCGCGCAACAATAAAATTGCAGCCGTCAACAGACAGGAATTTGAGGAGGCAGCTGCCTTCCGCGACAAACAGCAACAACTTCAACAGCAGATAGACCTTCGCAACGAAGAGTGGAACAGCGGAAACGAAACACCGCGTCCTACTGTAACATACGCAGATGTAGCGGAAGTGTTATCCACCATGACTGGAGTACCGTTGCAGCGTATTGAACAGAGCGAAGGAGAGAAGTTGCGCAGCATGGCAGACATCCTGAAACACTATGTTGTAGCTCAAGACAAAGCAGTGGATGTGCTCGTACGCTCAATACAACGCAACCGTGTTGGACTACGCACACACAATCGTCCCATTGGCGTCTTTATGTTTCTCGGTCCTACAGGTGTGGGAAAGACCTATTTGGCCAAACAACTTGCCAAGCATATGTTTGGCTCTGACGACGATATCATACGAATAGACATGAGCGAGTACACTGAAAGCTTTAATGTGTCACGCCTCATCGGTGCACCTCCGGGATATGTAGGCTACGAAGAGGGCGGACAGCTTACCGAACGCGTGAGACGTAAGCCCTATGCCATTATTCTGCTCGACGAAATTGAAAAGGCTCACAGCACCATCTACAACTTGTTGTTGCAGGTACTTGACGAAGGTAGACTCACCGATGGCAACGGACGCATTGTAGACTTCCGCAATACCATCATCATTATGACGTCCAACACCGGCACGCGACAGCTCAAGGAGTTCGGACATGGTATAGGCTTCAGCAATGTCAATAGCCAAGATATCACGCAAGCGGATAAGGAATATGCACGAAAGGTTATCACCAAGAGCTTGAACAAACAGTTCCCGCCTGAGTTCCTCAATAGAATTGATGAAATCATCACGTTTGAACAACTTGACAAGCAAGCTATCCGTCAGATTGTCGACATTGAGACCGATAAGTTGATACGCCAAATCAACGAAATTGGATGGAATGTTGAGGTCTCCAGTCGGGCACGCGACTTCTTAGCTGACCAAGGGTACGATGTACAGTTTGGCGCACGTCCCCTTAAGAGGGCACTGCAACAATACGTGGAAGATGTCGTATGCCAGTACATTCTAAACAATAAAGATCAGAAGAAAGATGCAGACTTATGCTTGGTCATTGACAAGACTAAAAATAAGAATGAGCTGAATATAAAGGAAAAGCTGTCTGCCATGCCCCACTCTGAAGAAGAAACTGAATAGACAACCTTTATAGCGCATCATTGAGACAAGGACGATAGCGAACTATGACATAGCGTTTCTTCTGTATACAGAGGGAACGCTATTTTTCATTATCAGCCCAATACTTCACTATCTCTTCTTTTCCTGTCGGATGACATCTGTCTATTGTGCAGTCGGACAGCATTTTCGAATAGTACAGAAAACAATATTGTAATTTTTACAACTTTATATTTGTTATAATAAAATAAATGTCTTACCTTTGCACCGTAATCAATCATCATTCTATGAACACAACCAAAGAAAAGGCTTATGCAAGGCTGACTGAAAAAGGGATTAAGCCCTCTGTACAGCGAATGGCTATCATGGAATTCCTGATGGAAAACTTCACACATCCCACCATTGAAGATATATATCAGGCTCTGCATCCCATCATGCCGACTTTGAGTAAGACAACGGTTTATAATACTATGAGGCTTTTTGCCGAGTACCAGGCAGCTCAGGTCATTTCCATAGATGACCACCACATCTGCTATGACGGCAACATTACCCCTCATGCGCACTACTATTGTGACCGTTGCGGTAAGATAATAGACCTATACGATGTGCCCGTGCCGCGTCTCCGTAAGACGACAGAACTGCAAGGACATGACGTCAACAGTGTACAACTCTATTACAGAGGAGTGTGTAAGGATTGTAAGAAGAATGAAAACTAAACTGTTACGACACAGGTCAGACGGAACACAGACTATGTATCAAGCAAGATAGTAAATCAACAACCTCATTTATTAACACAAAAAACAAAAACATCATGAAGAAAAAATTTATTTGCACCGTATGTGGTTACATCCACGAAGGAACCGAAGCTCCCGAACAGTGTCCCGTATGTAAAGCTCCTGCAAGCAAGTTCAAGGAGTTGAATGAAGACGAAGCTCCCGAATATGCTACCGTTCACAAGATTGGTGACGGCAAACCCGAAGGCGTTAGCGAGGAAATGATTCAAGACCTGCGCAACCACTTCAACGGCGAGTGCGGCGAAGTTGGCATGTACCTTGCCATGGCTCGTCAGGCCGACCGTGAGGGTTATCCCGAGATTGCTGAGGCTTTCAAGCGCTATGCTTTTGAAGAGGCTGACCACGCTTCACGCTTTGCCGAATTGCTCGGTGAGTGTGTATGGGACACCAAGACAAACCTGGAGAAGCGCGCTGCTGCTGAGGCTGGTGCTTGCGAAGACAAGTTCCGTATTGCCAAGAATGCTAAGGCTGCTGGCTTTGACGCTATCCACGACACTGTTCACGAGATGGCTAAGGACGAAGCACGTCATGGCGCAGGCTTTGCCGGACTGCTCAAGCGCTACTTTGGCAAATAAGAAATCGGCCTATTGAGCAACGACTGAACTGCGTTGCTACTGGCAGAAAGAAGCAGCGAGGCACCGTGTGGTATCTCGCTGATATTTTTACATCTTGATCATAGGTAAGCGACATTATCGTGACGCTATAATACTATAAGTTATCGATGAGATGCTGAAGATGTTTGAAGAACAGCCCCACATGATAACCATCCACGAAGCGATGGTTGGGTGTTACAGAGACATTGATCATCCATTTGCCGTCGCGCTGCACATACTTTCCCCAGTTTATTCGCTGAATAGCATCTTCTGGATTGTCTAGATTGGGGTTGCTCATTGCAGTGGCATCAACGGAGGGATTGCAAGAACAATACACCACGTTAGGCATGTGGGGTTCGCCACCAAACAGCTGGTGTTGTCCGGCAATGGCTTCCGAGGTACGTCTCACCCATTCTTCGAGTGGTCCCTCAAACAATCCAGTGTAAATATGATAGAGTTCTTCGTCACTGCGCTTGTGCGTGAAATTGGGATGTATCTTATCGTAGATGACAGGCTTTCCATCCACGACACGCATGCGGAAGTTGTCGATGGCATTAACAGTCTGTGTGGTGAGGTAAACTAAAGTAAGATAGAATGAGAGGTTATGCTCGCGCTTGAATGCCAGTACACGGGTAACATCGATATATCCCGATACCATGTAATGCGGGCTCTTGCTATTCTCGAATAGCTCATATATCTCACGGCGCGGCCAATTTTCACGGTCTATGATGGTGTACATAGTGTGTTACTGTTGTTTTTTGTTCTGATGTTTCTTCCACAGGTAACGTCCGATGAAGAAAACGATGACGAGCATAACGAGGATGATGAGTCCCCACTTGATGTAGTCGCCATATTCCTCAATCTTCTCTTCCAGCTGGTCTTCGGGCACTACAGAATGCATCCACCACCCCAAAGCTGCAAGGATGACGTTCCATAGTCCTGCACCGATGGCGGTATAGAGCAGAAACTTCCAATACGTCATGCGTGCCAATCCTGCAGGAATGGAAATGAGATGTCGTATGCCGATGAGCAGACGTCCTGTGATGGTGGCCACCATGCCGTGGTCGTTGAAGTATTTTTCACTCTTCTCCACTTTTTCCTGATTGAGCAGACACATCTTGCCCCATTTGCTGTTAGCAAATTTATAGATGATAGGACGTCCGAGATAGTAACCTGCCAGATAGTTCAGTGTGGCTCCCATGCAGGCTCCTATAGTTGCGAAGAGTATCACGAGAAAGATATTAAGGTGTCCTCCCGCTGCATGGTAGGCAGCTGGTGAGACAACGAGTTCGGAGGGTACGGGAACAACTGTACTTTCAAGCATCATCAGAAAAGTGATAGTGCCATAATTAAGGTTGTGCAGTAATGATGTTAAGTCCACGATGTTATAAGGTTATTGATTAATGATTTTATCTTTGCTGTCATTTTCTTCCAGCTTTTTCAGGTATTGTTCTGCCTTCAGCTGCATTTCGCGTATTTTCTTAGCCTCTTCAACATCTCCTGACTGTTCAGTGATGTCGGCGAGCATCTTGTAAACGTCGGGAGCAAAGGCACTCTCGATGGTCATATTTTGGGCAGCTTTGTAAAGCATACGTACAGCTTCTTCCTGCTGACCTTCCTGCGACAGGCACAGAGCGATGGGATAGTATAAGAAGGCTCCGTCCGAGATTCGTTGTAGCTGCTGGAGAATGGGAAGGGCATCGTGATAATTCTTGAAATCAATGAAACACAGAGCCTTCTTATACAACAGCTCTTTGTTGTCGGGTTCAATGGAAAGCGCATACTGTATGGCTTCAAACGCTTTGTTAAGGTCATCCTCTTCGAAATAGCAATCGGCAACACTGCGCCATGTATTGACATTGAAGGGATCGATGTCTAGCAGCTGTTCGTAACATTCTTTTGCCTTGCGGAAGTCTTTATTCATCTCTGCCAGCCCTGCAGAGAGTTCCAGATATTCTGGCGTTCCCTTCAGTGTCGGCGCCTGAGCAAGCCAATACTCTGCATAGGTATATACATGGTAGTCTGCCAACAGAGCTATCACATCAAACACTGCCTCCTGCCCTTCCTCAGCAGCTATTGACTGCACATACCTCTGAAGATAAGTCTGAGCTTTATCATCATTTTCTTCAGCAATGAGCAGTTCTGCCATGGTAATCATGTATTCAGGGTAGGTGGTATCGTCACATAGCGCCAATAGCTGCCTTGCCTTACCAACGTTGTGCTCTTCCCACAAGACAACACGTGCCTTGTAGGTGAGCAGCAATGTGGCATGGGGATATAGGTACAGCCCATGCTCCAGCACTTCTTTTGCTAAAGCATGTTGATGGTCGGTATAGTAGTATTCCGCTATGTCAGACAGATCAGAAGCATCGAGAAAGATGTTGCGTCCCTCTTGACGTGCTTGTTCAAAGATGGCAAGGGTTTCCCGAAACTCATTGGTCTTAAAATAGTCTTCCTGAAACATAGTGTCAGCTTGACAAATGCTATTTGTTCATTTGTTTTGCCCAAGTGTCTTTCAACCCCACCGTCTTATTGAATATAAGGTGTTCGGGAGTTGATGCTATGTCGGGCATAAAGTAACCAATACGCTGGAACTGCAGATAGTCGCCTGCCTTCATCTTTGCAGCATAAGGTTCTACGTAGCATTCGGAGAGAATCGTCAACGAATCAGGATTCAGCAGTTCGTGGAAGTCGCGTTCGTCGGCAGAGGGATTCTCAACCATGAACAGTCTGTCGTAGATACGCACTTCTGCCTTGCAGCAGTGGTTGACAGACACCCAATGCAGGGTACCTTTCACCTTACGGCTGGCGCCTTCGCGTCCACTCTTGCTCTCGGGGTCGTACTCGGCAAATATCTCTACTATATTGCCCTCTTCATCCTTGCGGCATCCGGTGCAATTCACAATGTAGGCATTCTTTAGGCGCACCTCCTTTCCAGGCGTCATGCGAAAGAACTTCTTTGGAGCATCTTCCATGAAGTCATCACGCTCTATCCACAGGTGGCGCGAGAATGTTATAGTATGCGTTCCGTCAGCTTCGTTCTCCGGATTATTCACAGCCTCCATCTCTTCCGTCTCCCCTTCGGGGTAATTGGTTATAGTCAGCTTCACGGGATTGATGACAGCTGACAGTCGCTGTGAACGTGCGTTGAGGTCTTCGCGAACAGCAGCCTCCAACAGTGCCACATCGTTGAGGGCATCAAACTTGGTATAGCCGATGGAGTCGATAAAGCGGCGCACGCTCTCTGGCGAATAGCCTCGACGACGCATGCCGCTGATAGTAGGCATACGTGGATCGTCCCATCCCGACACTTTGTTTTCTTCTACCAAAGCCAGCAACTTGCGTTTACTCATCATGGTATAGGTAAGGTTGAGACGGTTGAACTCTATCTGGCGAGGGCGATAGCTGCCATCGGTGCGTCCCTTTTCGGTCTCAAACTGTACCAGCCAGTCGATAAACTGGTCGTACAAAGGACGATGAGGCACAAACTCAAGTGTACAGATGGAGTGAGTGACACCTTCAAAATAGTCACTCTGTCCATGTGCAAAGTCGTACATGGGATAGGCATGCCACTTTGTTCCTGTACGGTGGTGAGGAGTATGGATAATACGATATATTACCGGATCGCGAAAGTGCATATTGGGATTGGCCATATCTAGCTTTGCCCTCAACACCATAGAACCCTCCACTGCCTCTGCGGTATTCATCTGACGGAAGAGGGCGAGACTCTCCTCTATCGGACGGTCACGGTATGGTGAAGCTGTACCCGGTTCGGTGGGAGTTCCCTTCTGTTGTGCTATCTGCTCAGAAGTCTGCTCATCGACATATGCAAGGCCTTTCTCAATGAGCCATTCGGCAAACTCCCACAGCTGAGCGAAATAGTCAGAAGCATAGAACACATTGCCCCAATGGAATCCCAACCAAGAGATGTCGTTGAGGATGTTTTCCACATACTCTTCGTTTTCTTTTGAGGGATTGGTATCGTCAAAGCGCAGGTTACACACACCGTTATAGTTTTCGGCTATGCCGAAGTCCATGCAAATGGCTTTGGCATGTCCTATATGAAGATAGCCGTTGGGTTCTGGCGGAAAACGCGTCTGTATGCGTTTATCGTTTCTTCCTTCTGCAAGGTCTTTCTCTACGGCTTGTTCTACGAAACTAAGGTTTTTTTCCATAATTGGGAGAATTATATATGTGTTATCTTATTTTTCTTTCATTGAGTGCCTTCACATATTTTGCTGCATTGGCTTGATGTTCAGCATAGGTGGCGGCAAAGTTGTGTGTGCCGCTGAAGTCTTCCTTGGCGCACATATATAGATAGTGGTGTCGGTGCATGTTGAGCACGGCATCTATTGCATCCTTCGTGGCGATGCGGATAGGACCCGGAGGCAACCCCTTGGTGACGTATGTGTTGTAGGGGCTCTCTGTGCGAAGCATAGAATTGTATATGCGACGCAGGTCAAACTTCTGCAAGGCGAACTTCACTGTCGGGTCGGCTTGCAACAACATATCCTTCTGCATACGGTTGTAGTAGAGTCCGGCAATGGTAGGTTTCTCTGCACTGTTCGTTGTCTCGCCATCCACGATACTTGCCAGGGTAGTGACTTGCTCGGGTGTCAGTTGCAAGGCGTCTGCTTTGGCTCTGCGGCCTGAATCCCAAAAGGTATCATGTTCCTTTATCATACGCTCCATGAGTGCTTCGGGCTTGATATTCCACCACACTTCATAGCTGTCGGGAAGAAAGATGGTGGCAATGGTGGCCGTGTCGTATCCGTGTTGTTTGCACCAGGTATTGTCATTGATGAGCGCCACTAGAGCAGCACTGTCGCACTGCAGCTGCGTAGCAAGCTTGCCACACAGCATCTCCTTGGTCCATGTAGGGGTGATTACCAGCTGTATGGGTGTCTGCACACCGTTCTTCATACGACGCAACACAGTCAGCGCACCTTCACCGGGAGCGATCTTATAATGACCTGTACGCACATGCCGGTCATATCCCGTCACACCTGCCAGCATCTTGTAAGCCGAAAGGGCACCTGATGAAGAAACGGGGGTGAGCTTGGCATAGACAGAATCAATGTTATCGTTCTCATCCAAATAGATGTGTACGTCTTCCTCTCCTTTCAACAGTGTGGCATGACAATAAAGATGCAGGGCAGCAAGGATGACGAAAACCACAATGCCGCAACCTGTCAGCCACTTCTTATAACGCTTGAGAAATGCAGTAATCTTTGACATAGAAGCTATTGGTAGGGTACCAAAACAGGATGAAATCCTGTATTGTGATGTATTATATTTCGGCAAAGGTACAAAAATAGCGTGTGGAGACAAAAATAATTGGTTTTAACATTGAAGTGATAGTTAATGTTGTTACCTTTGGCGTCTGAAAATGCCTGTGTCATTCAACAGACAAAGATCTATTCATAATCATTTAATACCATTTCATCATGAAAATTTCACACATCGAACATCTCGGTATTGCCGTTCAGAGTATCGAAGAAGCCCTCCCCTACTTCCAGAACGTCCTCGGACTGGAGTGCTATGCAGTAGAGGTTGTAGAAGACCAGAAGGTTAAGACTGCATTCTTGAAGTGTGGCGAAGTGAAGCTGGAACTTCTCGAGCCCACATCTCCTGAGAGCACCATCCAGAAGTGGCTTGACAAAGGTAACAAGGGTGTACACCATGTTGCTTTCTGCATTGAAGACGGTGTTGCCAATGCTCTGGCAGAGTGCGATGGCAAGGGAATCCGCCTCATCGACAAGGCTCCGCGCAAAGGTGCTGAAAACCTCAACATCGCTTTCCTTCACCCTAAAGACACTTGCGGCATCCTCACAGAACTCTGCGAGCACTAAGCCGACAGCGATAAAAGAAACATTCATCGGGAGCAGACATTGTCTACTCCCGATGTTGTTTTTGTACCACTACCCTAACAAGAAGCTCTCATCATAAACCAAAGCCGAAGATATTGATGTGTAATAGTTCCACATGAAAAGAATGAAAGAAACTTAAGGGCAAAGTCAATGCCCTGAATGTAAAAAGCAATATCACTGATTTTGGCGAGCAAAATCAGTGATATTGTATTTTAGACGGGCTACAGTATCACCCGTATCGGTCCACTATAGTAAACCTTACTTGGCATAAGATACCGAACGAATCTCACGAATCACGGTGATCTTCACCTGTCCGGGATAGGTCATCTCGTTCTGTATCTTTGTCGCGATGTCATTTGACAGAGTCTCTGTCTCTTGGTCTGTCAGCTTATCTGCGCCAACGATGACACGCAGTTCGCGACCTGCCTGTATAGCGTAGGTCTTCACCACACCGGGATAGCTCATAGCTATGGCTTCCAAGTCATTGAGACGCTTGATGTAAGCCTCAACAATTTCACGACGGGCACCGGGACGAGCTCCGGAGATCGCATCACAAATCTGAACGATGGGAGCCAGCAGGGTATTCATCTCCATTTCATCGTGGTGGGCACCGATGGCATTGCAGATATCGGGCTTCTCCTTATACTTTTCAGCCAACTTGGCACCATAGAGTGCGTGTGGCAGTTCGTTTTCTTCGTCAGGCACTTTACCTATGTCATGCAGCAATCCGGCACGTTTTGCCTTCTTAGGGTTGAGGCCGAGCTCGGCAGCCATCACGGCGCAAAGGTTAGCTGTCTCACGGGCGTGTTGCAGCAGGTTCTGACCGTAGGATGAGCGGTACTTCATCTTACCTACTATGCGCACGAGTTCCGGATGCAGACCATGTATACCGAGGTCGATGGTAGTACGCTTACCGGTCTCTATCACTTCGTTCTCTACTTGCTTGGTAACTTTTGCCACAACTTCTTCGATACGTGCTGGATGTATGCGTCCGTCGGCAACCAGTTGGTGCAGCGCCAGGCGGCATATTTCGCGACGGATGGGATCGAAGGCAGAGATGACGATAGCTTCTGGAGTATCGTCGACAACGATTTCCACACCTGTGGCGGCCTCCAAAGCACGGATATTGCGACCTTCGCGCCCAATGATACGACCTTTCACTTCATCGCTTTCAATATGGAACACGCTGACCGAGTTTTCTACTGCCACCTCAGAAGCCACACGTTGCATGGTCTGAATGACTATCTTACGTGCCTGAGCATTGGCATTGAGCTTAGCTTCGTCAACAATCTCGTTGATATAGGCAGCAGCGTCGGTCTTAGCTTCGTCTTTCAGGCTCTCTACAAGACGCGCCTTAGCTTCATCAGCGCTTAGTCCGGAGAGATTTTCCAGCGTCTCGCGCTGACGCATCTGCAACTTGTCAAGCTCTTCTTTCTTAGCTTCAATAAAGGTGTGTTCTTTTTCCAGGCGGTGTTGTTCCGCTTCAACTGTCTGACGCTGACGATTCAGCTCTTCTTGCTTCTGATTGAGAGTCTGTTCCTTTTGCTTCAGCTTGTTTTCATTCTGCTGCATCTTTTGATTGCGTTGTTGTACCTCGCGGTCCAACTCAGCCTTCTTATTCAGGAATCTCTCTTTAACTTCCAGGAGTTTGTTTTGTTTGATCACTTGGGCTTCTTTTTCAGCCTCTGCCAGACGTTTGTTATATGCTCCGTTGGCTACGCTTTTCAATATCAAGTAGCCTACAGCAGCGCCTATGATGAGACAGGCGACGCCTACGATAATTGTTATAAGGTTCATGGTTTATTGTTTATCATTGTTAAGCATTTCTTTCATTTCCTCAGTGAGCCTAACGATGATATCTTTATAAGGAGATGTGTCATTCCTTTTCTCTTGAAATTCCAATTGCAGGGCAATGTCAATAAGAGCCATGTAGAGTATTTCCTTTTCGGATCTCTTATCCTTAAAGTTCATAGCATAGTTATTGACGGTTTCGGTAATGCGAAGTGCTGCCTTGCGGCAGTATTCTTCATCTTCGCGATTAATCTTCACCACCATCTCTGTGTCATAGACGTGGAGACGTATTGAGAATTTCTGATCTTCGCTCACTGTGTGTGGGGGGGTTGTTGTGAGTGTCTACTTATCGCTGAGCAGATTGATGCACTTGTTCACTTCTCTTATCAGCTTGCTTACTTTGGCTTTGGCATGTACGAGGTCGCCATCGGTAACCTCAACCATCTTTGCCATCTTCAGCATGTCGTATTCACTCTGTTTTTGTGCCAATTGTTCGTTAAGAAGACTTACTTTCGACTCCATGCGCTGCATATCATCACGCAAACGTGCATTATCTGCACGAAGACTCTTCAGTTGTATGCGTAACATATTGAAGAGGGATGTGAAGTCTTCAAGTTGTCTGTCTTGTACGTTCATTGCATAGCTTTCAAACATGGCAAAGGTATTGCCTTTTGGCTGACTATGCAAATATTTGTCTTACAATTTCCTTCAGCAAATTTTATAAAGTGTTACATGAAGAGCACTGTCAGACCTGCCATCACTATGGAAACCATAGACATAAGCTTGATGAGAATATTCAGCGAAGGTCCACTTGTATCCTTGAACGGGTCGCCAACAGTATCACCTACGATGCAGGCTTTATGGGCAAATGAGCCCTTACCTCCGAACTGTCCTTCTTCCACATTCTTCTTGGCGTTGTCCCATGCGCCGCCCGCATTGGCCATAAACACTGCCAGGGTGAAACCACAAGCCAGACCGCCTGTCAGCAGACCTAACACGCCTGCAACGCCGAGCACACATCCTACAACTATAGGGATGAGGATAGCAAGGACTGAAGGCAATATCATCTCATGCTGGGCTGCTTTAGTAGATATTTCCACACAACGTCCGTAGTCTGGCGTTGCCTCGCCTTCAAGTATTCCTTTAATTTCACGGAATTGTCTTCTTACTTCCAACACCATCTTCTGTGCAGCACGACCCACGGCTTCCATGGTCATACCGCAGAAAAGGAAAGCAGCCATAGCACCGATGAAGGCACCAATGAGGACTTTCGGATTCATGAGATTGACTTGGAAGAACTCCATAAATGCTGGTATGTCAGCCCTGTCAGGATCGAATGCAGTGTTGGTTATCGGGTTAATAAACTCCTTACCAGCTTCGGCGGCTTGGTGCATGGCAATCTTTATTTCCTCTATATAGGATGCGAGCAATGCCAATGCTGTCAGGGCAGCAGAACCGATGGCGAACCCCTTACCTGTGGCTGCCGTGGTGTTGCCCAGTGCGTCGAGGGCATCGGTACGATGACGCACCTCCTCTCCCAACTCACTCATTTCAGCATTACCACCAGCATTATCGGCAATGGGACCATAAGCATCAGTAGCGAGGGTGATGCCCAGGGTGGAGAGCATGCCTACAGCAGCAATACCTATACCATAGAGACCGAAGGATATACTATGGGCATTCATGCTGAGGTCGAAACCATTAGCACTCATATAACTCATGAGGATAGCAACGCTGATTGTCACAACCGGTATGCAGGTCGATATCATACCCGTACCAATACCTTTAATAATAACGGTGGCAGCACCTGTCTGTCCGGCTTCCGAAATCTTCTGTGTAGGACGATAACTGTGTGAGGTGTAGTATTCGGTAGCTTTGCCTATGATGACACCTGCCAGCAAACCACTGACAACAGAGCCGGTGAGTCCCATCCAATTATCGATTTTCAATAGATAAAGGATGGCACATGATGCTACGGCAATGAGCACAGCAGACACGTTGGTGCCTTTACTCAGTGATCCGAGCAGGTCTTTCATCGTAGCTCCTTCCTTAGTACGCACTAAGAAGATGCCCAGCAGGGATAGGAAGACACCAACCGCAGCAATAAGCATTGGTGCAATGACAGCACGTAACTGCATATCAGCACTGCTGAGGGCAAAGGCTGTTGCTCCCAGAGCTGCCGTCGACAGGATACTTCCGCAATAGCTTTCATACAGGTCTGCACCCATACCAGCCACATCGCCCACATTGTCACCTACATTATCGGCTATCGTTGCTGGGTTGCGCGGGTCATCCTCGGGGATATCAGCTTCGACCTTACCAACAATGTCGGCACCGACATCGGCGGCTTTGGTGTAGATACCACCGCCAACACGAGCAAACAAGGCTTGTGTGGAGGCGCCCATACCGAAGGTTAGCATGGTGGTGGTAATAGTAATGAGAGACATCTTGTCACCGTGATAGAAGAAACTCAATACGATGAACCAAACGGCTATGTCTAACAGTCCCAGACCAACAACGGTCAGTCCCATGACAGCTCCCGAACGGAAGGCTATCTTCAGTCCTCCGTCCAGACTCTTACGCGCTGCGTTGGCTGTGCGAGCCGAAGCATAGGTTGCAGTCTTCATACCGAAGAAGCCTGCCAAGCCTGAGAAGAAACCGCCTGTGAGGAAAGCGAAAGGAACCCATGGGTTTTGTGCCTTGAGCACATAAGCCATAAAGGCAAAAATTATAGCTAATACGATGAACACGATAAACACCACTCTGTATTGTTGCTTGAGATAAGCCATTGCTCCTTTACGGACATATAGGGCAATTTCGCGCATACGGGGCGAACCTTCATCAGTAGCCATCATCTGTTTGAAGAAATACCATGCCATAGCCAATGCACAAATCGATGCTATTGGTATGAGATAGAACACGATAGGAATATTCATTGCGATTTATGTTTAAGGTTTGTCTAATGATATTGTTTGTAGATTCAACGCTTAGAAAAAGATGTATTATTCAACTTTATCAACTTCATTCTGCAAATATAGTATTTTCATCTCACTATGAATACACTTACTACCTATTTTTCTATTATCTGTATTATCTTTTGACAATCACAATGCAATGAGCAGGAAGTTTCTTTTCGAAATTCCCGCTCATTGCATTGTTTATAGGTGAGTCACATTGCTGTTACCTACATATTTTAAGTTTTATTTAGCAGGTGTCTGCTGTAGGATAGCAAGCAGATGATCCCATACCATTTGTACGGTAGGAATGTGCAGTTTCTCATCAGGTGAGTGCACACCGCGCAGTGTCGGACCAAAGCTTACCATGTCAATGTTGGGATAGCGCTCTGAGAACAGTCCACACTCCAGACCGGCATGGATACCAAGCACGCGAGGCTCCTTCTTGAACAACTCCTTATAAGTGTCAACCACCAGTTTGGTAAGCTTGCTGTCGGGATTCATCTTCCATGCTGGATACGGGTCTTTCTGCTTCACGTCTGCACCAGCAAGCTGGAACACAGCCTTAATAGTGGCAGCCTGGTTCTCCAGATTACTCATCACATTGGAACGCTGGCTGGCAACGATTTTCACATGGTCTTCATTGGTAGTAACACTTGCCACGTTGTTGGAGGTTTCCACCAACCATGCGATGGCTTCGTCCTGACACATAGCGAAGATACCATTATCGATAGCTTGTAGAGTGCGGATGATACGTTCAGATGTTTCTTTCTGCATCACGGGCTGGGGCTCAGCGCTCTCCATCTCAAACTGCATATTGTGTTCGGTAACATGGAACTCTTCCTTCACTTCTTCAGCAAAAATGTTCCATGCTGCGCGTACGTTCTCCTTTTCAGCCTGAGGCACAGAGAAGATTGCTATACCATCGCGCGGGATGGCGTTGTGGAGCTTACCTGCATTGAATTCAGCCAGACGCAGGTCGCCAGTCTTTTCTTGCATCTTATAGAGGAAGCGTGTGAGGACCTTAATGGCATTGGCGCGCTTCTTGTTGATGTCGTCACCAGAGTGTCCACCAACAAGTCCTTTCAGACTGATCTTCATAAAGAAGTGTCCATCAACGGGCTGTTCCTTGGTGAATTTGAACACTGCATCGGTGGTCATACCGCCTGCACAGCTTACGAAAATCTGACCTTCATCTTCGCTGTCGAGGTTGATGAGCCAGTCGCCAGTCATAAAGCCGGGCTTCATACCTTCAGCACCGGTGAGTCCTGTCTCTTCGTCAACGGTGAAGACACATTCGATAGGACCATGCTGGATGTCATTGCTGTCGAGGATGGCGAGCTCTATGGCACAACCGATACCATCGTCGGCACCGAGGGTAGTGCCTTTAGCTTTCAGCCATTCACCATCAATCTCGGTCTGGATGGGGTCTTTTTTGAAATCAAAATCAAGGTCTACGAGTTTCTCGCACACCATATCCATGTGGCTCTGCAGGATGACTGTCTTACGATTTTCGAATCCAGGAGTGGCGGGCTTGCGAATCAGCACGTTGCCTGTTTCGTCAACGATGGTCTCCAGATTGCGTTCCTTACCAAATTCCTTCAAGAAAGCAATCATCTGCTCTTCGTGCTTGGAAGGACGCGGAATCTGATTGATGCGAGCAAACTGCTCGAACACACATGCGGGTTGTAATGAAGTGTTGTTCATGATGTAATAATAAATTTATGTAAAGTTGATATTATGAAGCACTTAAAATAATGCTTTGCAAATGTACAACAATCTTACGCGAAAGCAAAACAACAGCGAGGCTTTTTCACATCTTTATTTATATATACATGACAAAAAGTTCCTTTCAACATTGCCGAGGTAAAATAAATGGTTACCTTTGCGCCAACTTTTTGAACTACCGATGTTAAAAGTCTTACTACTCAGCCTGCTTCTGATAGGCATTGCGATGTTGCTGCTGTGCATTCGTATACTATTAGTACGTAAAGGGGAATTTCGTTCGTTCCACATCCACGATAGTCAAGCCATGCGCGAACGCGGCATAGGATGCGTGATGGAGCAAGATAGTGAAGCAAGAAGACAATAATCCTAAACGAGAAATAATTCTATAAGAGATATGAAGACAAAGATATTTTTTGCTGCCGCAGCATTCGTCGGCATGGGCGTTGGCATTACTTCATGCAACAACGCAGGAGAAGGTGGAGCTGATGGCTCTGCTAAGGGAGCATCTGCAAAAGATGCAAAGATCGCATACGTAGAGGTTGACTCTATCATGTCTCAGTACGAGTTCTGTAAAGACATGGAAAAAGAGCTGGAGAAGAAAGGCATGAACAGCCAGCAACACCTCCAGAGCAAGGGCCAGGCACTGCAAGCAGCTGCTGCCAACTTCCAGCAAGGTTTACAGAGCAATAAGTACACACAGGAACAGGCACAGAGCATACAAGCTAACCTGCAAAAGCAAAACAGTGACCTGGAGGCTCTGCAGCAGCGTCTCGCAGCTGAGTTCCAGACCACACAGGACGAATT
The DNA here is from genome assembly GCA_900320845.1 of uncultured Prevotellaceae bacterium. Lineage (GTDB taxonomy): Bacteria > Bacteroidota > Bacteroidia > Bacteroidales > Bacteroidaceae > Prevotella. The sequence continues at coordinate 50,110 of ONTS01000008.1, read as the reverse complement.
CAACAAAGCTTTGCACGACAGCATTCAAAACTTCCTCGCCGTGTACAACAAGGACAAGAAATATGCTTACATCCTCAGCAAACAAGGTGACAACATTCTGTGGGCAGATCCTGCAAACGACATCACAAAAGAAGTGATTGAAGGTCTGAACAAGGCTTACAAGCCCGGCAAGAAAATTGCTGCTAAGGAAGAAGAAACTGAAACAAAGAAGTAAACATCCTGCGTACATATAAAAAGGCGGACTTCAGGTCTGCCTATTTTTTTCTATACCAACACATCTCTATCATCGTACTATCATGACACGCAACGAAAGAATAGAACGTCTTATACAATACTTCACCGAGCATAACCCCGATGCCGATTCAGAATTGGTTTACACCAATCCGTTTGAGCTATTGGTTGCCACCATTCTTAGTGCCAAGTGCACCGACCGCCGTGTTAACAGCATCACCCCGACCCTCTTTGCTCATTATCCTGATGCAGCAAGCATGGCGAAAGCCACAGAAGCAGATATCCTCGCACTCATCAGCAGTGTGTCGTATCCCAATTCTAAGGCACGCTACCTGAAAGGCATGGCAACGATGCTTGTCAACGACTTTGATGGCAAGGTGCCGTCAACCGTTGCAGAACTGACTCGTCTGCCAGGAGTAGGACGCAAGACAGCCAATGTCGTTGAGGCAGTAGCCTTTGGCAAACCTGCCATGCCTGTCGACACCCATGTGTTCCGTGTCAGTCACAGGTTAGGACTGGTATCTGCCCAAGCAAAGACACCTGCCGAGGTGGAGAAGACTTTGGTACGGCTCTTCCCTGCCCATCTTCTCTCAAAAGCTCACCACTGGCTGTTGCTGCATGGAAGATACGTCTGCACTAGCCGTGCGCCACATTGCGACACATGCCCTCTCGAAGAGATTTGTCCAAAACGTATGGCACATGCCAAACTGCAACGATAACGATCCTAACACCTATTCAAAATACCCCCTTACACTCATGGATACTCCACGCATTCTTCGCTTCTTACATGGAATAGCTGTCAACAATAACCGCGCATGGTTTCAGGCGCACAAAGACGAATACCGTCATTGCCGTTCAGACTTTGAGGATATGGCGCAACAACTTATCATCCGCCTGTCGGAGATGGACAACAGTCTGGCACATCTCACGTTGAAAGACTGCACTTATCGTTTCAACCGAGATACACGTTTCTCTAACGACAAGTCACCCTACAAGACACATCTGGGTGTGTACGTGTCGGCACATGGCAAGAAAGGATTACACGGAGGTTATTATCTGCACATAGAACCTGGTAAATGTCTCTTGGCATGTGGCACCTATTGGTTACCGACAAATGTTCTCACAGCCTGTCGCAATGAGATTATGGGTAACTTCGAACAATGGGCTGCAATAGTGGAAAGCCCCATCTTTGTCAATACTTTTGGACGTCCATGCGAAGGCACATGGGGTGATGCACGTGGTTTCGGCTTAGCACACTTAAAAAATTGTCCTTCAGGCTTCCCACGCAACTATGAACACATGGAATATCTACGCCTGAAGGACTATTGTGTTTGGACGAGCGTGCTCGATGACTTCTTCGACCAACCAGACTGGATGGACAAGGCACTCTCCGTTTATCGTATAGGCAAGCCCATGATGGACTTCATCAACGATGTCGTTGACGATTACGAATGATGCTATATAAGGCCTCTGCCTTAATGACAGATCAGTCGTTCTACTTTATCAACACTTTACGATGGCGATGCACATACACCCCTGGGGTATCAGGCTGACTTGTATGTCGTGTGCCACCTATTGAATAGTATGCGTCGTCGACATCATCGGTCGTCGGCACGGTGATAGTCTGCTGGATAGAGGTAACCACATCACCAAACGTTTGACGCCAATAAGCATCAACCCACTCATAGTAAGTGGACAAATCTGCATGGGTCAGGGTACCGGCACGCAGCTTTTGTATCATATTATTGCCTTGCTGCCATACTACATTGTCTGCGGCAACCATTCGTTGGAGCAGTCCTGTCTGCTCTGTGTTTATGAGTTTGGCAAGGTCAATGCTGTCGGTAACCTGCTCATTGTCGCGGTAGAGGGTGAAGACGGTATTCTTCAGCGTTACGGCATCGGAACACATTTCACTCTTGTAAGTAGACGGCTGGCGCTTTACCACTTCCGGGAATACAAGTGAAGGTGTTATCAAGATAGGCACCATAAATGAGCCGCAGGGCCATCCGACAGCGAGCCATGTTATGGTATTGGCTGCAACCTCATTGGGTAGCACCCCTTGCATCAGTGCAGCAGAGGCACTGGTGAAGCGTGGAATAAAGTTGCTGAAGTAGACGTATTTCGTATCGCTGAGGTTGGCGGGCATTTCGTTCCACAGATTGACTTGTGTGTCGCCATGATAGAGATAACGAGGCATCTCATGAGCCAGACGAACGGCATCAATCTTTCCTTCGCCGAATGTATCTTCCATATACTTGCAGGCTGCCTTATAACGTTGCTCACCCACATGGTTGGTGGTTTCGTAGTAAGGGCTGGTAAACGAGTAATTGGTGCGAACCAAATAGCCATTAGGAGCTACTGCAGGGTCGTTGACATCGAACTTGGTAAAAGTCTTGTTGCTCGTTTCATAGAAGGCCACATTGCCCAATGTGTCCATCACTGCAAAGTTAGTACTCAGTGTGACGTTACCCGCGTTCTGTGTCTGCACAAGCAGTGTTTCAAACTCTGCCACGGTGGCACATTGACCAAGTGCCTTCTTCATAAGAGCACCTGCACTAGTATTGGCTTTTGATGTGGCGCTGTTGAAGTAGTAGGACAACGTATTGAGTATGGCAAATCCGACCTCATTGTGACCATACCAAATACTCGTCGGACTTGCCGAGGTAGAATAGTTAACCACTCCTACATACTGATACTTTGTACCTTTGAGGGTAATGAGGGAGTTATTGATACCTTCGGAGGCATCGCGATTCTTAAAGATAAACGGTCGGCCGTCGCTTGTCACTTTGCCGGACGCTATCACGGCTGTGCAAGCCCAAGATGAGCCGATGAGAACTACAAAGAGTACGAGAAGAAGTAAGATACGTTTCATAATGTACATTATCTTTTAGTTAGACTTATCTTTGTTCACTGTTTTGTAATTTTGTCGAGGTAACTCAAAGTTTTCCTGTCCATTGGTCTCTCCGTTCAGGGTAGCCTTGAAACTGTTCCAATCTTGAAACCCGATGAAGAGTGATAGCTTGTCAAGCGTCTCACGTTTGGGTTTTTCCACACCATGCAGATAGCGTTTCACCTTTGTCAATGCCAAAGGTTTCATCGGCTTCCAGCTCAGTTCGTGCTCTATGCGATCAAGCAGATGGCGCAAATAATGTCTTTCATTACTCATAGCAGCTCTTCTATCCGTTTAAGGTTGGCCTCTTCACCGACAATCCACACGATGTCTCCATGCTGGAACTGACGTGTGGGCGATATCGGGGTCAGATTTTCTTCTCCTTCTTCCAGTCCAACCACCATACACTTATATGTGTCACGTATACCACTCTCTTGCAATGTCTGGTGCACGAACGGACTATCATCAGCTATAATGATCTGCCTGAGGTGCATCTCACGTTTTTCTATGTCCGGATCATCTTCAAAGATTTCATTTTTTGCTGCAGTATTGAATGATGCCAACTGGCTGTCGCTGCCTATCGCCTGAATGCGGTCACCCGGGAAGAGCACTGTCCTGCCACCGGGGATATTGATACGGCGTCGGCCACGAAGAATACTGCTTACATGTACGCCAAAGCGGTTGCCTATCTTCAGATCACGCAATGCCTTTCCTGCCCAGCGTGAGCCCTCAGGAATGTCTACCTCGGCAATGTGTACATCACGGTCGAGCAAGTGACCTTCGTAAAGCGGTTTTCTGCGTCCCAGCACTTGCGCCTCAATATCACGCGAACGCAGGTTATGGATGAATAGACGCTCCATACGTATGCTGCGATGCTTCAGTCTACGAGAGAGGGTAATGAGCACAATGATTACGGTTATAGCACTTAAGCTGAGTGCCCACGACATGTGCAGGAAACCTCGACTAATGATATATATGAAGAATGCTACCAATGCTATGCGTAATACGATGGTGAGGATGAGCATGGGACGATTCCATCGGTTCTCAATCCATAATGCCTTGAACTCCTCGCTATGATTCTTCTTCATGACGATGGCCCTGAGGAAGGGAGCCACTATAGCCAAGGTAGTCAGTGCTATGGCAATATCTATCCACCACTCGTTCACCACCTTATGCACCAACGGGAGTACGATGGTTCGCATGATGGCAATGACTGCTGCTGTGAGCACACCGTAGATGACAGTATTGCGCGTCATCGCCATGAGCAGTCGTCGCCAAAGGTTGGTATTGGCAGCTGTAGTATTGTTGCGACTTACCGTGAGACGATTGAGACGTTTCACCCACTTGCGGGGCATATTCTTCTCTAACTGTTCATAGGCAGGTAATGCCAAACGTATCATATACGGAGTTAGGAAGGTTGTAATGACCGACACAGCCACCACGACAGGATAGAGAAAATCGCTGATGACACCCAAAGCCAAGCCCAGCGAGGCAATGATGAAGGAGAACTCTCCTATCTGTGCCATGGAGAATCCACATCGCATAGCTGCCTTCAGCGACTGACCGCTCAACATGAATCCGAAGGTGCCAAAGATACTCTGTCCTAACAGTATGGTGCATACCAACACTGCTATAGGAAGAGCATATTTGCTAAGGATGGCTGGGTCGACCAACATACCTACTGACACGAAGAACACTGCTCCGAAAAGATTCTTTACCGGCTCTACAAGGCGTTCTATACGCTCTGCTTCTATCGTCTCTGCCAAAATACTCCCCATGACAAAGGCTCCGAAGGCACTGCTGAATCCTACCGACGTGGAGAGCCATGCCATACCACAACACAGACCTAACGACACGATGAGCAACACCTCAGCATTGACCAAGCGCCGCACTTGTCGTAGGAAGAGGGGTATGGCAAAGATACCAACCACAAACCACAGTACCAGGAAGAAGACAATCCTCACAACACTCATGAGCATCTGCCCACCATCAGCACCTTGATCGCTGGCAATGGCAGAGAGCATCACCATCATCACAATGGCAAGGATATCTTCTAGAATGAGGACACTCATCACCACTCCGGCAAACTTGTGTTGCTTGAGCCCCATATCGTCGAACGCCTTATAGATAATAGTCGTCGACGACATGGCAAGCATTCCTCCCAAGAATATACAGTCCATCTTGCCCCATCCGAACACGTGGCCGACAGTATAACCCAACAGCATCATGGAAAAGATGATGACTGTGGCGGCTATGAACGGAGAGATGCCCATCTTCATAATCTTCTTGAAGGAGAAATCGAGTCCTAACGAGAAGAGAAGAAACATCACGCCGATATCAGCCCATGTGTGTATGTCGGCATTGTCGATGACATTAGGCACATAGGGCATGTGTGGCGAAACAAGAAATCCTGCCACGACATATCCCAACACTAGGGGTTGCTTGAGCCGTTTGAAAACTAATGTAACGACTCCGGCGACTACCAGTATAAGCGCCAGGTCACTGACCAATGGATGTATTTCCGACATAGGACAAGAGTTTGTTGGTGGTGAACGTGTCACCTATATATAATAATAGGTGTATATAGGGTTAGTCGTTATAAGCTGCGGTGAGTTCACATATCTTCACGATAACCTGCATGGCCTTCTCCATTACTTGTACGGAGACAAATTCATGAGGACCATGGAAGTTAACACCACCGGCAAAGATATTGGGACATGGCAGTCCACGGAAAGAGAGCTGTGCTCCATCGGTGCCGCCACGGATGGGGCTCACACGTGGTGATACACCACTCTCCTGCATAGCTTTCAGCACGAGGTCGATGACGTGCATCTGCGGATCTATCTTCTCTTTCATGTTGTAATACTGATCGCGCAGTTCAATGGTGACAGTATCATCGCCATACTTTTCGTTCATCTGTTTGACACATTGGAGCAAGAACTGTTTACGTTCCTCAAAGCGCTCACGGTCGTGGTCGCGAATCAGATAACTCAGTTTGGCTTCTTCTGTGCGTGTCTCCATGCCGAGCAGATGATAGAAACCTTGATAGTCTTCGGTGGTCTCGGGCAGTTCGGTTTCGGGTATAATGGCATTAAACTCACATGCCAAGCGGCTAGCATTGCGCATCTTGCCTTTGGCATAACCAGTGTGTACACTTACACCCTTGATAGCAATCTTGGCAGCAGCAGCGTTGAAGTTCTCATACTCCAGTTCGCCTAAGTCTCCACCGTCGATGGTATAAGCCCACTTGCATCCAAAGCGCTCTACATCAAAATGATGGGCACCCATACCAATCTCCTCATCGGGATTGAAGCCGACGCGGATATCGCCATGAGGAATCTCGTCGTGGTCGCGGAGGTAGCACATAGCCTGCACTATTTCGGCGATACCTGCCTTGTCGTCGGCACCGAGCAGAGTGGTTCCATCGGTAACGATGATGTCTTCACCTTTATGCTGTAACAACTCGGGGAACATCTGTGTGGATGACACGATACCAGGAGAAAGTTCTATATCGTTTCCATCATAGTTACGTATGATGCGTGCTTTCACATCTTTTCCGCTGGCATCGGGACTAGTGTCGTAATGAGAGATGAAGCCAATAGTAGGGATATCCTTCTTGGTGTTGGCTGGCAATGTGGCATAGATGTAACCTTTGTCATCCATCTGAACATCACGCAGCCCCTCTTCTTCTAACTCTTCTTTCAGATAGCGAGCAAAGATGAGTTGTTTCGGCGTACTGGGAACGGTTTGTGAATCTTCAGCCGACTGTGTGTCGAAGGTTGTGTAGTTGATAAATCTTTCGGTTAAGTTCATGGTGTTATGATTTTATTATTATTGATTTGTTTTTTCTATCAGTTGCGGTATGATAAGCAAAGCGTGCTGCTTACGTTTATTTTCAGGCGGCAGCTTCATGTAATCGTTGTATAGTTCAGTAAGATACTGTCCTGGATTGGCCGGTGCTGGAAGGGTGTACCCTTCAAAGGTGACAGTCGTAAGGGGATAGATGTTGCTCTGCAGGTGCATGATGCCATACCAGTTGTTATTGAGAGTATTGCTCATGAACACTCCATCACGTTTCATCAGTCGTGCCATGCCCCATGCTACCGATGCCAAAGACCACTTCACTGTCTTCCATATTGGTTCAAAAGTGTTAACAAGGGAATAGCAGTGTTGTTTTCCCATCGTAGCATATAGACGTTGTATGTTCTTCGTTGTGATGCGGGCGAAGCGTCGCGACACTGTTGGATAAGGAATAAAGGGGAATATGTCGACAAAGACACCATTTGCTTGTCCCGGTTGTATGGTGCTGTTTGGCTCGAGCAGTATAGAGTTGCGGTCTCTCACCTTCACGGGATAATGCCATCTTCTACTGCCATGGTGCGATGTCTGCAACTCGTAGTCGGCTGGCAGACTCTCCGAAGCGATACTGATGAAGCGTCGCAGATTTTCCTTTGTCATGGCAATGTCAATGTCATCGTCCCATGGAATGAAACCTTTGTGTCGCACAGCACCAAGCAGCGTGCCTCCATCAAGCCAATACTCTATGTTGTGCTTCTTGCAGATGGCGTCAATGGTCAGCAGGATGTTGAATAACTTTGCCTGTGCCTGTCGCAGATGTTGTTGGTTGTATGTGTTAAGCATAAGATGTTGGTATTGCTATCTTCTTACGACATCGATAATTTGTCCTGTGTACTCCGACTGCAACGTGTGCAGCGAGGCTTCTGCCACGACCTGAGGCGAGAGCAATGACTCTTCAGGTTCTATGCCGAAGTTTTGTCGTCGCATTGGGGTATTGGTGCGCATTGGATTGATGCAGTTGATACGTATGCCGTCATTGTCCCACTCTTGTGCCAAGGCCTGTACCATATTGACGATGGCAGCCTTGGTGGACGAGTAGATACTGTAGAGTGCTCTACCACGGGTATATGAGGAAGAGGTGAACAGCAGGGCGCTGCCATGGGTGTCTTTCAGATAGGGATAGGCTTCTGTCAGCACATGGATGGCGCCGAGCAGATTGACATGAACATCATTATATATGGTGTCGTAGGACATATCCACCAATGCCTGCCTATGCAACACGCCTGCGGTATTGATCACATAGTGTATCTGCCCTTCCTTTTCTGCCACTTGTTGCAGGGCATTCCGCACAGCGGCACAATCGGCAACGTCTACGTGACCTGTCTTTCGAGAAAAGACGTGTACACGAACGCCCAGACCTTGTAACATGTCGGCAATCTCTTTGCCAATGCCGTAGCTGCCTCCGAAGATGACTGCCACCTTGTCCTTAAACGCTTTGGCGTCCGTGGCAGACTCTATCGGCGGAGTGATGTTGCGAAGCTGAAACAGTTTATCAAGCAGATAGGTATCTTCTTTATATGTCAGTTTGATATTAGACTCCTCACCGGCTACTATATATATAGGAACGTCGGGCACATAGTTTTTCACCACTCCGCAGTCATCGGTGACATGGAAATTGGGGTCTTTCAATGCCAGCTCGTAAGCACGCGATATGACCTGCAAGTCGAATGCCTGCGGTGTCTGTCCTCGACGCAGTCGTTGCCTGTCGGGAATGCTTACTATGTAGTCGCCGTCAGTTTCGATAATAGTATCTGACGATGGAATCACTACATCAACAGCCTGATGAGTATGCAATGCCTCACACACATTATTGATGATAGCTTGGCTTACCAACGGGCGTACGGCATCGTGGAAGATGAGGTTCACATCTTGATTTTCGTAAGCCTGTACTGCTGACAGGGAGGAGTGATAGCGTTCCTTTCCTCCTCGTAACAAACGCTGCACTTTCTTCCAATGATTGCGCAAGATAATCTCTTCGAAGTCGTCTATCAGCATTGGATTGGCAACGATGGCGATCTCTTCGATGTGAGGATTCTTCTCAAAGGCATCGATAGTATGTTCTACCACCATCTTTCCAGCTACTTTATAGAACTGCTTCGGCTTGGTAAGTCCGAGACGCGTACCTACACCACCGGCAAGAATTACTGCTACGTTCTTTTTCATGAGGTTTATGTTCTGTGATAAGCTGTTGCTATATTCTCTTTTACTTTCCGTCAATGAAAAGCCTACCCTATTACTTTATATTATAGTTTGATGATTTTTTTCACGGGTTTGCTTTCATTGCTCATCCTGTCGAGGGCTGTCACGACGTATGTGAAGCGATGTGTACCATCCTGATAAGGCAGACGGTAGTATGTGGCTGTGGTTAATGCCACTATCTTTGTCGGGTCATTGAGGTTGACAGGCTCGCCATCGGCAAAACGATAGATGACATATCGTGCTGCAACATCACACCACTTCTTACCTTTTGGAGCGGTCCAAAACAGCACATAGCCATCTTCGGTCCATATAGGTTTCACCTTTCTGGGGGCTTTCGGCGCAGTATCATCTATGAATGGCATACGGGGCTGCAGAGCCGGAGCATACCAAAAGTTGCGTTGCAGATCGGTGGCATAGCCGCCAACATTATCGGCTGCTGCCTTGGCATACCACAGCACGGTGCCAGTGACGTTGGGAAGCTGGTTGTGCAACCTACGCTTTGCTACCAACTGATTGCGTTGAGGATTATTTGCGTCTTTTGCTTTTACAGTGCGTTCCACATCTTCGCCTATGAAGAGGGGACGCTTGGCAGCATGTTTATTCCACCAATGCATGAGCGTTTCGTAGTCGGCTGTACGATGACCTATCTCCCAATACAGCTGGGGTACACAGTAGTCTACCCAGCCATTGTTCACCCACAACAACACGTCAGCATACAGGTCGTCATAGTTCTGCAGTCCGCGGGTATTGCTTCCGTTGGGTACGGATTCACTCTTGTTGCGGTAGATACCGAAAGGTGACACACCGAACTTCACCCAAGGCTTGGTGCGATGTATGGTCTCACTCAGTTGCTTGATGAAGGTGTCTACATTGTATCGGCGCCAGTCATCTTTGTTCTTGATGCCATTGCTATACATTTGGTAGGCGGCATCGTCATTGATGGGTTGTCCTGCTACCGGGTATGGATAGAAATAGTCGTCTATATGCAGTCCGTCGACATCGTAACGCTTCAGTATATCCTCCACAACACGGCATGTATAGTCGCGTGTCTCGGGCAGTCCGGGATTGAGGATGGTAAGTCCGTCATAGGGGAATGTCCAATTGCGATGTCGTACTGCAACATGATTAGCAGCCAGTTCATTAGTGGTCTTTGTTTTGGCACGATAGGGGTTAATCCATGCATGCAGCTCCATACCTCGCTTGTGGCACTGCTCTATCATCCACTGCAGGGGATCCCAATAGGGTGACGGGGCCATGCCCTGTCGGCCGGTCAGGAAGCGGCTCCATGGTTCAATGTCACTTTTGTAAAGGGCATCGCATTCAGGACGAACCTGAAAGATGATGGCATTAACTCCTAAACGGGATAAAGCATTAAGTTGTTGGGTAAGGGTATTTTGTATCTGCTGGGTGCTCATACCCAAGAACTGTCCGTTGACACATTGTATCCATGCTCCACGGAACTCGCGCTTTGGGACACTGACTGACTGTGCCGAAAGGCTCTGCATGCCAAGGAGCAACACAAGGAGCAACGACAGGGTGCGTAGACGATGATAGATGGAACGCATAGTATGACGATTTTCTTTGATGGGATTAATAGGATTCTTCTTCTGAGGGGAAGTTTACGTTTTTCACATCTGTGATATAGTTGCCTATGGCTTCAAGCATGATGCTGTTTAGGTCGGCATAGCGGCGTAGGAACTTAGGCGAAAAATTCTGTGTCTTTCCAAGCATATCGTCAATGACGAGCACCTGGCCGTCAGTACCATTGCCAGCACCGATACCTATAGTGGGACATTTCACTAACTGAGTGACTTTCTTTGCCAGTTCTGCAGGCACCTTCTCTAGTACGATGGCAAAACAGCCTATCTCGTCCAACAGTTGCGCATCTTCAATCAGTTTCTGGGCTTCTGCCTCTTCCTGAGCACGCACCGTATAGGTACCAAACTTATTGATGCTCTGCGGGGTCAGTCCCAGATGTCCCATGACTGGTATGCCTGCATTGAGCAATCCTTTGATGATGTCGGCTATCTCACAGCCTCCTTCCAGCTTCAGGGCATCACATCCGCTGCGCTTCATAATGTTGATTGCATTACGCAGGGCTTCGTGCCGGTCTACCTGATAGCTGCCGAAAGGCATGTCGCATACAACGAGGGCACGTTTAACAGCCTTCACCACAGATGTGGCATGATATATCATCTGCTCTACTGTAATAGGAAGTGTGGTAGCATTGCCTGCCATCACGTTAGAGGCTGAGTCGCCAACAAGGATGGCATCAATGCCAGCATGATCTACGATAGAAGCTGTTGTGAAATCATATGAGGTGAGCATGGAAATCTTCTCTCCTCTCTCTTTCATCTCACCGAAACGCAGGGTGGTCACCTTGCGAGTGTCGGATACTAAATAAGCCATTGCTTTTTTGTATTAGTTATGTTGAATAGTGTTTGTAATCTTTTATTCTATCTCTGCGCCTTGACTGGCAGCTATGTATGCTACTCTCTCCCGACATTGTTCCATGAGCCACTTGGGTGTTGAGGTGGCCCCACAGATGCCGATAGTCTCCACTCCTTCTATCCATTGTGGCAGGATATCCTCAGGACGTTCTATCTGCCGACTGTTGGCATTGACACGTTGACATTCAGCAAACAACACCTTACCGTTCGAACTCTTGTTGCCCGACACGAAGATGATGAGTGTATGACGGGCAGCAAAGGCAGCGATGTTACCTATGCGGTTAGCTACCTGACGACAGATGGTGTCAAACGATTGGAAGCGTGCCGTTGGCTGCAAGTGCTGGCGGATGGTCAGGATGATATCCTGATAATCGTCGAGCGACTTGGTGGTTTGCGAGTATAGATATATATCGCGCCTGAAGTCAAGCTTCAACACATCATCGATGTTTTCCACCACTATGGCATGACCTTCCGTTTGCCCTACCAGTCCGAGCACTTCTGCATGACCAGCCTTACCGAAGATGACTATCTGCGCATCAGGATGTGCGGTGTATTGTTGCTTAATGCGTCGTTGCAACTGAAGAACCACAGGACAGGTAGCATCTACGATATGCAGTTGGTTGGCATCGGCAGTATGGTATGTTAACGGGGGCTCACCATGCGCCCGCAGCAATACTTTGGCATTATGCAACGCACCAAACTGCTGATGGTTGATGGTACGCAACCCCATTGACTCCAAGCGTTCGCACTCACGGTTGTTGTGCACAATGTCGCCCAGACAGTAGAGCTGTTCCTGATGGTGCAGTTCTTCTTCAACCATGCTTATGGCTCGAGTGACACCGAAACAGAAACCGCTGTGTGAATCAATCTCTATACGCATAGGGATGGAGGTTGTTTATTTGTCGAAATACTCGTCCAGAATGTCGAACGCTGCGGTGAACGAGGTCTTCTTGCCTTGCAGCACCTGCTGTTCGGCTTGTTCCAAACGTTTCTCTATGTATGGGTTGTGGAAGAAGTGGTTACGGAGCGACTCGTTGATGGTTTCGTACATCCAGTACTTCGCTTGTTCGTTACGCCGGTGTTGGAAATAGCCGTTGTGTTTCACAAAGTCTATATACTCATACACCATGTTCCACACCTCCTCTACACCAGTTCCATAGAATCCACTGTAGCACAATACCTTTGGCAGCCATCCGCTGTCGGGCATTGGAAAAAAATGAAGAGCATTGCGGAAGTTGCTTGCTGCCAGCTCACATCGTTCCACATTGTTACCGTCACACTTGTTGATAAGTATGCCGTCACTTATTTCCATAATACCACGCTTAATGCCTTGCAGCTCATCGCCGGTGCCAGCCACTTGTATAAGGAGGAAGAAGTCTACCATGGAGTGACAGGCTGTCTCGCTCTGTCCAACCCCTACTGTCTCAACGAATATCTTATCATATCCGGCGGCTTCACAGAGGATTATGGTCTCACGGGTCTTGCGTGCCACACCGCCCAGAGAGCCTGCCGTGGGAGAAGGACGTATGAAGGCATCGTTGCGCGTGGAGAGTTTCTCCATCCTGGTCTTATCACCGAGAATACTGCCTTTTGTGCGTTCTGAGCTGGGATCGATGGCAAGCACTGCCAACTTTCCGCCATACTTGTCGAGTACATGTATGCCAAACTGGTCTATTGAGGTGCTCTTACCTGCACCTGGCACACCACTGATACCGACGCGTATGGCATCCCCGCTATAGGGGAGACATTTCTCTATCACCTCTTGTGCCTTTGCCTGATGGTCAGGATTGACACTTTCCACCAACGTCACAGCCTGAGACAGGACGGTGACATTGCCTTTGCGGATACCTTCCACCATATCGTTGACGCTGAGTTGCGGACGTCGAAAACGCGCACGGCTGAGGTATGGATTGATGATGGCGGGCTGCTCAACGCCAGAGTTTACTTGTAGTCCTTTGTATTCTTTGTCGTTTTCTGGATGTTCCATATTAGTTTTGTCACATATTGGGATCTGTTATTTCTTTGCTTTGATAGGGAGAATGACCTTAGTGCGTTGCGGGTCATTGGTCACCATTAATATATAGGGTTGTTTTGATTTCAGTATTTGGTTTCTGTCGCCTGTTATCTTCATCTTCGCATGCTCTCCTTGTTTCAGCACACGCTTTGGAAGTGACACTTTCAGTCCTTCGGCATACATCTGCACGGCATGGATGTTGAGTGGCTTATTGCCCACATTTTCCAAGGTCATGACAATGGTATTCTTGCTTTTGCCGTCAAAATCTCCGAAATCTATTTCTTCCATAGACATCTGCAACCGCGGTGCGTTCTGTGCGTTATCACTGTCAATTCGTGTGTTGGGCAACAACAGGGCACTGATATCTATGATTTTGTTGTTGTTCACCTTATCACCAGGACGGTCGCCGAGGTAGACACGGGTCTGCACCTCGCCAAAGTTGTTCTGGCGCTGTGAGGCAAACATGATTCTCACCACACCTGTCTTTCCCGGTGGAATGGTCGTGGGCGAAATCTCGGAAATAAGATAGCTGGGCTGGTGCATGATGACAGGCGACAATGGTGTCTCGGTGGGATTCTGAACATGGATATCCACATAGGGATTGTCGCCTTGTACTACATCACCGAAGTCGATAGCGTTCTTGTCGGTAAGCAGTGAGCCAAGTTGGTGGGTGTAGCTACCGTTGTATTCGCTCACCTCACTCACTACAACGCCTTTGATCGTCAATACCAATGGCAGCGCTTTGCCGCGAGGGGTGACATACACATATTTCTCAAAATGTCCCATCTGCTTGGCATCATAGGTAGCAGTCAGTGTCATCTGTGCATTGGCAGGCATCATCGATGTCGGCATGTCTACTGTGGCACATCCACACGAGGTCTCAATATGGTCGATAGCTATAGGACGATGTTCCGCATTGGTCAATTCAAACGTCACCGTCACGGGTTCACGGTACACCACCTGTCCCACGTCTATCGTAGGGTTCTTTACCTTCAACTGCTGTGCCGACATGGGATTCAGTATCATGGTGGCTAAAGCGAGGATATAAAAGGCTTTTTTCTTCTGTAAGTTCATGGTTTGTAGATTATTCTTGCACTGTCAGCACCGCCGACTTGTCGCGAGCGGAATACTCGGGAGCATAGGCACATTGCACGGTGCAGGTGCCTGTCTTGTATTTTCCGGGACGGTCGATGTAATATTCGCTTTCTATTACGTAGGTGCCTTTGCGCATCTTGTCGAAGTAGTAACAGGTACGGTTGTCGCCTGGTGCGGTATAGAAGCCGCCGCGATAGCCGCTGAGCTGTTTTATGGGTTCCATGCAGGCTGCACGCTTGTCTACCACTTGCACGAAATCGTAGTCACGTTCGGCGGTAATAGTGATGACGACGGTAACCTTGTCGCCCACTTTCAGCACATTGCCGGCAGGAGTCTTTATCTCACGTTTCACACTGAGCTGTGCCTCGCTGCTTTCTATGTGTTCAACGTCCTGCATGAACTGTGCATAGACAGCGCCCCATGAAGTACCATCCGAGACTTTGTTTATTGTCAGCGTCTTCATATCTGGCGCTTCGTGGGTTACTTTAACATATCCCAGTCCTGCTGTTGGAGTAGCTATATCAAAGGGGTGTTCATTGAGTTGGAAGGTAGCGGGCTCTCTGACGGCAAGCACCTTCATATTGTTCTTCAGGAAAGCATAGATGGCATTCACACTGTTGATGGGTGTGCTCCATGCTTGTGTTCGCTTGGCTTGCAGCAACCAGCGTTGCAATTCTTCAATAGTCTGCTGCTGTTGCGGGCGAAGGGCTTGGTAAGCCTCTATCACTGCCACCTGTGTCGGAATCTGATAGCTATACCAGCTATAGTAAGCACGGGGACTGTCATAGTAGCGACCTTTCTCCTCGGTATATACGGAGTATTCTTCTATGCTCTGCAGGTATTCTGCGGCTTTCTTCTTTAGTCCGTTGCGGTCAAAGATAAACGCTGCTGTGGCTTTGCCGTATATGGTAAACTCCGTCGTTCGCTTCTGCATCAGCTTCAGCATATAGTTCGTAGCCTGCTGTGTCTTGACCGAAAGCTTACGTTGTGAGAGGGCATTGAGGTAGAGTATGTTGATTACTGTCTCGCTCGGGCGCCATGCCTTCATGCCTTTCTTCTCAGCTTTGCGCATATCGTTGTAAGTTTCGCAGAGGTATTGGTCGATGTATGGATAGGCTTTGTCCAGCAGTTTCTGCACATCGACATTATGCTGCGGTGTCAGCTGTTGCAGGCGTTCCATCATCGTGGCAATGCTTACGGTCATGTAGATGCTGCCGTTCATTCCTTTCCACCATGTCCACGCACCATTACTGAGTTGCAGTTCTGACAGTTTCTGCAGCGATGTCTGAAGACGCATACGCATGGTAGGCTCGTCAAGGAATTTGATGAGCTTGCGTTTCTGCTCTCCTTCCCGGTCTGCATCAAGCACCCACGGGGTTTCATTGAGAACGATGTTCTTCAGGTTCTCGTTCTTCTCCAACGAACTCATGAGCGATGTCTCATCTGTCTTCTCTGCAGCCCATTGGTCAATGACTTCTTTCAGCTGCGGTGTCTGCTGCGCCATCAGTTTGCCAAGGCTGTTAACATAGTATGCCACGGCTTGTTCTATGGCATTGTCGTCGCGTGCTGAGGCATAGGTAGGCAGACTTTGCAGAATGAGCCATGCAGGATTCTCGGTGTATTCCAAAGTAAGCTTGGAGGTACTGTCGTTTACGGCAAAGAGTTGGGTAAGGTCTATAACCTTACTCTCGGCTGTGTGCATGGTGAAAGGATAAGTATTGGTCACCAGTTCTTTGTCGGACAACACGGCAAGATAGTTTTGCTCTCCATCGGAGTGGTTAGCTCCCTGCGCCACCATTCGACATATATATATAGGATGTGTGTCGGGCAGTGTGAAGTTAAAGGTCACCGCCTGCGTATCTTCGGGCTTTAATGAGTAGGTGGCTGTGCGTCTCAGTACGAGGGAACGAGTGTCGGGGGCTATCAGTTCCATGATTGCTGTGCCCTCTATGGGCTTCTCCGTAGTGTTGATGACGCGAGCCGAGATACTTGCCTCGTCGTTGGCACGGAGGAAGCGTGGCATATTAGGTTGCATCATCACCTTCTTCTTAGCTATCACCTCGTCGGTCATAAGTCCATAGTTGGTATTCGCGTCGTGTGCCAGCATCATCACCTTCCAGGTTGTCAGGCTCTCGGGCAGGGTGAAGTGCAACTCTACATCACCCGCAGCATCAGTCTGCAGTGCCGGGAAGAAGAAAGCTGTCTCTGCCAAGTTCTCACGCAGCGTCGCTGCATTGATGGTGGGTGTCTCCTGCTCGATATTCTCTTCTTCTGTTGTTTCCATCTCACGCTTGGCTGCATTCTGAGCGGGCGACTTAGCTTTGCCCAAGCGTTCCACGTCCATAGCTTTAGAATCTACCATGGCTTTCGACTCATACACAACAGGTGAGCCTGCGCCGCGAATGAGAATCCTAGGACGATTGTGGAATCTGAACAAACTATTGTCGAAGCGACTATAGGAGAGGTCTTTCACTGATAGCTGGTGGTAGTGATCGTACCAAGACAAGCCTGTAGTGTTATATGACCTTGTCTGCCAGCTTGTGGTAGGCAAGGCTCGGCGCAAGGCAACATCAAAGCTCCAATGGTGTGGTTTAAGCTGGTCTAAAGACTTATCATACATTACTGCCATCAGTTGTGCATCGGCATTCTTACCATTTGGTGTCGTCACATGAGCGGTCCAGGTCTCTTGTTGACCAGGTTCCAGACGGTTACGGAAAGTCTTCCATGCTACTTTCAGGTGTTTGTCGGGCAGAGGCTTCAGCAGTGTGGTGGTATGTGTGTAGAGGGTATCGTTCTTCACCCAAGCAAAGGACAGCAACAATCCGTCGCCATATTCTTCTTTATAAGTGTATTCTTTGGTCACGATAGCATCGCTGATCTTCATCATGCCGTAGTCAAGAAGTCGGTCATGGGCCATGACGCTGTAGAAGATGCTCACATCAAGGCAGGAAGAACCTACCTGTACCTTCAACGGCTTTCCGTCGGAGGGGAACACATCGTTTTTCACGTAGAACCAGTCTGGTGTCTTAAAGCATGGCTTCTTATCATAGACAGAGAACAATATGCTTTCTGTCTTCAGTGTGTCGTTGCCACAGATAGCGTGCAGGGTGTGTTTGCCGGAGGGCAGACTCTTCATCAATGCTGTCACGTCAACAGGCTTATTGGCTGCGGTGCTGTAGGCACGGCGGCTGTCGTTGAACCAATAGGTGACGGTGCCATCTATCGGGCGACCGGCAGCATTGCGGTAGTTGAAGGTGATGGTACGCAGACTGTCTTTCTCCAGTTGGTCGGGCATGTCGCAGGTCAGCACCGTTGCGCGTGTGCCGAGAGGGATAGAGGTCTGGCCATGATGTGTTTCGCCGCCGACATCGGTAACATCGGCATTGACATTCACCTGGTAGAAACGTATATGACGATAATAGTACGGCAGTTCCGACGCACTTTCGTCATCATCTTTTTTCACCTTGAGGGGTACTTGTATTCTAAATTCGCCCTTGTCGTCGGTCTGCATCTCGCCAGAACCGAGATTGTCATTGGCAGAGTTTGTGTTATAATAACGCCACCATGTAGCTTGACGGGAGGTGATAGTATATTTCACCTTGGCGTTCTGCACGGGCACACCGGCATACGACTTTGCCCTTCCGCACACGGTGATGGTGTCGCCTATCTTGTATTCGGTTTTCAGCTCGTCAAACTCTACAAAGAAGGTGGGACGCTTGTATTCCTCGACGTTGAAGTATACGCTGCCGAGGCCATAGGCTCTCACATAATATCTTCCTGTCAGCGAGCCTGTAGGGAGTACGAAGTCTGCTGAGGCGGTGCCGTAGCTGTCAGTAACCACATCTTGCTTTGCCACCTCCTTATTGTTAGCATCGACAAGCGTAAACTTCACCTTTCTATCAGCGATCACAGGCGACTGATTGTCGGGGGTGCGCTTGTTCACTATCAATCCCACATGCACGGTCTGTCCGGGGCGGTAGATGGTGCGGTCGGTGAAGAGATGGCCATCGGTGTACACACTGCCGTCTCTATAAAATCCGTAGAATGACGAGAGGCGACTCATCATATATCCCTTATCAGTATCGGTCGACGCCCACACCTCTTCAGGACGATATAGAGCAGTATCTCTATATATCACTTCTCCGTGCTCATCGGCAACGAAGTCGCTGGTAAGTTTCGGTTTGCCATTGTAGGTCAGGTGCACTTTGGCATTGGCTACGGGCTGTCCTGTGATGGCATTCACCACAACATAACGTATCTGTTTGTCGGGCCATGCCTCGCACAGCACCCTGAGGTCAGACACAAACAACAGCCTGCGTGTGTTGGTCACATTCTTATTGCTGCTCGTGAACTCAAGAAGATAAACACCAGGACTTAGAGTACCCAATTGGAAGGAGTCGTTATGTTCTTTCCATTCAGGCACACCCACATACTGATGGTGCTGTGTCTTTCGGTCACGAGTCACCAACAGCTTCTTCAGGTCGGCATAGGTTTCCTCGTTATTGGGGTTTAAGTATGTTTTCCTTCCATCGATATTCACAGGAGTAACGCTGAATGTCAGGTCAGGCAGATTGCGTATGTTCGACACCTTTATGGTACGTCGTTCTGTGGTACGCATCTGATCCAGGTCTGATGCCACTTGGAACTTTGGTCTCACAAAGGCAGTGTAGAGGTTCTTGAACTTATTCACACGCTCCCACTTTGACCATCGTTTCTGTGCGTCTACCAGATAGTTGTACAGTATTTCGGGAGTAGCATCGGTAGCACGTATCATACACTGATAACGCTCGTAGGCTATCTCTCCAGCCCATGGCAGGTCACCATACACCGCCATCAACGAGTCTAGACTTTGAATATACTTGCTGTCTGCCAACGTATACCCCCCCGGCGACCATCGATTGGGTAGCGTACGCAACGAGATGAGCATTGAGGCTACGCGGTTGCTGCCTCCTATGTATTGTCGTTTCTGAACGTTTACATTGCCGGCTTCGTTGGCTAGCACATGCAACAGATCGTTGTCAAACAATTGACTGCCGTAAGTGGGTTCCAATAGCGGATCAAACTCAGCTATGCGGTGTTGCGCCAACAGCGACGGATTGGCAAGCGAGCGACGGAAATACTCTGACGACAGCTTCACAGCATTTTCATCTAATAAAGAGGAGTTGTGCCCAAACACATTGCCAAGGATGCTGCAGTACACGGCATCCAACACTTCATCTTTATCGCGTATCGACTCCTCGTAACGCACCAAGGCAGCCACAGCACTGTTGAGGGTGTCGGGCGAGATGGAGGTCAATTGTTCAACACGTTGCAGCTGTGCCTTGATAAGATGACCGTAGGCACGTTGCTTTTCTGCCTGCGCAATGATGGCATCCAACTTAGAAATAGCTGTCTTTGGCAGGTCTTTCGACTTGGCGGTTTCCACTTCGTTCCATAAGCCATCGATGCTTTGGGCACCGGCATACTGGCAAAGTGACAACAGCACGAGGACAATGATGGTGATACGTTTCATAGGTAAGGGGGTGTTTTAGACGCTGTAAGTGCGTGGTGAGGTTTATGGTATTCGTTATCTATACAAAAAGACTAAGCGTCAAGGGCTTCTGCCTCATCAGGCATCGGCATCCTTGCGCTTCTCTTTCTTAGCAAGCATCACAATCTGGTATATGTAGTCGGTGATCCACTTCTCTGAGAAACCTAACTTCTCATCCAACTGACGCACGGTCATCACGGCCTTTATCACACCGGGATCTTTGTAGTCGTTCTTATGGAAGATGTCCTTCACGGTCTTCTCCGTCATGTAGTACAGACTCTTCTTGAATATCGACGGCATGCGCAGCTTGAACTTCATCAGATTGGTCGTCAGCATCATCAGGTCTTGCGACAGTGCCTGAAACTGATACATGTAAGTCTGCACATCCTGCACCTTGCGGCAGCGTTTCTTCAGACTGGCGTCAATCTCTGTAAAGAAGTCGGCAGGGGTATCATAGGTTGCCATCAACATCTTCTTGCAGTGCGATTTCTCGCCTGGACCCAACTTATTGTTCTGCGTTGGAACACGCAACTTGGTCTTAAACATACGAAGATCGGGAAACATGGCAAGGTTTGACAGGCCGAGGTTATTGGCCATAGAAGCTTGGAAGTACACGCGTACCAGCATCATGTAGTCCTCCATGCCACCGATGGTAGCACCTTGAGAACGACGACGGAATAGGTTTGAAAAAAATGACATGTCGTTTTTTTGAATTTAAATGGTCTCAAGCCTGCATGCCATATTGCCATGGCACAACGGGCCTATTCTTATTTATATATATATCAAGGGGCAAAGTTAGGAAGAAGTTATTAAAAAGTAAAACATTTCACGCATCTTCTCATATTATTCCTACCTTTGCCCTGCACACACATCCAACAGCCCCTACTCCACTCACCCATGAAACACATCCATTGGGCTATTCTCACAGACGACGAGGCAAAGCTGCCACAGCTGCAAGAGCGTCTCACCGCTTTTGCGGGCACCGACGTAGTGGCTTCGTCGTACCACACATCACTGCAGAAGGCAGATGTGCACACACTCATTGCCGATGCCAATGCGCTCTATGTATCATCTCGGCAGCAGAGCGTTCTGCCGTTATGTATCTTAGCCCTGAAGAAAGATATACCCGTCATCCTCCACGACCCGACACTGTGGCAATACGACGACATGATTCGTCTGCTCCGCACCTGTCAGCAAGGCGACTACCAGTGTTATGTAGAATGGAGTGGCATCGACATGGGCGCCATCCATGCCCTGCAGCACCACCAGCAGCGTCCCGATCCCGTCAACCCACAGGCGGTGCAGATGCTCGCGCGCTACACGGCCGACGAAGAAGTGTGGCAGGAGCAGGTGTACAGACAGACATTCTTCATGCAACAGCTGTTCGGTGTGGCTGTCGACGCTGTGGCGCTGCAGACACAACAGGGCGAATATCGGTCGGCAGCAATACTCTTCGAGAACCAGACACTACTCAATGCCCTTTGGATGCCATGCCACAACGGACAGGAGCCCATGACAACCTATAACACCTTCTTCGACGATAACGACTACCGGCTCACCATACGACCCGATGGAAGCATTCAAATACACGACGAGACGCTCATACCCGCCACATGCTCACTCCTTCAACAGATAACAGAAACATTGCAGGGCTACAACATATGCCAGAGCACCATCACCAATGCCGCCACATGCGCATGGATACTACGAAGACTTAACACCCTGTAATCCACACCACTCCATTATCTCTATCCCTTCATCCTCCTCCCATGCCACTCGCCATGTTCCGCACTTCGCTCATCACCATCCTTCTGATGGTTGCCGTCGCCTTCTGTCAGGCACAGGAGGAGTGTGACACTTTGGAGACACCTACACCGACATCGACATCCCCGCTCACCCCCATCCTCAACACGTTGCACACCCTCGACAAAGCACTCAACAATGTCGACACGGCATGGATAGAACCGCAGCAGTTCAACTTCACCGCCATGGTGCAGACCACCATCACCTATGAGATGTACCGCCTGCGCAGCAAGTCTGAACAGACACTGGTCTTCGCCCCAAGAGCCACGATGAAGGTAGGACCATATTTCGGTTGGCGATGGGCATTTATAGGCTATACCTTCGATATCGGGCACCTCAACAGCGACATGAAGAAAGAGTGGCAACTTAGCATCTACAGCTCTAAGGTGGGCGTCGACCTCTTTTATCGTAAGACCGGCAACGACTACATACTGCGTCGGGCAGACTTCGGCGACGACATCGACACACGAAGGCTGCACAACGTGGCATTCTCAGGACTCAACGTTAACCTCAAAGGCTTCAATGCTTATTGGATATTCAACCATCGCCGTTTTTCCTACCCAGCCGCCTTCAGCCAATCGACGGTACAACGGCGAAGTGCAGGCTCCATGCTTGCAGGAATAGGATACACACGACATGTGCTTAAACTTAACTACGACAAACTCGCCGACCTCGTCGACTCCAAGATTGCCAACCCTGTTGTGAAGCTCGACAGCGGACTGGCTTTCAACAGGGTGAAGTACACCGACATCTCGGCATCAGTGGGATATGCTTACAACTATGTGCCCTGTCGCAACCTACTGCTGGCAGCTTCCATCTCGGCAGCACTGGGATACCACTACTCGCGAGGTGACATCAAGCGACAGTCGTTCACACTGCGCGACTTCTCCTTCCGTAACTTCAACCTCGACGGCTTGGCACGATTTGGCATCGTCTACAACAACAGCAGATGGTTCGCCGGAGCCAGCGCCATATTCCACGCATACAACTATCATAAGTCGCAGTTTGAGACCAACAACATCTTCGGAAGCGTCAACATATATGCCGGTGTCAACTTCGGAAGAAGAAAACAGAAGAAATAGACGCAAAAAAACTCATCGCCCAAACGATGAGTTTTTAGTTTATAGTTTTTGGGACTAGTTTTTAGTTTTGGTTTTTAGTCTTTGGTGCATTTTCGTACTTATAACTCAAAACTTATAATTCATAACTCCAAACCGCTTTGCTCGCAAAGCTTCGTTATCGTTGTCGTTACTTCTCATTCCTCCTCAGCTCGGTGATATGCCTTGGACATGCCAGTGCGCATTTCTTACACTTCAGGCAGTCGCCATGGAGTAAGCCGTTCTCGTCACCGCGGCTGGTGTATGGCTTCAGCTGCATAGGACACACACGGGCACACATCTTACACTTCTCGTCGCAGCTCTCTGCCACGTGCACACAGGTGAAGACGCGGGGGAAGGCGGGTTTTTTAGGCGCAACCCACGACGAGAGCGTTCCCATAGGACAGAAGGAACACCACGAACGTGGAGCATAGATGAACGACAGCACCACGCCGACGACAGTCGTCATGAGGATGATGTTCCAGAATACCCTGCCCATAGCGCCCCAATCACCCCAGGCAAAGTACATCTGCACACCGAACATGGTGAAAATGAAGAACACCATGAACAGCCTGAAGCCGAACGAACGTACAAAACGTGGTATCGGACGATGGGGAGAGTATTTAGCAAGCAATTTGTCATACATGTTTCCTCGCGGACATACATTACCACACCACCAGCGACCGCGCCAGATGGAGGTCAATACGGGACCGAACATACACAGGATGGCGACCCAACCCACAACGGGGAAGAACCATCCGAGAATGAAATAAGCAAAGAGTATCCAGTAGAATACTGGACCTTTGGTCTTGTAATAGCGATGAAAAGGTTTTTGTGTCATACTTATTGATTTAAGGATTGATCTTTCACTTATCACTGGCCGCCTGCTTTTGCAGTTGTTCCTCGAGAAACTCAGCGGCATCAGCCACGCAGTCAGGACATTGGCGCAGCACCAGTTTGGTGCCCACACCCTTCAGCAGCTTGCATTGTGTGGCGCCGTTGCGATCCTGGAAGCGCGTCATAATCTCGCGCATCTGTTTCATCGAACACATACGGTCCTTGTTCCTCATGCCTAGCACCAGCCCAGCACCCACCAAAGCACCGCACGTGCCCTCCATATTACCCATTCCCACACCAAGGGCTCCAGTAATATTCACTGCAGTCTGTTCGTCAACACCTGCCACATCGGCATACGTGTGCAAAATAGCCTGAGCACAGTTGTGACTATTACATTGTTTCTTCGCAGCAGCAATATATTTTCTTGTCTCCATAATAACAGTTTGTTGTTTTTAGTTTTTTGAGTTTTGGGACTACTTTTTAGTTTTGGTTTTAGTCCTTGGTGCGTTTGCGTTCTTATAACTCATAACTCACAACCACTATGCTTGTGAAGCATGGTTGTCGTTATGATGGCAAACACCATGCCACAACGTGCAAATGTAGAAATAAAAATACTTTTCCATTCCCTATTCCTTAAATTTTGTACAATTATTTACCTTTGCAACGCAGAACAAATCAGAACATACCAACACCATGGAATATATGTCACAGGAAGGCTACGACAAGTTAGTAGCTGAGCTCAAAGAGTTGGAGAACGTTGAGCTTCCCCGCGTTCGTGAAGCCATTGCCGAGGCACGCGACAAAGGCGACCTGAGCGAAAACTTCGAATACCACGCTGCAAAGCGCGAGCAGGGACGACTTTTGAGCCGCATACGCTTCAAGCAACGTGTGTTAGAGCATGCACGCGTCATGGACATGTCGCGACTCTCTACCGACAAAATAGGACTGCTCAGCAAGGTGGAGATGACCAACATGAACAACAACGCCAAGATGTGCTACACCATCGTCAGCCCGCATGAGGCAGACCTGCGACAAGGAAAGATCTCCATCAAGTCGCCCGTAGGGCAGGCACTCCTCAACAAGACAGTTGGCGACACTGTCGAGGTGAACGTCCCCGCCGGCATCCAACACCTACGCATCGACAACATCACCCTCGAATGAGAGAGTTTTTGGTTTTTAGCTTATAGTTTTTAGTCCTTGGTTGCGTTTGCGTCCTCATAACTCATAATTTATAATTCATAACTTATAACTCACGACCGCTTTGCTTGCAAAGCATAGTTACCGTTACTTCCCTTCGGTCAGGGCTCATTATGCAGAATAAATTTGCCTTTGCGTTATTGTTCATGCATAATAATATGTAATATGTCAGATTATAAAACTTAAGTTACAAAAATTTTCTATTATTTATACTTTTGTATTTGGATTAACAATTTAATATTATGAAACATAGTTTAAAAGATTGGATTATTGCCACACGTCCTTGGAGCTTCACTGCCTCCGCAATGCCCGTTATCGTTACTGCCGCATGGATGGCAGCCAATGACAGAGATGTCTGTTGGTGGTTGGCGGCGCTTACCGTAGTTAACATTATCTTAGTACACGCCGCCGGCAACACCTGGAGCGACTATCACGACTACGTAAAGGGTGTTGACACCGCCGACACTTATGGTGCAAAAACCATCACTACAGGACTGTTTACGGCCAATGAGATACGCCATCTCTCAGAGATACTCAACATTGCAGCCATTGCCATGGGTATCGCTATGGTGGCCATGACTGGACTTCCACTCTTGTGGATTGGATATAGTTATCATTTTATGCTACTCCATACTCCCTATGCTCGGAACGTCGTTCATCACTACCGGCACCTTGTACTGGGACTCACTGTGGATGGCACTGCCTGTAGGACTTATCACCGTAGGCATCCTGCACTCTAACAACACCCGCGACATAGAAACTGATACGGCAGCCGATGCCACCACCCTCCCTGCGCTTATAGGAAGAGCCCTCTCTGTGAAGCTTTACTACGTCGAGGTAACTCTGCCATATATCTGGATGATAACTATCTGCGTAGCTGGCATCGCTCCATGGTGGGCACTACTATGCCTGTTGTCGCTACCCTTGGCAATAAAGAATATTAAGGTCATGATGCTCTATAAGCAAGGTATCAATGCTTACGCCCATGTTGATGAGGCTACCGCCCAACTGCAACTGGCCTTCAGCGTACTCCTCATCATCGGTCTGCTAATCTCATGAAACGCCTTACAGTAGCCATCCTCATCGCCTTCCTGCTGTGGTTCATAATGTTCTCACAGTGGACCGCACCCCATCTTAATTTCTGGGGGGCCATGACCTTCAGTGCCTGTGTACTAATTGTTCTTTCGAGAGGAAAAAGGAGAAAGGAGAGAGGAGGAGAATTAGTTCTTAGCGGACGAACTCACGCCGGAAAACAAGGGTTGAAAAGATTTCTCCCTCCTCTGAAAACCCATCATATCTTCTCCCTTCTTTCTCTTCTATTAGTAGCCACCGCTATAGCTTCCTTCCTCTGGCTCCTTTTCTGGATAGGCAACAAGCTGTCGCAGGAGGTCTTCACCTTCGCCCGTCCTCAGGTCGATACCATATACCAAATGAAGGACGGGACTCCGTCGTGGCTCATCGCCCTGCTACTGCTTTTCATCATCGGTCCTTCCGAAGAGCTTTTCTGGCGCGGATATGTGCAGCGCACCCTCAGCAGGCGATGGAGTGCTAACGTAGGCTTTGTCGTTTCCACTCTGATATACACAGCAGTACACCTGCCCTCAATGAATTTCATGCTTATCATGGCAGCGCTCACCTGTGGTTTCTGCTGGGGACTGCTCTACCGTCTCTTTCCACAGCACTTTCCCGCCATCGTTCTCTCCCACGCCCTGTGGGATGCTGCCGCCTTCGTATGGTTCCCCTTTTAAAAACGTTTTCGTCATGCCGAAGACAAAGCCAAGTTTACTTGTGCTATACTGAGGTGCTAACGATTAATAACCATTAAGACAAGTAATGGCATTACAAAAATTGAGCTGTAAATCCTAAAAAGGCGAATTACAGCTCAACTTTTATCTAAAACTTATCAAAGATATGCTTGTGTGACACAGCATGGCAGTACATACAATTATTTGTGATAACAAATATTATGTACGACGGACACAAACTTCAACAATTCCAGTGAGAGGTTGTAAGCAAGGTTTATAAACTTTTAAGACTTTTCAACTTCACCTTTAACCGACATCACCTTTTTACCTTAAAGGCGATATGCTCTCCGTATATGGACACGTACAGCATTCCGTCGTTACCGAGGGCAAACCAGTCAGCACCATGAGCTATCCACAGCTTTTGCTTCTGCACACCCGTAAAGCGGTTCAGCACATACACAAAGTCTGGCTTTCCAGGTTCACCAAAGCCGCAGATGATGGAGTTGTCTATCACTAAGAAGTTATTGGCATTGCTTGTCTGTGGCTTACTCATCCACAGCGTTTTGTCGGTCGAAGTGTCCACGGCTAAGAGGTAAGCGTTCTGTCCGCCGTCAAAGCCTAAAAGACCTGAGGTGCTGAAATACAGTATCCCGTCCTTCACCACAGCCCAGTCCACCGATTGTCTGTCAATGTCTGCACCGCGGTTTTTCGGCGGGAAAGTCAGTGCCGCCGTGTTATACACCTTCTTCACATTCTTGGACGGGTCCATGAGCATGATGAGGTGTGGGTCCCTTCCACGGCGCGAGATGTCCAGTTCCGACTTCCCCCACGGCAGCAGCTCCGTATACGGTGCCCTTCCATAGATAGCCACAGGATAGTCGCCGTCATAGAACACGTCGTTCAGCACCCATCCGTCACCATATATCTCAGGAACGTCAGCAGGGATACGATAGTCGGTATCGTCCCAGCCCAATGTCGGGTGACCGATGATATTACCCAGTTTCAGCTCAGGCAGTGCAAGGCTGTTGTAGTCGTCCAAAGGCTTTGAGTACTTTGTCCTGTACAGCATGAGCGTTTTACCCTTGCCGGCAGGAGCAGCAGCCAGCGTCTGCCCGTTGAAATTCTTCACCGTCACCGGGACGATAGTGCTCTCATGCTCCACACCGTTCAGCATATACGTCTGCGCCTGCGCACAAACACCAAAGGCAAAAAATGCCACTGATAAAAACAATCTGTTCATAATATAATGTATTAAGTGGTTACAATACATTCGCTGCTTAGTGCGGTTTACACCGCAAAGATAATAAATGATTGAGAAAACATCAAATAACAAAAGAGAGAAGTTTAGCCTGCTCACTTTTTTCGTCACCATTATATATAAAGAAATAATCTTTGTATCTTTGCAAGGCAAAGTATAACACCCAGAATGCTATGGACGGATTCAGCAACATAGGAATAAGGAATTTCAGAGGCATCGGGCATCTGAAGATTGACGAATTTTCCCGCGTCAACATACTTCTGGGGCAGTACGGTTCCGGAAACAGTTCTGTATCGGGGGGCTCAGACCATTTCATCAATCCCAACAATCAACCGGCAATGGGTTGCTGGCAGACATACGAGGGAGAACTTGCCAATGTACGAATCCCAACCAAGAATCCTCCCACGTTAACCATCCCCGCCAAGAAGACCAAAATATACGTTTATCTTAAAACCCTATTGGGTAAGTCAAAGACCCAGAACAAACTGATAAAAGATGCAAACCGCAACTACGAAAACACCCTGCATTGGAATCTGGATGCAGAGTATCTGGAACCACTGAAGGAGTTCTTGCATAAATATTTGTAATTATGGATAAAGTGAAGCAATATACGGTCATAGATCTTTTTGCAGGAGCAGGCGGGCTGTCTGAAGGATTTGTTCAGGCAGGCTTTGTTCCTATTGCTCATGTCGAAATGGATAAAGATGCATGCAATACGTTGAGGACTCGTTGTTGTTACCATTATTTACGAGTTAATAACCTATTGGGTATTTATTATAAATATTTGAAGGGTGAGATTACCCGTGAGACTCTTTATGGAAGTGTCCCCGAAGAAGTAACGAATGCGGTTATCAATGTTGAAATATCAGACAAGACAATAAATGACACATTTGACAAGATAAAGTTACTTGCCAAAGGTCGTAAAATAGATATGATAATAGGTGGTCCTCCATGCCAGGCTTATTCTTTGTTGGGAAGGCATCGAAAGACAATGGAAGACGACCCTCGTACTTTGCTATATCTTCAATATGGCAAGTTCCTGAAAGAATTTACTCCAAAGGGATTTGTTTTTGAGAATGTTCCTGGGTTACTGAGCGCGAAGAAAGGAGAGCATTTTCAGAATTTGCAAGCCTATTTTGATAACTTAGGATATAAAGTACATTATAAAATGCTAAATGCATCTGATTATGGTGTACTACAGGAGAGACACCGAATTATCATTGTTGGCTGGCAGAAGAATAATGACATGGGCTATCCTGGTATAGAGAAAATAACAAATGATGCTGTTATTAATAACATTTTGGGCGACCTACCACTATTGAAAGCAGGAGAAATAGAAATGGTTTCTTCATACAAGAAGGAGAATAACTCATATTTGCGTGAAAGCGGAATTCGAGCTGATAGTGAGAAGTTTGTTACACAGAATATAACTCGTCCAGTTAATGCCAATGATGCATCTATATATGCTTACGCCATTAAGTTGTGGGATAACAAGCAAGTCCGTGTCAAATATACAGATCTGCCTATAGAGCTTCGTACTCAAAAGAATGAAGACTCGTTTTTAGACAGATTTAAAGTTGTGAACGGAAAAGGCAAAGCCCATACAGTAGTAGCGCATTTAGCTAAGGATGGACATTACTATATTCATCCTTCATTGAACGTATGTCGTTCTATATCAGTAAGGGAAGCTGCACGTATGCAGTCTTTCCCAGACAACTTCTATTTTGAAGGTAGTCGTTCTGCTATGTTTAAGCAGATTGGTAATGCCGTACCTGTTTTGATGGCAAAGACAATAGCATTAGAAATAATAAAAATGTTACCATGAAAGAGGAAATTCTTAATAGTGGAGAGTTCGTTTTTCGACCTCGTGCAAGGTTGATAAAAACAATAGGCGAGGAGCTTATAAGTAATGATAATGTTGCCATAACAGAGTTGGTTAAAAACAGTTATGACGCGGGGTCGCCAATTGTTGATATTACTTTCACTGGTAATGTAAAAGAAAAGGAAATTACTAAGAGAGTTGGCCGTAAAGAGATTACAGAAAGGCAGCATTATATTGAAAAAGAAAATGCCTCAATCGTTATCTATGATCAAGGCAAAGGCATGGATTTTGGAACCATTCTACATGCATGGATGGAGCCAGCTACAAACTATAAAAAGAAAGAAGAAAACAAGAATACTAACAGAAAGTTTTCTGGAGAGAAGGGGATTGGACGTTTTGCATCAGCAAAGTTGTCCTCCAAATTGGAATTGATAACAAAACAAGAGAATGACAATGAGATAGTAGTGTGGTTCGATTGGAATGATTTCTCCAATGAAGAAACCTATTTGGATAATGTAAAGGTCAATTGGGTAATCAGGCCTGCAACTGAAATTAAAGAACATGGAACCATACTGAAACTCACGAACCTTAGTGATGATTGGGATGAAGACAAAATTGGAGAATTGCGGGTCGCTCTCTCAAGACTATTAAATCCAATCGTTCCCAATGAGGATTTCTTGATTAGCATTAACTTACCTAATTTGATTGGGAAATCATTGTCTGGAATAATTGAACGTCCAGAAACTTTGAATAGACCAAATTATTTTATAAAAGGTTCTGTTTCAAAAGAAGGAGCCCCTCTTTCTGTCATATTCTATAGCAAAAAAGTTGGAAGAGAAGAAATCCTCGATTTGCCTGAAAAGCTATTCACTTCAATTAAGCCATATTCTGCAGGCCCATTTTCCTTCGAGTTTAAAGTGTGGAATAGAGATAGCGAAAATCTAAGTTCTATAGCAACTGAAACTAACTCCATTATTAAGAATGTTAAGAGAGATTTGGATGATTTATGTGGAATAAGTATCTACAGGGATGACATCCGAGTTCTTCCTTATGGCAATCAAAACAATGACTGGGTTAGATTAGATTTACGCCGTGTAAATAATCCCACACTAAGGTTGAGCAATAACCAAATTGTAGGTTATATTTCTATCGGGTTGGAAACAAATCCAGAATTAAAGGACCAGAGTAATCGCGAAGGGATTGTTGAGGGACAAGCTTTTGAAGATATTAAGGACTATGTTAAGCTGTTGTTGAATGAGGTGGAACAACGCAGATATGCTGAGAGGCCTCGTGAAAGTCAAACGACATCAAACAGTCCAAGTAGCATTTTTGAAAAGTTGTCATTGAAGTCTCTTTCTGTAGAAATTAAAGAAAAGAGACCCAATCCCGAAGAAATCCTAAATCTTATTACTAAGAAAGATGTTGAGATTAAAGAGACTGTAATCAAGATACAAGAAGTAATTTCAAGATACAGGAGATTATCAACTTTAGGGTTGTTAATAGATCCAATTATTCATGATGGCAATAATTATCTTCACAAAATAAACTTAAAGTCAACAAGTATTCTTAACGAGATTCAAAAAACAGATTGCAATTTGAGTAAGATTGCAGATAGAGTCGGTGAAATACAAAATGTGAGAAGAGATTTTTCACAACTTTTCAAGCGTATTGAACCTTTTGGAGGAAGAAAAAGAGGACGCCCGCAAACGATTGTGGTCGAAGATGTTATAACGAATCAATTTTTGCTGAATAGTGAAGAATTAAGCAAATACAATATCTCATATAGATTATCTAACACTCAGCATAAAGTTACAATTGATGAGAGTGAATTGGCAGTCGTTCTTATGAATTTGATTCAGAATTCAATATATTGGTTGTCAACCATAGATGTTGAACGTGAAATCCTTGTGGAAGTGGAAGACGAACAAGATGGACTTGCCATCATAGTATCAGATAATGGGCCTGGAGTAAAAAGTGGAACTGAAGACAATATCTTTGCTCCATATTATAGTACTAAACCAGATGGAATTGGTTTGGGATTAGCTATTGCAGGTGAGATTATGTCTGAATATGATGGTGAGTTGTCTCTTATAAAAAATAGCATCTTAGGCGGTGCTTCATTTAAATTGTTATTTAAAAAAAGGATTTAATATTAATGATTATGAATAAGAATTTAAGAATATTGTATATTGAAGACAATGCAGATGAGCGAGAAGGGCTTAAAGAAGTGTTGTCTGGCCAAAAGATGAATGGACACACAATGATTATTGATTGCGAACCTTCATTTGACAAGGCAATTGAGAAAAGCCAGAACTACCATATCGTTATATTGGATTTGTATAGAGGAGATGCCACGAATGGTGGCAAAGAGGTAGGAAGTGAGATATTTAAGAAGGTGAGAGACACCTTCTTTGTTCCTATTGTTTTCTATTCCGGAAATATTGCAGGCATTAAAGATTTAAAGTCACAAGTTGTTGGAGTCGCTTCAAAGGGAGGGGAAATTGATGAACTAAAATCCGAAATAGAAAGACTAACAAGGCATAATCTGCCCTTCTTAAAGGAAAGCATACACGAATGTATCGAAGACGAATTTAAGAGGTATTTTTGGGATGTAATACAAGAACAGAATGATAAATTCAGACCTGATGCAGCTGATTATTCATTGGGTTATATGTTATTGCGCAATTTTGCAGATTCACTTTCAAAGAATAATATTAAGAGAATTGTATGCGATGATTCTATCAAAGAAGATAAAGTTCATCCAATGGAGTTCTACATATATCCTATAAATGATTCACATGAAGTGGAAAACGGTGAGATTTTGAGGAAGAAAGATGGTGATGATATTTTTGTTGTTCTTACTCCGTCGTGTGATTTTGTTGAGAGATTCAAAAAGAATGGAGAATCTGACGGACGTTCCGCTGAAAAGATTCTTATTGTCAGAGCTAAACCTTTGAGCGAATCTGAAGAATACAAGAATTATGTTAATAGTAGAAATAAGGATAATACTGATAAGTTAAAACGATTAATCAATGCATCTAGAGGAGATAGATATTTTTTCTTACCCCAAACACCTTTTATTGATAATTGCGTACTTGATTTTCAATTGAGCTCTGCAATTAGCTATGATGAATTGAAAAATCAATTTATTAGGATTGCGAAATTAGATAATCCGTATGCACAATCTATGGTGTCTAGCTTTATCCGCTATTATGACAGAATAGGATTCCCTGATATTGATACAGATTATGTGCTGAATCATTTGTAATTATGTGTGATGACAATACTGATGCTCACAGACAAAATCTCTATTAAGTATGACCTATATATGAGTTAGTGGGAAACTCTATTACACTTAATGGGTAACTGCATAATGTTAATGGGTAACTCCAAAAGAGTAGAAAAAGAGATGAAGAAGAAACAAACATATAAAATGGTTGACCTATTTGCAGGTTGCGGTGGACTTAGTCTGGGCTTGGAGCAAGCCGGATTCACGCCGTGGTTTGTGAATGAAATTGTTGAGCAGTTTGCCAACACATACAAAGTCAATCATACATTATCGGACGAGCACTATTTCATAGGCGATATTGCAGATCTTAATAGACACATAGAGGAATACAAGGAAATGCTAACAGACATAACCTTAGTGTGTGGTGGGCCTCCTTGTCAAGGGTTCTCGATGGCAAATCGCCAACGAATTCTTGATGACCCTCGAAATAGTCTTTATAAACAGTATCTTATTTTCTTAAGTTATGTGCGTCCTAAGTTCTTCATCATGGAGAACGTAAAAGGGATGATGAATAAGAAAGGTGAGATTATGCAAAATTTTAAAGAGTATCTAGGTGACGATTATCAATATGACTATGCTGTTTTGAAAGCACAAGACTTTGGTGTGCCTCAGAATAGGGAGCGATTCATCATGATTGGTAATCGCATGGGCGTTTCTCCCAAGGCAATCTTTGCGGAGATAGACAAAAATAAGCGTGAGGCCTTTGTGTTACGTGATGCACTGTTTGGATTACCCCATCTTGAATCGAAGAAAGGGAAAGGTCAAAGCGGTATCGAAGATATTTGTTCTGGTTTGACAGAACGTGACTTCGATTATCCTCAGACAGATTTCTATCACTTCATTAATGGTGACAGAATAATCACAAAACTTTACAACCACAAGAATCGCTATAACAACGAGAGGGATATAGAGATATACAGAAGACTTCCGCAAGGCGGGAACTCTTTGCATGATTCCATTGCAGACATCATGCCTTATAAAAGGCGTAATGAAATCTTCAAAGATAAGTATTTTAAGCTGGATGAAAGCCAAATCTGCAAGACGATTACTTCGCACATGAAGTTCGATTGCAACATGTATATCCATCCATGGGAAGCAAGAGGTCTTAGTCCGAGAGAGGCAGCTCGCATCCAGACATTCCCTGATGACTACGTAATAACAGGTTCACAAAACATGTGGTATGCCCAAGTGGGTAATGCAGTTCCTGTGAAACTGGCAAAGGCTATAGGAGACGGCATCATGAAGTTTGTATGAATCACGTAGAGTTGTTTGCAGGCGTTGGCGGATTTCGCAGGGCAATGGATTTGATTACCAAAGACCTTGGTTTTCTTATCCAAACTGTTGCCTATTCAGAAATTGACAAAAACGCAATTAACACTTACAATGCAAATTACGATACAGCAGGTGAGGTGGCAATGGGGAATATAATTGAATTCGTAAGAGATAGGCGAGCGATGAGGAAACTGCCTGCATACCAGTTGCTTTCTGGTGGATTTCCTTGTCAGACCTTCAGCATGATGGGGGCGCAAGAAGGGTTTGAAGAGGAACGAGGGCAGATGTTTTTCCGTATAATGGATATGATAAATGCCAGGCATCCACGTTATGTACTTTTGGAAAACGTCAAGAACTTAATGAGTCATGATGGAGGTAAAACAATTGCTGTCATAAGACAAGAGTTGGAAAATGCTGGATATATTGTCAAGATGGACGTTTTTAACTCCAATGATTTTGGTTTACCCCAGAAACGTAACAGAGCTATCATTTTTGCAAGGCGCAGGTATTGGGGAAACTTTGAGTTTAGCACAGAACTTGTTAGAGATGCATTTTTTAAGATGGACAGAAATCATTGTTCATTGAATTTTTACGACTCAACGATTGATGTTCTTGACAGACATGTTGACGAGAAATACTATTTATCAGAACGAATCAAGCCGACTCTATTGAGTAATGGTAGTGCTGGTTTTAGGTCAAACTCAGAGATAGACCAAGTTGTGGCAAGGCCTTTAACGGCGACAATGCACAAGATGCATCGTGCTTGCCAAGACAACTACTATAGCGAGTTGTTCATTCAATCCAATGGCGAAGACAAACCATCGGAAAGAATGACCAAAGAACAACTTGCTAGAATGGAGATTCGCAAATTAACACCTAAAGAAGCTTTTATGCTTCAAGGGTTTAATCCTAACTTTGCGGCCAATGCGGAAGCAGCAGGGGTCGCAGATGGAGCAATGTATAAACAAGCAGGTAACGCTGTAAGCGTAAATACTATATATGCTGTGATGTATTATTTAGTAACAAATAGAATAATTCGCAATTAATATGGAAGAGATAGTAAAGCACATCAATGACACTAATGCAAGTTTCCGTGCCATTGGTGCTGGAGATGCCAAGAACACGGACTTGTTTCTTGACAACGAACATTATGAATTGTTCCGTGATGCAGGAGAGCATATCACGGTAAGGTTTAATAAAGAGAACCTTCAGAAGGCCATCTTGTTTATAGCCTCTATCTTGCCTCGTAAGTATGATAATTCTGCTATTCATAGAATAGAATCATTCTCTTCCACATTTGTCTTTGACCAATTGGCATTGTTGGACGCTTTCTTCACCGTAGACGGGGAAAAGGTGGAATCTCGTATCCAGACTTGGAATCTACGAAAGGACATAATGAAGAAGAACGGTGAAATAGATAATCGTTTCTACTTCAATGGTCTTTTGGAGGATTTTTCCTACATAAACAACAAAGGAGAGCATAAGACTGCAAAGTTTACAATTCGTAATTATCTTGCAGGAGGTTATTCTGACCTTCACATTAAAAAAGCAGTTAATGGAATCTTTGATGTATGGGTTACAAACACATTTGAGTACAAAGATGATGGTAAAGAGAGGCAATATGAGGAAGTCGATACATCATTCAGATCTGACTCATTCCAGCAAATCTTTTATGGCGCCCCTGGAACAGGAAAAAGTCATAAGATAAAGGATGACGTGGATGTAAAGGCGGCAGACGAAAAGAATCTGGTATTCCGTACAACCTTTCATCCAGACAGTGACTATTCTACATTCGTTGGCGCCTATAAACCTTCAATGAAATCTTCAGAAAGGATTTATACTCCAGAGGAGCTAACCGTAAAGCTAAAAGAAATTAAGACAACGGGAACAACATATCCTTGTCATAAATTTGCAGCAAAATATTGGGAATCTATAAAAGACCTTTCTCCTGATAGTATAAAACAAATTTTGAATGCTTGTGGTTTTACAGACAACTATTCTGTTGAAGTGGGGAAAGGGGTCGCTATTGGTCAAGAATACCTTGATAATCCAGAAGACGGAAAAATCATCTATACCTTCTGTCCTCAGGCATTCACGAATGCATATGTTGAGGCTTGGAATACGGAAGACGAGGTGTATCTTGTTATTGAGGAAATCAATCGTGGTAATTGCGCACAGATATTCGGAGACCTGTTCCAACTGCTTGACAGAAAGAATGGCGTATCGGAATATCCTGTAGAGGCTGATACAGACTTACAAAACTACTTGCAGAACGCATTGGCAGATACGACACGGACTGACATTCCCGAAGAAGTGAAGTCTGGCAAGAAACTGATGCTGCCTTCAAATCTTTACATCTGGGCCACTATGAACACCAGCGACCAAAGTCTGTTTCCCATTGACTCCGCTTTTAAGCGCCGTTGGGAATGGAAGTACATCAAGATTAAGGAGGGCAGAGACGAGAATGGCAATAAGCTTGACTGGAAAGTTGATATTAATATGGACGATTCTGGCACGTTGCTGCCTTGGTGGGATTTCATCAAGAAAATCAACGAGATTATTGCTTCGATGACTTCGAGTGCCGATAAGCAGTTGGGCTACTTCTTCTGCTGTGCCAAGGATGGTGTAATAGATGAAGAGACGTTTGTTTCGAAGGTTGTCTTCTACCTATGGAACGATGTGTTCAAGGACTATGGCTTTGAAGATGCTTCTCTTTTCCGTTACACCACAAAAGATGAGGACGGAAAGGATGTGGAAAAGGACTTGACTTTCCCAGACTTCTATGATGAAGAAGGTGAAAAGGTGAACACAGAGCGTCTGACCGACTTCGTGAAGAAAGTAATGAGTTGGAAGAAAACGAATGCTGAGCAAGACTGATGTATATACTGTTTGAAGAACACCAGTATGAAAGCCGACTTGTTGAAAAGGTCCTAAAGGACATCTATGTTCTGCAGGATGTCAACAAGAAGGTGAGCGTGCAGTATGTGGGGTATTTTTATAATCCGCATTTGCATGATTGTGTGTTCATTCTACCGAAAGTGTTGCTGACGGAACAAGAAACATTAGTCGGCATGGAATTGCCAACAGGTGAGCAGGTGACCCCTGAGCAGGTACTGACACCAGAGGGACAGAAGAAACTGAGCAAAGAATATCGAAAGTTTATCTACGAATTCTCTGTGTGGATATATCGTGCTCTGAGCGTTTTCTATAAGGCTAATCCTGACAGCAAGGCAATTCTATACAAACATCTGCCACAAGCTGGCAGAGGCAGACGGCACAAAGCTAACACCTATTTGGATATTGTGTTGTCGCTTATCGCTTTCAATCAGGAGCATAGGGATTTTGTGATGTTCACCATTAAAAACCTGCATAGAGGGAACAACAAGATTAACTGGACACGAACCATTAGCCACTCACAAGCTTTTGTACAGGGCGATGATGTGATTTATCTGAATCCTGTCAACAAGAAGCGCATTGTTAATTATGAGGAAGAACTATTCGTTATCTTCTACAGCATACTGAATTTCTTAAACAACGAATATGGTTTCCACACACCAATTAATATTCAGTATGACTTGATAACAGGTAAGCAGTTCAAGCAATATCTGCATGGCATGGGCAAAACGAGACTCATGCAAATCAAATATAAATATTTCTCTGACAAGGCCCTTCAATTGTGGGATTTGTGCTATGCTTTCTTTGAAAACTCCTATCGCATTGCTGTCAATACTAATGCCCAAGAATATATTCTGGCCAAGAGTTTCAATGTGGTGTTTGAAGCCATGATAGACGAACTAATAGGCACTCCACGCAACAGAATACCTAAAGGACTGGCAGACCAGGACGACGGAAAGCGCGTTGACCACATGTATGCAGACTTGGCTCTGACATCGGCTGATACTCAGAAGAGCAGGGAAGTGTATTATATAGGCGACAGTAAGTACTATAAGAGCGGGCATCAGCTGACTTCTAAATCTATCTACAAGCAATACACCTATGCGAGGAATGTGATTCAGTGGAATGTAAATCTGTTTGCTGTGGATGATTCGCGATTTGACAAGACGGAAAGGGATGCACGCAATGAAGATAAAAAGCATTTCAGCGATATTCATTTGCAGGATAATTCTCTGACGGAAGGATACGATGTAATCCCCAACTTTTTTATTAGCGCCTTTGTCTATAAAGATCATCGGTATAACGATGGAGAGAACAACATACGCAAGCATACAAAGAATGGAGCACATTGTACAAAGGTTTCTTATCAATTTCCTGACAGACTCTTTGACAGGGACACGCTTTTCCTTTCTCAATATGACGTCAACTTCCTATATATACTTTTCTTGTATGGTCGTAATAAAACCAATGAGAAAGCCCAATGGAAGCAGCATGTACGGAAGATTTTCCGTGACGAAATACGTGCTGTGATAGAGAGCGAATTCAAGATTTACGCTATGCGTGCGCGATTGGGGGTAGATGGGGCACTATATATGCAACAGCATTTCTATGAGCTAAATGGCCGGGTATTCCAACCATATGGAGAAGATCGGGAAATGTATTTTGCATATGCTCGCCCTCAGAAGAACTTGAAAGGTACACAGCTGCAATATGATGAATTGTCGAAGTACTTTGTCATTACAGAATGCGGCATGGGGAAAGACCCACAGGAGGAACTGAAATCCAAGGTTGATGCAGAAATGAATAGAGCTGTCGTTATGCCTCAATGGCTGACTCTGCACTATCTGGAAAGAAATCCTGATGGAGGAATTATGCTGGGTTACTATAGGTCTGAGGAACATTTGAAGTGGATTATGGGCAACAACGATAAAGGGAGCTTGGTGTATAATACGCGTCTAAAACTAAAAGGTGAAGAACCAAGAGAAGGTGCTCACTCTGCTGATTTTTATAAAAAGAAAAATGTTCAGTTCGTTATTCTTTATACTGATGATGTAGAGAAAACAGGAGAATACCATGTATTCCATGTAAAGGACACTGCCAGTAAGGTGTCGGAGGAACGTATGAAAGGCACGTGGTATCCATTTGAAGTAAAAGGTCCTCATTTCTTTTTCCGTTTTGATGAAGAGATTACTTTAGGTAAAATAAATATCGTTGGGCTGCTCAACACTCTTAAAGCCAAGCACTTTTCGGAAAGCGGTTCTTTTGTCACTGGCGAACCGCTATTTTCAACAGCCAAAGAAGTCTTGAACTACCGAATAGGGTTCTGACCATGGATAAGCTTTCACCACAACAGCGCCACGCCAACATGGTGGCTATCAAGTCGAAGGACACGAAGCCGGAAATGGTGGTGCGTCGTTGGTTGTGGGGACGTGGCTATCGTTATAGACTGAATCATCCACGGTTGCCAGGGAAGCCAGACATTGTGATGCGGAAGTATAGAACATGTATCTTTGTGAATGGTTGCTTCTGGCATGGGCATGAAGGATGCCAATACTATACGATACCGAAGACCAACACTGCATTTTGGATGGCAAAGATAAAGAGGAATCAGGAGCGTGACGTTGAAGTGCAGCGCCGGCTTGCTTCGATGGGTTGGCACTCCATCACCATTTGGGAATGTGAACTGAAGCCGAAGGTACGGGAAAAGACTTTGGAATCATTGACGTTTACTCTCAATAGGATTTTCCTTCAAGACCATTGTTTCAAGAAGTATGAGATACCAGAGAAAGAACCTATGATGGCGGCAGAAAATATAGCCGACTATAATAAAAAGAATATAAATGACGTTTGAATAGTTAATATGACCATACAAGAAATATCAACCCGTAAGGAAGGACAGACATTTGACTGCAAGAGCATTCAAATAGACCCGAAGGCTTTGGCTGTGCCTATTGTGGCATTTGCCAATGCTGATGGAGGCGTGATTGCCTTTGGAGTATCGGATAAGACTCGGAAGATTGAAGGGATTAACCAGCATACAGAAAAATTGAACGAAATGCTGCGTGTGGTGATAAAAGTTTTAAACCGACCTTTGATGTGCGGGTGTAGCTGATGTACGACAAAAGGGAGTTGTGACCTCACACTTTAATATACTCGTCTTTACTGACAAGTTGAAAGAAACCTTTTTCTTTTTCAGATATTAACTTCATACTGCATAGACATCAGATAACACATTGACAGTTATCGCATTACTACCTTGATATATAATTGTTCAGACTTCATACCATCTACATTGTTTTTTCTTCTTGTCCAGCCTGTTTTCCGCATAAAAACATCCATCCAGCATATCATTGTGTATCAACGGAATAGGCGTTTGGATAAAACAATTTTGCCGTTAAGGGCCAATGACGTTGCCGTTAAGGCTTAATGATGCTGTCGTCAGGGCCTAATGAGACGGTCATTGGGGCTTAACGACGACATCATTAGGCCCAAATGACAAACCGCTTCAAGCAACTGAAAAACAACAGGTTGCAAGGATGAGTGATTTATTTGCAAAAAACATAAACTTCAGGAAAAGAAAAAATATTCAAAAAGAAAGGTATACATGAATGAGAGATGAATGACTTTGTGCACATGAATTATTCATATACACCCGTTTCTCGAAAAATCAGAAAAAGCAATCCTCTGCAAATAATATATTCACAGAGGATTGGGAAATGCTTGTACCCAGAGCCGGGGTCGAACCGGCACGGGTTGCCCCACTGGTGTTTGAGACCAGCGCGTCTACCGATTCCGCCATCTGGGCGAGGTGCTTTCCTAAAAAGCGCTGCAAAGATAGGCGATTATTGTCAATGCAACAAATTAGTGGTGTTGTTTTTTTGCCTTCGATGATTGGAGCATGGTAGGAAGGGCATGCTGACGGGGGAATGAGGGTCGTTTTGGTGTAGACTTCTGATTGTTAATCACGGCCTGGAGCGTGCATCACATGGGAATCGTCTTACAACTTCGCTGCCTGTAGTGATGGGTGGTTTGATTTCTTTGCGTATCTTTGCAGTTTGTAATACCTATATTATTATGGAAATTATCAAGTCGCAGTATCATATCAGCAGCAGCAACGTGTCGCAGTGTCCTGAGGACGGACTGATGGAGTTTGCCTTCATCGGCCGCAGTAATGTTGGCAAGTCGAGTCTCATCAATATGCTGTGTCAGCATAAGGGGTTGGCAAAGACATCGTCGACACCGGGCAAGACTCTACTCATCAACCATTTCCTTATTGACAGTCGCATACAGTCTGGCAGCAGCACTGCCGACGATGCTGAAGCGAAGAAGAAGACTGCCGTACAGCAGCAGTGGTATCTGGTGGACCTGCCGGGATATGGCTTTGCCAAGCGCTCAAAGTCGGTGCGCGAAGATATCGACCTCATGGCACGCCGTTATCTGCAACGCCGCGAACAGCTGTTGTGTACCTTCGTACTCATCGACAGCCGCATCCCACCACAGCGCATCGACAACGAGTTCATTGACTGGATGGGAGAGCAAGGTATCCCCTTTGCCATCGTCTTCACCAAGGCTGACAAGCAGTCGGCTGGCCGCACACGACAGAATGTGAACACGTTTCTGAAAGCTATGCGCGAACGCTGGGAGGAACTGCCACCCTACTTCATCACCAGTGCGGAGACACGACAAGGCCGCGACGAAGTACTGAACTATATAGAAGGGATAATTTAACGATAACAATGTTTTACAAGCAAAGCGGTTGTGAGTTATAAGAACGCAAATGCATCAAGAACTAAAAACTAATCCCAAAAACTAAAAACCAATGCCAGTACCATATATTGATGTTCACAATTTGTCGAAACGGTATGCTGATGAGATGCTGTTCAGCGACTTGACGTTTTCCATCTCGGAGGGACAACGTGTGGCATTGGTAGGTCTGAACGGTACGGGTAAGTCCACATTACTTTCTATTCTGGCACGCCACGAGTATGCCGACGGCGGAACGATAAACTATCGTCGCGACTTGCGCATCGCCTATCTTGAGCAGAGTCCTGTCTTCCCCGAGGATTCTACCGTCCTCGACGCCTGCTGTCTGCATGCCGACGAGGGGTTGCAGCAACGGGCGAAAAAGATTCTGACGCGTCTGCACCTCACAGACATGACACAGCGTGTGGACAC
The DNA here is from genome assembly GCA_900320845.1 of uncultured Prevotellaceae bacterium. GTDB lineage: Bacteria > Bacteroidota > Bacteroidia > Bacteroidales > Bacteroidaceae > Prevotella. The sequence goes on along the minus strand of ONTS01000008.1, from coordinate 7,453 downwards.
GTTGAGTGGCGGACAGCAGAAGCGTCTCGCCCTTGCCAGGGTGCTTTTGCAAGAGTTTGACATCCTGCTGCTGGATGAGCCCACCAACCACTTGGACCTTGGTATGATAGAGTGGATGGAGGACTACTTGTCGCGCTCGGTCAAGACGCTGCTCATGGTGACGCACGACCGCTACTTCCTCGACCGCGTGTGCAATGTCATCCTGGAGATTGACAACGGGCAGATGTACTCCTACCGCGGCAACTACGCTTACTTTCTGGAGAAGCGTCAACAACGTCTCGACGTCGCCCGTGCCGAGCAGCAACGCGCCAACAACCTCTACCGTCGCGAGCTGGAATGGATGCGCCGGCAGCCACAGGCACGCGGACATAAGGCACGCTACAGGGAAGAGGCGTTCTATGAACTGCAACAACAGGCGCGTCGACGCATTGAGGAGAGGGCGGTAAAGCTGCAGAACAGCAGCGTATATATAGGCAACAAAATCTTTGAGGCGCAGTATGTCAGCAAGGCTTACGGCGACACATGTCTGCTGAAAGATTTCTATTACAACTTCTCGCGCTTTGAGAAGATGGGCATCGTGGGCGACAACGGCACGGGCAAGTCAACCTTCCTCAAGCTACTTATGGGCAGGGAGCAGCCCGACGGCGGACGCTTCGACATCGGCGAGACGGTACGCTTCGGCTACTTCTCACAGGAGGGACTGCAGTTTGACGAGCAGGACAAGGTGATTGACGTGGTTCGCAACATTGCCGAATACATCAACCTGGGCCGCGGACGTCAGCTCTCTGCCTCACAGCTTCTGGAACATTTCCTCTTCAGTCCGGCACAGCAACATAGTTTCGTCGCTAAGCTCAGCGGCGGCGAACGGCGCAAGCTATACCTCTGCACGGTGCTGATGCAGAACCCCAACTTCCTCGTGCTTGACGAGCCAACGAACGACCTCGACATACAAACGCTGCAGGTGCTGGAAGAATGGCTGTATGACTTTCCTGGATGCGTCATCATCGTCAGCCACGACCGCTACTTCATGGATAAGGTGGTAGATCATCTGCTGGTGTTCCGCGGCGGTGGACAGATAGACGACTTCCCCGGCAACTACACGCAGTACCGGCAGTGGCAACAGGGCCGTAAGAGCGACGAGTCTACTGCCGACAGCCATAAGAACAAGGGCACGAACTCGAAGAATGACAGCCGCAGCGTCGGCAAGGGTGCGCCACAGAAGCCTGCCGACGGCAAGCCGCGCAAGCTGACGTTCAAGGCTAAGTACGAACTGGAACAGATAGAGAAAGAGCTGCCGCAATTCGAGGCTCAGCTGCATGAGCTGGAAGCGTCGCTCGGCAGCCCCGACATTGACCACATGGAGCGGCAACGGATGGCAGAGCAATACCAGTTGCTGCAACAGCTCATTGACGATAAGACCCTCAGATGGATGCAACTGCAAGAAGAATGACCCACACACGCATACTCCTCATCCTGCTGCTGGCAGGCTGCCTGTCAGGTTGTCAGCAACGCTCGCGCCTCACACCGTGGGGTACCGTCATCGGTGACACGGCAGAACAGGTGCAACACTTCAGCATGGATGAGATGTTGATGCAGGGCGAGATGATATTACTCACGCTCTCCGGGCCCGACACCTACTACGACTACCACGGGCGCGGCATGGGTCTGCAGTTTCAGCTCTGCCAACAGTTTGCCAACCAACTGGGCGTGTCGTTGCGTGTGGATCTATGTAAGGACACCACCGAGCTGTTTACGCGTCTGCGCCGCGGCGAGGGCGACATAGGCATTGTGCGCGGGGCGGCTGCCAATGACACCACTAAGACGGAGGCTGCACGTAAGGCTGATACAGGCAGACAACACGACAAACTGACGCGTGTGGCTGTGGGCGGCACTGCATGGTATGTCTATACCGACAACACAGAGCTTGCCACGGCGTTGGACGACTGGTACGACGATAGCTGTCTGGCACTGGCTGAGGAGGCAGAGCGCTACGGGCGTCTGCCACAGCCTCGCTCCTACTCCTTCGAGGCACCATTGCTCAACGAGCGCAAAGGCATGATCTCACGTTACGACCACCTCTTCCAACGCTATGCCTCCACTGTCGGCGTCGACTGGCGTCTGCTGGCTGCACTGAGCTATCAGGAGTCGCGCTTCGACCCCATGGCGCAGTCGTGGGCAGGGGCTAAAGGACTGATGCAGCTGATGCCTGCCACGGCCCGCAAGCTGGGCATCAGCGATTACGAGATATTCGACCCTGCCACAAATATCAGCGGCGGCGCCCGCACACTGCGCTCACTGCTGACCCTCTTCATGGACATTCCTCCCGGCGACGAGCGTCTGCGCTTTGCTCTGGCGGCATACAACGGAGGCTCCGGACACATACGCGATGCCATGAAGCTGGCACATAAGCATGGAGACAACCACAGACGTTGGGACGTGGTGGCACAGTATGTGCTGAAGCTCTCTCTACCCGAATACTTCAACGACCCCGTGGTGAGCTACGGCTACATGCGTGGCAACGAGACTTACGACTATGTGAACCTCGTCATGCAGCGTTATAATATATATAGGAATAAGGGACTGGTCAACCCTTCGGCTCAGGCGCAAGGGCAACAGAGTCCTTCTGCCCCATCCTACGACGACAACCGCACACCGCGCCGCGCCACAGGCACACATCGCTTCCAGTTGTAGAGCGATGGTGCCGACATGAGGGTTGATATATGCTATAGAAAAGAAAAAAGTATTCGATAAAATAGCATATAAAAGAAAAATACATTACTTTTGCACTGACAACAAAAGAATTTCGGAAAAATAATGGGTCTTTATTCGCCAAACAAAGATTTTTCTTTTTTGGCATAACAGTTTTTTTCTCCCACTTTTTTGTTGCGTCAGCAAAAGCCATAAGGCTTCCACACAGTAAAAAACAAAAATAGAATATAAGTGATGAATAAGCTAATTGCCCTCTGCACTACCCTTTTCATCTGGGTTTCCTCTCTGTCTGCTGTAGCTCAGACGGACATCACGGTAGACGACTTAAACTATTCCATTCAGAATGGTGCCGCCACACTGACAGGTCGCAATTCCTACAACCTTGAAGACATATATATTCCTGCCACGGTAAACTATGAAGGTGTGGACTACCCTGTGACAGCCATTGCTGCCTACGCCTTTTCAGGTGGTGTTATTGACAAGTACTATCACATATTACCAGCGTCACATTTGAGACGCCGAGCAATGTGGAAGTCATCGGCAGGTTTGCCTTTAACGGTGCCAGCTTCGGCACCACATTTACTGATGTCATTACCAATATCGGTGTTGGGCTAACCATCCCCGGCAGCGTGAAGCGCATTGAAGAAGGTGCTTTCAACTGGTGCGGCATGAGTTCCATCACGTTTGAAGACGGTGTGGAGTATATCGGTAAAGGTGCTTTTTACGACTGTCGTCTCGCCCTTACCTCAATAACCCTTCCCTCCACGCTGAAGACGATAGGTCCTTTCGCTTTCATGTGGTGCAACAAACTGTCTGCCATCACCATACCGGAAGGCGTGGAAAGCATTGGCAGCTTTGCCTTCGCTTTCATCTATCAGTTGCAAGAGCTGCACATGCCCAGCACGTTACGCTATTTCGGCAACAGTGTGTTGTTCAACAACTATCAACTGAGCAACATCACCATCAAGCCCGATTGCCAACACTTCACCATGGGCGAAGGCAATGAGGAGGGCATCATTTTCAACAAAGATAAGACACGCTTGATATTCTTCTCCGCCGGGCAGAAGCTGCTGGGTCGGCGTTATCAGTATAAGGTGCCCACGCATGTCAAGGAGATTGGCGGCGGTGCTTTCTCAGGCGTCAGGGAAGAGTTACGTAGCATCGTTTTGCATTCAACATTGGAGCTGATAGATTCTTTTGCATTCATCCAAAATCCCTTGGAGCGCATCACCATTCCTGCCAACACCAAGCTGATGGTAGGGTCGATACCGAGCGAATGTAAGGAGATATACATGATGGGCAGCCAAGGTGCAGATGCCGTGGTGACAGCATTGACTCCAATTGTATTGTATCCTAACGCCGAGACGAGATCGCGCTACTATGGTGGCAGCATACATGCCAATATATATACCAAGGAAAGTCTGTTGCCTTTGTACAGCAGTATAGCAGGAAAGAATGACATTGGGTACGAACAATTAATTAACCCTTATCAGTCTTGGGAAAGAGAAGCCATGAGTAGTATCACTACGGTGTCGGCTGAGATTCCCGGCACGACTGCCAAACAGCTTACCACACTGTGCCGTGACTTTGACATTGACCTTACCGATGCCACACTGGCAAACGGTGTGAAGGCATACATAGCTACAGAAGCCAAGAAAGGCGATGTCACCGAGCTTGATGGTACTGAGTTTTCGGGTACCTACATCATCATGAAGCCTGTGAACTATATCCCTTCGCGTACAGGTGATGACAACAACGACTATACTGGCGTTGTTCTGGTGAGTGAACCTGGCAAGACATTCTCTTACAAGATGGGCGAGAACGACTGCTTCAGTGGGAACCAGACGACGCTCTCCGAGCCTAACCTGCTGGAAGGCGCACCCTGCTACATGCACGTCTATCCCATAGAGACTGAAGGTTCGACGACCTATGAGTGCTACGGGCTGAACAACGGACGTTTCAAGTCGTACAGTTCCGAGGGTACTCTGTCGCAAAACAAAGCTTATCTGCGAATACCGAACAACTATACGTTCAACGCCAAGGAGGTAGTGTTCAGCTTTGAAGATGCTGTAACGACAGGTATCGACACACCGCCCACAGCATCTGCCACCGACGGACCGCCTATCTACGACCTGCAGGGCAGACGATACGACAATGCCAACAGTCTGAAACCCGGCATATATATTATAGGTAACAAAAAGATGATGGTAAAATAAGACAGCAATGAAGAAGAAACGATATCCTACTCCGACAGCGGCGACGATCACCATCGGGCCGAGGGCTGTCATGGCAGACGATCTTGTCATTGCTGTCTCGGGCACCACTATACCTGAAGATTCGGACGGTAAGGACCTGGACTTTGAAGGCTTTGAGGATGATATGGAGGACGACGAGTTCTATTTCCAATTACCACCACTGAGATTTAGCCGTAGGTTGTGGGATGATGACTGGAAAAATAATGTTGTCAGACTGCAATAGGAAAATGCTTATTGCTTAACTGAAATGCAAAATCATTGATATTGGTGACCAATATCAATGATTTTGGTATGTGACTATTCCTCTATGGCGTAATCACTATTTTGTTATTCCTCTGTCTTTGTTGTTTTCTCTTCACCCTCTTCTTCTCCATTCTGCACAGATGATGGCTGTAGCCATGGCGACGTTGAGGCTCTCTGCCCCTTTCTCTTGGTTATTGTAGGAAGGGATGTACAGCTTTTTGCTCAAGCGTTGCTGCACCTCTTGGCTCACTCCGTTACCCTCGTTGCCCATGACGATGACGGCATTGGCTGGGAGCTGAGCTTCGTAGAGATTGTCTCCGTCGAGTGTTGTAGCGAATGCGGGGAAGTCGTCGGGCAGACTGTCGAGCCATTGTGGCAGGTCGGTATATTGTATGTCGACATGAGCTATGCTTCCCATCGTTGCCTGAATGGCTTTGGGTGCGTAGGCGTCGGCGGTGTCTTGGCTGCATACGATGTGCTGTATGCCGAACCAGTCGGCTATACGTATGATGGTGCCGAGGTTTCCGGGGTCTTGTATGGCGTCAAGGGCGAGGGTGAGTTGGGGCGGGAAAGGGGTGTATATAGTGGCGGGCAGCGGAAAGAGGGCGAGCATGCCTTGCGGATGTTGGAGGTTACTGACCTGTTGCAGCTCGCGGGGCGTGACGATGGTGGGCGACACGGACGGGGCGACGATTCTGTCTGCCGTCTCTTCGGTGGCGAAGACTTTGACGGGCTTGTAGCGTGTCGAGATGGTCTCAATGACTTTATGCCCTTCAGCAACAAAGAGCTGATGTCGCTGCCTGTACTTATTGTGGACAAGAGAGCGAATGAGTTTTTGTTCGTTGTGCGAGAGCATAATGAGGAATGGTTATCGGTTATGGATGGGAGGGGGCACGGATGGAGAAACTCTTTCTTTCAATCCGTGTATATCCGTGTTAGCAGTGGTCTGTCTTATCAGCCATGTTATCTCAATCCCTATTCATCCATAATATCCGTAGTCTGTCTTTTCAGCTGAGTCGTTGTTGCACTTTCTCGATAAGCCACTGGAGTTGTTCGTCGGGCGTCATGTTGCTATTGTCGAGTGTGAGTGCGTCGTCGGCTTTGCGCAGGGGCGAGGTCTCCCGTGTGGTGTCTATGCGGTCGCGCTCCATAACGTTGGCAAGGATGTCTTGATAGTCAGCTTTTGCTCCTTTGGCGATGAGTTCATCATAGCGTCGTTGAGCCCTCACTTCGGCTGAGGCGGTGACAAACACCTTCAGTTCTGCGTTGGGAAACACCACTGTTCCTATGTCGCGTCCGTCCATGACGATGCCTTTCTGTTCTCCCATGCGCTGCTGTTGTCTGACGAGTGCTGCGCGCACCTCGGGGATGGCTGCTACATGGCTGACGCATGCAGCGACGTCCATGCCGCGAATGTCGCGTTCCACGTTCTGGTCGTTGAGCATGGTATGCAGGCGTTGAGCGTCGTCGCGTTGGAAGGTGATGTGGATGTTGTCAAGATGTTGTATGAGTTGTTTGGTGTCGACGTGGTGTGTCGCCTTGTCGATCATGCCGTTGCGTAGCCCATAGAGTGTCACGGCACGATACATGGCACCTGTGTCGACATAAACATATCCGACTTCACGAGCCAGGTCTTTCGCCATGGTACTTTTGCCACATGATGAGTGGCCGTCAATTGCTATCGTTATTTTTTTCATTATTGGTCGTTTGGTCGTTTAGTCGTTTGGTTGTTTGGTTGTTTGGTCGTTTAGTCGTTTAGTTGTTTGGGTGTTTAGTCGTTTGGTTGTTTGGGACTATTACCATATAGACCCTCATCCTTCTTCCTTCATCCTTCATCCCTTCATCCCTCATCCCTCATCCTTCATCCTTCATCCTTCATCCCTTCCACCTTCTCCCTGCATTGCTCCATGAGCCATTTTGGCGTACTCGTAGCACCACATATACCGATGCTGTCAATGCCCTGCAGCCATGCCACGTCTATCTCGTCGGGCCCCTCTATAAGGTGAGTGTTGGGGTTATGCTCGCGGCAGGCGTTGTATAGCACCTTGCCGTTACTGCTCTTTCTGCCGCATACGAAGAGCACCAACTCGTGTTTGCGGGCAAACTCGCAGATGCTGGGCATACGGTTGGCTACGGAACGGCATATAGTGTCAAACGACTCAAAGGTGGCACCCTTTTCCATGTGCTCCCTGCAGTATTCTATTATCTGGTGGAACTCGCTGAGTGACTTGGTGGTCTGTGAGTAC